>JAZLAI010000030.1:0-206948 GCA_045613105.1 Bacteroidales bacterium | reverse complement strand
CCACCGAGGTGAGTGTCGCCGTTTGTTGATTTAACTTCGAAAACGCCGTCGCCGAGTTCGAGGATTGAGATATCGAATGTACCGCCACCAAGGTCGAATACAGCTACCTTAACGTCGTTTTTCTTCTTGTCGAGACCGTATGCCAAAGCTGCTGCTGTTGGTTCGTTGATGATACGGCGTACTGTAAGACCTGCGATTTCGCCAGCTTCTTTAGTAGCTTGACGTTGAGCGTCGTTGAAATATGCTGGAACTGTGATGACAGCTTCTGTTACTGTTTGGCCTAAATAGTCTTCAGCAGTTTTCTTCATTTTTTGAAGAACCATAGCTGAGATTTCTTGTGGAGTATATAATTTACCGTCGATGTCAATACGTGGAGTGTTGTTTGGTCCTTTTACGACTTGGTAAGGTACGCGACCGATTTCGTTTACCATCTTGTCGTATGATTCACCCATGAAACGTTTGATAGAATAGATAGTCTTTAATGGGTTTGTGATAGCTTGACGTTTTGCTGGTTCTCCGACTTTACGTTCGCCGTTGTCTGTAAATGCTACCACTGATGGAGTAGTGCGGTGACCTTCGCTGTTAGGAATAACTACAGGTTCGTTACCTTCCATAACTGCAACACATGAGTTTGTTGTACCTAAGTCAATACCAATAATTTTTGACATAATTTGTTTCTCCTATTTTTATTTATTGTTTAATTGTTTGCTTTTTTATCACTGCCAAAACATGACAGCATCTCGTTTTTGTCAATCATTATGCCAATGAAATTTTGTATGTCACAATTGATAAAATCATGTCACAACTATTTTTTATAAAAAACAAAAAAGCCACTAAATCAGTGGCTTTCATTATCTTAAAAATTTCAATTTGTCAACAGAAAAGACTGACATTTATTTTTTCGGATGACAAAACGACAGAATCCGTTTCTTATTGTCCGTCATATAACTTCTTGAATCCCCATTCTGGATATTCACGTATCAATGTATTTATTGATATGTCGCTTACATCTACCATTCTTCTTCCGATGGAACGTGACGATAATATTCCCATTCCGTTTTCGACATTGGTATATTCAGGAGTATCCTGGATGGCGCTACTAGAATTTTGTATCAATATGTAATTATATAGTTCTTCACCTGTAGCTGTTATGACAATTTCAAAACCATCAACAAAACGCTGCACAAAACTTGGCGAGTTATTTATGATGTTATCGTTAGATTTAAGTCTGTCATAGAATGAACATGGAGTATAGTTGACATATAATTGTCTATCCGAGCTATTCCATAGATCATCGCCTGTACCGGATCCCATCACCCATTTCATGCTATATTTCACAGTATCCTCACCGATATTGTTAAGCTGTCTGTAATGGAAATAGCCTACAACTTCATAATAAGCCGCTTTTTCATTAAACGTATTCGGAACCCATCTTATCTGTTTGGGACTTTGTGACTCAAAATTTATGTTATACATCGGTGTCCTTAATGTAGAACCACATATCGTTTCCACTTCCGATTTTATCACCTCACCGTCATTACGTACTATCTCCAATTGATATTTCTCATTTTCTAGCAATTTCTTCGTTGTATAATACAATACTTGATTTCTTCCGCTATAGAAAATTCCGTCCGGGTCGTAAGGTTTGAAGACAGAAGTCGTATCCATTATCTCAGTCATCACCATATTTGGATTGCTTGCGAACTTACCTGTCAATTTCACCAATAACTTATAATCATAATTACTTGCATTATAGTCAGGTGCCAAATCGAGAGCATTTCCAACAAAAGACTTCGTGATTTTAATATAATTGGTATCTACATCAGCGTCAAGATAACCATAAACTATTGTGGTTTCATCACCTTCAGTATATATATCCACATCGGTCTCACAAGAGTAAAGAAATACAAACATTAACGATATCGCTGTCAATAAAAATATTAATTTATTTTTCATAATAAAATAGAATTGAGATTGGCAAAGATACTATTTTTTTGCATATTTTTGCTTTTTTAAAATAAAAGAAATGTATCTATCGCATAATGTATCTTTAGTAACAACTCATGTACTTCAGAACATGAAGAACAGAGGCGAAAAAATTGCCATGTTGACTGCATACGACTATTCTATGGCAAAGATTTTAGATGAATCCAACATTGATATTATTTTAGTTGGCGACAGTGCTTCCAACGTGATGGCAGGTTATAAGACCACATTGCCAATCACTTTGAACGAGATGATATACCACGCATCGTCGGTATGTCGCGCCGTGAAGCGTTCTTTCGTCGTTGTAGATTTACCATTCGGAACATATCAAGGCAACTCAAAAGAAGCGTTAAATTCAGCTATCCGTATCATGAAAGAGTCAGGAGCCAACGCTGTCAAGATGGAAGGCGGCCGTGAGATTCTTGAATCTGTCGAACGTATCATCAGTGCAGGTATCCCAGTGATGGGACATCTCGGTCTTATGCCACAAAGCATCAACAAATTCGGCACTTATATTGTCCGTGCTAAAGAAGACGAGGAAGCACAGCGACTCCGTGAAGACGCACTCCTGTTACAAGAGAAAGGATGCTTCAGCATAGTATTGGAAAAAATCCCTGCATCACTAGCCACCGAAGTTACACAATCATTACGTATTCCTACGATAGGTATTGGAGCAGGAGCTGGCACCGACGGACAGGTTCTTGTGCTTCACGACATGCTTGGCATCAGCAACGACTTCTCACCTCGTTTCTTGAGAAGATATAACAACCTATACGACGGCATCAAGAACTCCGTACAAGCTTATATCAACGATGTGAAAGACATCAACTTCCCTAACGAAAACGAGCAATATTAACCCTCAATATGAGAATACCATTAGAAGAAAGAATATTATTTGAAGACAATCATCTCCTCATTGTCAACAAACTGCCTTCTGAAATAGTTCAAGGCGACAAGACAGGAGATGTCTGTCTTCTCGATGATGTCAAGGCTTATATCAAAGAGACATATAACAAGCCTGGCAACGTCTATGCCGGACTGGTACATCGCATCGACCGCCCTGTCAGCGGTGCCGTCATCTTTGCCAAGACAAGCAAAGCATTAAGCCGCATGACATTGAAGATAAAGGAACGCGAGTTTAGCAAGACATATCTCGCTGTGGTAAAGAACAAACCTCCTAAAGATGCCGGCGAACTTTCCGACTATATGATAAAGAACGAAAGTCAGAACAAGTCTTATATCGTCAGTTCCAACACCAAAGGAGCAAAGCTGGCACAGCTGAGATACCGTGTCATTGGAAGTTCCGATTCCTATTATCTTCTCGAAGTGGAACTCATCACCGGACGTCATCACCAGATAAGAGCGCAGCTGGCTCACATGGGATGCCCTATCAAAGGTGACCTTAAATACGGATTCCCTCGATCAAACCCAGACGCTTCTATAAGCCTCCATGCCTACAAACTCCATTTTGAACATCCAACATTGAAGACTCCTATCGACATCAAAGCACCGAAACCATCTGGAATGCCATGGGATGCTTTTTCAGTTTAGAGTCTAAAGTTTAGTGATTAGAGATTAAAGTAAGTTAGAAAACAGAAAATAAACTTTTCTGACTTGTAGTCTTGTGGCCTTGTTGACAAAAAATCGTATCTTTGTAAGCTAATTAATTCATATATGTACGCTTTATTTAAGAAAGAAATAAGTAATTTCCTAAATTCATTGATAGGAATCATGGTGATAGTGGTGTTTCTGCTCATCACCGGATTGTTCCTCTGGGTTTTTCAAAGTGATTTCAACATCATGAGTTTCGGCTATGCCAACTTAGACAGTCTTTTCATCTTGGCACCATGGGTGTTTCTTTTTCTTGTCCCAGCCATCACCATGAGAAGCTTCGCGGAGGAGAAAAGGACTGGAACCATAGAGATGCTCTTCACCAAGCCTTTGTCGGACTGGCAGATAGTATGGGGCAAATATCTGGCAGGCGTGACATTAGTGCTTCTAGCACTTATACCAACATTGACATATTTCTTCTCTGTCTATCGCCTGAGTCTTCCTGTAGGCAATGTTGATAGCGGAGGAATATGGGGATCCTATATAGGTCTGTTCTTCCTAAGCTCAACATTCGTCTCTATAGGAATATTCTGCAGTTCTATCACCAACAACCAAATACTTGCATTCCTTCTCTCAGTGTTTTTATGCGGATTCCTTTATCTAGGATTCGACATGATCTATTCGATGGCATTGTTCGGAAAAGTAGATCTTTTCATACAACACCTCGGAATAGCGTCACACTACAGCTCATTAAGCCGCGGCGTCATCGACACACGCGACATCTTGTATTTCATCAGCGTAATAGTTTTATTCTTGTCATCGACAAAATTGGTATTGTCGAGTCGTAAATGGTAATAGGAGGTAAGATGAAAAACGAACGTAAAAATTTAAAGAAAAGCCAGCTTATAGCTTTTGCCATCACATTGGTGATAATAGTAGCAGTAAACATCATAGCCTCTTTCGTATATACTCGTTTTGACTTGACAAGTGAAAAACGATACACTCTTTCTGACACTTCTAAGGAAATTTTAAAAAATCTTGACGACTACGTCTATTTCAGAATCTATCTGGAAGGTGAGTTCCCTGCAGGTTTCAAGAAGCTAAGAAAAGAGACCAAAGAGATGCTCGACGAGTTCAGAGCCTACAGCAAATTCATCGACTATGACTTCATCAACCCTTCCGAGAGCAACGACGCTGCCGAAAGAGCTGAGACATATAAGATATTATACCAAAGCGGCCTTAACCCTACAGAGCTTTCTATACAGACCAAAGAAGGAGCACAACAGATAGTGATATGGCCTTGCGCCCTGGTTAGCTTCAAGAACAAGGAGCTGCCTCTCGATCTTCTCGACACTCAGGTAGGAAAGTCATCGGAAGCCGCTTTGAACAACTCGGCACAGAACCTAGAACATAAATTCATAAGCGCAATAAAAGACCTATCACAACAGAAGAAGCCTAATATCGCCTTCATCGAAGGTCATGGCGAGCTTAATGAAAACGAAGTATATGACATCACAAAAAGCCTTTCCAAAAAATATGACGTAAAAAGAGTCGCCATCAACGAACAAATTACAGCATTGAACGGAAGGACAGAAAGAAGCGACAGCAGCATCGTGATAAAATCCAATTATGACGCCATCATAATCGCCAAACCTACCAAGCCTTTCTCAGAGAAAGACAAATTCATCATCGACCAATATATCATGCACGGCGGAAAAGTACTGTGGCTCATAGATCCTGTCTTCGCCACCATGGACAGCCTGCAGACTGCAGAATCTACTATGGGCAACACTCTTAACCTCAACCTAGACGATATGTTCTTCAAATATGGAGTGCGACTCAACAAGAACCTATTGCTCGACTACAACAGTGCAGCCATCGCCTTGAGGACTGGACAGATGGGAGGTCAGGCTCAGATAGAATACTTCAGATGGTATTATTTCCCTCTGCTAAATGCAGCATCCAACAGTAATATCGTTAAAAATATCAACCCTATAAAAGCAGACTTCATCAGCTCCATCGACCCTGTCATCTCGGATTCTGATGTCCAGAAGATACCATTGTTAAAAACATCCGATTATACAAAAGTATCAACAGCTCCAGTATTCATCTCGCTTAGCTTGTTGCGACAGACTCCAGACAAACGCATGTTCTCACAAAAAGGACAGAACACAGCATATCTCCTTAACGGTAAGTTCGAGTCGCTTTATGCCAACAGAATGACAACCGCCATCATGGAGTCTGAAGAGATCGGTTTCAGGACAAGCAGCGAACCTACTTCCATGATTGTCGTTGCTGACGGCGACATCATCCGCAACCAATTCCACATCCCTAAGGGCTACCCTCTCCCACTCGGCTTCGATCAATATACACAAGTCACATACGGTAATAAAGACTTCATCGAAAACGCTATCAGCTATCTCGTCGATGGTGAAGGTCTGATAGGAATAAGATCACGCGAATTGAAGATAAGACTTCTCGACATGAATAAAGTCAACAAAGACGCTATGCTCTGGCAGATCGTCAACGTAATCATACCAAGCGCGATAGTCATTGCCTTAGGATTCGTTCTGGCATTTATAAGAAAAAGAAAATTCACAAAATAAGATATCACATGAAAAAAAATCGTTTAGCAATAATCATCACGGCCTTGCTGATAGTCATAGCAGGCATATTGTTATGGAACAACAGATATTTGACAAGCCTACGCGGTGAGGCCTACGACTTCACCGTCCGCGACACTGCATCAGTGACACGCATGTTCCTCGCCGACAAAAGCGGCAATACCGTTCTTCTGGAAAGAAACAACAACGGATGGATTGTCAACGGCAAGTATGACGCACAGCCTGTCATGATCGACAACATTCTTTACACACTCGACAAGCTCAGAATCAAGATGCCAGTATCGTTGGCTTCACACAACAACGTCATCAAGAATATGGCAGGATCCAATACCAAAGTGGAGATATATCAGATTGTTCCTCGTATAAACCTTTTCAACAAAGTGAAATTATTTCCACACGAGAAATGCACCAAGGTATTCTACGTCGGTAATGTGACACAAGACAACAGCGGCACATACGTCTTGAAAGAAGGCGCCGACAAAGCTTATGTAGTACACTTACATGGATTCAGAGGATTCGTCAGCTCTCGTTTCTCTGCCGACCCTGAAGACTGGCGCGACCATAAGATCTTCTCATGCGCCATCAAAGACATCGCTTCGATGAAACTGGAATTTAATAACCAAGATGAGAAAAGCTTCGTGATAAACGATCTTGGCAACTATAAATATGAGATGAAACATCTAGACGGCACACAGATAGAGTTCGACACCATCAGAGTACTTAATCTGCTCAACTCATTCAAAGATATCCGTTTTGAGGCATTCCTCACCGACATCGCACAAAACCGTCGCGACTCCATCATTGCATCACCTTATCAAGAAAGAATCACTCTTGTTACAAAGGATGGAAATGAAAGCGTCGTCACCACATATCCTATGAAGATAAAGACATATTATCCAATGCCTGAAGATGAAATAAACGACGACATAGAACATAAATATGCTTATATAAAAAGCCAAGACGAGCTCGTTATGGTACAAGATTTCGCTTTTGGCAAACTTCTTCAACCAGCATCATATTATGAGAAAGGTTTCGTAAGACCACAAAGAATGATTAGAGTTGAAGAGTTAGATGAAATACCTAGCACACAACCTACACTTTGGTAATAAAGATGTTCAAACAAACGAAAGGAGGCAGCCCTGCAATCAGGGCTGCCTCCTTTCGTTTATAGACTTATCGTATCATTGACTTATCGACTTTATCAGACACTCTGCCGAGGCTCTGTTACATGCTGTAGGAACATCATAAAGGACACTGAGTCGCAACAATGCCTTGACATCAACATCATGAGGCTGACTTGTCATAGGATCCCAGAAGAAGATGAGATAATCTATTTTCCCTTCAGTGATAAGCGCACCGAGCTGCTGGTCACCACCCAAAGGTCCCGACTTAAGACATTTTATGTTCGGCAACACTTCCGACAGAATCTTACCTGTAGTACCAGTAGCATAGAAATCGTTGCCGAGTAGTTTTTCTGCATGTTCAGAAACCCATTTAAGAAGGTCTGCCTTTTTAGCATCGTGTGCAACAAGAGCAATAGTTTTCATATTTATATCATTTATATTTATACCTAATTAATATAATATCATTCAAGAGTAGAAATAGATTTAAAAAATTAAGGTTTAAAACGGATTGAAATCTGTTTTAAACCTTAACATTTGAATTATCATTTACCTGAAGAGGTTTTATTTGATAATGAGTTTTTCTGTTGTCATCGTTCTTCCCAAGATTTTAACGATATATACACCGCTTGAGAGGTCAGAGACATCTATTGTTCTGCTTCCGCTGAAAGCGAATTTTCTCACTTCTTGACCTTGAGTATTAAGAATCAAGACACTTAACTTGCCGTTTTCATAATCTGAAGAGAAGTTGAGTGTTGATGTTGCAGGGTTAGGGAAGATATTGACATTATGGTTGACGATATTTTCATCCAATGCTACATTGCCGCCGTCGAGGATTGCCACATTGTTACTATAAGAAATGACCTTACCTGAGACTCTTAAAACTGGATTGTCTGGAGAATCACATTTTGGACAGTAGTTTTGTCCATCAGCACAGTCAGGATAGTTAGGGTGACATTCGTCGATATAAGTAGGATCTAATTCGTAGAAGATGTTTGCGCCACCATTGCTTACATAGTTGGTGAGATCATAATCCCATACCAAAGCGATGCTACCTGGGCACCAGCCTGAACGGTCGTAAGCCCATGTACCGGCTTGTGGTTGACATCCTGATGGATTAGGATTACATGATCTCCACAAATGTTGATCACCTATTTTGCTGTTGTTGATCTTAACGTTATGAGTAGCTTCATAGAACTCGGCAGCATTGCCTGTGTTGTAAGTACCGTTACTACCGCTGCTCCAGTTGTGACCTGTTGTTGTGAGTTGTAACTTAGCAGAAACTGTATTTTCATCAAAATCGTAATCTACTTCTGGAATAGGTTGCTGGTTAGCATAGTCACCGAAAGAGAAGATGTCGAACCAGATTTCGTCAACATTGACATAATCATATTCAGGAGCACCTTTTGTCATGTCGAAAGTAAGAGTTGGCATATAACCGGAACCGTCCCATGATTCGAAATAGAGTTCAATTTCTACCAAACCTTGAAGCACTGAAGAGAAGTCTGTCACGTTGATATTGTCGTCACATTCTACACCGAAAGGAGTGATATAACGGAAGAGTTCCATCCATTCACCGCGGTAGTTTCTAACTTTCACACCACCGAAACGGTCATATGGGTCACAGTCGCCATTGATACAATTATGTTCGTAGTGAGCTGAGATAGCGTTGAAAGCACCTACGTGAGTTGGCATTGCGTAGTTAGCGCTAGCAGCGTGAATTGATGGAGTACAGTGAAGGTCACCGTCCATTGTTGTCACACTGATATTATCATATTCGCTGACGATATTGAATGAAGATGTCTTCTCTGTGACGTTACCGCCTGTTGTTGTAACAGACACTGTCATGTTATGATCTCCATATTGAGATGGTGTCCAGTAAGCATAGAAGTAACCATTTTCAGGATCGTTAGGATAGTCTGTTGTCAATGTTATTTCTTCGCCGTTGATAATACATCTCACATCTTCAAAATGAAGAGCGTCGGCATGTTCTACTTGAAGGCTGACGTTTAAGATGATAGGTTTCAATTCTGGGAGATATACCAATGATTCGTCATAAGGACGACGGATTGTGATATCTGTTGCATAAGCGGTGTGGTCGATGACTTCAAAAGTCTTCACTACGTCAGGAGCTGCGAGCCATTCGTCGTTACCAGCTTGAGTAGCCTTCAACGATACTGTACCAGTCTGGCCTGTGAGTGTCAAGACATTACCTTCTATAGTAGCAGGACCGCTCAACAATTCAAAAGAAACAGGAAGGCCTGATGTTGAAGTAGCCTCCAAAGTATAAGGAGGGTTTATTGTCAATTGTTTTGGTATGTCAGGCATATTGATATATTGCATATTACCTTCTGGCATTTGTCTCACAAGGAAGTTGTCGAATCCGCCAGTACCGCCTTGGCAGTGGAAGAAGATACCGTCCCATACTTTATAGTCACGTCTGTCGCCAGAACCTGGAGTCATTCCCATATTGAGTTCTGTTGCTTCTGAGAGTTGCATCCATTCTCCCCAGTTAGTTCCGTCGAAATCTTTAACGAAAACTGTCAAAGAACCTGCGCCATCGTATGCTGAGAAGTCGAAAGACATTTTATATCTTGCCCATCCTTCTTGACGATAGTTAGAGATTAGGATGTCTGTTCCATTTGGAAGCACGATGTTAGGATGTCTGTCATTGCCGCTACCAGCTATGCGTAGATATACGCCGCCGTCACCGTCTGTCATGTCTTGGAGGATGTTGCCATCGCCGTCAGCATCATAACCGACACCAGCGAATACACCCCACCATGCTGGTGTGATATCGAATTCAAAATCGATGATGCCACCGTCTTTGAAATTGAAGTTGAAGTTGTCAGTTGCTTTACGTGTTGCTGTTCTACCAACGCCAGGGCCGCCGTAAGGATAATAGATAGCGATACTTTCGTTAGGTGATAACAGACCGTCACAGCTATAATCAACGTCGAAATCTTGAGATGTTGATGCTGTTTGGTAATGAGTTGACCAATTATCTTGTCCGTTGAGACATTGAGTACCGATAGTATAGTTGTCAAAACTGATTACGTACTCCACTTGTGCATTAACGACTGTCAAGCACAACATTAATGATAATGCTAAAAGAAGTCTTTTCATTATAGTAATTTTTTAATTATTAATTCATTCTACATTGGTTTTCTATCCATCCACCATACCTTGACGTCTCTGGTATCGCCACCCATCTTACTTACTTGCGCGTTATAGTTGTCGTAATTGTAAGTCACTTCCGATTGAGGATAAGGCAATCTATAAGTAACGAGTTTTTGATGATTTATTGTTGTAGGTGTTGTTGCTTCGGTATCTAAAGTACGACGAGCCAAACTCCAAGCTTCATTAGGCTGACGGAACAAGTCTAACCAACGTTGTTGATATATAAATTCCAGATAAGCGTTTGCTGAATAATCGAAGCTCAGATTGTTATAAACCATTTCGTTGAACACATTAGAAGCGTATGCGTAAGAGATAGAGTACAAGTCACTGCCTTCTAATATTGTCTGTAAATCTTGATAGATGTATTTATATGTAGCATCTGTTCCATTGATAGGAAGTTGCATCCACATAAGGAATGAGAATTCTATACCTTTTCTGATCATTTCGTCTGTCATCATGCCCATGCCACCAGGAACGATACCTTTAATCATCATTTCAGCTTTGATAAAGCATATTTCAGCAGGGCTTATCATAATTTGAGGTACGAAGACGTGGTCGCGGATGAGGTAGAAGTTGAATGGAGAATACAAGCAAGCAGGACCTTTAAATCCGTAGTTCTTGTCTCTCGCTGATGAATAAGGGGAACCACCTTCTGTAGGAGTGCTAGCATCTTTCATCTGAGGGAATGCTCTCCATGCGCCTTCTGGATAGTCGGCTGTTTTATTGTTTGTATCGAAGAAGATATAAACTCTTGGGTCGAAGATTTCGTTATCGATAGAATCTGTTGGTTTTGACATTTGAGCGAATACGGTCTCGCCCATTCTTAAGTTCTTGTGTTCGCGGAATGACCATCCTTGGTCACCGAACTGACCGACGTTTAATGGCCATAAAGCGAAAGCGCCATTGCTATTGTAATAATCGTCGATGACAGGTTCGTTGTATGCTTCTTGTAAAATAGGCTCAGCAAAAACAGGATCTTTATGATACATTCTCATGCCATGACGTAAAATCAATGAGTTGGCGATTTTAGCCCATTTGAAATAATCGTTTTTGTACAAGACATCGTATGAACCTAAAGAATAATATTGGTTGCCGAGTTCTGTTTGACTAGATCCGCTGTTCAAAACGTTTCTTGCCCATACCAACTCTTCCAACAATGTCTTGTAGATAGATTCTTGTGAGTCATATTTTGGTTTTCTGTTGCCTTCAGTGTCGTACCAGATGTAGCCAGCTTCTGAATAAGGGATGTCACCGAACATATCTGTTACTTTGAAAGTCTTATAAGCTTCGATGACAGTGAGCTGAGCTCTTACCTTATCATCGATTTCATTGTCGCCTGTATTAGCGCATATTTCATCGAGACGTTTGTCGATGTCATGGATGTTAGCTAATGCTAAATAGTAATTGTTCCATACAGCGTCGATACCGATACTGTAGTTACCCCATGACTCTGAAATCAAAGCTCCGAGTTCTGATTCGGGATAGAAAATCTCGTTGTTGAGGTAGAACTGTTCGTCCCATGTCAAGCAAAGACTGCTTACCACGCCGTTGAACATAGGACCGATGTCGGTGCCTGTAGGGCTCATAGGGTTTTTATTCATTTCCTCGAAGCCTTTGGTGCATGAACCGAAAGTAAGGACGATGGCTGCTGCCGATGCCATCAATATATTTTTTATATTTAAGAAATTCTTTTTCATAGTTTTTCTCCTTCCATTAATTAAAGACCGAATCTAAGTGAGAATATGAATGAACGTGTCATTGGGAATGAACCGTATTCGAGACCTTGAGCGTTACCTGTTCCAAGTGTACCTTCTGGGTTGATGTTGTCTGGCAATGACTTGTAGAAATAGAACAAGTCACGACCTGTAATAGAGATAGAAGCGTTTTGGAACACTTTAAGTTTCTCGATGATTCTGCTTGGCACGTTATAGCTCAATGTTATCTCGCGCATCTTAATCCAGGTGTTATCCAAGATACCTGGTGTTGAGAGGTAGTTGCCCCAACCGCCGAAGTTAGGCATATATTTATAGTAATAATGAACCACCTGTTTGTTTTCTGTCACTTCACCTGTCTCTGGATCTACTTGTACGCCAGGCAAGATAACACCATAGTTACCCAAGAAGTTACCTTCTTCATCATAGAGAGGAAGGCCGTTACCTTCGCGTTCGTACAATGTCTCGTTGCTTTGACCAGTCTGCATTGCGATGACATAAGAACCGCAGTAGATCTGACCGCCGAGTTTAGCGTCTATTAAAGCATATACAGATAAGTTCTTGTAGTTATATTTCAAGTTGATACCGCCTGTCAACAAAGGAGCGCAGTTACCTACAGGTACGCGTTGGTTTGTCTTGAGATATTCTGTACCTTCTTCATTGAGAACAGGACGCATATTACCGTTAGCATCTTCAGCATACACATAATCCCATCCGTATATTGTACCATATTCTTCGCCTTCTTGAACAGCGATGGCAGGACCGTTAGAGCCCCATACCTCTGACAAGATATACATATCGGCACCGCCTAAGTCAACGATGCGGTTAGTATTTCTTGCAAAGTTTACACCTAACTGGAGATAGCTGTTAGGTTTTTGGAATACGTTATAGTTGATGATAGCTTCGATACCTTTGTTAGTTACGACACCAGTGTTGATACGAGCACTGCTTGAACCAGATGATACTGCCATAGGAGAAGCAAGGATCTGATCCCATGAGTATATGTCGTAATATGTGAAGTCCATATTGAATTTATCCCAGAGACCGAAGTCGAGACCTATTTCGTAAGAACGTTGACGTTGTGGTTTCAATTGTAATGGAGGTACCTGTGTAGGAAGTGTTGATATCAACTGACCACCGAAAGAACCTGTGTTATATGTGAAGTCTAATTGATAAGGATTGTCGTCACTAGCTGTCATAGCGGCAGAACCTCTTACCTTCAAGAAGCTGATAGGGCCCCAGTTGATCTTGAAAGCTTCAGTCAAGATGAAGCTCAATGTTGCAGATGGATAGAAGTAGCTATTGTTATCCATAGGCAATGTTGATGACCAGTCGTTTCTTCCTGTCAAGTCCAAGAACAGATAATTTCTATATGACAAGTTCAAGAAGCCGTACAAAGAGTTGACTTGTTTTTCGTAGCGAGATTCGCCTGGGAGCATATTTGTCGTGATAGGATTTGCTCCACCGCTGAGGAAATTATAGAATGTATATAAATCACTGAAAGCCCATTCGCCTGTGCTTGCCCACATGCTATACATATTTCTGTAGTAGCGTTCACCACCAAAAGAAAGTCTAGCATTGAAAAGTGTACCGAAAATATAGTCTTTGTGAGCCGTCAAGAGGAAGTCAGCATCGAGAGTATAGTCTTTTGATAAGTTTTGTTTATAATAGCCACCTGTCATACCATCGGTAGTAGTAGGTTCGTTTCTGGTTTCATATTGATCCAAGCTAAAGTCGAGAGCAGCCTTACCTGCCAATGTCAACCAATCGGTGATATCATAGGTGAGACGTAACGAACCGTAAGCCTTGTCACGATCCAATGTTGTATTGTTGTTATAGAAGCTCCAGAAAGTATTGGAGTTGATATATTGGAAAGGATAAGTTCCCCATTCTGTCATGGAACCGTCGGCTTGTTCATATTCTGAAGCCTCAATACCTTGCCAGCTTCTAGGCCAGCTATAGAGGAGACCTTTATTGAAGTTGCTGTATGACTCACCGAGGATTGGAGAGTTGAGACGATGATAGTCGAAGTATGTGAAAGAGATGTCGGCTTTAATCTTTTCAGAGATGTTAAGCAGAGAACCCACGTTGAATGTTGTCTGGCTTAAGTTACAGTTGTCGATGATAGCGTCGGAGCGGTCATCTGTAACAGAGACTCTGATAGAACCGAAGTCGCCTGCATTTTGGAATGAGATGTTGTTTGTAAAAGAATGAGCGTTTTTGTACAACATGCTGAGGTTGTCAGGCTGAGGGGAGTAGCTTCTGTAAGAGCTGTCCCACCATAACATCTCTGTTCCGTCCATGACAGGACCCCAGGAAACAGCGCCGCCATAATAACCGAAAGTGGTGTTTGTTGGTTCGCCTTCTGGACCTAAGTCAGCGTTGTAGTTGCCGTTATAAACATAATTGCCGTTAGCGTCTTGTGTTAATGTTGGAGTCAAGAAAGAGACAGGGCCGCCAGCTCCGTATTTATTCTGAACGTCACGGTATCCATAAGGTGTAGTCAACTTATATGTTGATGAGAAGTTGATACCGAGGCCTTGTTGTTTTTTACCTTTCTTTGTTGTGATGAGAACGACACCGTTACCTCCACGTGCGCCGTAAAGAGCTGCTGCGGTAGGTCCTTTCAAGATATTGAGATCTTCGATGTCTTCCTGGTTGATATTGTTAAGAGCTGTTCCCCAGTCTTGTCCACCGTCCCATCCAGTCACACCGCCCTCGTTAGTCATAGGGACACCGTCAACGACGATGAGAGGCTGGTTGTCGCCGAAGATACTGTTGTTACCACGGATGACGATACGAGAAGAACCACCGGCAACACCGTCACCGTTGATGATCTGTACACCAGCAGCGCGACCGCTCAATGAGTTGATGACGTTGTCGCTACCAGAGCGGGTGAGGTCTTCACCGCTGATGTCTTCAGTAGCATAACCCAATTCTCTTTTCTGACGTTTGATACCTAAAGCTGTAACGACGACATTGTCTAACAATACAGCATCGGTACCCATAACGACATCAATGTTGTTTCTGCCATTGACAGCGATATTCTGTGTCTGATAACCGACATAAGAGAATACCAAAGTATCTCTGGTTCCAGCAACGATGGAATAGTCACCGTCAATCTCGGTAATAGTTCCTTTTGATGTGCCTTTAATTTGAATTGTAACACCCGGCAATCCATATCCATCTTCCTTAGATGTCACATAGCCGGAAACTTGAATCTCTTGTGCTTTGACGGAAAATCCCATACACAGGAGCAAGACTAAGAAAAAGTAAACTTTCCTCATATTTAATACATTTTAATTTTCCAAAAAATTTCTACAAAATTATAATATTTAATAATATAAGTCAATAGAACTATTTTTTAATTTTGTAAAAAATTCATAAAAAAATAAACTGATAAAATGGCAAAGACAAAGACTGTATTTTTCTGTAAAGAATGTGGCAATGAATCGCCGAAATGGATAGGACATTGTCCTGGTTGCGGAGCATGGAATAGTTATGTGGAAGAGAGCGTTGTTGTCGGCAAGAACAGCAAATCGGCCAAAGACATCATCTCTCCTGACAAGAAGGCCAGACCTGTCAAGGTACAGGACATCAGCAGCGTCAAAGAGACACGCCTCGACCTCGGCAGCGAAGAGCTCAACCGCGTGCTGGGCGGTGGCCTCGTCCCAGGCTCGATAGTACTTCTCGGAGGCGAACCTGGAATAGGAAAATCGACTCTGCTGCTACAGGTCGCGCTTAAACTTAATGACAAGAAAGTGCTTTATGTATCAGGTGAAGAGAGCGCACAACAGATCAAGATGCGAGCCGAACGCATCGGAGTACATAACGAGAACTGCCTCATACTGACAGAGACCAATACGCCAGAGATTGCCAGACATATAGAAGAATGCAGACCCGACATCGTCATCATCGATTCCATACAGACATTGGAATCGGCAGCAGTTGATTCAACAGCAGGCAGCATAAGCCAGATACGCGAGTCCGCCGCCGAGATGAACAAAGTGGCAAAATCACTGCATATTCCTACATTCCTTATCGGACATATCACCAAAGACGGAAGTATAGCCGGACCTAAAATACTGGAACATATCGTCGATGCCGTCATACAATTCGAGGGTGACCGTCACTATGGATTCCGTGTGTTACGTACCATAAAAAACCGCTTCGGATCTTCTTCAGAACTAGGCATTTTTGAGATGAATGCCAACGGCTTACGTGAAGTGTCTAACCCAAGTGAGATCTTGCTTTCGCAAAGAGAAGAGAACGTCAGCGGAATAAGTATCGCCGCAACATTGGAAGGTCTGCGCCCCATGATGATAGAAACGCAGGCCCTGGTCAGCACCGCAGCCTACGGCACACCACAACGCAGCTGCACAGGATTCGACACCCGTCGTCTCAACATGCTGCTCGCTGTGCTGGAGAAAAGAGCAGGGTTCCGACTATCCTCAAAAGACGTCTTCCTTAACATTGCCGGCGGAATACGCGTCGATGACCCTGCAATAGATCTCGCTGTAGTGGCAGCGATATTGTCGTCTAACGAAGATATGGAGATAAACAGCAGGTACGCTTTCGCTGCCGAAGTAGGGCTCTCTGGCGAGATACGATCTGTCAACAGGATAGAATCAAGAATAGCTGAAGCCGACAAACTCGGAATGGAAAAGATTTTCGTATCTAAATATAACTGCAAAAGCCTCGACACATCCAAATATAATGTAAAGGTAGTACCGTTAGCGACTATCGGGGAGTTGATGAGGTTTTTGATAGACTAAGATGATGGGAAAGCCTATAAACCCACACCCACACAAACGACATCATCCATCTAGAGAGAAGCATCCAGAGGAAGGCTCCGCCTGCTGCTGAGAACAGGAGCAGGTCTTCCAAATTGCTGTGCGATATTCCTATATGACGATTAAGAAGGTCGTTCTCTTCTTTCGTAGTTATTCCCTTCTCGGCTTCTTCTATCATGATACCTGCTCCGTATGCCAATCCCAAAGTATTGGATACCAACCATAGGAACGCTGTCTTTGGCGACAAGCCGAAAAATATCATCACAGGTTTCAGGAATCTGGATATGTATTGTATTATCCCATACTCTGTCAATACTTTCTGTAATATTGTCAGAAGATATACTAGCAATGCCATCGTGATGACATTCTTGGTGGTTCTCAAAGCCCATTGCTTCAACATCACGACAAATGTCAGTTTCTCTTGTATAGAATCACCGACGACATGACTTTCAAAACTTCCAGGCATGATTCTATTTAACACCCATGCCAAGATAAAAGCTGATAAAGTTCTTATTAAAACTATGCTAAGCACAGAAGAACCTGTCTTATGCTGAACGGTGGTCTCAACGATCATATTGTGAGAGCACAGCACCATGACAGATAATATCGTCGCGGCTCTGGCACTTAAATCTAATGTTGTCATCACCGCTATGGCTGAATAACAGTTTACAAAATAACCGGAGACGTAGGCTAGGGCAGCCTCGCCTGGCAGTCCGAAATGTGAAAATAAAGGAGTGAGCCAATATGAGACCCACTCTATAATACCAAAATATTGTAAAAGCATAATGACAAAAGACAACGACACCATTATCTTTGTCAGCCACCATATAGTCTTGAAGGCACTAGGACCTGCAAGCTTTATACAATTCACAAAACGTGACATTTTAAAAATTCAAATTTACAAAACACAAATTAGCTTGAGACTAATGACATTCATCGTACTATCTTTTGAATTATATTCTTCTGAGGAAAAATTATTATGATAGTGCTCTATATTCACCTCATGATAATCGTTCAATCCAAACATATATTCCACACCCACATAAACTTTTCCAATAGAAACACCGACTTCAGGAGCGTAGAACAAACCCTTGCTACTTTCATTGACTCTTAATACCATATACTCGTTATCCCAGCCTACTTCCTTAAAAGCAAATTCGGACATAGCTGATTTAAGTGAAAACATATATCCAAAACTGAAGCTATAGTATGGTACTACAGGAGATTTACCAATAGGCACACGACCTCTAAAATTAACGAACAAAGGAATCTCTATAGAATAATCCTTGAGGACTTCATCCATAACGAATTCTGGCAAATTCCAAGTACCTGACAATATTCTGTTTACCCCCATAAGACCTACACCTCCACCAAGAGAAAAGTATTCGTTATAAGGATGAGAATAGATACCTTTCAGTGAAAAAACCATGTCTTCAGACTGTGATTTACCGACATTCAGATCGAGATAAGCCACGTTATCTTTTTGTGCATAGCCAACATTTATTAGCACAAATAAAGAAAGTAACAATAATAATTTTTGTTTCATAATTACACTTTTTAAAATTCTTTGCAAAGAAAATGTTTTTTTTTCATTATTCAAAGTAATATTCCAACTATTTCCAGACAAAAATGTTAATAAAAGCATGAGAATATTTCTTAATTTTCATTCACAATTCATTTATTTTCAGCGAATAAAAAAAAAATTTACAAAAATTATGAAATTTACAATTTTTATTGTAGTAATTTTGCACGCGTGAAACGGCATTATTTCGTTTCAGTTTTCAATCGAAATCAAACACATTATATATATGGTAAAAAACTTAGTAATTGTCGAGTCTCCTGCCAAAGCTAAAACGATAGAAGGATTTTTGGGTAAGGATTATGTAGTGAAGTCGAGCTATGGTCACGTGAGAGACTTGAGTAAATCGAATTTGAGTTTAGATATGAATGCTGGTTTTCAACCTTTATATGAGATTCCAGCAGATAAAAAAGCATTAGTCACAGAATTGAAGAAATTAGCAGAGAGCGCCGAGATGGTATGGCTCGCTTCCGATGAGGACCGTGAAGGAGAATCCATTTCATGGCATCTCTTCGAGACATTAGGTCTCAAGGACGAGAAATATCGTCGTATCGTATTCCACGAGATTACCAAGACAGCCATCGCACATGCCATCGACAACCCTCGCAAGATAGACCTCGACTTGGTATCTGCTCAGCAGGCACGCCGTGTCCTCGACCGTTTGGTCGGTTATGAGCTGTCGCCGCTTCTCTGGAAAAAGGTGAAGCCATCTCTCTCTGCAGGCCGCGTACAGTCAGTCGTCGTACGTCTCATAGTAGAATGTGAGGAAGAGATAAAGAACTTCAAACAAACCAGCTCTTTCCGCGTGACGGCAGTCTTCTCTTTCACTATCGACAACCGTGAATATTCATTATCAGCAGAACTTCCATATCGTTTCGAGACAGAAGAAGAAGCACACGAATTTTTACAGAATTGTAAAGAAGCTGCATATAAGATCAAGTCTGTCGATAAAAAGCCTCTTTCAAAGATGCCGCCTCCACCATTCACGACATCAACATTACAACAAGAAGCTGGCCGTAAGTTAGGCTTCTCCGTCAGCAACACCATGCGTATAGCTCAACAGCTTTACGAATCAGGAAAAATCACCTACATGCGTACCGACTCCGTCAACTTGTCGCAGTTCGCACTCATGTCGGCAAAGAAAGAGATAGAGAACCTTTACGGACCACAATACGTCAAGAACCGCCAGTTCTCAACAAAATCAAAAGGAGCACAAGAAGCTCACGAAGCTATCCGCCCTACTTATCTCGACCAACAGACCATAAAAGGAACCGCCGACGAACGTAAGTTGTATGAACTCATCTGGAAACGTACTGTAGCTTCCCAGATGGCAGAAGCTCAGATAGAAAAGACCAATGTCAGCATCGAAGTGTCTAACTCCGACAAGGAATTTACAGCAAGCGGAGAAGTAGTATTGTTCGATGGCTTCTTGAAAGTATATACCGAAAGCTCCAGCGAAGAACAAGGCGAATCAACAAGCGGAATGTTACCTCCTCTCGTTATAGGACAAGTCCTCGACCTCGAGAAAATGGAAGCCCAACAACGTTTCTCACGCCACACACCTCGCTACACAGAGTCAAGCCTCGTCAAGAAAATGGAAGAGTTAGGCATAGGTCGTCCTTCTACATACGCACCAACTATATCTACTATCCAGAAAAGAGGCTACGTAGAAAAGAAAGACATCCAAGGCGAAGTACGCAACTATAAGATATTGACCCTTAAGAAAAATAAGATTACAGAAAAGACAGGCAAGGAAAACATTGGCAACGAAAAAGGCAAACTCGTCCCTACAGACATTGGCATCCTCGTCAACAGGTTCCTCATCCAGTATTTCGACAGCATCATCGACTATAACTTCACTGCCAACGTAGAGAAGGAATTTGACAAGATTGCTGAAGGCGAATGTAAATGGAACAGCATGATTAGCGAATTTTACAAGGACTTCCATAAACAGATCGAAGACACTTCCGACAACTCAGGAAAATTCAGCGGCGAGAAACTGCTCGGTGTCGATCCTGTGTCAGGAAAGAACGTATTTGTCAAGATAGGTCGCTTCGGCCCCGTAGCTCAGATCGGCGACACCGACTCTGAAGAAAAACCTAAGTTCGCAGGCTTGAAGAAAGACCAGAGCATCGAGACCATCACCTTAGACGAGGTGCTAGACCTCTTCGCATTCCCTCGCGTACTCGGTGAATACGAAGATGCTGAGATACAAGTGGCGATAGGTCGCTTCGGCCCTTATATCAAACACAACAACACATTCTACAGCCTTTCAAAATTAGATGACCCAGCATTGGTGACATTCATGAGAGCTGTCGAGATTATAGAATCCAAACGTAAAGCCGATCAAGACAACATCGTCTCAACATATCCTGAAAACGAAGACTTGAAAGTGCTTAAAGGACGCTTCGGAATCTATATCACAATGAACAAACAAAACTATAAGATTCCAAAGACATACGATCCTAACAACTTGTCATATCAAGATTGTATGGACATCATCAACGATCCTAACAATGCTTCAAAGAAAAGAGGAAAGAAAAGTTGATTCTTAGAAATGAAAAATGCCGGATATAACACCGGCATTTTTTATTTTTATATCAATGTGCTTCCAGCCAATTGTTCCCTGTATTAAGGTTCACCTCTATTGGTATCCCTATAGGCAATGCGTTAAGCATCTTGTCTTTCACTATATTCTGTAAGGTCTCCAGTTCATCCTTACATACGTCGAAGACCAATTCGTCATGAACCTGCAAAATCATCTTCGACTGCATCTTACGTTCCGTCATCTCCATGTCGATATTTATCATCGCTATCTTTATCATGTCGGCAGAGCTGCCTTGTATAGGAGCGTTGATGGCATTTCTCTCTGCGAAGTTCCTCACCACGCTGTTGCTCGCGTTGATATCTCTCAGATAACGGCGACGTCCAAGCATAGTCTCGACATAACCGTACTCTCTAGCAAAAGCCACCTGTCTGTCGATATATTCTTGTATTCCTACATATTCCTTGAAATAGTTTTTTATTATCTGCGAGGCCTCGCTTCTTGAGATTTTCAGACGTTCTGCCAGACCGAATGCCGACATTCCGTATATTATACCGAAATTGACAGCCTTGGCATTACGACGCATCTCACTCGTGACATCTTCTAAAGCTACACCATAAACACGCGACGCAGTGTCGGCATGTATATCCAAGCCCTCGCGGAATGCCGACTGCATAGCCTGGTCGCCACTGAGATGCGCGATGATCCTAAGCTCTATCTGAGAATAATCGGCAGCAAGCAGGATATGGTTCTCATCACGAGGCACAAAAGCCTTTCTTATCTCACGACCTTTGTCGGTACGAACAGGTATATTCTGGAGATTAGGATTGTTGGAACTCAAACGGCCTGTCGCTGTGACAGCTTGATTGAATGAAGTATGTATCAGATTATCACGATGACTCACAAGTGATGGCAGAGCATCGACATATGTTGACTTCAACTTCGTCAGGGAACGGTAATCGAGTATATGCTGTACTACAGGGCTCTCGCCGATGATCTTTTGCAGCACATCCTCGCCAGTAGGATATTGGCCAGTCTTTGTCTTCTTAGCAGGAGCCTTTATACCAAGCTTCTCAAAAAGAATCTCACCCAACTGTTTTGGCGAGCCTATGTTAAACGTGACACCTGCTATGTCATATATCTCTTCTTCTATGCCTCGTATCTCCTTTGCCTGCATGTCGCTGATCTGACGCAAACCTTCGATGTCTATCTTCACACCATTAGACTCCATCTTGGCAAGCACTTTTACCAAAGGCATCTCTATGTCATAGAAAAGCTTTCCAAGACCATTCTCCGACAAAAGAGAATTGAACTTCTCATAAAGCTTCCAGATGACTTCTGCACGCAGAAGACCCACAGCATCTCTACCTGCATAGATGTCGGCAAGATAATCAAGGCTATGGTTCAATTCCGGCTCAATGAGATAATGAGCTATCATACAGTCCCACAACTTATTCTTTATCTCTATATCCATCTCGGCAAGAACTGCTATTTCTTGTTTTATGTTATGACCTATTACGGTCTTATTTTCATCAGAGAAAATTTCTATGAATCTGGACGCATACTGATGACAAAAGGCTGATGACAACTGATAAACATCTTCATGTTTCGGAGAAATGAAAATATCCTTGTCATTGATATAAAAGACGAAAGTGTCAGTCTTTTTAAGATTTCCGACCAGATTTCCTATCTGGCTTTCTGTTTCAATCAAAGTCGGTTCTAATGTTTTCACCACCACATTCTCTGTCACATTATCGAAATCGCCAAAAAGATCCAGCTGGCTCTGAGCCTTAAGCGGCTGAGCTACTACCACCGGCTGCGGTGTATTGATGGCAACATTCTTCTTGCTGCTGACTGCATGCTGCTGACTTTTTCCAAACCTCGCCATGAAAGTCCTGAACTCAAGTTCCTCGAAAAGCTCAGAAAGATATTCGTAGTCAGGTTCATTCACTTCCAGGCACTTTTCATCAAAATCGACAGGCACCTCAGTGTTTATTGTCGCGAGTTTTTTCGACATCAGCCCTTGATGAGCGAAGTTAATTACATTCTCGCGCATCTTTCCTTTAAGCTCATCAGCATGAGCTATAAGGTTTTCAACGGAGTCATATTCTGCAATGAGTTTGGAAGCTGTCTTCTCTCCTATCCCAGGTATTCCAGGAATGTTATCAGAAGCGTCACCCCAAAGTCCGAGTATATCTATCACCTGTTCAGGACGGGCTATGCCATATTTCTCGCATACTTCTGCAGGGCCAAGCACCTTTGCAGGCTCTCCGCCTTTAGCCGGTTTATATATGAAAATGTTATCACTGACGAGTTGACCAAAGTCCTTGTCAGGTGTCATCATATAAGTCGTAAAGCCCTCCTTTTCAGCCTTTTTTGAAAGCGTTCCTATTATATCGTCGGCCTCATAACCTTCGCATTCAAAGATCGGTATGTTAAAACCTTTTATTATTTCCTTGATATAAGGGACAGACACCTTGATGTCGGGCGGTGTCTCTTCGCGGTTTGCCTTATATGCGGAAAAGTCGTCGGTTCTAAGAGTAGGAGCGCCAAGGTCGAAAGCCACACCTATATGAGTAGGCTTCTCGTTCTTCAACACTTCATACAGAGTATTAAGGAATCCCATTATGGCAGAAGTGTTCATGCCTTTGGAATTAATACGAGGATTCTTATTCAGTGCGAAATAAGCTCTATATATAAGTGCGTAAGCATCAAGCAGAAATAATTTTTTCATCATATAAATTTTTATAATGTAAAAATAAGAAAAAAAATTATCGGAACGAACAAAAAGCTATGCCAACGACACAGAAAGAAACAAGAAAAATACAACTAATTATCCAAAATGTAAAATACTGAAAATCAACTATCGCATTTTTATACTATCAAAATAATCAAAAAAAAGTGTTATAATTTGAAAAGATTGTTTAACTTTGCCAAGATTTTTTTCTAGAGCAGAAAAAGTAGTATTAACTTAAATTTTAAAATCATGGCAGACGTAAAAGAAAAAGTTGTGTCAATTATTGTTGACCATTTAGGCGTTAATCCTGAAGACGTTGTTGAAACTGCAAGTTTTACAAATGATTTAGGTGCAGATTCACTTGACACAGTTGAGTTAATCATGGGATTTGAAGAAGAATTTGGCATTGAAATTCCAGATGCTGAAGCAGAAAAAATCTCTACAGTGGGTGATGCTTTGAGATATATTGAAGAAAATATTGAAAAATAAAGCGTAATATATGGAGTCGAGACGTGTAGTAATCACAGGATTAGGTGCAATTACACCGATAGGTAATACGGTTTCTGAATATTGGACAGCATTATGTAAAGGTGATAACGGTGCCGGCGGGATAACACGTTTCGATTCTTCTAAGTTCAAGACACGCATTGCATGCGAGGTCAAGGACTATGACCCACAAAAATTCTTCGATCGCAAAGAAGCTAGAAAATTAGATTTATACACTCAGTTTGCTCTCATAGCATCTGACGAAGCGATTCAAGATTCAAACATCACTAAAGACAACACTGACTTTGATGAGGTGGGTGTTGTCTTCAGTTCTGGTATAGGTGGCATTAACAGTTTCTATGAGGAGGTCGCAGCATACGCCACCGGTGATGGCACTCCACGTTACAATCCTTTCATTATTCCAAAGTTGTTGCCTGATTTGGCTGGCGGCCATATCTCTATACGACACGGTTTCCATGGACCAAACTTCACCACCGTCTCTGCATGTGCTTCTTCGGCAAATGCCATAGTCGAGGGTTACAATTACATTCGCCATGGAATGTTGTCTGTCGCCATCGTAGGCGGCTCTGAAGCAGCGGTATCTCCTCCTGCTATGGGCGGCTTCGAAGCCATGCGTGCCATGACAACACGCAACGACGAACCTGCAACAGCATCTCGTCCTTTCGACAAGGACCGCGACGGTTTCCTTATGGGTGAAGGCAGCGGATGCCTCGTCCTTGAAGACCTCGACCATGCAATAGCTCGCGGCGCAAAGATATATGGCGAGATAATAGGATGCGGACTCTCCTGCGACGCTTATCACATAACAGCACCTCATCCTGAAGGTCTCGGCGCTATGATGTGTATGCAACGTGCAATAAAATCAGCAGGATTACAGCCTACCGACATCGACCATATCAACACCCACGGCACATCGACACCAGCAGGCGACACCTCAGAAGCTATGGCTATCAGCCAACTGTTCGGAGAACATGTCGTTAATATGCCGATAAACTCCATCAAGTCGATGACAGGCCATCTGCTGGGCGGTTCTAGCGCAATAGAAGCTATTGCAACAATATTGACATTACGTAACGGTATCATACCTCCAACAATAAATCATTTCAACGACGACCCTTCCATAGACCCTAAACTCGACATCGTCTATTGGGAAGCTCGTAAAAAAGAAATGACATACGCTATCAGCAACGCCTTCGGTTTCGGTGGCCATAACGCAAGTATCATATTCAAAAAATATTAATATCTTAGGTTTTGTCTTTATTTACTTTCATTAAATATAGAAATAAATCTGATAGAGCTTTAGCTCATTCTATCCATAATATATTCGGATTCTATCCAAAGAATATTGAATTATATAAACTTGCATTCACACATAAGTCAATGTCGTCAAAGACAATGTCGGGATATACCATCAGCAATGAACGTCTCGAATATCTAGGCGATGCCGTGCTGAGTTCCGTGGTGGCTCAGTTTCTGTTCAAGAAATTTCCAACCAAACAGGAAGGTTTCCTCACAGAGATGCGCTCTAAAATAGTCAGCCGCTCTTCTCTTAACAAATTGTCAACGAAGTTCGGATTGGACAGCCTCGTACATTACGCAAAAACTAACGAGCATTGTAAATATAAATCACTAGGCGGCAATGCATTTGAAGCTTTTACAGGCGCGCTTTTCCTTGACTTCGGTTATGAGTTCGCTTATAAGATAATAGTGAACCGCATCATTAAAGTCCATATCGATTTGGAAGAACTAGAGAAAAACGAGAAAAACTTCAAGAGCAGACTCCTTGAATGGGCTCAGAAAGAAAAACATCAGGTATCTTTCAAACAGGTCGCATCTAAAGGAAATGGCTATGAACGTCTCTACGTGATACAAGTCGATATCGACGGTAAAGAATATGCTCAGGCATCCGATCATTCTATAAAAGGTGCAGAACAGTTAGCAGCAGAAAAGACCTGGCATATCATGATGGATAATGTGGAATCCGGTTCTTGAACGATATGACAAAGAAAAACAAACTCTGCATCGATCTTTTCGATGATGTTAAGGTTATCGGAATAAATACAGCCATGCCTGACTATCAATTGGCATGGAATCTTAACAAGACACTAGGTTTTAATTTCGTAAAATATAAGAACATAAACATCAACGATGATATCGATGACGATATGGCATCACCAAACGATTTGTGTTCTTTATATCTTTATGACATGGGTGAAAATGCCAATATATATAATCTGGTAGCTTTGAAATCATATGAAGGGAAATATTGGGTAGCTTTAAAACCGAAATTGGATTATATCTTCGTCGTGAAAAACAATATCAAAGACAAAGATTTAAACATGATATTAAATAAAATAAAGAGCATCTCCAAAGTGCTACATGCCTATATCATTGACCTGGACATCAACAACAAACTGGATGTTGTTCTGGAAAGGATAGACTTCCAAGACTCCAATAGGTAAATAATCAACAGTCTATTGTCGTTTAATATATAACAAGAGCCGCCATTATGTAATGACAGCTCTTGTTTATTTTTAGCATAATACCATTATCATGCCTTTTCAAATTGCTGTAAGAATCTTACATCATTTTCAAAATATAAACGCAAGTCATTGACTTGATATTTTAGCATTGCTATACGTTCCACACCCATACCGAAAGCAAATCCTGTATATACTTCAGGATCGATGTTACAAGCTTTCAAGATATTAGGGTCACAGATGCCGCAGCCCAAGATTTCAAGCCAGCCTGTATGTTTACAGATGTTACATCCTTTGCCGCCGCAGATATTACATGATATATCCATCTCTGCCGATGTTTCTGTAAATGGGAAATAAGAAGGACGGAAACGTACTTTTGTTTCTTCGCCGAAATATTCCTTCACAAAATGGAATAAAGTCTGTTTCAGGTCAGCGAAAGAGACATCTTTATCTATATAAAGACCTTCTATCTGATGGAAGATACAGTGGGCGCGTGCTGAGATAGCTTCATTACGGAACACTCTGCCAGGAGCGATGATACGGATTGGAGGCTCGCCTTGTTCCATAGCACGTACCTGTACGCTTGATGTATGAGTACGAAGCAACACGTCTGGATCTTTACTGATAAAGAATGTATCTTGCATGTCGCGTGCCGGATGGTCTGGAGGGAAGTTCAATGCAGTAAAGCAATGGAAGTCATCTTCGATCTCAGGGCCTTCACTGATGACAAAGCCCAATCTCTCAAATATATTGTTGATTTCTTCTCTTACTATTGATAATGGGTGACGAGCGCCTTTCATGGCATCGACAGGAAGCGACAAATCTTGGTCGCTGCTTGCGACGTTTTGTGTCTCGAATTGTTGCATCTGTTCGTCAAAGACCTCCTGTGCTCTGTTCTTCAACTCGTTAAGTTTGATACCGAGTTCTTTACGCATCTCTGGCTCCACTTGTTTAAAGTCGGCAAACAATGCAGGAATGACGCCTTTCTTACTAATATAAGCAAGTCTGAAGTTTTCTAAGGCTTCTTTGCTTTCTGCTTTAAAAGAGTTGATCTCTCCTAATATCTGAGCTATTTTTTCGATCATCTTTATTTACTTTTTGAGGTAGTGAGCAATGAGCGGAGGCAGTGAGCGATGCTCAAAACTTGCAGCTCGTGGCTCATTGTCATAATATTATTTTAAAATTTCTATTGTCATTGTTACAGCTTCAACAGGAACATCCATATAACCTGTCTTTACCTTAGCTATTTTATCTACAACATCGAGGCCTTCAACTACTTCACCGAAAACAGTATATTGACCGTCCAAGTGTGGAGTGCCGCCAACAGTAGTATATGCTTCAATTTGTTCTGGAGTGAATGTCAATCCATAACGTTGTTTGTACATTTCGATATGAGCTTCTGTCAAGACACTGCCTTGGACGATATAGAATTGGCATCCGCTTGAAGCTTTCTTAGGATTCACCTGATCACCTTGACGTGCTGCTGCCAAAGCACCTTTTTTATGGATGTGATTTGCACGAAATTCTGCAGGGATTGTGTAACCTGGATCTACGCTGCCATCTTGATTATGACCACCTTGAATCATGAAATTGTTGATAACACGGTGGAATGGTGAGTTATTGTACCAACCTTCGTTGATGAGTTTGATAAAATTGTCTCTGTGTAAAGGAGTGTCGTTGTATAATTTTACAGTGATGTCACCTAATGTAGTCTTTATCAAGACCATTGTTTCTTTTTCTTGTGCTTGTGCTGTCATACCTAATAAGATACAAATGATTAAACAAATTTTTTTCATAAAATTAATCGTCTATTTGTGAATAAATAACTTCTAATCTGATACGTTTGTCAATATCTGGGCTATCTGGGCCATGGAATATCCAACGTTTTGCATTGTAAGCTCCAGAATACGTATAAATGTATAATCCATAGTTTTCGGCATCAGGGCCGGCCAAGATAAGATCTTGGACATATTCTGAGATTCTAAACCAAACCTGATCTGTCTCAGGTTCATAATAGCCTCCGAAATAGTTTGTTCCAACCAATTGATCTGGGAGCAAGCCGTAAGATCCGTCGGCATTAGCTTTAACGACAACTAACTGGACAGGCTGTGTGAATATCATAGTGTCGTTATCCACACCATTTATCAAACCATTAGCTCCTGTAAGGATGAGTTTTGCCTCATTGACAAGGACATTGGTGTTCAAGCTGTCTGCCCATTGTGCCAGTTTAGGGAACATTACTCTTGATCTAACACCTGCAGCCGATTGAACATATAAGTATGGATTGTTTGTCGTGTCATTGAAAACGATAGGATACTGTGCAGTGTTATAGTCATGTTCAAAATGATTGAAACGATTATACTTATCACTGACGTTAAAGTCATAGTATGTCGTATCATTATCGTTATGATAATAAATTCTCAGATAAGACTTTGAGTTAAGCAAGTTGAAATAACATATAGATCCTGTTCCGGATGCAGGTTCGCAAGAAACGCGGATACCTTTAAAGTAATTCATAAACTCGCTGTTGGAACCGAAGCCAGATGCGTATGCATTGATAAACTTTTCTCCAAGTGCATTATCGATAGGGATTTGTATAAGACCTGTTCCAATAGTATCGTTATCGGTCTTTATCTTAGTTCTTGGTTTAGGAACGAATGTATAGTTGGCATATTCTTCACCAACTTCAAGCGCTGTATTTGAATAGAATACCGTTGTGTCAACCCCCATATCCTGAGTCACCTCATGAACTCTGAGTGTCAAAGGAGTAAGAGTGTCGCCATAATATCCTCCGTACATTATCTGTAACACCATCGAGTCTGTCGTTGCGCCTTCTCCCCATTGCAAGCTGTTACTTGTCAATCCTATTTGTGTATAGAAGCTCAAGTTAGAGTTACCGAATTGAGGGTCGTTAAGGTCACCTACGAGCGACAATGATGCCGACTTGGTACTAAGAGAATCGATGCGACTCACATCAGTGACCATATCTTGATCTCCGGAGAATGCGACACGAATGTAGCTGCTGCTTGGCTGCAATGATTCTCCTACATATTGCGGCACCTTCTTACATGATACGAATGCCAACAACACTAATAATGTAGCTAATAAGAAATGTTTTGTTTTCAAAATATAAATTATTTTTCTTTTAACAAATTATCATAAAAATCGTTGTAAGCATCAACGTAATTTTCCGGAGATTGGTATTCAAGGAACGGTTTATTTGAAGATTTTACATATTCTTCTAATTCTGGGTTTATTTTTTCGCTTCCGAAGATGACAGCATCAGAATAGTCGATTGCATTTTTCATGAGATTGACATAGTCTGTTGTCTTAAGAATCTTGACATCTTTAGGAGCAATGCCCTGCATCTTCATCTTTTTATCGAAGCCACTAGGGAATTGTTCTGCAAAATCCTCGTCATAGATAGACACGACTATCTTGGATTCGCTGAAGAGAGGATTATCCTTAAACGCCTTCTTGATATAGATTGGAATCAGCGATGTCATCCATCCGTTGCAGTGGATAATATCAGGAGGCCAGTTAAGTTTGCGTATTGTTTCAATGACGCCGCGAGAGAAGAATATGGTTCTGTCGTCGTTATCCTCGAAGAACACACCGTTTTTATCAGCTATTGTAGATTTACGTTTGGTAAAGAAATCATCATTGTCGATGAAATAGATCTGCATTCTTGCTTTCTGTATGGAAGCGACTTTGATGATGAGAGGATGGTCGGTGTCATTGATGATTAAGTTCATACCGGAAAGACGAATCACTTCATGCAGCTGATTTCTTCTTTCATTGATATTACCGAAACGCGGCATGAAGATTCTTATTTCTTTACCCTTCATTTGAATACCTTCAGGTAAATTGCGTCCGATGATAGAAATCGGATTCTCGTCTAAGTAAGGTGTTATTTCCTGATGAACAAAAAGTATCTTATTTTTTTCCATAATAGGCATATTTTATATATGTCGTTAAAGAAATACAAAATTAAGCAAAAATTTTTGATTTAAGGAAGAAAAAAGCGACATTTTTTGAAAAAAACACAAAAAAAGCGAAGAACAATTGTTCTTCGCTTTTGTACTCCCTCAGGGACTCGAACCCTGGACCCATTGATTAAGAGTCAATTGCTCTACCAGCTGAGCTAAGGAAGCATCATTTTGAGACTGCAAAAGTACAACTTTTTTTTAATAAACAAGAATTTTTTTTATTTTTTTTACAAACAAGCGACAAAAACACACAATTTCCAATCCTCCGTCTCCAACCTCCGTCTCCAACATCCGCCTCCATCCTCCGCCTCCAACCTCCGTCTCCATCCTCCGTCTCCAACATCCGTCTCCATCCTCCGCCTCCATCCTCCATTCCCAGTCTCCAAAAAAAATCTTTATCCATTCGTCTTTTGTCTTTCGTCTTTTATTATCTTTGCTGTCACTATGGAACTACACGAACATTTTGAAAATCAGAAACACGAGTGGGAATCTGCTCTACAGGTAAGTGCCCCTGCCGAACAGCCTATACAAGTCAACCCTAAGGCTTTGGAGCGCATGATGGCAAAACGTCAGCGACTTATGCCTTTAGAATATTATGTAGAAGGCATCCTACGAAGCGACATCGTTATTTTAAGCAAGGCCATTACCTTGGTAGAGAGTGCATTACCGGAACATCAGAAGATGGCACAAGACATAATAAAGGCTTGTCTGCCCCATTCGGGCAATGCCGTCCGTCTAGGCATCACCGGTGTGCCAGGTGCAGGAAAAAGCACTTTCATAGAAGCTCTCGGCATGGAACTGAGCCGTAACGGACACCGTCTGGCAGTACTTGCCATCGACCCTAGCAGCCAGCGTTCTAAAGGCAGCATATTAGGCGATAAAACTCGTATGGAAGAACTGTCGCAACAAGCCAACGTATATATACGCCCATCCGCATCGGCAGGTACGTTGGGCGGAGTGGCACGCAAGACCCGCGAAGCCATAATCCTCTGTGAAGCAGCAGGCTTCGACACCATCTTCGTAGAGACCGTCGGCGTCGGACAGTCGGAGATAGCAGTGTATTCCATGGTAGATTTCTTCCTCTTGATATTGATAGGCGGAGCTGGCGACGAGCTGCAAGGCATCAAACGCGGCATCATGGAGATGGCCGATGGAATAGTGGTGAACAAAGCAGACGGCGACAACATACAAAGAGCAAACAGAGCCATGGCAGAAGTTAGAAACGCAGTGCACCTCTTCCCTCTCGCTGAATCAGAACAGCCAGTGAAAGTGATGACATGCTCAGCTCTCACTCACCATAACGTCCCTGAAGTGTGGGAAATGGTGACAGAACACGTAGAGAACATACGCAAGTCCGGATACCTAGCGAAGAAAAGAGCCAGACAAGACGTTCAGACAATGTATGACAGCATCGAACAAGAACTACGCAACGACTTCTATCAGAACTCTCTGATAAAGGACATGATAGCATTGACAGAAAACGATGTCAAAGAGAAAAGAACAAGCGCCTACATCGCAGCGCAGAAACTTCTCGAAACGTATTTTAACATGCTTAAAAAGTAAGCCTTAAACTTTATATCATAAAAACATAATACTATCCTTTCGTAATTGTAATCGGATAGTACGTATGCCATATTTGTCATTTCAAATAGAAATATTTTATTTTAGCATAATAAAATTTTATCTTGCAGAAAATTTATTCTTAAAATGAAAAAATCAATATTAACATTACTATTCGCTTTTGTATTGTGCGGACTGAAAGCCCAGTCGTATGAATTAGTCATACGGTTGAACGACAACAGTGAAACGACATGGACTCACGAGTCGCTGGGGAATATTTATTTTGATGGTGAAAATACACTTGTTGTGATAGAAAACGGAAGCATGACTACACATCAGTATGAAGTCTCAGAAATCAACAAGATGTATTTTAAAGAAGACGTGTCAATATCTGACATTAACTTTAATAATCCAGTTTTCATCTATCCTAATCCAGCCAAAGACAACATCAAGATTTTCGGCGTGGAAAATCAGGAGATAGAAATATTTTCTACCGATGGAAAATTGATTCTTAAAGAAAATTATAACGGAAAAGACATCGATATTTCTTCACTTCACCAAGGACTTTATTTAATCAAAACTAATTGTCAAACATTAAAATTCAACAAGATATGAAAAAGATATTTCTTGCTTTGACATTAAATATAATAATGTCTTTTGGATTGTTTGCTCAAAATGCAATGTGGATTTACAAATCTAACGGAACAATAACGACATATAATGTCTCGGAAATAGATTCTCTAAATTTCACCTCCAATATGGTGAATATGCTTTTGTTCCAAAATGGAAACGACAACAATTTTTCTGTAGGAGACATCGACAGCATCGTATTTAAACCAATGCAAGAAATTGAGCCAACAATGGTTTATATCGAATTTTCAAATAACGGAGCGACAGTCCTACACGAAATAGAATCTGAAGATTTTACAGTAAATGTTGATGGAGCCAATGTAAGTATCGTTACAAATGCAAGTATCGAGAATCTTCAATATTATCTCAGCGGACAAACATCAGACGGTTCTTTCGCATTGGAAAGCGATACTGATTTCAAATTAATTCTCAATGGTGTTGACATCACATCTTCATCTACCGTCCCTTTGAATCTTACCAAAAAAGTCGAAAGAGAAATCATCGTTGCAGACGGTACCGTTAATATTCTTACCGACAATACCGACAGTGATGGCAAAGCCGTCATCAACACAAAAGGAACAACAAACATCAGCGGCAGCGGTTCTTTAACAATCAACGCCAATAAAAAACACGGCATCTCTTCCGACAACGACATTATCATCAATGGCACAACACTGACCATAAATCACAGTGCTGAAGCATCCAAAGGTTTGAAGTCAGACACCAATATCACACTCGTGGATGGAGACGTCACCATCGTTTCTTCAGGAACATTAACATTAGAACCCTTAGATAATGGTTACGATGCAACATATTGTACCGCAATAGGTGCCGATGGCAATTTCGAAATGATTGACGGTTATTTGTCAATAACACTCCCTGTCAGCAATGATGCTGGCCGTGGCATCAAAGTAGATGGCAACATTATCATCAACAATGGCAACATCAATATTATTTCCAATTCCAATGGCGACACTTACACCAACTCTGACGGAGACCCTGATTCTTATAAATCATGCTGTGTCAAGGCCGATGGCGACATTAGAATTATAGATGGCAACATAACACTCGAAGCTACAGGTTCTGGTGGAAAATGTATCGACGCTGAAGGCGAAATACATATTGGAGTGGAAAATGGCGAGACAGAACTCGTTATGGATATGAAGACTACTGGCGAGAAATTCTACGAATCAGGCTATGGCGAAGACGCCGACTATGCAAATCCTAAAGTTCTCAAAGCAGAAGGTAACCTTTATATCTATGGCGGCAACATCAATATTTATACAGAAAACGACGGCGGAGAAGGTCTTGAAAGCAAGAACAGCGTTTATATCTTAGGCGGATATATCATCATCGACACATACGACGACGCTATCAACGGCAAATATAACGTTCAAGTTGACGGTGGCACAATCTACGCCAATTCAAGAGGCAACGATGCCATCGACTCTAACGGCACTATGTATATGAACGGCGGATTGCTCGTCGCTGTAGGACAAATGGCTCCAGAAGGTGCTTTCGACTGCGACCAAAACACTTTTGCTATCACAGGTGGCACTCTCATCGGCGTTGGAGGTCATCATTCAACACCAACATCTTCAGCATGTACACAAAGAGTTCTCGTTTATAACGGCATCACCAATGGCACAGCAGTGCGTATCGTCAATGAAAACAACGAAGACCTCATGACATTCCAAATGCCAACCTATTCCGGCAATGGTGGCGGTGGCGGCGGATGGCCTCCAGGTGGTGGCGGTGGCGGCGGATGGCCTCCAGGCGGCGGCGACAGCATCTCTTTATTGTTCTCTTCTGCTAACTTACAACAAGGTACAATAACAGTAAAACAAGGCGGAACAATTTCTGGTGGCGACGAGTTCTATGGATATTTCACCGACGCTGAATATACAGGCGAAACCACCAGCCAAAATGTGACAATATCTGGAATGGTGACGACATACGGCGGTGGAGGTGGTCCTTTCTAAAGACAACTGGCACCAAACGACTAATATCTAAATAAAAAAGACAGGCAACTGGCATTCTATTCATCCAATGTTACCTGTCTTTTTTTGTGACATCATTTTCATTTCTTCACCGACTTTCTCTTAGGGAACATCTTTCTCAATCGCAACAATATTCTGCTGATATTACCTCCTGCCACAACAAAAGTGACAGATGTTATGACCAATATCAGTCCAAGGACGATTTTAGGAGTAAGAGTCTCGCCAAAGACCACGACACCGAAGAATACCGCCGTCACAGGTTCAAGGACACCAAGAATCGCTGTCGGCGTAGATCCTATATATTGTATAGCCTTTGTGGTACATATCAGAGATACGATAGTCGGGAATAGCGACAAAGCGATAACATTACCCCAGAGATACCATTCATCCGACGACGGGACATTGAGTTCGCCGCTAACCAAGGCTCGCACGGCAAAGATGACCCATCCGACAGTAAGGACATACATTGTGATTTTCAACGTCGCCATGCCTTTTATCCTAGACCTATTAATATAAACAATATAGATTGAATAAGATAATGCAGAACCGATTACAAAGAGAACGCCTTTCATACTTACGACTGCATCATCTCCACTGTCACATAACATGGCAATGCCTATCAACGACACGGCGATACATGTCATCGTCATCTTTGATATTCTTTCCTTAAAGAAAACAAACATAATGAGAGCCACTATAATCGGATATACAAAAAGTATAGTGGACGCGATGCCTACATCCATGAATTTATAACTTGAGAACAATGTTATAGAAGACATTGCAAAGAGAATACCTAATATTAATAAGGGAATCAGATCATCTTTTCTTAAGACAAAATCGCGACGACGCAGCTTTATCATCACCGCCAAGATAGGTATCGCGAACAGGTATCTGAAAAAAAGAACAGAAAACAGATCCATTCCACCATCATAAAGAGGTAGTGCGAACAGAGGATTCATGCCATAGGTAGCAGCCGATATGGCAGCCAAAATATAACCTTTTATTCTAGAATTCATCGTATCTTATGCAAACCGACCTGTTGAAGGCCTATGATTTTTCTGCAAAGATAGTCTTTTTTGAGATTCATAAATTTTGAGTTTTTTTTAATCCATCATTGTTTCTGAACAAAAATATTCGTATCTTTGTGATGTTAAAAAGCAACTACAATGAAACTTAAAACATCATATCTCGGATTAGAATTAAACTCTCCTATCATTGTGAGCAGTTCTACTTTGACAGGCAACGTCGGAAGCATCAAACATTGTGCTGAAGCAGGTGCTGGTGCAATTATCTTGAAATCAATATTCGAAGAACAGATTTCATCAGAGATCAAACGTGAAGAAGGATACACAGACCAGGACATCTACGACTTGTATCCAGAAGCGCAGGAATATCTCAACACATACATGCGCGGCTCTGAGATAGAGATTTATGAAAAACTAATTCGTGAAACCAAAGCAGTTGTCAACATTCCGATTATAGCTAGCATCAACTGTTCTGATGAAGGAGAATGGATCAACATCGCCAAAGAACTTCAAGACGCTGGTGCCGATGCATTGGAACTTAACATCGCTATAGCTGCTTTCGACAGAGACATCGACCCTAGAATGATAGAGAATGAATATGTAAGTATCCTCAAAAAGGTCGAAAGCAATATCAACATTCCAGTCTCTGTGAAACTCGGCGACCACTTCACTAACATCAGCCGTATGGCATTCACCTTGTCAAAGGCAGGTGCTAAAGGATTGGTACTCTTCAACCGTTTCTACAATCCTGACATTAACATCGAAAAGATGAAAGTCGTGCCAGGCAACTCCATATCGGCACCTGAAGAAAACCATAACACTCTACGCTGGATATCACTCCTCTCATCACAAGGAATACCATGTGAACTTTCCGCATCAAGAGGTGTTTATACAGGTGAAGACGTGGTGAAACAAATACTCGCTGGAGCAAAGACAGTACAAGTATGCAGCACCCTCTATCGCAACGGCATAGATTATATCAAACAGATGAATGCCGATGTAATAGCTTGGATGGAACGACATAACTTCGATAATGTTGAAAGTTTCAGAGGTATAGCAAATAAAAAAGAAGATATAAAAGTCGCAGAACGTCTTCAATATTTAAGAAGAAACTATGACTTACATTAATATTATTTATTGTCTAACTTAAAACAAGAAAAAAATGAAAAAATATGTTTGTGACGTTTGTGGTTATGTATATGACCCAACAGTAGGTGATCCAGATAACGGTATTGAACCAGGCACACCATTCGATAAACTCCCTGCAAGCTGGGCATGCCCACTCTGCGGTGTAGGAACAGATAATTTCTCAGTGGAAGATTGATGTTCAAAATCCTTTATGGACACAAATGCTCTTTTTAAGATAGGATATGGACTTTATGTCCTTACTTCTAACTATGAGAACATAGATAACGGCTGTATCATTAATACGGTGATTCAGATTACCGATGAGCCTTTGCGTATAGCCGTTGTCGTCAACAAGAAAAATTATACGCACGAGCTTATTCTCAACTCGTGCGTATTTAATTTGTCGATGTTGACAGAAGAAGCACCTTTCAAGGTGATAGAACATTTCGGCTTTAAAAGCGGAAAAAACATAAATAAATTTGCTGAATGTGAACAAGTATGCCGTTCCAAAAACAATGTTCTCTATATACCTAAATACACTAACTCCTACATCTCATGTCACGTGGTAAGCCATCAGGATCTTGGAACTCACACCATGTTCTTTGCCGACGTATTAGACTCCGAAGTCATATCGGATAAAGAATCATTGACATACAGCTATTATCAGAAAAACATCAAACCAAAGAAAGATACCAAAGGTAAAAAAGGATGGTATTGCAAGATATGCGGCTGGATACATGACGAAGAGAATCTCCCCGACGATATCATTTGCCCTCTATGTAAACACGGCAAAGATGCCTTCGAGAAAATTGAAAATGATAAAACAACAGAAATAGTAGAAACCAAACAAAATATTGATATGTTAAAAATAAACTTGACCGACAACATTTTCTATGTCGGTGTTAACGATAGAAAAACAGAACTCTTTGAAAACCACATGGAACTCCCTAACGGAGTCTCTTACAACTCATACCTTATCGTAGATGATAAGATCGCACTCATAGACCCAGTAGAAGTCAGCTTCATGGCTGAATTTCTCTTTAAAATAAAAAGCGTTATCGGTGACCGTAAGATTGATTATCTCGTCATTAACCACGACGAACCTGACCATAGCGGCGCTGTACGTGCTATCGTACAAGAATATCCAGAAGTAGAAGTCATTGGCAATGCCAAGACTTTCGCTCCTCTCGAAGCATTCTACGGACCATTGAACAACAAGAAAATCGTTGAAGAAGGCGAGACATTATGCCTCGGAAAACACACTCTTCAGTTCTTCATGGTACCAATGTGCCACTGGCCAGAATCAATGGTGACATACGAACAAACAAACAAGATATTATTCTCCAATGACGCTTTCGGCGGCTTCGGTGCTCTCAACGGATGCATCTTCGACGACGAAGCTAACCTCGATTTCTACGAAGACGATATGCGTCGTTACTACGCTAACATCGTCGGCAAAGTAGCTGCCCAGGCAGTTAAGGCTGTACAGAAACTCGGACCATTAGACATCAAAATGATTGCTCCTTCACACGGCTTGGTATGGCGCAGCAACTTGCAGTGGGTTCTCGAGAGATACGTCAAATGGAGCACAGGCGAGAACGAAGAAGGTGTCGTAATCACTTACGGTTCCATGTATGGCAACACAGCTCTCATGGCAGACATCATTGCTCGCGGTGTAGCTGAAGCAGGCATTAAAAACATCAAAATCTATGATGTCGCCAAGACAGAAGTATCACATATCATCAGCGACATCTGGAAATATAAAGGCTGCGTTATCGGTGCCTGCGCTCATTACGGCAGCGTTTTCCCTAATATGACATTATTGTTACACGAACTCACAGAATTTAAACCTAAGAACAAGGTCTATGGCGTATTCGGCGGCATGAGCTGGGGCGGCGGCGGTGTCAAATACATCAACGGCGTCGTCGAGAAAAACCAATGGGAATGCCCAATGGAATCTGTAGAAGTGAAAGGCGCTCCTTATCGCCCAGAAGACGTAGAAAGACTCTACAATCTCGGCAAGGCTATCGGTGAAGCTGTGAAGAATAATTAAGAATTAGAGGAAAGGAATTAAAAGATTCTTTCTTCTTGATATAATCCCCCTTCGTTAATGGAAATTAACTTCCTATTAGCGAAGGGGTTTTGTTATGACAACGTTGAAATTCCGCTTCTATTCCTTACTTAGAAATTATAAAATCATGGAATTTTCTATTTTTTTATTTTTAAAGAAAATATTTACATTTACAATTCGTTATCCTAATAATTATTAATAAAAAACAAATTATCATGAAAAAACTATCATTATTACTTACATTATTTGCATTTGCAATCCTATTCACCTCATGTCGCAAGACAAAACCATACGAACCAAAAGAAAAGATCAGTAAAATTTATATCGATTACGGCTATAATGGAAAGGAAATCCATGAAACTTGGAACTGGGAAGGAGATAAACTGCGAAGCATCGATCATCATCAATCATCAGAAGGCACTGATCCATATACTGAAATCTTCACATATAATGAAAAAGGTAATGTAATTCTAGTAGAAAATAGCAGTAATTCAGCAAAGCAGGAATATATTTACGACAAAAACAATAGATTATACAAAATAACATCTATCATGAGTGAAGATATTCCTGTGGTTTTTCACTATTCTTTCAAATACGATGATAACGAATTGTCGGAAATTGATGTGATTTTAAAAGAATACGGAAACAAATCTGATGTCGTGAAAAATATCTTCACTCCAATAAAACACATACTTCCAGAATTGTCACTCGTCTCCACAGAAAATTTCTTCGACAATGTAACCGCTGAAAAAGCCGATGTACGTGTGATGGAAATAGACATTGAATGGGTTGGAAAGAACATTTCTGAAATTGAAATAGAATCAGCTGGCAATAAGGAACACTATTATTTTGCATACGATGAAATGGAAAATCCATTCCGTAATTTCTTAGGCTTAGGTTTCGACGAACTATGCAATTTTGCCAATAAGAACAATGTTGTAAAAACCAGATTACATTCTACAAATATATTTGGCGATAACAATACTGAAACATACGATTATCACTACACCTACGACGGAAAATTACCGGTGAGCAAGAACCAAGACAACATAACTTTTTATTACGAATATAAATAAGACATGATGTCATTAAACAAAAGAGGCTAAAGGAATAAACCTTTAGCCTCTTTCTGTTTTCAGATATCAGATATTATTTCTTGACTATCTTCACCATTGTTCCGTTTACATTGATGAAATACATTCCAGCCTTGAGACCTGACATATCGATGGTGTTGATTCCTTCAGTGATGTTCTGTTGTGAAATCATCTGACCGTTGATAGAATAGATCTTGACATCAGCTGCTTCAACACTTTCTATTGTGACATAGCTACCTGCAGGATTTGGATATACCACAAATGCCACCTCGCTATTTTCAGCTATAGAAACTGTAATCTCTGCTGTCACAGGACCTGCCTGTGCTGACTCACCGTCTTCATAGACTGCTGATATCGTATAACGATATACGCCAGGATTCAAGTCTTCATCGGTATATGAAAGCTGAGCTGTATTACCTACTTTTGAGTCATTTCTAAATACGTTATAGCTCTTTGGTTCCATTGTTTGTGGAGCTTGCCAGCTTACTTCGATATCATTTTCATTAACGACTTCTGCTTTAAGGTCGTATGGAGGATAGAAGAAATTGTATGGCATATAATACATTGAAGAAGCCTTGTTACCGTTTGTGACATCTGTATAGAATACACATGGGAAATCGTTAACCATTGTCATTGACATATAAGGGTCAGCAGGATCTGTGAAACCTCTCTGACCAACGAAGTTCCATTCTTCTCCATCATATTTAACTACAGAAAGTCTGTTTTCCATATTCATGTCTGTTATAGCGACATAGAAATCTTGTTGATTATCCAAAGCCACGTCAAGACCTTTGACTGCGAGATTTATTGTCTCACTACCGATAGATTCCCACATTGTTCCGTTATAACGATAGACTGTCAAGATATTGCTTGGATAGCCGCAATAAGCGATATATATATTACCATCATTATCGACAGCGAGATCTTGATAATAATAGCAACCTTCTTCAGAGACAGCGTCGCCGCCAACTTTAAGCCAAACTTCACCTACGAGTTTAGAGACATACAACTTATTGCCTGAATATGAATCAACCCAGGAAATATAAGGAGTATCGTTGCTGTCCATAGCGAATTTTGCCCATAAGCCACCGCTAACTTCACCGCCTACGCGTTCCCAGTCATTATTATAAAATCTATAAACGAAATATCTATTGTTTTCGCTATAGTCTTTAAAACTCAAATAAAGAACATTATCTGAATTGACAACAAGTCTTGGAACGCCACCTGGTCTTCCCAAGTTACCGACATCAGTCCATTGACCGTTTTCATATTTCTTGATTTTCATCATATCGTCATATTCCACTTGTTGGTCTCCCATAAGAGAATAAGCAATATAAACCACACCATTATTATCTACAGTGATACTACCATCGTATGCTATAACATCAGAAGGAGTTGGTATCTTTTGCCATTGTTCAAGTTGAGAGTCGTATTTATAAACTGTAGGACATCCGTATTCTTTAGCGAACATATATACGTCGCCATTGTATGAACAAGAACCGAAGAGATACATATAGACGCTACTTTCTGAGAAGCCGCGTTCTCCAAGATATTCCCATGATGCATTCAAAGGTTCGCTTACAACTATAGTGAAAGACTGTGTTGTTACATCTTCACCATCGCTTACAGTAATGACGACATCATATTCACCTGGGACATCTGTCATGCCATACAAAGCAGCAGACTTATTGTCGTATTGTTCAAAAGACAACCATTCTGGTTTTTCTTCAACAGCGATTGTAGAGTTTTTGCCGTCTGTATCATGAACGTAAATATTATAGAGATAATTTATGAGAGCATAGTTTTCTGTGATAGGAGAAGAAGTGAATTTAGGAGCGGCATTGTCTGAACCGTTCAAATAAGCACTTTTATCAACATTATCTATTGTTCCATCAGGTCCGATCAGAAGACCTACTATTCTGATATAATTATGATCATATCCTTCTGGAACATTATATAAGAATGAATGAGAATAAGTTTCACCAGCCATCATTGTTGCAGGCATACCTGTTTCGCCATTATATCCGCCGAGCAATTGACGTGCGACATGGTCGTAAGCCATTCTGTTAGCTGGGACTGGGTTTGGAAGGTTTTCAAATCCACCCATTGGGAAGTAATAGTTTGAGAATTGATTTGCCTGGTTATATTGTGGAGCTGGACCAGTCACTGCATCTTCGTAAGCGATTGCTGCAACGCGATAGTTGCCTGATATATTTTCAAGAGCCGTGACAGACACTGTTGCAATCAGTTCTCTTGTTGATTCATTAAATTGATTATCGATGCTGATTGTAGCTTTAGCAGGTACGTTCATTTCCTGTTGTACGAAATTGAACCATTCGTTATAGTCTTTACCTTGATAACGACGACCGATGTTTGCTGACGGAGCTTGTTCTAAAGCTATAGATGCGAAATATTCAGCATTTTCCATGACATCGTTGGTGTGAATTGCAATAGCGATTACATTATCGTAAACATTTTGCAATGAATCGATGTAATAAATACCTGCAGGGCAATACTGACACCATGTACCTGTTGCTTCTTCAAGAAGCACATTCTTTTGCGCAGTCAAAATATTGAATGACATAATTGCGCAAAACACTAATAAAAACTTCTTCATAAATAATTTTGTTGATTAATTTTTTAAGGGTGCAAAGATAAGAAAAAAAGACCACAAGACAACAAGTTTTTTTTAGTGTGGAGTTGTAGAGACGTTTCAATGATTCCTAAAAAAACAAACATTGAAGCGTCTTATTTAATTAAGAAATAGGAGCCTTTTGAACTTTGGCTTTTGAGCTAAGGCTTTTGAACTTTTTTTAGTAATGTAGTGATGAAGTAATATTATTACATCCCTCAAATCCCCCAAATTCCTCAAATCCCTCAAATCCTTAAGTCCCTAAAATCCCTCAACTCCAGAAATCCTAAAAAAAGAACCCCAGAGTGTTTCTGAGGTTCTGAAGTTTTATTGAAACATTTCTTCTGTGAGTATAATATGGTATTTTACATCATGCTGACTGAAAAACACATCTTTGCCTACTTCGAAATCATCTGGTTCGTCATAATATTCTTTTGACAAATATTGAATGTATTATCTTTGAATCGATAAATTGTAAAATTATTCAGATTGTCAAAAACAAAGTCATCTGGAGGAAGTTTGTCTAAAATTGTTCCATAATATGAATCTGTATATACAGAACACTCTTCTTGATATTTTATAATATTCAGTGATATGTCGTTTGTTTCTGGATGTTTATATTCTACGAAAATACTATCATTGACATCAATATCATTATAAAAATAAAAATATGGGGGGGGGATAAATTGTTGATTATCTATACAAGACGGCATTTGAAGCGAGCGTAGATATGTTAGAAGCTACATACGGCAAAATAGGATTGTTTATCAAGAAGACATATCCTCAGTTAAATCAGACGGAATATAAGGTTTGTCTGTTGTCGCTTATGCAAACAAGCACAGAAGAAACGGCGGAAATTGTAGGATTAGGAATAGATTCGGTGAAGAAGGCGAGGTCTAACATCAGGAAGAAATTGGAAATAGACAGGCAACGCAGCATTTCTGAGTTTATCGTCAACGAATATTACCGTAAGAGGAAGTCTTTACTCAATAAAGGCTCATAAACATTCGCAAGGCAATTTACAGAAGCTACAAAAAAGTAAGGACGTGAATCACGTCCTTACTTGCAGTCTTGTTGTCTTGTTGTCTTTAATAAACCTTAAGTTTATCACCTGTTTGTTCTATGATTGCTCTGTAGTATTCTTCGCTGTATTTAGGTTGTTCAACTTTTGGAGCAATATATTTGTAACTCTTTGGAGTTGGCTGAGCTGTCTTGATGTTGAAGTCCATATATTTAACAAATAAATATTTGTAGAATTCTCTCCAGTCTGCTGTTAATTTTTCAGCTTCTCTGCATGAGAATGATGTGAGGAAATCAACTGCTTTAGCAGGATCTTCAGCATAAAGTTTAGCAGCACTATCATCTGTATGAGCTACTGCTTCAACCCAACCATTTTCGTAATTTGCTTGTTTTTCTGCTATTTCAGGATGGATGTATTCGTATTTGGTATAAGCCCAGTTTGTTACTTGGTTAAAGATCCAGAATGCAGCTGTCTCAGAATATTCCATGATGCCGCCGTTACCTTCTCTGAAGCAGAGAGGAATCTCTGTCATACAAGTGTACATAGGACAATAGACTGTGCTTGCTGCATCGTCAACGCCGAACCAGATGATACCTCCGATTTCTCTGATTGTGTTAGGACGGCATTGTGCTACGAATGAGAATCCCGTTTGTTGTGTTGCTGTTGCGCGTTCGTGAACGTAAGAAACGCCGTCAATTTCCCAGCCCATTGGACGTGATCTGTATGGACAGTGGAATGGACCAGCACCAACGTCTTGAGACATATCAAGTTCTGTACCTTCGAGGTGGTCACGCATAAATGCCATAACATCTAAAACGCTTACTTTTTCGTTAGGTTTAACCCAGAGAGGCATTCTGTTTGTTGGGAAGTTCTCTGGAGTCTGTACTTCACCGCTTACATAAGGCTTTGCACGATTGATGTTTCTGCCTGTAGCATAATCCCAATATTGATCCATACCGTCAACAACTTGATTGAACATTGTCCATACACGGATTTCGCAAGCGCGAGCACCACTGAAATCTACCGGAGCATAAACATCAGAGAATGAGAATTGTCCATCAGGACCTGCGTATAAGTTATTTTTCTTAGCGAATGTGATAACATCTTCAGCATAAACACAGTCGATGTTAGGGTTCTTCAAGAGCTTATCTATGTTCTTTGAAGTGATACTGTTTTTGTTTTGTTTGTTAGCCAAAGGGAACGTTGTGATACGAGCTTGGTTTGCATGACCTGACACGTATCCGTCAGGAATACGAAGAGCAACCCAAACAGCACCTTTCTCTTGACCTTTACCAATGAGTTCCATAATCCATACTTCATTAGGGTCAGCAATTGAGAAAGATTCGCCGCTGCTGATATAGCCATAGTTAGCAACCAATTCAGCCATAGTTTTGATAGCCTCACGAGCTGTCTTGCTACGTTGTAATGTAATGTATATCAAGCTACCATAGTCGATAAGACCTTCAGGATTTTCAAGATTTGGAAGACCTCCGAATGTTGTCTCTCCGATAGCGAGCTGCCATTCATTCATATTACCTACAACATTGTAAGTGTGAGCTACCTCTGGTATTTGTCCGACGTATCTTCCCGAGTCCCAATCAACGATTTGTCTCATAGCACCTTCTGGATAGTCGGCAGCAGGATAGTGATACAATTCTCCATAAAGCACATGTGAGTCGGCTGCGTATGAAATCATGGAAGAACCATCTACAGATGCGCCAGGAGTGATTAAGTAGTTAGTACAAGCCAGTGCTGGTTTCATGAAAGAAACTAAGCACATCATAACTAATAATGTCAATAATTTTTTCATATCATTAAAAATTTAAGTTTGTTAATCAATATTTTGTAAAATCTCTCTTATTTTCTTTTCATCAATTTCAAGCTGTTTCTTCAAAGCGTCAAGGCTTTCGAATTTACGCTCATCCCTAACTTTTGACACAAAACGCACTTTTATGGTCTTATCATATAGGTCACCATCGAAATCAAAGATATGTATTTCTATATTTTCCGTATCATCATTATTGACAGTAGGTTTTTTACCTATATAAGTCATTGATTTATAAACCTCACCTTTATAATCAACGAGTGTAGCATAAACACCGTCTGTCTCGATAAGACGATATTCTTTTTCTAAATTTATATTCGCCGTGCGATAGCCTATCTCGCGACCTATTTTATTTCCTTCTACCACATTTCCAATATAAGCGAACTGATACCCTAACAGCGCGTTGGCACGTTCAACGTCGCCCTGTTTCAATGCATGACGTATCTTGGTAGAACTGACAGCTATATTCTCCACATCGCGAGCCTCAATACGTTGCAATTCAAAACGATATTTGTTCTTTATATCGTGAAGAAGGTTGAAATCACCGGTTCTGTTTTTACCGAAATGATGATCATAGCCAATCACGAGCTTGACTGGAGCTATCTTTTCCACTATGAAATCGCTGATGAAACTTTCTGAAGAGATAGAGGAGAACTCCTTGGTAAAATTAACTACTATGACATTGTCGATACCTATTTCTTCAAGATGTTTAAGTTTCTCTTCCTGTGTAGTGATAAATCTAAGGTTAGAGCTGTCGATGTTGAGGACTTGACGCGGATGAGGATAGAATGTAATCACGACAGTCTCGCCATCAATATCTTTAGCGGCATTAACCATATCTCTCAAGATAGCCTGATGGCCAAGATGAACGCCGTCGAAGGTACCGATAGTGACTATCGCATTAGGGACTTTTATATAATCGTTGAAATTATTATATACTTTCATATCTTAAAATTCTCGATGATATATTTAGCTATCTGCACTGCGTTTGTTGCAGCACCTTTTCTGATATTGTCTGACACAACCCAGATATTCAAGCCTTTATCTATACTGAAATCACGACGGATACGACCGACGAAGACCTCATCCCTATCATAAGCCATCAAAGGAGTAGGATATAGATTCTCCGCTGGATTATCGCAAAGGACGACACCTGAAGATTCAGACAAGACAGCCTTTACTTCATCTATATCAAACTGCTCTTCAAATTCAATATTAATGCTTTCCGAATGACCGCCATAAACAGGAACGCGCACCACTGTCGCTGTGACAGCTATGTCGGAATGTAATATTTTGTTGGTTTCAAAAACCAGTTTCTCTTCCTCAGCAGTATAGTCATTATCTAAAAAAGCACCACCATGAGGAATCACATTTTCGTGAATCTGGCAAGGATAGGCCGGATTATCAGACACTCCGCCTTTTTGTTCACAAGCAAGCTGATTGAGTCCCTTCTGACCGCTGCCACTCACCGACTGATATGTTGAGATTACAAGACGCTTGGCTTTATATTTTCTATGCAAAGGAGCCAATGCCATCAACATGCATATTGTCGTACAATTAGGATTTGCAATTATATGACTGTCGATATTTATGTCTGAAGCGTTAATCTCAGGCACTACCAACGGGATATTGGGATTCTTACGCCAAGCAGAACTGTTATCTATGACGTATGTTCCCTTTTCAGCGAATCGTGGCGCATATTTTAGAGAAGCTTCAGCACCAGCCGAGAAAATTGCAATATCAGGTTTTTCCTCAATGGCTTTTTCGACCGATACCAATGTCAATTCTTTATCTTGAAATAGTATTTTCTTACCAACAGATTTTTCGGAAGCAGCAACAATTATCTCATCAAAGCGTAAATTCTGTTCATCTACGACCTGAAGCATCTTCTGACCTACCAAACCTGTCGCTCCTATAATAGCTACTTTCATTATCTATTCTTAATAAATGTTAATATAAACCCAGCTTTTAACCCACTTTTGCGGAAATTTTCAACAATAATCTTAGCAAAAGTTAAAAATTGTTAAAAATCAAAAAGTTAAATAAAAAAGCTGTACTTTTACCTGCAAAAATACGAATTTATTAGCAATCATAAAAGCGTAAAATTTAAAAACCATAAATCTATGAAACTTCTATTTTTAATATTATTTCATATTGTATTTTGTTTTGGCTGCCGAGCCCAGGTTTTCGATGATTTCTCCGATGGTGACTTCAGCGAAAACCCCAATTGGCTCGGTAATGACAGCCTATTCATAATCAATGATGAAAAACAGTTACAACTGAACGCTACCGAAACAGGAAATGCCTTCCTTTCAGTGAACTACACAAAAGCTGACGAAATGGAATGGAGGTTTTGGATTAGAGAGAAGTTCTCTCCTTCGTCAAAAAATTTCTGCGATGTTTATCTGATCTGCGACAACTGGAAACTGAAAGAAAGTTCTCACTCTTATATATTGCGTTTTGGGGAATCGGGAAGCGAAGATGTCATAGAATTGCTGCATGGTGATCATGGAGAATTGAATAGTATTTGTCGCGGCAACGATACATTCATAGCTTCCTCTTTCTCCACTTTCATAAAAGTAACTCTTGACAATACAAATACATGGAAGATCTATATCGACAAAAACGGAGAAGGAGCCTTCAAACTTGAAGCAGAAGCAACGACAGACAACATACTCACTCCCAACGACAGCACATACTTTGGATTCGACTGCAACTATACAAACAGTAACGTCAGACAATTTTATTTCGACGATATTTATATAGGAGAAAAAACAATCGACAGCACAGCTCCATATTTGACAAATTGCGAAGCCATTGACGACAATCAGCTGGAATTGAAATTCAGCGAAACCATAACAGAACAATCGGCACTGAATACAAAAAACTATCTCATTGAAAACAAAGGCATCAATCCGCTACAAGCATCTTTCGGTAATGCGCATTCTACAATAATCCTAGAATTTGAAGACGCTTTTGAAGAAGAGACATATCACACCTTGATCGTTGAAAACATAGAAGATTCAGAAGGCAACATATCAGAAAAGATCGTTCATGATTTTCTATATTATAATGCAAAAGAATATGATCTAGTGATCAACGAAATAATGGCAGACCCCTCGCCGCCGATAGAGCTACCGGAATATGAATACATCGAATTATATAATATTTCCAATTTTCCTATAGATATAAAAAGGTGGAAACTCATGATAGGAAACACAGAATATACGGTAGAACAAGACTTCAAAATACAGCCGAAAGAATATTTTCTTTTTTGTCACGATGATGCTATAGAAGAACTGTCAGATTATGGAAAATGTTACGGATTCTCATCGTTTCAGATTTCAAATTCCGGGACACAGATAAAATTATTTGACGCCAATGAATCACTTATCACATCTGTTGACTTCAATATTGCATGGCATTCTTCCAATCATAAAAAGGAAGGAGGCTGGTCGATGGAACAGATAGATTACAACCATCCATGTGCGGGGAAGCCCAACTGGAGCAGCACAATTTGTGGAGCGGGAGGAACACCAGGAAAAACAAATTCTATACATAATATAAATATAATCTCACCAAGATTAGATCACATAAATCCAGATACAGACAATTCTATAGAAGTGTTTTTTAATCAGAACATGGATATAACAAGTCTTCAAGACTCCAGTAACTACTTCATCAAAGAGATGCAGATCAATCCTTCAGAAATAATCATCACTCCAAATGACAGCGATTGTGTCAGACTTGTTTTCAAGCAGAATTTTGAAGAAAGAAGATTATACACTCTGAATATTGATAATGTATTTAATTGCAAAGGCATAACATTAGAAGACGAAATAAATACAACTTTTGGGATTCCAACAACGGCAGATAGCAACGATATTGTCATCAATGAAATATTATTCAATCCTATATCACCAGGCGTAGATTACCTGGAAATTTATAATCGTTCAGAAAAAGTCATCGATATGAGCAAGTTATTGCTTGGAACCATAAAAGAGAGTTTCCCAAATCCACCCGACACCATTACAAAAGAGATAAGCACAGAAAGTAGGATTCTACTCCCCCACTCATACATATTACTTTCGTCCGATAGTTATATCGTAAAAAAACAATACCTCACCAATGAAAATGAAAGAGAATATGATTTTCTAGAATTATCATCATTTCCTTCTTTTCCAAATGAAGAAGGCCATATAATAGTCTGTAACAGGTCTCTAGAAATCATCGACGAAGCTTTTTATTCAGATAAAATGCATTACGATTTATTGACTGAGACTAAAGGCGTTGCATTGGAACGTATTGCTGCCGATAACTCATCATTAGACAGAAATAACTGGCATTCCGCATCTTTTAATGTCAACTATGGAACTCCTGGATATAAAAATTCCATGACTGTAGATACAATAAATATCAATAATGAAAATGAAATAAATATCATTCCGGAAATTTTCTCACCCGACGGCGATGGGTTTGACGACAACTGCGCCATTTATTATAAACTTAAAGAAAATGGTTTTAGCATGAACATAAAAATATTCAATTCCAGAGGAATACTGACCAGGAATTTACTTGATAATAATTTAGTCGATGCAGAAGGTTTTATAACATGGGATGGTTGTGACGACAACAATCATAGTCTTGAACCAGGTATTTATATTGTCCAAGCAGAGATATTTGACTTGAAAGGTTTTTTAAAAAGAATAAGGAAATGTGTCGTTATAGCAACAAAAAAAAGTCCGTAAGCAATTACGGACTTTTATACTTTACGTCTTAAGACTTAGAATTTCATAGAAACACCAATTGTTCCTCCTGAAGCATTAGTACCCATACCAAATTCGAGACCAACACCGATATTGCCAAAATAATAGCGAGCTCCTAAATGTCCATTGAGAGCAAAGTTTCTACCTACTAAACCTAAATTCAAACCTAAATAAGTATCTAAATTTTGAACAAATTCATAGTGTAAATTACCTCTTGCTGCAAGTGATAAATGTGTATATTCATCACTGAGATAGAGACCTAGTTCACCTCCAACAGAAACAGCACCTTTACCATTAATAAATCCGCTTGCTACACCATAATCTGCCGCAATACCCAATGGAAGACCGTAATTACTAAAACCAACTTTAAGACTACCAACTAATTGACCTTTGCTCATTGTTTGAGCTTGAAGACCCATACCTAAGAAGCAGAATACTGCTGCTAATAATAAAAGTTTTTTCTTCATAACCGTAAAATTTAAGTTAATATTTAATGACCACAAAGATAACATATTTTTTTATAAATAATAGTTTTTTCGTATTTTTGTAACAAAATAATAATCTACACATGTCGAAGATTTTTGGCTCACTAATGAAAACGGTTTATTCTGTTGGAAATATCCCTATAGATATGAAACAGAAAAGATTAAACCCTATAAAGGCTCAGAAAAAGGAATTGATAAAGCTATTGACAAAAGCTTCCGGAACTGCTTTCGGAGAATACTATCATTTTGATGACATTCTTAACTCTGATGATATTTCCAATGCTTTTAGAGAACTCATACCTATCTTTGATTATAATTCCATGTATAAGAACTGGTGGTTCCGAGCTTTGAACGGAGAAACTTTCGTATCGTGGCCAGGCAAGATAAAATATTTCGCTTTAAGTTCCGGCACTTCAGAAGCTTCCAGCAAATTCATACCTATCACCAACAACATGCTTAGCTCTATCAAAAAAGCAAGTCTTCGACAGATATTGGCAGCAACTAAATACGATTTTCCTTTGGATTTCTATAACAAAGGTTTCTTGATGATTGGCGGAAGCACACATCTTCAATATAATGGTACATATTATTCAGGGGACCTTTCCGGCATCTCTGCCGCTAAATTACCTTTCTGGTTTGAATATTTCTATAAGCCTGGAAGAAAAATATCCAAAACAACAGACTGGAACACAAAACTTGACGAGATGGTGAAAAAGGCTCCTTCATGGGATATCGGAGTCCTCGTCGGAGTTCCTTCTTGGGTACAGATTCTGTTAGAACGCATCATCGAAGAATATAATCTTAATACGATACACGACTTATGGCCGTCATTGTCTGCATACGTACATAGCGGCGTAGCCTTTGCTCCATACGAAAAGAGCTTTGAGAAACTTTTCGGCAAACCGGTAGTTTACAGCGAAAGCTACCTGGCATCAGAAGGTTACATCGCATATCAAGTTGACCTCAACAAACGTATCATGCAACTTATCGTTGACAATGGAATATATTATGAGTTCGTTCCTTTCAATGAAAACAACTTTGACGAAGACGGTAACATCAAACAAAATTGCAAAGCCTTAACAATAAGCGAAGTCGAAGAAGGCATCGATTATGCAATATTGTTATCTACCAATGCTGGTTCTTGGAGATATCTCATCGGCGACATGATCAAGTTCGTCAACAAAGAAAAATGCGAAATCATCATCACAGGAAGAACGAAACAATTTTTAAGCCTAGTAGGCGAACACCTTTCTCAAGATAACATGAACCAAGCCATTGAAAACATCTCCAATGAATTGAAGGTCAACATCAATGAGTTTACAGTAGCAGGGTTCCGCAATGAAAAATCTTTTGCCCATCACTGGTATTTAGGATGTGACGATCCTATCGACAAAGAATTAGCAATAAAAAAAATAGACGAGCATCTCAAGATATTGAACGACGACTATCGCGTTGAAAGAGATGAAGCTCTGAAAGATTTATATATTGATATTTTGCCGACTCGTGTTTTTTATGAATTTATGGAAAGAAACGGTAAAATTGGAGGTGCTACAAAATTCCCACGCGTCTTGAAAGGCAAAAGATATGACGACTGGCAACAATTTGTTTCAACATTAAATCTTGACAAATGATATTTATTGAAGGTATAATAGTTGGACTTTCCTTCGCTTTGATGATGGGATTTGGACCGTCTTTTTTCACATTAATTCAAACCAGCATCAACAGAGGTTTCAAGTCCGCAATGTTCCTAGACATCGGCATTATTCTCAACGACATCATGGTTGTTGCTTTAATGATGATGACAAATCTCCAATTCAACATCAACGATGAAAAAAGTCTGCTATATCCAGGCATAGCAGCAAGCATCATACTGATCATCTTTGGAATATATACATTTACACTATCACCGAACAAGATCATCCATATCAGTGAAAACAACAACCAGAAGATTGACAAGATGAATGATAAATTTGATGACGATGCTAAATGGTATTTTTATATTAGCAAAGGTTTCGTTATCAACATATTCAATCCGTTCGTATGGATTTTCTGGATGACATGCGTTGCAACTGCATCTGGTAATTTCGGCGGCGACAAAGATTCATTGATAATTTTCTTCAGCGGTATATTTTTGACAGCTATAGTATTTGATACATTAAAGGCATTAGGAGCTTATTCCTTGAAAAGATTTTTCACCGATACAATGTTGAAAAGATTGAATCAGGGAACGGGAATAATACTTATAATATTCGGGCTGTTTATACTTGGAAAAGTAATCTTCTTTCCTTTTTAAATATGATTATGATTCTATATCATCTTCAAACTTAAGATCTTTTACATTAAGTTGAAGATTTGTCCTTCCCTGCCAGAAGTTTTTCTCTATGCAATAGCATATAGAAAATTCTTCTTTTGCATGAACTCTTTGATAATCATCTCCTTTTTGGAAAGCTATACCGGCATATACAGATTCTGGATTCTGCTTCTGAGTTATGGTCAGCTTAAGATGCTTTTTGTTTCCAACCGAACGTGACAAACCTGTATCGACAACATTTCTAGACAAGAACACAGGAGCCATATTGCCTGGACCAAAAGGTGCAAATTGCTTCAACACTCTGACGAATTTTGGTGTTATATCAGAGAAGTCTATTTCCAAATCGACATTAAGTTCAGGAATAAGTTCTTCGTTATCAATATTATTTGCCACATATTCTTCAAAACGTCTTGAAAACTCTTCAAGATTCTCTGGCTTCAAAGAAAGACCTGCAGCATATTTGTGACCGCCGAAATGTTCTAGCAAATCAGAACAATTGTCAATAGCATCATAAATATCGAAATTTCTGATTGAACGCGCCGAGCCAGTGATGAGATTATTTGACCTTGTAAGAACAATGGTTGGACGATAGTAACTATCAGTCAATCGTGACGCGACGATTCCAATGACGCCTTTATGCCAATTTTCATTAAATATCACTGTACTTTTTGCCTGACGGATTTTTTCATTTTGCTCTATCATAGCTAGAGCCTCTTCCGTAATCTTATTATCAAATTCGCGACGCTTTACATTAAGATCATTGATACCAGCTGCCAGTTTCTCAGCATGTTCTTTTCTTTCAGCGATAAGCAGTCTGACCGAATCGCTCGCTTTTTCCAGACGTCCTGCAGCATTGATTCTAGGTCCTATCATAAAGACCAAATCACTTATTGTCACTTCTTTGTTAAGGACATTCTGCGGATGCTCGGAGTCAGTAGAAACTTCTTCTTCGAGGCGATATACATTAGCATGACTCAACACAGCCTCTAATCCTGGACGAGGATTCTTATTTATGAGTTGCAGTCCATAATATGCGAGCACTCTGTTTTCTCCTGTGATAGGAACAATATCGGCAGCAATACTAACTGCAACAAGATCAAGAAGCTCATACACTTCTTCAATAGGACGATTCAAACTCATCGACAGAGCTGTTATAAGTTTGAATCCCACACCACAGCCTGACAATTCTTTATATGGATATTGGCAATCGACACGTTTGGAATCCAATACTGCTACAGCATTAGGAATCTGGTCGCCTGGACGATGATGGTCGCAGATAATAAAATCCACATTGCGGCTATTGGCATATTCTATTTTATCCACGGCTTTTATACCGCAATCCAAGACGATCACGAGGTTAAATCCGTTATCTGCAGCATAGTCTATGCCTTTATAAGAAACGCCATAACCCTCGTCATATCTGTCAGGAATATAGAACTCTATTTTCTTCTTGCTGATAAAATTCTTCAGATAGGTGTAAATCAATGCAACAGCTGTTGTTCCATCAACATCATAATCACCGTATATCAAAATCTTCTCACCATTTTCCCAAGCTTTTTTTATACGTTCTACAGCTTTATCCATATCTTTCATCAAGAACGGATCGTGAAGATGCGTCAGAGAAGGCCTGAAAAAATCTTTCGCTTCATCATAATTATTAATTCCACGTTGGACAAGCAATGTAGCAAGGTTCTCGTCGATGCCCAAAACATTCGACAAGTTCCCAACAACTTGTTTATCAACTTCTTTATTTATTATCCAACGCATGTTCATAATAAAAATTTTGAATTTGTAAAATTACAACAAATAATTCCGATTTACAAGCATTTTTCTTCAAAATTTAATAAAAAAATATTCAGCTAATACTCAATATTTTAAAGACAAAACTTTAACAATACATCAATAAAACTTTTGGTTTTTTTATAAAAAAAAGTTTGAAAAATACTTTTATAAATACAATATATTTCTTAATATTGCAATATGTTTAACTTTAAAAATTAAGTCCCTTGAAAAAGATTAAAACCTGCTTAATATCAGTCTTTTACAAGACTAATCTAGATAAAATAGTCGCTTTATTAAAAGAGCAAGACGTTCAAATTTACGCAACTGGCGGAACATACGATTTCATCAAAGAACTTGATGATAGTGTCAAGACTATAGAATCATTGACAAGCTATCCTTCAATTCTTGGAGGCCGCGTAAAAACATTACACCCAAAAGTATTCGGTGGCATTTTAGGCCGTCTGCAAAATGAGAAAGATGTTGAGGAAATGAAACAATATGAAATCCCTGCTTTCGACCTCGTCATCGTTGACCTTTATCCTTTCGAAGAAACAGTCAAGAAAACCGACGACCCTGCTCAAATCATCGAAAAGATCGATATTGGCGGCATCTCATTGATCCGTGCCGGAGCAAAGAACTTCAATGAAGTCGTTATCGTTCCTGATTCAAAATACTATCTTGAGTTCATGGAGCTTTATAAAAATCAAGATGGCTGCACAAGCATAGAAGACCGCAAACGTTTTGCAAAATATGCTTTCGCAACAAGTTCTCATTACGACGGAATGATCTATGATTGGTTTGCAAAAGATGATGAAACAGCCGACTTGAACATTCATATCGACAATCGCAGCGAGTTGCGCTACGGAGAAAATCCACATCAAAAAGCTATGTTCTATGGCAAACTCGATGAAGTATTTGAAAAACTTCATGGTAAAGATTTATCATACAACAACCTGTTGGATTTAGAAGCCGGTCTTAACTTGATCCGCGAATTTGAAGAGCCTACATTTGCTATCTTGAAACATAACAACCCATGCGGAATCGCTTCTCGCGCAACAATAGCAGAAGCTTATCAAGCAGCATTGGCAGGCGACCCTGTATCAGCATTCGGCGGCGTTTTTGTAAGCAACAAAGCTATTGACGTTGAAACTGCTAATGAAATCAACAAAATGTTCTTTGAAGTTATAGTCGCTCCTGACTATAATGAAGGCGTTTTAGACATCCTCTTCGCAAAGAAAAACAGAATCGTCTTGAAACTCAAATCAAACGATTTTCCTACAAAAGTATATAAATCAGCTCTCAACGGCATCTTGATGCAAGATCGCGACCTTCATACAGAAACAGCAGAAGACTTCAAAGCTGTGACAAACAAAAATGTAGAAGCTCAAGAAATCGAAGACCTTATTTTTGCTAACAAGATCGTTAAACACAGCCGTTCAAATGCTATCGTTTTAGCAAAGAACAAACAATTGTACGCATCAGGTATAGGTCAGACATCTCGCGTTGACGCATTGAGACAAGCCATAGAAAAAGCACAGTCATTCGACTTCGACCTCAATGGCGCTGTTATGGCATCTGATGCTTTCTTCCCATTCGCCGACTGTGTCGAAATAGCTCATAATGCAGGTATTACAACCGTCATCCAACCTGGTGGTTCTATCAAAGACCAAGATTCCATCGACTATTGTAACGCCAACGATATGGCAATGGTATTTACTGGCTATCGTCATTTTAAACATTAATATAACAACAAAATGGGATTGTTTTCATTCTTTAATAAGGAATTAGCTATAGACTTGGGTACTGCCAACACCGTCATTATCTATAACGATAAAGTAGTTGTTGACGAACCTTCTATCATCGCGATACAGAGAGATGACCAGAAAGTCATGGCTGTCGGTAAACGCGCTATGATGATGCATGGAAAGACACACGAAAACATAAAAACCATCAGACCATTACGTGATGGTGTTATCGCTGACTTCCAAGCTGCTGAATATATGCTCAGAGATATGATCAAGATGATCAACTTCCATAATAGCATTTTCCCTCCAGCATTGAAAATGGTTATCTGTATTCCTTCCGGCATCACAGAAGTCGAAGAGAGAGCCGTTAAGGATTCGGCAGAACAAGCTGGTGCAAAAGAGGTTCGTCTTATCCATGAACCAATGGCAGCTGCTATCGGTATCGGTATAGATGTTCTTGAGCCAATGGGCAATATGATTGTTGACATCGGTGGTGGTACAAGTGAAATCGCTGTCATCGCCCTCGGTGGTATCGTAAATAACAAGTCTATCCGCACTGCTGGTGACGATTTCACTGCTGAGATAGTTGAATATATGCGTAAACAGCATAATATGTATATCGGTGAGAGAACAGCAGAAATGATTAAAATCGAAGTAGGTTCAGCATTGACCGAACTCGACAATCCACCTGATGAATATGCAGTTCATGGTAGAGACCTCTTAACTGGTATTCCAAAAGAAATAAAAGTAAACTATTCAGAAATAGCTTATTGTTTGGACAAGAGCATCTCTAAGATTGAGACAGCTGTGCTTAACGCATTGGAACAAACACCACCTGAGTTAGCAGCAGACATCTATCGTACCGGTATCTATCTGACAGGCGGCGGAGCTCTGTTGCGCGGTCTCGACAAACGTTTGCATTCTAAGACAAAACTGCCTATCCATGTAGCTGAAGATCCATTGAGAGCAGTGGCTCGCGGAACAGGTATCGCTCTTAAAAACTTCGACAAATTCCCATTCCTGATTAAATAATCTGGATTGATAGAGTCATGTATAACTTATTAAGACTTATAAAAAAATATAGTTATGTATTAATGTTTTTGATATTGGAAGTATTGTGTATCATATTGATGATTAACAATCTTCCATATCAAAAACGTAAACTTGTGAGCGTTAGTAATGCCATATCTGGCAAATTCTTTAAAACAAAATCAAACTTCACAAACTATTTCTTTCTAAAAGAAGAAAACCAGCTGATGATGAATCATAATGCTGCTCTGATGAGTAGTTTGCATCATATAAGTAAAGATACGTCCGTTGTTATTGATTCAAATTACCTTGACTATAGATTTGTCCCGGCTAACGTAATCAACAACAGTATCTATAATGTTAATAACTTCATACTTATTGACAAGGGAAGAAAAGACGGCATAGAGAAAGATATGGGTGTGATATGTGAACAAGGTATTGTTGGAAAAATAGCTAACGTAAGTGATAACTATTCATCAGTGATAAGTATGCTTCACCCTTATTCTGTCGTAAGCGCAAGATTTACAAATAATCAACATCTTGCAAACGTAAGTTGGGGAAACAAAGACTATCGTTATGGAACTGTAAAAGACATTCCTCTTCATCTTGATCTTGAAAAAGGCGACTCCTTGGTAACAAGTGGTTTCTCTAATATCTATCCAGCCGACATCATGATAGGAACCATAGAGGAAATGCTGGAATCAAATTCAAAAGATTTCAATACAGCAAAAATAAAATTTTCTACAAACTTCAGTACATTACGTCATGTTTACGTGATAGAAAATATACATCAAGCGGAAATAGATTCTTTAATATTACAGAAATAAAAATGGATAACAGACTAATTATAAATATCTTACGTTTTATTGGCTTGTTATTTTTACAAGTTTTGGTAATAGATAACATCCGTCTTGGCTATTATATTCATCCTTGCATTTACGTATTGTTCATCTTTTTACTGCCTTTTAACATAGAAAAATGGCAACTTCTGCTGCTAGGTTTTATTATGGGTTTCTCAGTAGATTTGTTTAATGGAACTCCCGGACTTAATGCAGCAGCTACAGTGTTTATGGCCTTTGTCAGACCTTTCGTCATTAATGGTATGACAAGAAGAAAGGATATAAATCCAAACGACGAACCTTCTCTTAACAATATGGGAATCAGTTGGTTTTTTATTTATTCATTATTACTTCTTGCAATACATAATATTGTTTTGTTTATGCTAGAAGCCTTCAGCTTTAAACTGATTAATATTGTTATCACACAAACACTAATGAGCGTATTTAGTTCATTAATGTTAATTTTCATTATCTTATTGTTATTTAAGAAATCAAATAAAAAATTAATATAAAATTTGCGCTATGAAAATCAAATTATTAACATTAGGATTAGCAACATTAGCTTTCTTTTCATGTAACAGACCAACATTTAATGTCAATGTTGAATTACAAAATGCAGAAGGTAAAATGATTTATCTGCAAAAAAAATCCAACAACGAAACAATAACCATAGATTCAATAATGATGGAAAATAATATGGTTAACTTTATTGTTGAAGAAGGAAATCCAACTACACACTATTTTGTCAGAATACAAGATGCTAGATATCCTATTGCTTTCTTCAGTGAAAATCAAGATATTAAGATTGTAGGTGATATGAAAGATAACAGAAATATCACCGCTGTTGGTTCTAATGCACAACAACTTATCAATGAGTATAATGCAGAGAATCAAAATTATCGCGTGAAACTTAGAGAATTAAGTCAAAAATATGAAGTAGCTGCTAAAAACAATGATATAGCAACTATGGAAAAGATTGAAAATGAATATAATCTGATAGAGAAAAATCAAAATAACTACCAAAGTCTTTTCCTGACAAAAAATTCAACAAGCTTCGTAGCTCCATATATCCTATATAGTAACCGTTATAATTATGAATTAAACGAACTCGAAGACTTTGTCAATAATTTTAATATTAAGGCAGAAAATGATTATTCAAAATTATTGGATGAATATATCGCTGTACTTCAACGTGTTGAAGTTGGACAACCATACTTGGATTTCACACAGGAAACACCAGAAGGCGATATGTTGTCACTTTCAGAACTCGTAGGAAAATCTAAACTTTTATTAATAGACTTTTGGGCATCATGGTGTGGTCCTTGCCGTGCAGAAAATCCTAATGTTGTAGCTGTTTACAAAGAATATCATGAAAAAGGTTTTGATGTATTGGGCGTATCTTTAGACATGCAAAAAGAAAATTGGATCAAAGCTATTGAAGATGATGGACTTATCTGGAATAATATTTCAGACCTCAAATATTGGAATAATGAAGCTGCAAAATCATACGGCATTTCTTCAATTCCAAGCAATCTTCTTCTAGATCAAAACGGAATCATCATAGCTAAAAATCTTAGAGGCGAGGATTTAAGAAATAAAGTAGAAGAAATTCTTAACTAAAATTGTTTATCTTAAAAATTATTAATATGAAAAATAAGATAATAATATTTTCAATTTTAATTCTCACATTCTTTGCATGTAGTAAAAATACTTTCAAAGTTGATGTAGAATTGACCAACGCTAACGGCAAAACTATTTATCTTCAAAGAATTATTGACAATCACATCGTTAATCTTGATTCTGCTGTTATAAAAAACAACAAGGCTGAATTTAACGTAAAACTTAACAATAATAATGATGCTTATCATATCTTTGTTGATGGCTGGAAACGAAACTTGCCGTTCTTCTCTGACAATAACGATGTTAAAATAAACGGTGATTTCAATTCACAACATAAAATTAACATAACAGCATCACAAACGCAAAATCTGCTAAATGAATACATCAGAAAAATAAATACAATTGACGATAATGATAAAGCAGGATTCATCACAGAAATAGTCAAAAATACGCCTAGAAGTGAACTTACAACTTACATAGTTTATAAATACAAATGGGCTTTTGATCTAAAAGAATTGAAAAATATCATTAAAATATATCCACGCGATTACAACTCGTCATACTACAAAAAATTGAATGAATACATCAATATGATAGAAAAAACAGAACCTGGTAATAAATATATTGATATTGTATTAGATAACACAGAAGGTCAAACTGTTTCTCTATCTTCTATTGTTGAAAACAACAAACTCGTGCTTCTCGATTTCTGGGCTTCCTGGTGTCCTGATTGCCGCGTTGAAAATCCAAATATCGTAGAAATTTATAACGAATTTAAAGACAAAGGTTTAGAAATCGTAAGTGTTTCTTTAGATACAGATAAAGATGCTTGGATCAAAGGTATTGAAGAAGATAATTTAAGTTGGAACAATCATCTTTCTGACTTAAAAGGATGGAACTGCGTTCCTGCTTCAAAATATGGAGTTGCTTTCATTCCTCAGAATTTCCTCATCAGTTCTGATGGAATAATCGTAGCTAAAAATCTAAATGGTGATGATCTTAAATTGATGATTGCAAAAAAATTAAGATAATATGGAAAAAGAAATTAGAATATATAATTACGGACTGAATGAATTAAAGACGTATTTGTTTGTATTAATGTTTGTTGCTGGCAACATCATTTTACCACAGTTTTGTCATCTTATCCCAAATGGAGGTAGGATATTCTTACCAATATATTTCTTCACATTATTTGCATCATACAAATATGGTCTTAAAGTCGGCTTGATGACTGCAATATTATCACCTGTAATAAATTCATTGTTATTCGGAATGCCAACCATTGCTGTACTTCCTGCAATATTGATAAAATCAATTATATTGGCATTTGCTGCTTCTATAGTTGCGCAAAAAACAGGAAAAGTGTCGATAGTAAATTTGTTGATAGTTGTTTTAACATATCAATGTTTAGGAACTTTGGCAGAATGGGCAATGACTTCATCATTGTATGTCGCATTTCAAGATTTTAGAATTGGGCTTCCAGGAATGGTATTGCAAATTCTATTAACTTATTTTTTATTAAGATTTAATATTGAAAAATAAATCATATAAATGAATATTGATGATTTAAAAAAAATTTTGTTAAAGGAAAATCATACTATTGTGATTTATAAAAACGACGCCTCTATTTTTGTTTCTAACGACAGGGGCGTTGTTCCTTTAATGAAACTGTTGGAAGAAGATTATTTTCAACTTAAAGATTCTATAATTGCCGATAAAGTCATTGGAAAAGCCGCAGCCTTACTTATGGTTTTCGCTGGAATAAAAGAAGTTTACACTCCAATAATAAGTGTTCTAGCAAAACAAGTATTCGAAAAACATAATGTTAAATTTCATTATGATAAAGAAGTTGAAAGAATAATTAACAGAAAAGGCGATGGTTTATGTCCAATGGAAACTCTATGTTCTGATATTGAGAATCCTGAAGAAGCTTTTAACGCTATTAAATCAAGAATACTTATATAAATCAATATTTGAGATATATAAACTTTTTTACAAAAACAAAAAATATATAATAGAAAAAAGACAGGTAACATTGGCTGCTTTGTATGCCCGTTGCCTGTCTTTTTTTACAACCTCATTCTTAAATTGTAGTGTAGCTTCATCACCAACCTATGAAAGCCGCTCCGTAGGAGCTGATTTGAGTATGTCTTTATCTCATTATTTTTGACATAAAAAAATAACTTTGATGAAAAGTTTTCATCAAAGTTACTTTATTCAATAGGTAAACATTAACTTATAATGATTTAATATTTCAGTCAATAAACTGTATCTTTTCCTTTATTCTAGGTTTTGCTGCCGGATTTTCATTTGGATAACCGAATCCTATCGCTATCAAAAATTCATAACCTTCTGAGAATCCTAATTTTTCAAGATACGGTTTACCAGCTTCAGAATTCAAAAAATTCTTTGGAGACATTTGAATACAACTTCCTACTCCGTATGCCCAAGCCGCATTCACCATATTACCTGCTAAAAGTCCACAGTCAACCTGAGAACATAATCCTGGTTCCATTGCTATAAAAACAACTGTAGGAGCATTGCGAAACATATTACGGAAGTTAGGATCTTTCTTTGGATTATGCGGATTATCTTCATTCATACCAGCAAGAAAAGCTTCTGTCATTCCGTTTAGAATTTCAGGATTATCGACAACACGTATTTCCCATGGTTGTTTATTCATTCCGTTTGGGGCATAAATACCACATTCTAAAATAGTATTCATAATGTCACGTGGAACAGGCTCATCCTTATAAGCTCGAATACTACGACGTGACATTAAATTTTCAACAATTATCTGATCTTTATTGACATCTGTTGAAACAATAACATTATCTTGCTCGTTGCTACAGCTCATCATAAAAACACCTAATAACAACAAACATAACAACTTAACACTATTATGCATATATATGATTATTTTTTGTATTCTAATTCATACATATCATGTAATTCCTGATGAGTCATTTTCATGATATCTTTATAATCCATTTGTTTAGTTAATAATAACCATTCAAAAAATTCATCTAAAAAAGTTTCTATTCCTGCTGAATGAGCTTTGTGATAAAACAAACTTAATTTCTTTTCAGCTTTGATATCATCATAACCTTCCTGTTGTTGTTTTAATAATTCAATTAAGTTTTCCATAGAGCTAAAATTTTAAGTTAATAAATGTTTTTTATATTGGGAACGATGTCACAAATTTACAAAATTATAATGATGTTGTCAATAGCTTTTTTTATTTTTTTAGATACAACCTTTATTCAATGAACTATTATTAAATACAAAACTATTTTGTCGGTGTTTATTCTTAAACATCAAACATGATGATAAGGTTCACCTTTTATTATAGTAAAAGCACGATAAAGTTGTTCTACAAAAATTAAGCGTATCATCTGATGTGAAAAAGTCATTTCTGAAAGACTTATCTTGGATTTTGCTTTAGCATAAACTTCCTTGGAAAATCCGTATGGGCCACCTACTACGAAAATTATTCTTTTCGATACAACATTCATTTGTTTTTCAATCCATTGAGAAAAAGCAACCGATGAAAAAGCCTTTCCATTTTCATCTAAAAGAATCATATCATCTCCTGGATTTATTTGTGATAAAATCAAATCACCTTCAGCTTTTTTCTGCTGTTCTTCAGTAAGCGTCTTCCTGTTTTTGATATCAGGAATGACTTTCATTTCAAAAGGAATATAATGTTCTAACCTTTTGATATATTTACCGATACCTGTCTCTAAATAAGATTCGTCGGTTTTACCTATAACTAGAAATAATATTTTCATAACGCAAAGTTAAAAAAATATAAACAAAGTATATTAAGCTGATTTATATAAAATCATTGTTCAAATCAAAATTTTAAGGATGATATATCAGCTAAAAAAGATTCTTTTAATATAGATTATTTTTTATAATTTTGATGAAATAAAAAATAAAAAATAAAATAATGGAAATCAATGTTTTTCTTAATAATATAAAGCAAGATTTTATTGAAAGCTGCAATTTATGCCATCCAAATCAAATTGGAAACAGAATCACTATATATAAAGAAGGTGAAGAATTTCCTGAATTGGATGAATTTCAACTTGCTATCATTGGAGTTGAAGAAGAAAGAAATTCTTTCAACAACATAGGTTGTAAAAATGCTCCTAATGAAATAAGAAAATCATTATATCAACTTTTCTATCATTGGAATGATATAAAAATCATTGATTTAGGAAATATAAAAACAGGTTTTGAAATTGAAGATACTTATTTCGCATTAAGCAGTGTCTTCACAACACTAATGAAATATAGAATTGTACCTATTATAATAGGTGGCAGTCAGGATTTGACGTATCCTATATATCAAGTTTATGAAAACACAGGTAAATTGGTAAATATCACTTCTATTGATTCCAGATTCGATATTGGCCAAGATGATGAAGTATTAAATTCAAATTCATATCTAAGTCATATAATCTTACATCAACCAAGTTTCTTATTTAATTATACCAATATTGGTTATCAAAGTTATTATGTTGATAAACAAAGTGTTGATTTAATGAAACAATTACTTTTTGATGTTCATCGTATTGGTAACATCAAAAATAATATTGAAGTGACAGAGCCTCTTTTACGTAATGCCGACATTATTACTATTGATACTTCAGCCTTTTGTGCTGCTGACGCTCCAGGTGTAAAATATAATTCACCTAATGGATTTTCATCTGAAGAAGGATGTAAAATGACACGTTATGCAGGTCTAAATCCAAAACTTACTTCTATAGGTTTCTTTGAATATAATCCATTATATGACCTTAATAATATAACAGCCAACACATTATCTCAAATGATATGGTATTTTATAGAAGGTTTCAGTCTCAGGATAAACGATTTCCCTACATTAGATAATAAAGATTTCAAACGTTATATCGTTAAAATGGATGACGTTGAAGACGAGATAATTTTCCTCTGTCATAAAGTAAGCGGAAAATGGTGGATGGATCTATCATTCAAAAGTAAAGATAATAAAAAATACGAAAGACATCACTACATTCCATGTTCGAGAGAAGATTATGAACTTACGTTGGAAAATGAATTACCTGACAAATGGTGGCAGTTCTATCAAAAATTAATGTAATTTTTTGTTAAGATATTTTTATTTTAACTAAAGCTTCCTATCAGGATTATTATTAATAAATGTGAGCCAACTAGAACTTGAAGAAGATTTCTTCGTTTTAGGTATTTTAACAGTTTTATTTTCATCTATGTCAACAATTAAATTATTGCTACGTTGAAAATAATGACAAACAGCAGCAGCAGTTGCGTCTGTAGCATCCAAAAATTCAGGTAATTGTTCAAATTGAATTATTCTCTGTAGCATAAGAGCTACTTGTTCTTTAGATGCAGCTCCATTACCTGTTATAGACTGTTTGATTTTACGAGGTGAATATTCAAAAATAGGTATATCTCTATATAAAGCAGCCGCCATTGCAACACCTTGAGCCCTGCCTAATTTCAACATCGACTGAACATTTTTTCCAAAAAAAGGAGCTTCAATAGCCAATTCATCAGGATGATATTCTTCTATTATTTCAAGAACCCTTTCAAATATCTTTTTTAGTTTTAAAGCTTGATTATCAAATTGTCTTAACTTTAAAACTCCCATTCTCAACAGTGATATCTGTTTGCCTTTCTGTAAGATCAAACTATAACCCATAACCATTGTTCCAGGGTCAATGCCTAATATTATCCTTTCGTTTACCAATTTTTATTATTTTTGTGCAACGCTATCTTAATGAATCATAAAGCAAAAATAATAAAATTCACAGAATCGACAGTAAAAATTATAATTGTACTGTTAGGCATTCTTATTCTGTATAAGAAAATATTTGTGAATCAAAATATTGTTGAAATATCTCAAGATGTAAAAAATTCTTTTACAAACCAAAAACAATTTGCTTTAATGATTGTAGCATTGACTTTGGTTTCTGTAAACATTTATTTAGAAAGTATTAAATGGAAATTGCAAGTTAAACCTATAGAAAATATAGATAACTGGAAATCATTTATTTCTATTTTTACAGGAATGACAGCAGGAATGTTTTTTCCAAACAGAATGGGAAATTTCGTAGGAAGAATTTTTATGTTAGAAAAAGGAGATAGAATAAAAGCTGCCATGGTGACCATTGTAGGAGGTTTCGCTCAAATGATAGCTACTGTTGGATTTGGATTAATAGCAATTCCTTTTTTTGTCAAGAAATATTTAGCACTGATAATTTCACTATCTATACTAATCATTACATTATTAATATTACTTTATTTTAACATTCATCTTTTAAGACATTTTCAATTTATAATTCCTAAAAAATTTAAAGATAAAACGAAAGAATATTTTGAAGTGTTTGCTCTTTACAACAAAAAAGAATTATTAAATATATTGATAATTTCATTCTTGAGATATTTACTTTACACATTCCAATTTGTTCTTTTGATTTGGGCTTTCAATATACCTTTAACATATATTAACTCAATGATTCCTATTTCATTGACGTATTTAACCATGATGATAGTGCCTTTTATTACTATCACTGAAATTGCAGTCAGAGGATCTGTATGTGTTTTGATTTTTGAAAAATGGTTGATATTGAATGGTATAAATACATCATATGGAATGATGGTATTTTCAGCCAGTTCTTTATTATGGATTTTCAATATAGCTCTTCCAGCTATTATCGGATTATTTTTAACATATCGTTTAAATTTCTTTAGATATAAAAATGAACTTTGAGTTACTGCAAATATTATTGAATATAGTACTTATATCAACTGCACTTTATCTTATCTGCATCACTGCTTTCACTTTTGGATTGTATAATCTGAAAGAGAAGTTAATAAACTTTAATAAAAAATATTTTGTTAAAGTATCGGTACTAATAGCAGCCCGCAATGAAGAAGATAATATAGAAAAATTATTAGAATCTATTTATAATCAAAGTTTTCCAAAAGAACTTTTTGAAGTTATAATAGTTGACGACCATTCAGAAGACAACACAAGAAATGTTATTAATGATTATATTAATAAAAATAAGGATTTAAACATAATTTTATTAGAAGCTAAAAATACAGGCAAGAAAGCTGCCATTTCACAAGCATTACACAAAGCTGTAAACGAATTGATTATAGTTACAGATGCTGATTGTATTCTATCATCTACATGGATAGAAAGCATAGTCTCATTTTATCAAGAAAAAAGATGCAAGATGATATTGGCTCCAGTTTTATTAACACCAGCTAACACAATGTTTGAGAAAATGCAGGTGTTAGAACATTTGAGTCTTATTGGCAGCACTGCAGGATCAGCAGCAATAGGTTTTCCAGTCATGTGTAATGGAGCCAATATGGCTTACGAAAGAGAAGCAGCTCTGGAAGTAGAAGAAAAAAGACATGATTTCAACATACCATCAGGTGACGATATGTTTTTGCTAGAACAATTCGTAAAAAATTACGGCTATAATAATGTTAGATTCTTATTATGCAAATCAGCAATTGTAAAGACCAAGACATGCAAAACCATTTCTGATTTTTTCCGTCAAAGAAGGAGATGGGTCTCCAAGACAAAGTCATACACTAATTGGAAAATCATATCAACAGCCTTGGTAGTTTTATTTTTCAATTTAAGCATCATTTCGCTGCTTTTAGGAGCGTTTTTTATCCCAGCTCTATTCAGCCTTTATTTTTTATTAACATTGTTAAAATTCCTTATAGATTTTCCTCTTTTAAAAAACATAACAAATTTCATGAATCAGAGCAAACTTCTTAAATGGACATTAGCTCTAGAATTTATTTATCCTTTCTATGTTGTATTTACAGTATTCAGCGGAATATTTATTAATGTAAAATGGAAAAGGAACTAGTCTTTCAATTTAGATTTCAAACAAACTCTATTATCTATTATTTCTTTAAATTTTAAAAATAAAAATAATATGAAAAATAGGATGAATGAGTAATTGTTGATAACTCTTTATCTAAATAAAAATCAAAAAAATACGTCTTAAATCTATGTTGAAAACATTGTAAATTAATGTTAAGAATCTTTAATAATATTATTAAACATGTTAGTTTGTTAACAAAAAATGTAGTTTATAAAATAAAATCAACAATAAAATAAGTTATTAACAACTGAATTGTTGATAAGTTTTAAAACAATGGTTAACAATAAGATAAAGAAACCAACAAAAGAATAATTTTTTTTCTAAAATATTCATAATTAGTGAGAAAAAAGATTTTTAATCAGAAAATAATTACTAACTTTGTAAAAATTTATCAACAATTTGTAATATGAAAAGAATTATTCCTATAGCTTGTGACCATGGTGCATTTACCATGAAACAATATCTCATTGAAAGACTGAATGAAAGCGGTTATGAAGTAAAAGATTACGGTACAAATTCAGCAGACAGTGTTGATTATCCAGATTACATACATCCTATTGCACAAGACATTCAAGATGGTGTTTATCCAATTGGAATCATACTTTGCGGCAGCGGCAACGGAGCTCAGATGACAGCAAACAAACATCCTAATGTAAGAGCTGCTTTATGCTGGAATGTAGAATTAGGAAAATTGGCACGTCAACATAACGATGCAAATATATTGACACTTCCTGGTCGTTTCATTAGCAATGAACTTGCATGGGAAATAGTTCAAGCTTATTTGACAACAGATTTCGAAGGCGGACGTCACGCTAACAGAGTTGCAAAAATAAATTTACAATAATATTTTATGAATGATAATGGTATAGTTTTCAATCAGAATGCTAAAAAAATAGCTTTTGATGACGAGCATAATGAATTGATGTTGGCTCGTTATCAAAATTTTGTTCGTAATATTGAAAACTATACCAATTATTATTCTGACCTTGAGCTTGAAAAACAGAGAGCTCTTAATATAAGAACCAAAGCCTTAAAGAAATTAGACAAACTACTAGTAGATTTTGATACAAATTTCACAAAAAATGGCGGAAAGATTTTGTGGGCTAATGATGATTCTGATGCCAAACAAATGATTTACGACATTTTAAATCAGGAAAGAGTAAAAAAAATCGTCAAAACAAAAAGTTCAACCTTAGAAGAAATAGGTTTGACTTCTTATCTAGAGATGAAGAAAATAAAAGTCACTGAAAGTAATATAGGTGATTTTATATGTCATCTTTTTAACCAAGTACCTTACAATATAAGATATTCTGCTGCTAATAAAACCACACCACAAATAGCAGCTTTATATACTGGTGAGTTTGGAATAAAAGAAAACTGCAATGCGAGGCAGCTGACAATATGTACCAAGCAATTGTTGAAAGAAGTTCTTGCAAATCCAGAAGCTGTCGTAACAGGAGCCAATTTTTTGGTTTCAAATACAGGAACAGTAGTCTTAACGGAAAATCAAGGGAATATAGCAAAATCAACAGCATTTTCACCGATTCATATCATTGTTGCCGGTATAGATAAACTTATAACATCAATAGATGAATTGGCAGTTCTGCTTCCTATTTCTTCATTATATGAGCCAAATAAAAATGTATCATCTTTGTATAATTTCATCAACAAACCATTAGAAATTGACGGCGAAATTCAGAAATTGTATTTGATTTTGCTAAACAACAACAGAACTAATGTCTTGGAAAAAGAAAAACAAAGAGATATATTATCGTGTGTACAATGTGGAGCTTGTTCAGAAGTTTGTCCTATATATAATATAATAGGTGGGCATACATATAATAGTTATTCACCAGGACCTGTAGGATCAATAATATATCCTATGACAAAAGGCTTTGAAGAAGCTGCTCATTTCACTTCTTTATGTACGTCTTGCGGAAGATGTACAGAGATTTGTCCTGTTGCCATACCATTGAAAGACTTGTTTTTAGAGAATAGAAAAGATCTTGTGAAAGAAGATAAGTCTTTTATTTCGGAAAAAGGTTTTCTTTCATACCTGATGAAAAAGATGTCGAACAGGAAAAACATGGATAAATACGGTTCTTCATTTAAGGATATAGAATTAAGTTATCATATCAAGAAAAAATGGGGAGCAAAAAGAGAATTACCTAAATTTGCAAAAGAATCATTTTCAGAATATTGGAAAAATATTAACAAAATAAATTAATAAATCAATGAAAAGAACATTTTTACTTTTATTAGCATTATGCATCTCAACAGTGATGTATGCTGGAAATTTTGTAATGATTAAAGTACAAAATCAAGACAATTTAAAAGAATTATTTAGCAGACAAGACATTAAAATTCATTATTACAATGATAATTTTGTTCTTGCTACAGCTGAAAATCTTAATGAAGACATGATTTTGTTAGATGAAAATTCATTCGACTCTAATGAAAACTATTTCATGGTCTATTGTCAAGAAAATGAACAAGGTAATTATTTAAGCAGAGAAAAGAACAATGCTGAAGTTCTTTATCAAGATGCTAACATAATTATTGTCAAGCCATTAAGTTCAAACTTAAAACCTGCTAAAAATGACGGTATGGTAGCTATCAACAATAAAGTAGCTAAATTACCTGTTATGAAACGCGATTTTCCAACAGTAACAGAAGAAGATGTACGCGTAAGAGAATTTATGGATCAGGTAAGCATTGAAAATTTAACATCAACAGTTGAATATTTACAAGCTTACGAAAGCAGATATTATAATTCAGAAAATGCATACGATGCAGCAAACTGGATTCTTGGTAATTTTGACGAAATGGGTGTTTTAGAAACAGAACAATTCCCTGTTGAATTTTATGGAAATCCTTCTGCACCAAATGTTATAGCTATTCAATATGGTACTAAATATCCAGATGAATATGTAGTTTGCGGAAGCCACTTCGATTCATATAGCTATTCTGGTATGTGTCCTGGCGCTGATGACAATGCAACGGGTGTAGCAGCAGTTTTGGAGACAGCAAGAATCCTTACACAATATAGCTTTGAACGTTCTATCATCTATTGTTCTTTCTCAACAGAAGAAGTTGGTTTGATAGGTAGCGCAGCTTATGCAGAATATTGTGCAGATATGGATATGAATGTTGTCGGTTATTTCAACAACGACATGAATGGTTATTTGAATCCAGGTGATGAAATCCATATTGACTTGATCTATCCTAACAGCGTTGAAGCAATCGGTGAATACTATATGAATCTTGCTAATGTCTATTTCCCAGAAATGCAAGTACGTCATGTTAACTTCCAAGCAGGTGACAGCGACCATACATCATTTAACCAAAACGGTTATATGGGAATTTATCCTTTTGAAGATTATCAAAACTATAGCCCATATATTCACTCAGGTAATGACCTTATCGGTCCAAGTGTAAACTCATTTGAAATGTCACAACGTTATACACAAATGAACATAGCTTGCGTTTCAACTTTAGCTGTCTTAGATACAGAATCAGTTTCTGAAAATGTATTTAATTCTGTTAAAATGTTCCCAAATCCTGCAAAAAATACTTTGGAATTGACAAGTGAATCAAATTCTGAAAATGAAGTACAAATAGTCAATTCTTTAGGTCAAATCGTAAAGGAATTTTCATTCGAGAAATCAACAACAGTTGACATCCAAGATTTGAATGCTGGTGTTTATTTCGTAAGAATATCAGGTGACAATGTAATGACACAGAAATTAGTTGTAAGAGATTAATAAAAAATAAAAGAAATATGAAAAGATTTGCATTATTATTCCTTTCTTTATTTATGATAATAGCTGTCAATGCACAGACAGTTATATCAATAGATTTTAATGATTATGAAGAAAATGCTGTTTTGAACGGTCAACATAATTGGGTTGCCAGAGCTCATAGTGCAGGTGGCGGTCAATTTAAAGTAGAATATTTGGGTGCAGGTGGAAATACGTCACCAGACGAGTCATTGGCAGTATTTTTTGATAATGCTAATACTAATTTCGGTGAAATAGCAACACATAAATCAACACCAGATTTCCAATTTGATTTTTCATCAGGCGGCACCATAGAGATTGAATTAGATGTATTGCGTAACCACTGGGGTACTGTTTTCGGAGTAGGTTATGATGCTAACGGCGATGGCGTTGTTTTGCCTCCAATGAATTATGAGACAACAGAGCCAAATCCTAACTTACCTACTCAAGATGGCGGTATTTATTTCACAACAACAGGTTTTGATGAGAGACCTAAATTCGTCAATGGTATTGTATTACCTAATAATCAGTTAGCTGTTGATTTTGATTATGAACAAGCTGGATGGACACGTTGGAAAATCATGATTGACCTTGAGGCTAATGATAGAGCTGGTAGCGTTACTTTATTTGCCGACTATGGATGTGTTGGTGAATTCCAACCAGTTCCTGAAATTCAAGGTATCAATGCAGGTTTGACACCAGGTTCAGGCGACCGCTTTGACCCAGCAAAATGGGACGGTATCTTCTTCTTGAACAGCTCTCATGCTGGTTACGACAACTTGGTAGTTCGTCACATTCCAGCAGGATTGGCATCACAATTCATAGATTTCGCTATGATTCCAGATCAACTTGTATCAGCAGCTCCTATTCAATTGGAAGCAACAGCAACATCAGGATTGCCTGTTACATTCGAACTCTTGGAAGGTCCAGCTACATTAGATGGCAACGTATTGACATTGACAGGCGATGCAGGTATTGTTAAGGTTAAAGCTAATCAAAATGGTGATAATTCAGAATGGCAAGCTGCTCCTTCTGTGACACGTACTTTCGAAGTTGTTAACCCAGACGATTATACTCCAGAAATCACAATTCGTCGTCCATACGATGGAACAATGGTTTATGTTTCAGATTTGAACTCTCCTATTATGTTAGTTCTCAGTGCTTACATCGAACATGGAGATGCTATCAAATTTGAATCTGTAACATGCGACATTGATGGTGAAGAAGTTAAGTTGATGACAGCTTATCCTGATGACCCAACAAACGGTTATTGGTATGCTTCATGGAAACCTGCTGATTACGGAACATACAACATGACAGCAACTATCGTTCAATCAGGAGGCAAATCAACAAGCGTATCAAATACTTTTGAAGTGACAAACAGCTATGACAATATCAGCGTAACAGCTATGAACGGTGATCTTAAGATTACTCCATCACAACAATATGGTTATAACGAATATGTTTTCCCAACACATGTTGGAGCTTTCAATAACATCATGATGCAATATGACCACAACTGTATTGGTACTTGCGATCCATACGACAGAGTTGGTTACTGCCGTGTAAAGAACTACCGCGGTGAATGGGTTGAGCTTTATCGTTATGTAACACCTTTCGGTGGCGAATGTGAAGATCAATTAGATGTAACAGATTATACAACAGTGCTTCAAGGTTTGGTAGAATTTGAATTATATTTCCAAACATGGAATGGCGACGGTTATGATCCAATTGCTATCTTCGACTATACAAAAGGTGCACCTGAATATAAATATGTTGACATGAACGAATTGTGGTTCGGTATCTTCGACTTCGGCGATTATGCTAACCAACAACCAGTTCCAGAAATCGATTATCACTTCGCTCCTGAAACAGAAAAGGCTAACTTGAAGATTATCACAACAGGTCACAACTGGAGCAGTGGTACAAACAACGCTTATAACACAGGTAACGCTGCAGAATTCTTAGAAGCAACACATAACATTATCATCAACGATACTAAGGTTTATGACCAACATTTGTGGCAAACATGTAACCCTAACCCTGCAGGTTGCCAACCACAAGCTGGTACTTGGACTTACGAACGTTCAGGATGGTGTCCAGGTTCTTTAGGTATGGTTTGGGATTACAGCCTCAACGATTATGTTGCAGCAGGTCATGCTAAGTTGTTCTACGAATTTGACCCATCATACATCGATGAATGTCATCCAAATCACCCAGACTGCGTTGACGGTCAAACATGCGTTTACTGTGCTGCAGCCGACAACCCAATCTTGAGAGTTTCTGGTAAAGTAGTTTCTTACAGCAATGACGTTAACTCAATCACAGAAGTTCCAACTTTAATTGATCACAAAGATCCATTTGAAGTTAACTTATTGCCTAACCCAGCAAACGATGTCTTGAGACTTACAACAAACTATGAAAAAGGTAAGGTTTGTGTTCACATCTTGAATATGCAAGGACAAGAAGTTCGTAACTTTGTCTTCAGTGAAACAACAACAATAGACATTTCTGACTTAGCACCAGGTATGTATTTTGTAAACGTAATCGGTGGACAAGTTGTTACAAAGAAACTTGTTATTAAATAATGGCTAAAGGCTAAAGTTAAAAGGCTAAAGGGATTCAACACCTTTAGCCTTTTTTATATTAATTCGATTTTTTTGTTAAATCTCAATGCTCATTACTTTCTGTCAAAGAAAACGCTTTTTCCGCTTACGGAGAGAGGGAGAGCTAATATCATGCTGCATTCTGGCATGAGATTGAGTTCCAAAGCTGCTTGACCTACGGAGAACATGACGCGGCTGTCTATTCTGAAGTCGGCGGCAAGAGAAGTAGCTGAACCTATTGCTATGCCGAGGTCGTTAGCGTTGAAGAAGCATGGCACGTTTTTAGGTTTGTCACCGCAGGTAGGGAAACCGCAGGCAGCGCAATTCAATCCGAGAGGACTTATCTTCATTCCGAATAAAATTACTGCTCCGCATTTTAAGATGTTTTCAGCGTCGCGGTTAAGGAATTCCATATTACGTTCAGCAGCGAGTTGTTTCATTTTTTCTGCCAAAGTGACGATAGTGTCGTCGGTCGCTACAGCGAGCACAAGGTTGTCGGTGCCTCTGGCTTTTGGCGCGGTGCGAGCTGCACACATTAATTTATTGGCGATGTCTTTGATATTTTCGTTACGGATTTGTTCTTCAAAAGTTATCATGACGATTTGATTTTAATGTTTAATGAAAGACAAAATTAAGGAAAAAAAGTTTAGGATTTTTTTAATGAACGAAACTTATTTTAAGTAAAATTAGTATCTTTGTAGGTCATTGGTGGTAATAGTACCACCTTTTTTGGTAGTAAAACAAATCTATTTATGAAAAATAAAACCATTACTTCTACAAAGAACTTTTTAATTCTATGTTTGTTCTTTATTTTTAATCTGAATGTCATTGCACAGAACAATATTTCATCTGTTAAAGGTAAAGTCCTTGATGAAAATGAAGCTCCACTTCCTTATGTTTCTGTCGCTGTTTATCAAGATGATAAAATAATAACAGGAGCCATCACCAATGACGAAGGTGTTTTCTCATTGAAAGTTCAACAATCTGATGAAGAGTTACGTCTCACTTTTGATTTCATCGGTTATATAAAAGAAGAGATAAAAATAATTCCAAATAAAGCTAAAATTGATATCAGTGATGTTGTCATGAAAGAGAATGTCGTGATGCTTGATGATGTCGTTGTTTCTTCTACTGCGGTATCTCATAAATCTACGGTGGAACATACAAGCATCAATGCCTCAGCGAATATAGCTTCTTCAAAGGGCAGCGCTCTTGATATCCTTAGCGCCTCTTCTTCCGTGTCAGTACAAAACGAAGAAATTTCAATCCGAGGAAACAAAAATATTCTCGTCCTTATGGATGGCGTTCCTACAACAATCACCGATTTATCAACAATTCCTGCTGCTAATATCAAAACTATCGATGTCATCACAAATCCTGACGCTTCTTACGACTCGGAAGGAACAGGTGGTATCATCAACATCATAATGAAGAAAGAAAGTGCAAAAGGATTTAGCGGAGTGCTTGCAGCTAATTACGGATTCAACCATTTCGTGACAGGTAACGCTGGTTTTTCATATAACAGCAAAAAGGCTTCTTATCGTTTTAATTATAACACTAAATACGAAGACGACATTATAAACAGTTCACTCAGTCGTTTTATGAAAGAATCGGGAAGTCTTATCACGCAGCAGATGAAATCGAACAGATATACGTTTAATAATAATGTAAGTCTCGGTGCCGATTTCAGAATCAACAAAAGAAACACAGTTACAGTCGATTTGAAATATATGTCTCCAAAATTGAATGTGAAACAGGATTTACATAACATTATCGATAATGGCAATATTGTCAATGAAGAAAATCGTCATAATGACGTGACATGGAACAGAGATAATATAGAAGCAGTTGTGATGTATCGACATATTATAAAACCAGAAATTTCTGATATTTCTTTCAGAGGTTCTGTGTCGAAGATATGGGGAAAGAGACCTTCTTATTATTATGTCGGAGAGGAACTTTTGAATTATTCCAATTCAGGAGGAAGTCCTTTTATTTCCAACTTCCAGACAGATTATAAACAAAAGTTAAATAGAGGAACATTGAGCGCGGGAGCCAAAGTGACATATCGCAGCAACGATATATATCACGAATTTTATTCATGGGAAAATGAAGACTGGATTTATTCACAATCATTCAGCAACGACCTTTTACATACAGAGTTGATTCCAGCGGCATACGTGATGTTCTCTTCAAAAAATATAGGTAAGTTCAACTATAAATTAGGTCTGAGAGGAGAATACAGCATTGTGACTTTGGATAGCAAACACGAAAATATTGATACGAGAAATGATGATATTTTCATTGCGCCAAGTTTTTCAGGAACATATAAAATATCAGACAAACAAGATTTGTCGCTCGCTTTCTCTCGTAGAATAGGACGTCCTACTTATCCACAGCTGAATCCTTATATGAGCATGGTCGATGCTATGACATACGAGCAAGGCAATATGAATTTGCATCCAGAGAAGACATCTAAACTCGATTTGACATATAATGTAAAAGGAGAGAAATTTAATATTTTCGCAGATGCATATTTCAACTACACCACTGATTATATTTCACAAGTCACGGAGGTTGTTGATAGTCTGTTAATCACCACTTACATCAATGCTGCCTCCGATATGAAGAGCGGTCTTGATTTGTCATTGAAGTTTTTCCCTTTGGAATGGATGACAGCGACTTTGAGTGCAAACACTTTCTATGTTATGACGAAAGGCGTTTTTGATGGAGCCGACATCGACAATGAAGGCTGGTCGAACAATTCCAATATCATGCTCGATTTTATTCCGAGAAAGACGACAAGTCTGCAGTTGCAATATTTCATCATGACGCCGCAATATTATCCGCAGCTCACCACTTCTTTCACTCATAAGATGAATGTGGGAGTTAAGCAGAAACTCATGAAAGGAGCGTTGACATTATCGCTGCTTGTCACCGATGTCTTCAACACTTATGAATGGGAAGTTCATTCTTACAACAGAATTTATGACCTCACTAATATCAGCAAGCAGAAAAGCAGAATGTTGTGGATAGGAGTCTCTTATAACTTCAATTCATACAAACAGAACAAAGTAGATAAGGCTGGAGAAGCTGATAGAAACTTGATTAAATTTGGGTTGTAAGAAGGCTAATCTTATTAACATTTCACAGAAAAATATTTATTATCTTTGCATCTTAATTAATATCTTATAAAACATCACATACAATGGAAAATAACGACAAACATTTTAAACGTTACACGGTAACGACAGCATTACCATACGCTAATGGTCCTGTGCACATCGGTCACTTGGCAGGCGTATATATCCCAGCCGACACTTATGTTCGTTACTTACGAATGAAAGGCGAAGAGGTTTTGTTTGTCGGCGGCTCCGATGAACACGGCGTGCCTATCACTATCAAAGCTGAAAAAGAAGGCTGCACACCTCAAGATATCGTCGATAGATACCACAATATAATCAAAGATTCTTTCGAAAAACTCGGCATCAGCTACGACATTTATTCTCGTACAAGCTCAAAGACCCACCATGAGACAGCTGCTGCTTTCTTCAAGAAACTCTACGAAGAAGGTAAGTTCATCGAAAGAGAATCAGAACAATTCTTCGACCCAGAACGTAATAAGTTCTTGTCAGACCGTTACATCATCGGTACTTGCCCTAAATGCGGCAACGACCATGCTTATGGCGATCAATGTGAGAAATGTGGTTCTTCAATGAGCCCAGATGAACTCATCAATCCTCACTCAGCTCTCAGCGGCGCTGAACTCGTAAAGAAAGCTACAAAACACTGGTATCTTCCTTTAGACCAATACGAACAATGGCTCCGTGAATGGATCATCGAAGGTCATAAAGAATGGAAACCTAATGTCTATGGACAAGTAAAGAGCTGGTTGGACAATGGCTTACAACCTCGCGCTGTTACCCGCGACCTCGACTGGGGCGTGCCTGTTCCTGTTGAAGAAGCTGACGGCAAAGTGCTTTACGTTTGGTTTGACGCTCCTATCGGTTATATCTCTAACACAATAGAAATCTGCCAAGAAAGAGGTACAGATTGGGAAAAATGGTGGAAAGACGAAGAAACAAAACTCGTTCATTTCATCGGTAAAGATAACATCGTTTTCCACTGCATCATCTTCCCTTGCATGTTGAAAGCTTACGGCGATTATATCGTTCCTGAAAACGTTCCTGCTAACGAATTCCTCAACCTCGAAAACGACAAGATTTCTACATCTCGTAACTGGGCTGTTTGGTTGCACGAATATCTTGAAGAATTCCCTGGAAAACAAGATGTCCTTCGTTATGTTTTGACAGCTAACGCTCCTGAGACAAAAGATAACAACTTCACTTGGAAAGATTATCAAGATAGAAATAACAACGAATTACTCGCTATCTTCGGCAACTTCGTAAATCGTACTTTGGTTCTTACTCATAAATATTTCGAAGGTAAGATTCCAGCTATGATTAACCTCAACGAAAAAGACGAAGCTGCTATCGAAGAAATGAATCAATATCCTGATAAGATTGCTAACCTTCTCGATAATTACAAATTCCGTGAAGCATTGTCAGAATTGATGAACCTCGCTCGTCTCGGTAACCGTTACCTCACAGAAAACGAACCTTGGAAACAATTCAAGACAGATCCAGAAAGAGTCAAGACAGTTCTCGCAGTTTCATTGCAAATCGTTGCTAAACTCGCTATCTTGTCAGAACCATTCTTGCCATTCTCAGCTAAGAAATTACAATCTATGATTGGCTTGGAAGTAAGTAGCTGGAATCAAGCTAAGGAAACAATCTTATTGAACGAAAACGCTACTATCGGCGAAGTCGAATTGTTATTCACAAAAGTCGAAGACGAGACAGTGGCAGCACAAGTCAATAAGTTGGAAGAGACAAAGAAACAAAATGAACTCAACGCATGGGCTCCAAATCCAATCAAACCTAACACCAATATCGACGAGTTTGGCAAGATGGACATCAGAGTCGGTACTGTTTTAGAATGCGTTAAAGTTCCAAAAGCAGATAAATTGTTACAATTCTTGATTGACGACGGTATGAACAAACGTACTATCGTTTCAGGAATCGCTAAATATTATCCAAATCCTGAAGAATTAGTAGGCAAGCAAGTATGCTTCATCGCTAACTTCGAGCCTCGTAAGTTGAAAGGCATCGTCAGCGAAGGTATGATTTTGTCAGCTGAAGACAAAGACGGAAGATTGGTTGTTATGTCACCAAGTCAGCCTGTAGCTCCAGGAAGCTCTGTTGGATAATTGACTAAAGGCTAATGACGAAAGTCTAAAGGTAAAAAACTTTAGCCGTTAGACTTTTGTCTTTCGTCTATTTAATAGAAGGATAGAATGCATCTTCAATGTGTTCTATCCTTTTTTCATTGTTTTTATTTATGGTGATAGCTATGATATCGAATCGTACGTCGTTGTCGTATTGATAACGGTTGACAAAAGAATTTGCAGCCCAGATGAGATGCCGTTGTTTATAAATATCGACGGTGATTTCGGGTTCTACAAGATATGTGCTTTTTCTTGTCTTTACTTCAATAATTACAATAGTGTCGCCATCTTTTGCTATGATGTCGATTTCCTTGTGTCCGCTTGACCAATTTTTTTCTAAAATCTGATAACCTTTCTCAATGAGAAATTCGAGTGCGATCTGTTCGCCTAAGGCTCCTAATTCATTATGTGATGCCATGTTTCATAAGTTTTTGGTGATATGCAAAGATACAAAAAGTTTCTTTCACACACTTCATTGCTCATGAGTCGTAGCGAAATTAATCTTATATTTGCAGATGTTGAAAATTTCTAAATTATAATCAATATGAGAAAATTCTTTTTATCATTATTTATCGTAGCGTCGCTCTGTTTCAACCTTAGAGCCGACGAAGGAATGTGGATTCCTATGTTGTTGCAAAACAACGAACAAGACATGCAGGAAATGGGTATGAACATTACTGCAGAAGACATCTACTCTATCAACCACAGCAGTATGAAAGATGCTGTTGTTCTTTTTGACGGCGGCTGTACAGGCGAGATAGTAAGTAACCAAGGTCTTCTTCTCACCAACCATCACTGCGGTTTCGACTGGATTCAATATCACAGTACTGTTGAACACGACTATCTCACTCATGGCTTCTGGGCTATGTCGAAAGAAGAAGAGCTTCCTTGTCCAGGCATCTCCGCTGTTATGCTTAAGAGCATGGAAGATGTCACAGAACGCGTCCTCGAAGGCGTGACAAAAGAGACTTCCAATGACGAAAGAGTGGAAATCATTAACGGTAACATCAAAAAGATAAAGGAAGAAGCTGAAGCTAACAGCGACTATCAAGTCATCATCAAATCATTCTATCATGGCAATAAATATTATATGATATATAATGAGGTGTTTAAAGATGTCCGTATGGTAGGCGCACCTCCTTCAAATATCGGTAAGTTCGGCGGTGACACAGACAACTGGGTTTGGCCTCGTCATACAGGCGACTTCTCTGTATTCCGTATCTACGTATCTCCTGATGGCAAAGCTTCTGACTATAGCGAAGACAACGTTCCTTACACACCTAATTATCATTTCCCAGTCTCATTGAAAGGTGCTAATGAAGGTGACTTCACTTTCGTGTTCGGTTATCCTGCTCGTACAAACGAGTATCTTCCAGCAGTAGCCGTCAACCAAGAAGCTAACGTCATTTATCCAGTCAGCGTTGACCTCCGCGGAAAGATTCTTGACATATATAATAAATATCAAGAAAAAGATCCTCAGGTGAGAATACAATATGCTTCTAAACATGCACATCTCGGCAATGGATGGAAAAAATGGATGGGTGTTATAGAAGGTATTAACAACTTCAAAGGCATTCAAAAGAAAAAACATTTCGATAAGGAATTTACTGATTGGGCATACAAGAGCCGTCAGAGAGGTCAATATCTTAACCTTATCTCTGATTTTGAAAAAGTATATGCAGAATATGAGCCATATCGTCTGGCAACGACATATCTCTCGGAGACAGCTCTCCAAATAGAAATATTGACATTCGCCGCTGAGTTCAATAAACTCGCTCAGGTTACAAAAGAAACATCTCAAGAAGAGATCGATGAACTCATAGCCAAAGCAAGAGAAGCATCAAAGGTGTTCTTCAAAGATTATTACCAACCTATTGATGTAGAGGTTGCAGCTATGGTTCTTCAGGAATATATCGACAACCAGCCAGAAGACTTCCGTCCGGAACTTCTTAACACCATCGTTGATAAATATGCTGATGTCCAGACCTATGTTGATGAGCTTTTCGCAAAGACAATGTTCGCTTCAGAAGAAAATGTCAATAAGTTCCTTGATAACTTCAAGCCTTCTAAAGCCCAAAAACTCGCTAAAGATCCTGCATTGATGGCATATAATGATGTGATGGATTTCTATATGGAGAAGGTAAGACCTCATACTGTTGAGCTTAACAACCAGATCGCTGATATGCAAAGAGTGTTCATGCTTGGACAAATGGAATATCATGCCGATCAGAATCCAGACAAGATGATGTATCCAGATGCTAACTTCACATTGCGTGTGACATACGGTAAGATAGGAGGCTTCTCTCCTAGAGATGCTGTCTATTATAAACATTACACAACATTAGACGGCATCATGCAAAAGGAAAATCCTAATATCTATGACTATGTTGTTACAGATCGTTTGCGTGAGCTTTATGAAAGTAAGGATTACGGCCGTTATGCCGATGAAGATGGTAGCATGCATGTAGCTTTCATAGCTGGCAATCATACCACAGGTGGTAACTCAGGAAGTCCGATCCTGAACGCAGACGGTCATCTTCTCGGTCTTAACTTCGACCGTACATGGGAAGGAACGATGAGCGATCTTATCTATGATCCTTCAATCTGCAAGAATATATCCGTTGATATTCGTTACGTTTTGTTCATCATCGATAAATATGCCGGTGCTGGACATCTTGTAGAAGAAATGACCATTGTGGAATAAAAAAACGATACAAAAACAAAACGGGCTGCTTGAATATTCAGGCAGCCCGTTCTTTTTATTCTATTGGTAAATTATTTTATTGCTGCTATTCCTGGGAGTTCTTTTCCTTCAATAGCTTCTAACAAGGCGCCACCGCCTGTAGAAACATAAGACACATCGTTAGACATGTCGAACTTGTTGATACAAGCAACAGAGTCACCGCCGCCGATCAAAGAGAAGGCTCCGTTCTTGGTGGCTTCGACGATGGCTTCAGCTATGGCATGTGAGCCATGAGAGAAGTTGTCAAATTCAAAGACACCGCAAGGGCCGTTCCATAAGATGGTCTGAGAGTTCTTGATGACTTCACCGAACAGCTCTCTTGTCTTTGGACCTATATCCATGCCTTCGTATGCTTCAGGAATGTCCATCGGGTCAACGACCATAGTGTTGGCATTGTTGCTGAAATCGTCGCCAACGACAGCATCAACGGCTAAGACCAGATTGACACCTTTTTCATTGGCTTCTTTCAATAATGACAATGCAAGGTCTAGTTTGTCGTTTTCGCAAATTGACTTACCTATGTTACCGCCGAGGGCTTTCTTGAAAGTATATGTCATGCCGCCGCAGAGGATGAGGTTATCTACTTTTGTCAAGAGGTTCTCGATGATCTCTATTTTTGTAGATACTTTAGATCCACCCATGATAGCTGTGAAAGGACGCTTGATGTCTTTCATCACTTTGTTGACAGCATCGACTTCTTTACCCATGAGGTAACCGTACATTTTATGTTCTGCATCAAAATGGTCAGCAATGAGTGCTGTTGAAGCATGGGCGCGGTGTGCTGTGCCGAAAGCGTCGTTGATATAATAGTCTGCATATGATGCCAATGTCTTGGTAAATTTCTTTTGGCTTTCCTTGAGAGTTTTCTTGGCTTCGTCGTATCCTTCTTCGCCTTTCTCTATGCCGCGTACCTTACCTTCTTCTTCAGCGTAGAAACGGAGGTTTTCGAGCAAGAGCACATCACCGTTCCTCATGGCAGCTATCTTTTCTTCTGCCTTCATGCAGTCGTCAGCGAAAGCTACTTCCTTGCCGATTACTTGACTGAGATAATTGACGATGTGGCTGAGAGAATATTTTGCGTCTGGGTTTTTCTTAGGACGGCCGAGATGTGACATAAGGATGAGTCTGCCACCGTCGTTGATGACCTTGTTGATGGTAGGCATCGCTGCACGGATACGGGTGTCGTCAGTGATGTTGAAGTTTTCGTCCAATGGGACGTTGAAATCTACGCGTACTATAACGCGTTTGCTATCGAAATTGATCTGATCTATGTTTGCCATTTTATTTATATTTTAATTGTTCGTTATTTTTATGTTGTCTCTTTAATCTAACCAGTTCCTTGTATTTATGTCTCGTTGCTTGGGCTCCTACGTAGCACATGGTGAAACCTTCTTTCCCGTCAAGGAAGCCTAGTCTGAAGAAATAATGTTGGATGAAGTAATATATGGGAGAGACTATTTTAAGCAGTCTGGCGTTTTTCTTTCCTTTGTCGAGATAATGCTGAGCTCTCATCTCGGCAAATCTGAAAAGCTGTCTCTCGAAATCTTCAGGTTTTGAATATGAAAAATGAAGAAGGTCACCTTTGAGATGATGTTCTTTAACTTTCATATTAAACTTGATGACTTCATGGATCAGGCCTTCCCATTTTCCTACATTACGATTCCATATCCTAATCTTCTTGTCTGGATAAAATCCTGAGTGGTGGATCCATTTTCCACAATAGTTGTTCAATCTGTTGAAGGAAAAGACTACATTATCTTCACAGTCTTTCTGTTTGACTTCAAGTATTGATTTCTTCAGTCTTTCAGACAAAACCTCATCGGCATCGATGGAGAGGATCCAGTCGTGAGACGCTATTCTGTTGGCTACGTTTTTCTGTTCTGAATATCCCAACCATTTCTGCTCTACGAATCTGACGCCAAACTCCTCACATATCTGTCGTGTGTTGTCTGTTGACAAGGAATCGACGACGACAATTTCGTCGGCCACGTCTTTAAGGGATTCGAGGCATTGACGTATCTTGTCTTCTTCGTTTAACGTTATTATGGTTGCCGATATCTTTTTCATATTTTATTATCTGAATAATTTTTCAACAGCTTGAATTGTCTTAGGCAGGACTAGCACCACCACTATGTCTTCAGGCTGGATTTGGAAATTGCCTGTTGCGATGAAACTGTCTTCACCTCTTATTATACCACCTATTATTGCTCCGTCCGGCATCTCTAGTCTGTTGATAGGTTTGTTTGTAACGGCGGCACCGTCGCGTACCACGAACTCTACGATGTCGGCATCGATACCGCTGAGACATTTGAGAGATGATACATTGCCACCTAGTGTATAACGTACCATGTAGCTTGCCGCGATGAGTTTTTTGTTGATGATGGTGTCGATGCCTATATTTTGAGAGATGTCAATATAGTCGATGTTTTCCACCAGAGCTATCGTACGTTTGACGCCGAACGACTTGGCTTGTAAACATGTGAGGATATTGGTCTCGGTATTATCTGTCACGGCGATGAAAGCGTCCATGTCTTTGATGCCTTCTTCTTCGAGCAGGTCAACGTTTCTTGCGTCAGCGTTGATGACAAGAGTATCGGACAGATGGTTGGTCAGCTCGAAGCAACGTGCCTTATCCATTTCAAGTATCTTGATGTTAAGGTCGTTTTCCAGACGTTTGGCTGTCAGTTTGCCTACACGTCCGCCGCCTACGATCATCACGTTGTTGACATTGAATTTTGTCTTGCCGCTGAGCTGCATCAGTTCCTTGATGGCATGAGGTTTGGTGATGACATATACGAGGTCGCCTTCGAGAAACACGTCATGTGCTTTAGGAATGAAGGTGTTTTGACGACGGTGTATAGCCAATGCTCTGAAGTCGATGTGTTTGTAATTTTCAATGACTTCTTCCAGTGTCTTGTTGATGGCTATAGCGTTAGGTTCAAGCTTGATCATAAGGAGTTCAAGCTTGCCTCCAGCGAAGTCATGTGCTTCGGTAGCCACATTTTGTTTCAATAGGTTTATGATTTCCTGTGCAGCAATGTCTTCTGGAGATACTATGCCGTCGATACCTAGATCTTGATATATACGCCACGACTCTTTGCTGAGAGTCTCCATGGTGTTGACACGCACAATGACTTTCTTGGCACCTAGTTTCTTTGCCAGAATGCCAGTCAAAAGATTTATGTGTTCATCGTGCAAGACGGCTATCACTAGGTCTGCTTTCTTCACGTTGGCCTGTTGCAAGACTTTTATTGATGTGGAGTCGCCTACAATAGTCATAAGATCCGATTGTGACTCTATCATTTTCAAGAGTTCTTCATGCGGATCCACGATAGTGATGTTATGGTCGCCATGCTCCAATGCTTGAGCCAAGTGCATTCCTACTTCTCCGTCGCCTGCTATGATAATATTCATGATTTATATTATATTTACGCAAAGATATGAAAAAAGTTTATATCATTTTGAAATCATCCCAGTCTCTATGTACGATGAAATAATTTCTGAAGCTTGTGAGTGATTCTTTGTCGATGTCGGCTTCAAGAATAGCCTCTTTGTCGTCTGTTAGTTCCGCTACCGTCCTACCCTTTCCGTTCACCACTCTGGTCTCTCCGATATATGTGATGTTGTTATGGTCGATACCGACTCTGTTGACACCGATGAAATATGCTTGGTTTTCGATGGCACGTGCCGAGAGCAGTGTCTTCCAAATATACGCTTTCTGCACTGGCCAGTTGGCTATCAGTATTGCCAGGTCATATTCAAATTGTCCATCTTTATAACTGTTGCGAAGCCATACAGGGAAACGTAAGTCGTAACAGATAAAAGGTCTTATCCTCCAGCCTTTATATTCTATCGTTATCTGATTCTGTCCGGTGGCTAGTTGTTCTTTCTCGCCTCCCATGAAAGTATGACGTTTGTTGTAAGTTAGATAAGTACCGTCAGGATTCATCCAGACGAGAGTGTTGTGGTATGGCTGTTGGCTGAATGAAGTGATAAAGCTGCCACAGATGACGCAGTTTCTTTCTTTTGCTTTCTGACGAAGCCATGTCATGGTAGAGCCGTCTTCTGTCTCTGCAAATAGATCTGGTTCAGCAGGGAAACCAGTGGTGAAAGTCTCTGGAAGTATGATAATATCTCTGTCATCTTGAATCTTCTTGAAGAGTTCATCAAGATGCTTGAAGTTCTCTGAAGGATTACGAGCAATAATATCGCTCTGCACGCAAGCTATTTTTAATGTCATAATTTTTAAGTTGCTTTTTACTTATAGTCTCAAAGTCACAGAGACGCATAGATAGTCAATAGTCTTTGCGTCTTTGTGGCTTTGTGTCTTTAATCCTTTTAAACTTTATTTATTCATCGCATAAGCGTACGCTCCGATGCATACTGCTGATGATGTTCCAAGCTTGGTTGCTGTGATGCCTATTTTCTTTGATGGGTCGTACCATACTTCTTTATCTGAGAACGGCACTTTTATCATCTTGCCAGATGTCTCTGAGAATGCCTTTTGACCTTCTTCATCATCGAGGTTAAATGCTGAAATCTCCATTCTAGGAATTTTATTTCCGTCCAATCCAGGATATGCTGTGTTGAGATGTTCCACCACTTTAGGCATGAATATCTTTGATGCTCCAGAGAGACCGCCGCCGAGAACCACGATGCCGTCGATGACAGTAGCGATGTTAGCGATGATGTCAGCCAATACTGTAGCGAATTCGTCCCATGCTTTGAGAGCTGCATCTTTGTTACCTTCTTTATTGCCAAGAGCTATTTCATAGATGTCGAAAGGTTGTGGTGCTGCATCGAACTCAATTCCGGCTTCACGAGCATAGACACGACGTACGCCTCTGATGCTGATAGAGTCTTCTGCGCTGGTCTGAGGATAGAGTATATTTCTCATGCACCATACCTCTGCGCCTGCTGAGTTGTCGCCTTGCAACAGACGTCCGTCGAGGACTACACCGCCACCGAATCCTGTGCCGAGAGTAAGACCTACGAGGTTTTTGTATCTCTTAGGATTTCCAGCCTTTTCGAGAAGAGCGTTGACATCTTGAAGCACACCGCCCAAAGCCTCGCCGTAAGCGAACAAGTCACCGTCGTTGTTGATATAGACTGGAACGTTGAATTCGTTTTCCAACATGTCTTTAAGAGCGACACCGCCTCTGAATAATGGGAGGTTGGCGAGGTCGCAGATGATGCCGTTAGGATAGTCGGCAGGACCTGGGAAGCAGAAACTGATAGCTGCAGGCTTGCTGCCGCATAACTCTTCTGTACGACGGAAGCCTTCTATGATTTTGTTAAGCTGTTCTTCTAATGTATCAGAAGCGGTCTTGATGGTGAAAGCTTCTATTATTTCTTTATAGTTCTGTACTGCTGAGAATTTGAATCCTGTGCCGCCGGCATCGAGGACAAAAATAATGCTATTTGAATCCATGGTATTTATTTTTTAATTTTTTCTTTCTTATGTAAAAACTTCTCTACCCATACTACCCACATTATAAATATGAAAAGATAGAACAATATTTTGAAGAAATAGTTATGGAAGAAGGCAAAATGGTTTGGAAAAGGAATCATGCAGAGAGATATGCCTACAACTCTGACGACGTTGATAAACTCAATCACAACAAGTCCCATCGGGATGTACCAAAGTTTGTGCTTCCAAGGACCAGGAAACAGCAACATCAGGAAAAGCCAGTGAAGCCATTGTTTGAGACTTGTGCATTCTGGCGCAACATTGATGAAGGAATAGGTGTCATGCTTGTTCATCAAACCTATAATATGGTCTTTTGTGATGATGTCGATATTGAAGATATGTTCAAGAACCCAGCAGCTCTGATTGAACAAGAGCTCAGATGCCGAGTCGAAGAGTCTGGCGATGAGTCCTGCAATAGGGAAATAGTTTGTAGCCATCCATCCCAGATATAGAAAATGGAATGAAAATATCAATAATATGAATAACCCGACATCAATCGTTGAAGTGTATTTCGGGTCTTTGTAGAGTTCTTTTATTCTTTTTAAATTCATAGTTCACAAATTATAATTTATTAATGTAAATAGCCGGTGTCTGAGCTTGTTGAAGTAACAGTTGCCTAAATCATTAATCATCCGAAATCTCTTTCAATGTTGCCTGATATGTGGTAAATATCAGAGCTCTTGAGATATATCCGAGATATTTCTTTCCATCGACGACGGCAATGTTGTAATTTCCAGATCTCTCAAATTTCTTCACGACTTCTTCAGCGCTGTCTTCTGTTGTGACGAGATAGTCAGGCAGGAGCATGATGTCTTCAATCGAAGTGTCATATTGTTCCGGATCGAAGATGATGTTACGTATGGAGTCGAAGAGTACGTGGCCTTTGAAGTTTCCGTTATGGTCGATTACTGGATAAATGTTTCTTTTTGACTCAGAGATGATAGGTAGCAGGTCGCGTAATGTCTGTTCGGGATGTATGGTCTTGAAGTTTGTCTCGATCAGTTTGTTTACTGTTATCATGTTAAGGATACTTACGTCTTTGTTGTGTGTCACGCGTACGCCTTTATCGCTGACGGCTTTTGTGTAGATGGAGTCTTTGAAGAAAGCTCTGTTGATTGCATACGACATGGCCGATACTATCATCAGAGGCACCATGAGAGAATAACCGTTTGTTATCTCAGCGATGAGGAATATTCCGGTGAGAGGAGCGTGCAGCATTCCAGCGATGACGCCGCCCATACCTACGAGTGCGAAGTTGGTGATGTTAAGGTTTCCTAATCCGAGGGTGTTGACGAGCAGTGCGAAGAACATTCCAGAGAAGGATCCTATGAACAAGGCCGGCGCGAAGGTTCCTCCTACTCCGCCTGCTGCGAAAGTGAACGAGGTCGCAATGGCTTTGAACAATATTATGATAAGAAGCATCACAAGTATTATCCAGATATTGTCTTTGAAGCCGTTGAAAATTTCGTTTTCGAACAAGATGGAGGTGTCTCCATTAAGTGCAGCGTTGATGGCTTCGTAGCCTTCTCCATATAATGCAGGAAAGATGAATATCAGGATGCCTAGCCCTGTCGCACCGAGAAGGAATCTCATCCATGGTGACTTTATTTTCTTGGCTCTTTTATCGACTTTGAAATATACATACATGAAATAAGCCGACATCAGTCCTACAAACAATCCCAGTCCGACGTAGAACAATGAGTTCGACGGCATGAAGGCTGTACTGGTAGTGATGGTGTATTCAAAGGCTCTTCCTAAAAAATAATAAGAAGTGAGGATGGCGACGAATGATGATACTATTATAGGTATGAGAGATGCCATCGAAATGTCTATCATGAAGACTTCTATGGCGAATATGATACCTGTGATTGGAGCTTGGAAGATGGATGCAAGAGCGGCAGCACAACCCATACCTATCAGTACAACGATATGTTTCTGGTTGAGACGTAGCAGCTGCCCTATGTTGGAACCTATGGCCGATCCTGTAGATACCGAAGGCCCTTCAAGTCCGACAGAACCTCCGAAGCCTACGGTGAGGGCACTGGTGATGATGGAGGCAAAGGTGTTGTATGGCTTCACTGCTCCTTTGTTTTTCTGGATGGCATATAAGATGCCAGGGATGCCGTGACCGACATCGCGTTTCAAGACATAGCGGCAGAATAAAATTGTGAGCAATATTCCTATGGCAGGAAGTATGAAAAACAACAATCCATAATGATCTTCATGTGTCGCGATGTTATAGAAATAATCTCTTATATAATGAGCCAACTTCTTGATAATAATGGCTGACAATCCTGCCAGAAAACCTGTAGGAATACTGATAAGCAACATGAACTGTTTCTCTGAGATATGAGAGAAACGCCATCTGTTGATCTTCTGCGCCATCAATATTATACGTGCTTTTATTCTTTTTTTCACAATGTTTGAATTTGAGTCTTCAAATATAAAAAATGATTCGTTATAAGGTGGCTTTTTTGGTAAATAATTTTTATTTTTGCAAAACATTACGCAAATATAAAATGAGAATATATAGCTACAACGTAAATGGAATAAGAGCAGCGATATCTAAAGGGTTTATTCAATGGCTTGAAACAAATTCTCCTGATGTCATCTGTCTTCAAGAGATAAAGGCTACGCAAGACCAGATTCCTTTAATGGAAATAGAAATGCTCGGTTATCATCATTATTGGTTCCCTGCCAAGAAAAAAGGATATAGCGGTGTCGCTATACTTTCAAAGATTGCTCCTGATAACGTGGTTTATGGAATGGGTAACCCAGAATATGATGACGAAGGCAGATTCTTGAGAGCTGACTTTGGAGACTTGTCTGTCGTGAGTGTCTATCATCCTTCTGGCACTAGCGGTGACGAACGTCAGGATTTCAAGATGAAATGGCTCGACTTCTTCCATAACTATGTTAATGAATTGAGAAAAGAGCGTCCACAGCTCGTCATATCTGGTGACTATAATATCTGTCATGAACCCATCGACATCCATGACCCGATTAGAAATGCAAAGTCGTCGGGTTTCCTCCCGGAAGAAAGACAATGGTTTACTGATTTCCTGAACGATGGATATATCGATAGTTTCAGATTCATGAACAAAGAACCACATCATTATAGCTGGTGGAGCTATCGCGCTAACGCGAAACAGAACAACAAGGGCTGGCGTATCGATTATCACATCCTAACAGAAAATCTTAATGACAGGCTGAAAGAAGTGTCTATAATGCCTGAGGTCAATTTCTCTGATCATTGCCCGATATTTGTAGAATTAAAATAAAAAAATAAGTATGGATTTCATAAAATATAACTTAGAGGAAATAGTGCTGTGTATCATAATAGCAGCTGTTTTATATCTTGCATATTACATATTAAAATCAAAGAAACGTCGTCGTAAGGTCGGTTTCTATTTCAGTTTCCTTATGTATAAGTTAGGTCTTAAGAACCGAATGTCTGCCACATATATCGGAATGGTTCATGTCAATGAATCGTATGAGCCTTTGGTGGATATTATTTCCCATCCTAAGATCATCATCAATGAAGATAGCGTCGAGCGTCCTGTGTTGTTGAGAAAAGAAGTCGCAAAGAGATTGTATAAAGTAGCAGACAAGCTACCTGAAGATTTATACATAAAGATTTATAGTGCTTACCGTTCCCGTATTAAATTATATGAGAAATGGAATGAAGAACTGGTAAAGACAGAAGCAGCTAATCCAGGCAAAGGTCGTAATGAAATCTTGTCGATGCTCAAATATAAAGTGTCAGCTCCTAATATAAACATGGGTGGACATGATACTGGCGCAGCCATCGATTTGGCCTTGTGTGATAAAAATGGAAATGACCTTGATTATGGAATGAAATATCACGAAAACATTCAAGCTAAAGCAACAGTTGTCTTGAATGCAGAGCAAAAGAACAACAGAAGATATTTGTACAAATTGATGCGTTCGCAGAATTTCGTTCAACAGCCAGAACAATGGTGGCACTATTCTTATGGTGACCGTTATTGGGCTGCATATAAGGGTAAGAGACATGGTGCTGTATATAGCTCAGCAGAAAAGGAATTTGAAAACAACGGATATGTAAGAGTCGTCAAGACATATATATCATCTGTTAATAAATAATATTGAATAGATGAAGATTGCAGCTTTAGTATCGGGTGGAGTAGATAGTTCTGTCATGGTTCCTCTTTTGAAGGAGCAAGGATATGATCCTCATATATTCTATATTAAGATAGGACTCGAAGGTAAAGACGACCTTATGGATTGTCCTTCGGAAGAAGATATAGAGATAACGACTTTTATTGCAAAAAAATACGGTTGTTCTTTCGATATCATCGACCTTCAGAAAGAATATTATGATCGCGTGGCATCATATACTATGGAGTCGGTACGTAAGGGACTTACACCAAATCCGGATGTGATGTGCAACAGGATGATCAAATTCGGAGCCTTTGAGGAAAAAATGGGCTATCAATTCGATAGAATCGCTACAGGTCACTACGCGCGTCAATGGTATGATGAAAACGGAGTGTCATGGCTTGGAACAGCAGTCGATACTTTCAAAGACCAGACAGATTTCCTCGCAAGAATAACATATCATCAGCTTTCAAAAGCGATGTTTCCTATCGGTGACCTGCCAAAGGCGGAAGTGAGAAGACTGGCAGAATTTCATAAACTGCCAAGCGCACAACGCCACGACTCTCAAGGTATATGTTTCCTCGGTAAAATAAATTATAACGATTATATCAGAGAATATGTCGGCGAAAAAGAAGGCTATATCATAGAAATGGAGACAGGCAAGAAACTCGGGAAACATAAAGGTTTCTGGTTCCATACCATCGGCCAGAGAAAAGGTCTCGGTCTTGGCGGCGGTCCTTGGTTCGTAGTGAAAAAAGACACAGAAAGAAATCTTATTTATGTCTCAAAAGGATACGACCCGATAGCTCAATATACAAACAGCATCGACTTGGTTGATGTCATGGCGATGAATCCTGCTATTACATTAACTGATGGACAAAGAGTTAGATATAAGATTCGCCATCAACCTGGATTTAACTTAGGCAATTTAAAGCTCACCGAAAGCGGTTTGACAATCATTTCAGACGAAGCTATCTCAGGAGTAGCAGCCGGACAATTCGGTATCATCTATCACGAGACAGAACCTGTGGTTCTTGGAAGTGGTGTCATCGATTAATTGAAAATTAAAAACAGAAGATTGAAAATTAAACAGGTCATTTCGAGTGCTCGAAATGACCTGTTTTGTTGTTATATAAATAATGATTATTCATATTCGAAATATTCTAATCCCCAGCCGTCATCTCTTGTGATAGGATATTTACCATCATATGTGTAGGCGACAAATTCTGTGTCGTCATATTCATTGTGTTCGCCTTCAAAATTAAAATATTCTATGTATTTTATTTCTGTGATGTTGTTTTTGCTGAATACGAAGCTGCATGATTCTTCTGGGTAATATGACAAGAGGTTGGTGAAAGGATTCATTTTGTCATCATATTTGTATTCCATTATTATTCCATAATTGATGCCTTCTATTGTTATATCGGCAGACATTTTTGAGACATTGTCGTTATCCCATTCCAATTTGATAGGAATACGGATTGTGCCGCCTTTGCTTACGTTTGTTTTTGCTGCAAACTTTTTGACCTTGTTGATGTCATATTGTGGCAACATGATTGCTATAGGATCTAAACGATTTTTCTTGGAGTCTTTTTTGTATATTTCATCATAACTTATGATATACCCTATTTCTGATATTTTCTTTCCGTCATAAATGAAATCGTATTCGTACTCTATCTCGCCGCAATCATAATAGTAGGCTTTGGACAATTTCTTTCCGTCGTATTCATATCTGATTGATTCTTCGTTGGTAGGGTCAACGATGGATTCTATTCTGCCATCTTTATTATAGGTGTAATATTCTATATAATCAATGTTGTCAATAGATTTAAGTTGTTTTTTATCCCAATTCCATATACAGCTAAGTATTTTTTCGCCTTCCCAATTCTCATAATACATTTTGCTTATTCTTGTTTTAGGGGAATAAGCACCGTCTTCAATTCTGTCGCATGATGACACGATGAATATTAACATCATCGATGCCAATAATAAAGATATTTTTTTCATAGTGTAAGAGCTCCGTTATATACCATTGAGCATATCGGTTTTAAATTGTTAACAAAACGTGAATTAAACGTGCAAAATGTAAAGATTATTTTGTAATTATGAAAATATTTTTGAGGAAAAAGTTCTATGGAAGTTTTTCGTATCTTTTCATTTCCTGGACAAATAAAAAAACTCCCGTGAATTTCTTCGCGGGAGTCTTTGTGTATAAAGTGGAGATTTTATCAATCTTCGTCTTTCTTGCTTTCTTCGTAAGCTTTCAAGAGTTTTGTTTGAACATCTGTTGGAACTTGAGCGTATTCTGCGTATTCCATTGTGAAAGTACCACGTCCTGATGTCAAAGAGCTCAATGAAGTTGAATATCTATCCATTTCTGCGAGAGGAACTCTAGCGCGGATGATTTGGTAGTTACGGTCTGCATCCATACCCATGATGATAGCGCGGCGGCCTTGGAGGTCTGTATTAACAGCACCCATCATATCTTCTGGCATACGAACTGTCAAGTCGTAGATAGGTTCCATGATCTTAGGGCCAGCGTTTTTAAATGCTGCTGAGAATGCCATACGGCCAGCGATCTTAAATGCCATTTCGTTTGAGTCAACTGGGTGCATCTTACCATCGTAGATGTAGCAGATGATGTCACGAGCGTAAGAACCTGTAAGAGGACCTTCTTCTAAACGTTCGTTGATACCTTTCAAGATAGCAGGCATGAAACGAGCGTCGATAGAACCACCAACGATACAGTTACAGAAGATGAGTTTACCACCCCATGGGAGATCGTATTCATCTTTACCACGAACTTGGAGATCTGTTGGGTCTGTGTATCCTTCATAATAAGGAGCTAATCTCATGTGAACTTCACCGAATTGACCAGAACCACCTGATTGTTTCTTGTGGCGGTAGTCAGCGTTAGCTGTTTTGGTGATAGTTTCGCGATAAGGAACTTTAGGAGCTGCAAATTCAACAGCGATTTTGTGTACGTTATCGAGATACCATTTAATTGTGTTGAGGTGATATTCACCTTGGCATTGGAGTATATTTTGTTTTAACTCGCGAGACATTGATGTGATGACTGTTGGGTCGATCTTATGGAAGTCGGCAAGGATGCCACCGAGTTTTTCGTCTTCTTGTGAGTTGACGGCTTTGATAGCTGTTGAGAAGATTGGTGATGGGAATGGAACTGCTTCAAATGCAGTGTCTGATATTTTAGCATCAACCAAGCTGTCGTTAACGCGAACGTCTTTCAATTTGATTGTTGAAATGATGTCACCGGCGCAAACTTTCTCAACTCTTTCACGAGTTTTACCATTAGAGACTAAAAGTTGTGAGATACGTTCTTTGTTGCCTGTACGTGGGTTAACCATATCTTGTGATTCAACGATTGTACCGCCATAGATACGTGCCATAGCAACGTCACCGACGTTTTGTTCGTTAGAAATCTTGAAGAAGAACATAGCTGGAGCTTCTTCTACGCTGTTATGGAATTCTGTTCCGTTCTTAGCTTTTGTTGGGTTGATATGAGCTGGAGATGGACATGCGTTGATGAGGAATTCAAGGAGACGTGTTACGCCAACGCCTGATTTAGCAGCACCGCATAATACTGGGAACATGTCACGGTTGATGATACCGAGGTGGAGACCTTTTTCCATGTCTTCAGCTGAAAGTGTACCTTCTTCGAAGAATTTTTCCATGAGTGTGTCGTCACCTTCTGCAGCGTGTTCGATAAGTTCGCTGTGTAATTCTTCAGCTTTGTCAGCGAGGTTAGCAGGGATGTCTTGAATTTCAGGAGCGCCGTTACCGTTTTTGAAGACTAACATCTTCATTGTGATAAGGTCGATAACTGAATTGAAGCCTTCGCCTGTGCTTACTGGGAATTGAACAGGAGTGACTTTATCGCCGAAATATTCTTTTAATTGACGTACTGTATCTTCAAAGTTAGCATTGCTGTGGTCTAACTGGTTCATGAAGAATACTACAGGTTTGTTTGTCTTTGTAGCATATTTCCATGCATTCTCTGTTGTTGCTTCAACACCAGCTTGTGCGTTAACTGTAAATACAGCCATGTCAGCAGCTGTTAAACAAGCAACGATGTCGCCTGAGAAGTCGCTAAAGCCAGGAGTATCTAAAATATTGATTTTTTTATCGTTGTAGATAGTGTGTAACAAACTGGCATTAACAGAGATACCGCGTTCTGTTTCGATTGGACGGTAGTCTGATACAGTGTTCTTACCTTCTGTAGTGCCTTTTCTGTTGATAAGCTTACCTTCGAAAACCATGTTTTCAGCAAGCGTTGTCTTTCCGGATTTAGCAGCTCCTATGAGAGCAACATTCCGAATGTCTTCTGTTTGGAATATCTTCATGTTTTTATAAAAATTAATTCTTTATTAAATGAAATTGGTGAATTTCCAATTTGGAGTGCAAAGATACATATTTCAATTAAATAATCCAATATTTTTCTTAAAAATTTCCCATCTGTTTTCATCCATTTTCGCGCCTATAACTTGTATGATGCTTTCGGCCAAATGATTGCCTATAGTTCCGCATTTTTCCAAGTCATAATCGTTGATTAATCCATATAGGAAACCTGCTGCATACATGTCGCCAGCTCCAGTGGTGTCAACAACGTCTATCTTGTTGCAACCGATTGTCACGACTTCCTCTCCTCTTTTTATTAATGAGCCTTTCTTTCCTGTCTTGACGATTGCAATATCGACTTTTTCTGCGATATAATGTAATGATTCTTCTGCGCTCATTTGTGTTAAAGCTTTGGCTTCTTCTTCATTTGCGAAGAGAATGTCGATTTGAGGCAGTAATTCGTTTAGGAAATCACGGTTGTCTTCTACTACATTATAGCTTGCGAGGTCGAGAACGACTTTGCAGCCACATTCTTTTGCTGTGGTAATGGTTTTTGTAAAAACAGCTCTGTTTGCAATAAGGTAACCTTCAACATAGCAGTAGTCCCAATTGTTGAATAGTTCTGGTGTTATGACGTTTTCGTTGAGTTCGAGTGAAGCTCCGAGATTGGTTGCAAAAGTGCGTTCTCCGTCGGCTGATATAATTGTTCTGGCTGTTCCTGATGCTGTGTTGCTGTGAAATACGAGAGGTTTGACGCCTACTGAATTCATGGAGTCTTCGAAGAATCTTCCGGTTTCGTCTTTTCCTATGTATGAGATGAAACCGCTTTCGATTCCCATTTTTGCCAATCCGTGGATTGTGTTGGCTGCAGATCCGCCAGGTGCCATGGAACTTTTATAGTTTTCAAGTTTCTTTTCTATCAGTGCCGATGAGCTTTCATCAACCAATTGCATTGAACCTTTAGGTATTTTTAATTCTTCAAGTATGATGTCATTGTCGATCTGGGTCAAAATATCGACCAATGCGCTGCCAATTCCTACTACTGATTTTTTCATATAATTTTGTTTAGGCTTTGAGTGGCGGGCTCTGATGAAAGACCTTGTAAGGCTTGTTGTTCGAAGCTCGCTGCTCAAGGCAATTATAAATTAAATTGATTGAATTATATAAAAAGAAAATGATTGCTTGAGCGGCAACCATCTTCTTCAATTAATAACATGAAACATAAAAAAATTACACTTTGTAATCTCTCTCTTTGCGCCCCCTTCAGGACTTGAACCTGAGACCCCCTGATTAACAGTCAGATGCTCTAACCAACTGAGCTAAGGAGGCGTTTGCAACGTTTTTTATCTCCGTTTTGCGATTGCAAAGGTACATATTTTTTTTATCCTGACAAGGTTTTTTTTTATTTTTTTTAAAATATTTTTATTTTGTTTGTAATTTATTGATATTTATAATATTATGATTGTTGAGAATATTCTTCCATCCTTAAAATTGCCTTTATATTTCTTAATGGAATGATGTTTCTGAACGGAAAAAGTGCTTTTATGACGACACTAAGCCACCATTTGTAGTGAACTTTTAGTTTACAGTATGCTTTTCTGAACTTGAAATTATGAATTAAAAATTCCTGTATCTTGGAATGTTCTGTTATAGAACGGCTGCCGTCATTTACATATTTTAGTTTTTTTTCACCTAAATAAAAACGATTCATTTCATAAATGAGACCGTAATATGGATATGATCTGTCTTTTAATGCTTGTGGAGTGCATCGCATGGTGTCATATTCACAAGAATCCTGTTTTATTGTATTTATTGCAATTGCAACGGCTTGATTATCGTTTTTCCTTTCAACAATCCAAAAGTCTTTGTTATCATTGTTTCTATAAGACTCTATTTCTGAACGAAATTCATTTTCACTTGTAATTCGCGACTTGACTTTATATGATCTTTGTGCCGATACAATTATAGGATATGCTTTTTCTGCAAATTCGTTGATGTCTATCCTTTTTATATTATAAAATCTTAAAGCTCTTCTTATATTTCTTCTTGCGGAAAATGGCAGTTCCGAAATGTCTTCCATCATATCCTTGATGATAAACCAGAATGCAGTTTTTTCTTCTGTATCAAAATTATAAGTGTTACGAATCATTAAACCACGTTTTCTAAGTAATACATTCGCTTCTTTTGATGAAAGTAATTTTTCCCTACTTTCTTCCAAAAAAATCCATGTATTTCTATAAAAACGATATTGATCCATGATTTATTTGTTTTTTTTTCTGAAGAAAATCTTCTTATATGTTCCGAAAATTAGATTAAACGATGTTAAGATCAATGAGGTAATAATGTTTTTGTTTTCTGATTTTCGGAACATCAGATAATGCCATTTAATCAAAGTGAAATATGATTTGTTACTTAACGAATTGTAACGTTGACGATATTTTGCTAGATTTTCCTTTAGTAAGTAGCAGCTAGAAATTTTAGATATCTTGATCCAGAGTGCGTATTCTTCATTGATTTTAAGGTCGGGGCTTTGCATATGTCCTATTTTTTCTGCATCATACATTATTGTAAGGCAGCCAGGCCAGCAATACGCTGTCATTAATTTATTGGATATGACTTCAGGCCCAGAAACGAAGATTCCATTTTCCTGAGAATTTTCGTCTATTTCGCAATATTGTGTATATGAAAAACTATAATTGTTGTTTTTCATAAAATCAATTTGTTTTTGAAGTTTTTCAGGATGCCATATATCGTCGCTGTCTAGGAAAGCAATCCATTTTCCAGAGGCTTGTTGCAGAGCATGATTACGAGAGAAAGCTGCACCTTTGTTTATTTCGTTTTTAAAATATTTTATTCTAGGTTCCGTCTTTTGAAATTCAGATACAATTTCGGCAGTGTTATCTGTTGAACAGTCATCCACAATCAGAAGTTCCCAATGTGTATATGTCTGGCCTATCACGGAGAGAATCGTTTCCGCGATGAACTTTTCACTATTGAAAGCAGGTGTTATTATAGAAACCAGATTCATAATGAAGCCTTAAATTTGTTTTAAATCACCAACGAAATATGGTTTTGAGAATAATTCTAATATCGCCCCAGAAAGTTCTGTTATAATAGTAATCTAAATTGATTTTAACTTTATCGGGATAGATTATCTCGTCGTTATATTTTCTAGGGTTATCAACTTTTGCTAACAATTCTTCTTCATTGATATATTTTAGAGAAGCTGGACCTGTAATTCCTGGGCGGAGTTCCAGTATTTTTCGATCCGAGCCTGTCAGCCTGTCGGCATAACCTGCGACGTCGGGGCGAGGACCAACGAGGCTCATTTCACCTTTCAACACATTTATCAATTCGACAAGTTCGTCAAGTTTTGTTCTTCTAAGCCATTTCCCTAATGGTAAAATCCTATCGTCATTTGCTGTTGTGACAAAATTATCGGTACTTTCGCTTTCGGCTTTCATTGTACGGATTTTATATATGTTGAATTTCTTTCCATATTGACCGATTCGTTCTTGCATAAAAAAGAATTTGCCGTCAGGCATGACGATTTTATGAATGATAAAAATTATCAGTAAGATGGGTGATAATAATACAATGCCACAAAGTGCGGCAATCATGTCGAAGAGATGTTTTATGAAAAGTGAATATTTGCTCATGTTATTAGGTTGTCGGTAATTGGTTTAGATGACTGATAATTTTATCACAAGGTCTGTTGGCTGTCGTTTGTTGTTTGTTGACAAAAAAATCCATGAAACAACAAGAAATAGAAAAATGTGAAGAACATTATTCCCATCTGACGTTCAAATACAGATTCAAATAAGGAGTTGAAAGCGAAGATGAATATAAATGAGAAAAATATGATATCGAATTTTCTGTATTTGATCCATAGATATATTGGTACAAAAAACATTCCTAGTAATAGAAGCAATCCTATGATTCCAACGGCGATTATAGTATCAGAGAATTGATTGTGAGCATTCATCTCATATTTCATACAATGCTTAATGATTCTATATTCTGATAAATATTCTTTGATGGGAGAATCATCGTATTTGTTTTTGTTTATGATGCTATCGGCATATTGATATGCGTATTCCAAATATTTATGTTCATATTTACAAATACTATCTTGAAAGATAATTTGAATTTTATTTATATTTAAATCAGTATGTTCAATAGGTTTTATTTTAGAAATTATGTAGTCTTTATATTTCTGAAATGATTTCATGGTTTCGTCATTTCTGTCTCCGACACCACTTCCAAAAATAAAATTATCATATATCGCATTTCGAACTCCTAATCTTAATGTGATTCGTGTATCACCTTTGCCATTTTTAATATTATTTATTGCTTTAGTGAATTTATCGATACTTTTAGGAAATGCAAAATATGATGCTGTTAATAATGTTGCAAAAATTAAACCGGTTATTATTCCTATTTTATGTTTTTTCAATGAAAATATTATCCAAAACCATATAAAAAATGAAATTAGGCATGTACATAATATTCCAGCCCTAGATGTCAAGAAAAAAGGAATGAATATTAATATCGTTATGGTTATAGCATTGAATATTTTAAAATGTTTATATTTGAAAAATTCTACACAACAGAAAACAAGAGCAGTGCATGAGAAAATTGATAAATATGCTCGATGTATGCTTGGCAATATCATATCGTTTTCATTTGTTTTGAAAAATTGATGATGCGATATCAATCTTTTCATATCTACATTTTCAAATAATATATCATATACTGCCCAAATGAAGTTTGCAAAAAATAATACCAATATTCCATAGACAAAACAATACATTATCATTCTGACTCTGTTTTTGTAAAGATAAGAAAGATTTGAACATAGGAAAAACAATGGGAAAAGAAAAAAAGAAAGTTTTTTACCTATCTGAATCCTTGCTTCTGTAGAATTCTCAGAGTATAGGAAACTGATTGCGTATATCAACCAAAAAGCTATGAATATAAAATATACAACTTTGTTATTATATTGTAATAGGTTTATTTTGAATCCGTCTTCAAAGATTCCTTTTAAAATGCAGCATATGAAAAGCCCTATCATGAGAAATGTCGCAATTCTCCATGATATAGGAATAAAAAAAGCGAATAGTGTTAAGAATATATATTCGCTTAACTGAAATGGTTTTAGCCCTTTAAATGTTGTGAACATTTTTTAAAAATCGTAGTATTTTCTATCTAGTGTCGTTCTTATTCCGATACTGAAAATGAGATTTTTTTGATTTTCTCCGTTTTCAATTTGCTGATTTCTATGTGTAATTTCTGCAAATATATTGAGATTATAAGAAGGATTTACTAACAATGAAATAACGAAGTTATTTATCATCAATGTATTTAACTCGCCAGTAAGAAGATAGTGTCCGTATTTCTCAATACCATCGATATGATAATAATCATTATAATTATGATAGATATCGTGGCCGTAATATTGAAATTCACCTTCTGCAGTCGTGATGTCATCACCCCATTGGCCGTAGTTCATTTTATATTGAAGATATAGTCGTTTATAATTATATTGTGCTCTTGCAACTATCTCATAAAAATTAGCTTCCCAAGGATGTGCCAAAGGCTGGTTTAAATGTGCGTAATTGTCTTCTCCATCATAATGTGAATACATGTATGGTCTTACAAGATTAAATTCTCCTTGAAGGAATAAATTTTTAATTTTAAAACAGTTATAACTTTTTATACCGAACTGATATGATTGCTTGTTTGCATAATAGCCATTATTTCCGAAAAATTCTTTTACCGTCATCTCATCCATGATGAACTGCGTGTAAAAAGTGGTGTGTTTGCCAGCAATGAAGCTTGCGGTTGCTCCAAGTATTGCATTATCTGGAGATGCCCCGGCATAATAGTCTGCCGTTCTTAAAAATATTATTGGATTAATATAATGGAAATCCAGGCCTCTTCTCACACCGTTTTCGTCTTGACCTCTACATACTATTGCATCGAATATACCTAAGTTGATACGTTTTGTAACAGCCCAATCCAGATAATGTATTACTATGTTTTTTCTTGCGAAAGTGTCGTCTTCAAGGATTCTGTTTTTGTCAGACATTTGTGCATAAAGACAAGTATATTGTAAGTTCCATACATTAGCTGTTAATTTTACGTAAGGATATGCAAATGCGTTGTCTGATAATATCAATGATCTGTAGCCGTCACCAATGAAATTTTTGCCATAACCTAAAGTTGCTTGCAGCCAATAGACGGGCCGTGCTGCAAGGTAAGCTGATGAGTTTGCATAATCGAAGCCTGTTTCTTTGAATATTCTAGCGTGACCTTGTCCTGGAATGACTTTATTTGAATATGCAAAATCGGTTATGTAATCTGGAAATACGGCTTGATTTTCACGCATATTTGTGTAAAAAGCAAAGTTATTTCCGATAGTTCCTTTCACTTCAGCTCCTCGTGTATTAACCCAAGTGTTTTTACTATTGTCTTTTCCTATCTGAAAATCAACGATTGGGTTGATGCCGATATAAAAATCATCGTTTTTTGCACCAATGAAATCTGTGTTGAAAATGGAATTCCATATAATGTCTTTCCATTTTTTGTTATAGTCTTTAACTATGAATTGTGATTTATTCAGACTGTCGATATTCAGAATACTATTAAACTGATATTCTGACCATGACTTCATTGCAGTATGGAATCGATAGTCTGAATTATATGCAGCAGCTTGAATCTCCATCTCATAATCGTCGTTGAGAGGGATTAGAAGCTCCTGTGAAAATGCTGATGTTATCGATAAAATAGTTGCAATTGATATTAAGAAGAATCTTTTTAAGTTCATTGGTTCTCTTTTCTATCTAAACAAGAATAAATGGAGTTGTTACTGATAAATTCTGGAACAATATTTTTCATCTGAGCCACTATTTTGAAATTATCACAGGTTGGAATCAGGTCGATGAGTGTATTGACTTTTTCATCAACTTCTTCTTCTGTATAACGACGAACTTTAGCTCTCATGATTTTTGCATGTTCTGTAGGAATAGTATTTTCTTTTGTGGAGAGTAGCTCTTCATAAAGTTTTTCACCTGGTCTCAATCCTGTTATCTCGATTTCAATACCTTCTTTATGAGATAATTTTATCATCTTCTTGGCTAAGTCATATATTTTTACAGGTTCACCCATATCAAAGACGAATATATCTTCTTTTTCACCCATGACACCTGCTTCAAGAACGAGACTACATGCTTCAGGTATTGTCATGAAATAACGAATTATATTTCTATCGGTGACAGTAAGAGGTCCACCTTGAGCTAATTGTTTCTTGAACAGTGGAATTACAGAACCGTTGGAACCAAGGACATTACCGAAGCGTGTTGTTACAAAAGCGGTCTTATCAGTTTTACGGCTTTGAGCATATATCTCAGCGATACGTTTAGTAGCTCCCATTACGTTTGTCGGATTCACAGCTTTGTCGGTAGATACCATAACGAATTTCTCGACACCAAATTCTATGGCCAGATCTGCAATATTCTTTGTGCCTAAAACATTGACAAATACTGCTTCGTAAGGAAATTCTTCCATGAGAGGGACGTGCTTATATGCTGCAGCATGATAAACCACTTGAGGTTGGAAGTTATTGAAAACCTCCCTCATTTTGATTTTGTCTTTGACATTTCCAATTATAAATTCTATAGGTATGTTAAAAGAACGATATGGCTCATTATTCCTTAGTTCAAACTGAATGTCATATAGAGGTGACTCTGCTTGATCCAAAAGTATAAGCTTCTTAGGTTTGTAATGAAGTACTTGACGACAAATTTCGCTGCCTATAGACCCCGCTGCTCCAGTGACCATAACTACTTTATTATTAAGACCTTTAGCGACATTGTCTTTTTCAAGAACAATAGGTTCTCTTCCTAACAAGTCTTCTATCTTGATATCTTCAATTTGATTCATGGTCAAATTATTGTCAATCCATTTGTTGAAATGTGGAACGGATTTTACAACAACATCTAAATTAACGATTTCATTGATAATTTTGGCTTTTTGGTCATTGTTTAGACTTGGTATGGCAAAAATAAATACCTTGATATTGTTTTTGGCTATGAACTCTTTGTTAAGAGCCTTTGATGGATTTAATATAGGAATGCCGTTAATTGTCTTGCCGACTTTATTGTTTGAGTTATCAACGAAAGCTATTATGTTGTAATAGCTGGATGTGTCTTGTTCTATAGCTTTTTTTGTAAGTATGCCCGCATCACCAGCTCCATAGATTATTGTGTTGATAGGTTCTTGTTTATGACTTATGTTTTCATTATAGATGCGTCTGATAATCAAGCGCGACAATGTCATATATATAAATGTAAGCATTGATATGAATATCACTTCTGTATATGATACAAACCATTTGTTTATATCTATATAAGGAAATTTTATACATGCATATTTGGTCATAAAGATAACTATGAATGTACCCATGCACAAGAATCCGATTTTCTTGATATCACTGAATCCGCTATAACGTACGAGACCTTTGTATGAGTCGAATATGAGAGAATTTATCAGGAAGGCTACAAATAAAGGTATAAAATGTATTATTTCAGTATGGATATTAAGGAGTTCAAGATGATAAATATATTTTATAAATACATAACACCAAAATGATACAAAAAATAACATGCAGTCGAACAAAAGGACGAGCCATTTTGAAAATGAACGAGATGCATATCTACCTCTGAATAATGATAATGCTAGTTTTTTTAGTAACTGTCTCATACTTTATATATAATTTATTTTTGCCAATCTTTAATATGTTGTTCGTCTTCTTTTTTGCAGATTAACAATGTGTTGTCGCTTTCAGCTATGATATAGTTTTCAAGTCCTTGTATCACTACTTTACGTTCTGAAGGGGTATGAACGATACAGTTTTTGCAGTCAACTAATGTAATGTCCTGACCTATGGCTGCATTCTTTTCTTCATCTTGTTTAAGATGAGTGTAAAGGCTGCCCCAAGTTCCGAGATCGCTCCATCCAAAGCTGGCTGGATAGACAAACACTTCTTTTGACTTTTCCATCACGGCATAGTCGATGGAAATATTAGGACATGTTGGGAAATATTGATTAACGATTTCTTGTTCTTGTTCTGTATAGAAATAAGGTTCAATCTTATCGAAAACGAGCGCCAGATCAGGGGCAAGAGCTGCTATTGTATTAACCACCATTTTTACATTCCATACAAAGATGCCTGCATTCCAATAATAGCCGCCTTCTTCAAGGTATGATTTTGCAGTTTCTAGATTTGGTTTTTCTTTAAAAGCTTCCACTCTTTGTATTGAGCCTGTTTCTGTAGGAAGAGTCTTTATGTAACCGTAGCCAGTCTCTGGGCGAGATGGCATCATTCCTAAGGTAAGTATAGCATCTCGACTTCTTGTAAATTCCAATGATCTTCTGATGACACCTCTGAAAGATTCTACATCTATGATAATATGATCAGCAGGAGAGAATACTAAATTTGCCTCAGGATTTTTATTGTATATCTTACGGCTTACATATTCGATACAAGGAGCTGTATTCCTCATACAAGGCTCAAGAAGGATATGAGATTCAGGAATGTCAGGAAGTTGTTCTCTGACTATCGACTTATATTTTTCAGATGTGACGACCCAAACATTCTCTATTGGGATGACGGTTTCAAAACGTTCTACTGTAAGTTGAATAAGAGATTTACCGATTCCGAGGACATCAATAAATTGCTTTGGCTTTTCAGGAGTGCTCATAGGCCAAAAGCGAGAGCCCACTCCACCTGCCATTATAATAAGATGATTGTTATTCATAATAAAGTCAATAAGTCTATGAGACAATGAGTCTATAAGTTTTTGCAAAGATAGTATTTTAAAGTTTATAGTTTATAGTCTGTTTTTAAGTTAAATTTTTAACCATCTATAAACGATACATTAAAATATCCTTTCCATCATCTGCCATTTCTCATCGGAGCGAGCGTCTGCTCGGCATCCTTGAAACTGTGCTACGTATGCTTCCCATTCTGCCTGACGAGGCAATGTTGCCAAACGTGCCATATCACGTTCCCACTCGAAATCATCCACAGTGTCACAAATCATAAAGAGCAGATTATCTTTAATGAAAATCTGCATATCAAGTATTCCGACCTCACGCTGACCTTCTATAATCTCTGGCCATACATGAGAATGCACATCTACATATTTTTCGATTAACTCAGAATCATTTACAAGAGTGAGAGTTTGACAATAGCGTTTCATATTTAAAATCCCGATCTTCTTATTTTTAATTTAATAGCTTCTAAATGTTTTTCGCAGAATTTCTCTGTGTCTTTGACAACGCATGCCAAATAGCCACCGCCGCCAGCGCCAGGCATCTTCCATGCTAAGACGTCTTCCATTACAGAATATTTGTCGATGTATTCTTGTACGCAGCCTTGAATCATAGCTGGAAACATCGCAATTTGTGCGTTGAAAGAATCTTTGTATGCTTTTGCGAATAATTCTAAATCGGTGTTCATGATAGCATGCCAGCATTTATCAGCAGCCATGGCAAGTGCCTCGACTTTCGTTTTAGTTATGTCCATGCCTTCAACAACAGAGCAACCAGGCTTGCGAGGATCCATAGGTATCATGCAAAGGTGATTTTCCAACCATGTCAAGACAACCTCATCTTCGCATGTCTCGATTTTATCTGGCCAGAAATGATTATCATAATAATGACGACATAAACCAGGAACGCAAATACCTATAGCATCTTGAGCACCGCTGATGATACCGTCTTCTCTTTCTGGATGATTTTCGAAGCAAAAGACCAGACGTGCTAATGTCTCAGGATCCATATTTGGAAGTTGGTAAGGCCAAATACGTTTTATGACATTACGTGTTGAAGTGCTTAATCCGCATCTGTCGCGAATCTCGAATGAAGGTTCGAGGCAGATAGTGAGAGCCCAACCTGGAGCATGTACACTGACGTATGGCTGGTCAATCCATGTGCCTGCTAAGTCTAATCTTGTTGGGATGAGGCAAGGACTTTTCTTCAACTCGGTGCTGCTGCGTGCTTCCAATCCTTCATGTGGGTCACGTTCGAGGACGATGTATTCTATGCCTCTTTCTTCACATACCTTACGTTTTGAGTCAGAGCCACCGTCACTGTTAACCACGAGAATATCTGGTTTTACTATGTCTAAAGTAGGGATGAAATCCAAGATGCCTCTGCCAGCATTGATATAAGCATCTTTGACGTATTTGATGCTCTTCACCATGAAGAGACGTTCTTGTTCTGAATAGACCGTTTTGTGATTCTTATAATGTAATATGGTCTGGTCTGATCCGATTCCTACATATAACTCGCCATATTGAGCTGCCTGACGGAAGAACTCGACATGACCGCTATGAAGAAGGTCATAGCAACCTGAAACGAAGACTTTTTTCATAGATAGTTTAAGGTTTAAAGTTTAAGGTTTAAAGTTTAAAGTCAGTTTTTGAGTTTAATTTTTCAACTGTTTTTTTACTATAAACTATTAACTATACATTTTACAATATATTTAACATCTTCCTCAGTAACGCATGGTCCTGAAGGAAGGCATAATCCTTTTTTGAATAACTCTTCACTTACGCCGTTGACATAAGCTGGAGCGTTTTTATAGACAGGTTGTTTGTGCATTGGTTTCCAAAGAGGACGTGCTTCAATGCCTGCCTTATCCAAAGCGATACGTAATGCCTCAACATTATTGTTAGGCTGACAGTCTGTTTGTGTCTCAGCGTATGCGTTTTCTTCACCTTTTACTTTCACCCAAGGTTCGATGGTGATAGTGTTGAGCCAGTAGTTGCTGTCGTAATCTGGAGATGGGTTTTCTTGAAGCTTGATGCCTTCGACATCTTTAAGAAGTTCCTTATACAGCTGACAGATATGTTGATGATGTTTTATATGCTCATCAGCTACAGTCATCTGACCGCGACCTATGCCAGCGCAGATGTTAGACATGCGATAGTTGAATCCTATTTTTTCATGTTGGTAGTAAGGATAATTCTCGCGAGCCTGTGTTGCATAGAACATGATTTCCTGTTTTGCAGCATCGTCATTGCAGATGAGCGCGCCGCCGCCAGAAGTGGTTATCATCTTATTGCCGTTGAAAGAAAGCACTCCGTATTTTCCGAAAGTGCCAAGTACCTGACCTTTATATTTGGAACCGAAAGAGTCGGCTGCATCTTCTATGATAGGAATATCGTAACGATTGGCTATTTCAGCTATTTCTTCCATTTTATATGGCATGCCATAAATGGAAACAGTTATTATAGCTTTAGGTTTCTTTCCTGTTTTAGATATTCTGTCTTTGATGGCTTCTTCTAGAAGCTTAGGATTCATGTTCCATGAGTCAAGTTCTGAATCTATAAATACTGGAATTGCACCTAAATATGTTATTGGATTTGCTGATGCACAAAATGTAAAAGATTGAGTAATGACTTCATCACCACTATTAACACCGCATGCAATAAGTGCTAAATGGATAGCGGCTGTTCCCGAAGCTAGTGCGACAATCTTTTTATTTCCCCCGATATAATTTTCTAACTCTGTCTCAAAAGCGTTCACATTAGGTCCAAGAGGAGTAATCCAGTTGGTGTCGAAAGCCTCTTGTATGAATTTCTGTTCGTTACCACTCATATGAGCGAGACAGAGATATATGCGTTTTTGTGACATGCTTTTATTACTATAAATTAAGAATATCTTCAGGACCCATTGGTTCGTAAGGTCCATCTTTAACTTCCATTATCACTGTACCACTTTCTAATGCTCGTAAACTATGCCATTGCATTTTAGGAATATTTAGAGCAACTATTGGTCCATTGGGAGAAAGTTCAATACTCTCAACACAACCTGATTCATTATAATAGTCCTCTATTACTCTTCCTCTAATACAGACTACAGTTTCTGTTGATTTTGTATGTCTGTGTATAGGTATAACACTTCCAGGTTCAATTGCGTTTAGCATACGTTGGCTATTGTCGATATCCGAATTTCGTAAGTCGTAATTCATTCGTAATCGAGGTGATGCTTTTGCCTGAGTAGTAAGTTCATCTAATAATTGTTGTGTTATTTTCATACTATTTTAATGAAGCTAAATATTCTTCGTGAAGGTGGTAATATTTTTTCTTGAAAAGAATGTATGCTAATCCTAATACTACTATTGCACCAGACAGATAGATCCAGTGTGCCATTATAGTGTTTGGACATAAATAAATAAAACCAAGCGATACAGAAAGTTGTAAAAATGTGTAAATTAAAGACACTTTCACATGTCCAATCTTTAATTCATTGGCCATTAATTGGTATGCATGTTTGCGGTGAGCTTCTCCTAAGTTTTCGTGAAGCAAAATACGATGTATTATCGTGAAACAACCGTCAACACCATAAACTAGAAGGAATATCAGATAAGTTACATCCTGTGTCTGTACAATTAATCTTCCAATAGCTAGAAGCATAATAAAAGCAATGGAAATACTGCCGACGTCACCTGCAAAACATTTGGCTTTACCTTTGGGCTTGAAATTAAACAAGCAGAATATCAACACTCCAAGAATGGCGATTATAAGATAAGAACTATCAATAAAAGAAGAGGCATTGTTTAATAACATTAATGGTATTAATACTGCCAATGCATACCCTGCTGTAATACCATTGATACCGTCCATGAAATTGATGATGTTTGTTGCACCTACACACACTATAAGAGCGATTATTACAATCCACCACATATCTAGGTGTAGAATATCCATACTCCAGAACATTAGAGCCATAGCTGTGAACTGTGCGACTAGTCTAATAGAATCTGGCAATGATTTTATATCATCTATAAAACTTATTCCTGCTATTAGCAAAAGTCCACCTAGGAACGGAAGGTGTTCTATAACAGTTGTATACTTCCCTTGTATAATCAACAATGCAACCCAGGCAATCATTGATATACAAAAAATGATACCACCGCCTCTAAGTACGATGGTGCTATGAGATGAACGTTCATTTGGTTTGTCAATGATATTGTATTTATCAGCAATCTTAAAATATGTTAGTTCTATTGCCAATAAAATGACTGCAATGATTAAATATGTAATCCAAATATTCATACTTATTTTTTATTATTACTAACTAATTAATTTATGGAGAATTTATAGTTCAATGTTGTCAGGTATTTTGATCACTCTTATGATTTAAAACTCCTTATTGTTTTTTCTAACCCCTCACTTGCTCTTACCGGCATTTTCTCAATACCTATTGCATTTTTAATCTTAGCATTAGAAACGACATAGTTTTCCGTTAATTTGCGGAGACGTTCTTGATTTAATGGAAGATGTAACATACCTCCTAATTTTGCACAGGCATTCATAAAGCCACAAGGAAGTTTCCAGATATGGGCTTTATGGCCTAATGATTTGCATATTATCTCAATTAACTCGTTTGTAGATAAAGCCTCATCATCTCCAATATGATAGATGCCTCCTTCTACATTTTGTTTTATTAAGTTATCTATAACAAAACAAAGATTATCAATAGAAGTGAAAGAACGTCTGTTTTCAAAAGCACCAAGAGGCCATGGGATATGCTTGCTGACAACATTATATAGTAAATTAAGATTACCCTTATTACCCGGACCGTGTATCATACAAGGTCTTAAGATATATGTTGTCATGCCATTATTGATACGTTCTTGTTCTTTGCTAAGAATATAATTTTCCGCTGCAATTTTGCTTTCTCCGTAAGGTCCGACTGGATTAGGTAAAATGTCTTCTGTGAGAATATCACCTATCACAGAATCTGCTGCTGCTTTTACAGAACTGAAGAAGATAAATTTCTTTATTGAATGACATAATGCATAGTCATATATTTTCTTAGTAAGTTCTGTATTTATTTTGAAATAAACATCAGCTTGTGATTTGTTCTTTGTGTCATGTGCCTTACCAGCCAAGTGAATAACAACATCTACATTAGGGATTAAATCATTATCCAAATCATCCCATGAAAATGTTTTTACAACACCATCCTTTTCAGGACTTATTATATCCAAACCATAGATTGTATGATCTTTTGATAAAGCGTTAACAAGATTACTGCCTACGAAGCCGTGTATGCCAGTTATTAGAAGGTTCATAAAAGTTACAATTGTATTGTTCTTGCGTTATCCCAATTAATTTGTTTGTCTGCCTCTTCTATATTTACGAAAGAAAAATCATTCATAAGTTTTTTCCATTTATTAAAGTTTCCCTCAACGTTTATATAAGTTTTAATTTTACGCATTAATGGAAGACTCTCTACTTTAGGTGTATTGGGATCAAATTCTCTTGGGTGGAAATATGTCATTAGATAAGGTGATTTCTTAGCCCAATTTTTAATAATAGGATACGGGAAAATACGGAAAAAACCACCTCCTGAAAAAACTATGTTTTTACCTAAAATAGAATGAATGTTAATAGGAAATTCTTTGATTGTATTGCCAGATTTTGTTTTAAGAATTGTTGGTTCTGATACTCCATAATTTGGCATTCCTCCGTAGTCGTGAGCTGCAGGGAATACTGAACAATCATATTTGAATCCCATATCGATTAGGCAATCTATTGCCCAAGTATTTTTTTCTGTTATTGAAAAACCCGGTGCTCTGAAAGTTACAACTTCCTTTCCTATAACATCCTCCAATAATCTTTTAGCTTTCAATGTATCTTGTATGAATGTTTCTTTATCAAAACGAAAAGATAATTCATGTTGATAGCTATGACAACCTATTTGATGGCCTCGATTTGATATTTCTCTGATAATATCAGGATGTTTTTCAGCAAGCCAACCTAGACAAAAGCAAGTGCTTTTTAACCCCATTTTGTCCATTTCATCCAAAACAGGTATAAAAGACTTATCTAAACAATAATCGAATTTATCCCAGTCAAAATCACCTGAAATAAAATCGCAGTTATACCAATCTTCAACGTCAAATGTAAGTATGTTCATAATAAATATCTATTCTATATAACGTCAAAATCAAATAGTTCAAACTTAATATCATTCTTTGATATAATAGGAAGATTCCCTACTAAATCTTTAAAGACTAAATTAAATGGTGAATGTTTGATAAATTTAGGGACACGATAGTAAAATAGATTCTTATCTATTCCTATACCAACATATAGATTAAAAGGATGTAATATCGTATTATTTCTTTTGATTTGATAATCATCTACATTACAACTTTTAATGAAAGCTTTTATTCCTATAATCATATTGGAATAAATATTTGTACATCTATTTGTTGTATAATAATTAGAAGAAGGATTTTTTAATCTCCAAGTGATGGATTCTTTGTCCCAGAATACATAACATCTAGGATTATTTTTCATTTTTATTTTTCCAGTGCCAATCTTTACATCCAATGGACTGATTAAATAGAATCCTAATTTTTTTAGGAAACCGTGTGTGCTATTAGCATTAGCAGCTCCAATTACAAATTCGTAACCTTTCTCTCTTGCATATTCATATGTTCTATTTGCCAATTCTCTAAACAGACCTTTTCCTTGATGTTGAGGATGTGTTGCTGTATTGAGTGATAATAATCCCAATCTCTCATTATTGTTTATAATCATTTTAATTGGGATTGTTGCATAATGTGCAACTAAACAATTATCTTTGTATGCATTGAATGAAACGGCAAGACCTATTGGGTTATCTATGTATTGCCATGTCAAATATTCTTTTGAGAATTTATTTGATTTTGGGAATGCATTTTTAAATAAATCAATCAACGAAGATATTTCATTATTATCTAAACATCCTAATCTAAATTCGTAATTATTCATTTTAATATTAATTAGAAATTGTTTCGTATATGGATTTAATTTATCATATACCAATACTATATCTTATTCAATTACTTATTCTTTATATTCTTTGATATTTTATATTCTTTAAATAATATTTTTGGTATGGTAATTATGTATCTCCATGCTCGGCTCCATTGTTTCTTAGGCTCTTTAAATATGCGTTCTAACCATATCAATCTCACTCCGCCTACTTCTTTTTTGTTGTTGCGAATATCTCCGGTATAAAAATTAAATGCAGCCCCTATCCCAAAAAACACCCCCTGTTCTATATATGGAAATATATTATATATAAACATTTCTTGTTTGGGTGCTCCAAGACTTACCCAAACAATGTCTGGTTTTATCTCGTTTATTTGCTTCGCGATACCTTTATAGTCAAACTTTTCTACTGGTACAAATGGAACATCTATATGTTGCATATCCAAATTTAACCCCTTTTCTTTGACTTTGGCTTTTATTTGTTCTACTTTTTGCGATGTATTCCCTATAAGAAGATGTTTGTAAGGTTTTTCGATATAGTATTCAAATATATCAGGGCCACTATAAGCATGGTAGTTTGTTCTATATATTTTGTTTACCATCATTGCGATTGAACTGCCATCGCAAGTGTTGATAGTAGCATCCTGCACTATTTTACGGTAATGCAAATCCGTTTGAGCCATAGTTAACACATTGCCGTCTACCACACAAACATATGCTTTTTTATTATCTCTGATATGTTGCTCAATGGTGCCTCGCAGTATCTGTGGATTGAATTCTATATGGATGTTAAATATATCCATTTGTAAATTATTAAAAGTATTTATATGAAATAAAGTTTTTTTTTAATATCACTTAATTGCTATATAATTTATTAAGTTTTGCTATATACTTTTTATCATCAAACTTATCTATGATAGTTTCTTTTGCCTTAATTGATAGTTCTGAATATAATTTTCTATTTAATACAAGCTGTTTGACAGCATCAACTATATCATCAACACTTTTAATGTTCACAAAAATTCCATTTATATTATCCGTTACAACATTTGGTATGGAACCTACAGGTGTTACTATCGGAACCTGTCCAAACCCCATTGTTTCTAAAAGAGACATAGGCAAACCTTCGTAGAATGATGGCATTAGAAATATATCGCACATTTTGAGAATCTCTATTTTTTTATTCCCCGAAATAACACCATGAAATGTAAAGTTGTTACCAAATGTTTCCTCGAATCTTGGAATGTATTCTCCTTCTTTTTCCTCTTTACCAGCAAAATGTAGATGGAATTTTATTCCTTTTTCTTTTAATTTTTTTAATGATTCAAAAATATAATCAATACCCTTGTTCGGTTCTATGCGTCCAAGATATAGAATATCCAAGTAATCCTTTAGAGATACATCTTTATTAAAATTTTTAGCATCTGAAAGATCAATACAATTTGGCAATGATGTGATATTATTAAGTGCAAAATCTTCTCCTAAAATTGTTCTTTCTTCATCACCTAACACAATAATATGCTTACTCCACGAAAAGATTTTATTCAATAGCAATCTTAAATACCACGGACGATTACGTTCCTTTATATAAATTCCGCCATGAACGTGCAACACGATAGTTTTTTTCTTCTTATGAGCTACCTTTAACAGCATATAATCACGAATTATAGCACCTTTCATAAGAGGAATGTTGTAATGAACAATGGAAATATTGTTTTCGCTGATTATTTTTTCCCAATCTACTATATTATGCAGTATCCTTTTTATGCGAGAAATAATATTTTGACTTTCAGCATCTTTACGACCTACTTCAAAGTGAATGTAATTTACATCATTATTATTTGATATAATAAACTGTGTAACAGTAGATATTCCACTTACATTTACTTTAGGATCGAGAGATGGCGAATTGATAATAACTTTCATAATGTTAAGGTATTATTTTTTTGAGTAATTTCCAAGCTCCGACAATTCTACTTAAATTTGACCAATAATTATCAACGAGGCATGTTCTAGGTATTCTGAACAAATTACCACCTGGTTGTGGATATCTCTCTTCTGTCGTGTAGCCGCATTTGTAATACTTACTTACAGCATCCTCCTCGCGTTTACCGAAACTGCCGTTAGGGTAGCTAAAGGTGTCAATTTCCTTATTGAGAAGTGAACTCAAGAAATTCTTTGATTCGGATAGCTCATAGTCGAGCTGTTTATCATTTATATTTGTCAGTATCGGATGATTATATGAATGGCTCTGAATGTTTATGAGCGGGTGTTTGCTCATTTCTTTCAGTTCATCAAACGTAACGGCTTCCCTATTAAGTTTAATTTCATGCTTTATTTTGTTTACCTCGTTGTTGAATCTCTCTTCATCAAAAGTCTTGAATTCCTCAACTTTTGCAAGGTTCTGGTATTTGGCATATGCATAATTCCACCAGAAATTTCCACTTTCAAGCGGTTCTACTGGAACAAAAATTGTAATAGGTACGTTATATTTCTCAATGATTGGAATCAATGCTTTGTTTGTCAACCAACCATCGTCAAAAGAAAAATGAACCATCTTTTTGTGTTTTAACGGTTCTCCTTTAATATAATTTGTGATTTCGTCAATGTGAACAAAATTATAACCCTTTTTCTTGCACCATAGAACAACACTCTCAAAAGATTCCGCTAATGGATCGTGGAAATACAAAGACAGTACGTTCATTTTGCTTTTTTGAAAAGGGTAGAATAGATTGTATGTTATAAAACCAAGTACAGAGTTTATCAATTTCATAGTTTTCTTTTTAATTAATAACCTAATGAATCAATTTTCCATGTAGGTATATATTCTGTATTTTCGTTCTTGCTTACGATGAGCAAAGGACGTTTATATTTATTGTAGAATGATATCTTTGTGCTACGATAAAAGTAGATGCCGATATAACTCTTGGGGAATTTTTTTGCAATTTCTTTATCAACTTCGGCAAGTACAATGTACATAAAAGGTAATCCATAGTTAATAACAAGATAATAGCAATTGCATCTCTTTATATGCATTATTTTATCACTTGTAGAAAACCACCAATCAGCATAATTCTTGTCAAGTTTTAATGTGTGTTCTTTTTGGTATTTTTTGTGCGAGAACAATCTTGGATAATATTTCGCCACGAGTTTGTTACCTATCTTAATGTGTGCTGGAAATGAGTTTGCATTTGGGTAAGTGTATACAATGGTATCCTTTTCGAGCATATCTAATGCTTGTTTTGTCATCTCTGAGAATATGCCTTTCCTGCGATACTCTTCAAGAACACAAACATCACCTGGTTGATAAGCTTCAGTTTCATTGATGTCATTTCTCCAGAATGTGCGAGCACCGATTGGTTTGTCATTGCTATAAACCACTATGATGATAGATGGACCATAAATGTTATCAAGATATTTTTTTTTGAAAAGTTCTCTTGTATATCCGTTATGGAATACTATTTCTTGTAATCGATTGTAATCGTTTATAAATTTGTCATCAAGTTTATCTGACCATCGGCAATCGTATCTCAATTCTAACGACATAAATTTATGTTTATTTATTTCTTTGTTTTTGTTTCTGCAAAGATTTTTTCCAATTCTTCGCGAGTATAACGCTCGTTTTCAGGGTAAAGAACCTTTTCGTGTTCAAGAATCTCATCAATAGTCCATTTGAACTTAATTGGTTTCGCAGGAACGCCTACAACAACACAATATGGAGGAGTGCTTTTATTTACCAATGATGAAGCCCCTATTGTACATCCTCTTCCAATGGTAACTCCTGCAAGTATTGTAACGTTGCTTCCAATCCAAACATCTGATTCAACAATTACATCTTTATCTAGACCTAGAGGTTTCTCACCTTTTTTAATGCTTCTATAAAAGCGTCCAAGAACCATTGCATGATTGCCTGTTCGAACTCTTAACCCTTCAGCAGCACCTGAATGTGGCTTCATTATGAATTTTGCATATGTAGCCATAATGTCTGCATTACGAAGTCCATTGTCTCCATATAAAAATACATTTTTGGGATTAGCAATACGTAATGGAGGCATTAAAGTTACGTCATCGGCAATAAAACCAAAACGACTACGTCGAAGATCTCCAAAATAATCCCTATATAAAAAATACAATCCACTAATTAATGTATTTCTTCGAAGTTTTTTGATAAAAAATTCTTTTATACCCATACAAAATAAATGATAAAAAATTCTTAAAAAATATTGTATAAGTTTTATGTTATTTGTTCAATTTTAAACTATTGTAGTAATCTATATATTCTTTAGTTTTTGTTTCTAATAGAAATTTTGATTTGATAGTTGCTAAACCGTTTTTAGATATATTTTCTCTTAAAAGAGTATTCTCAATGATATCCTCAATTTGTTCTGCTAACATTTTGGGTTTTTGTTCTTTAATAATGAAACCATTAATGTTATCTGTAATAATTTCTGGAGTTCCACCGCCATCAGTGGCTAAAACTGGTACTCCGAATGCCATAGATTCCATTATTGTATTTGAAAGACCTTCTTTGGCATTAATATTTGTACATAGTACAGATAAGTCACATATCTGATAGATATTATCAATATCATTGCGTCTACCTATCATTTTTATTAATTTCCTCTCTTCTTCATTTATTTGGTTGTTATAAAAATCCCACAAAGGTCCTCCTCCTGCGCACAAAAAAGTTATGTCGTCACGTTTTGATGTAATTATTTTTGCAGTATCAATATAACATTGCCAATCTTTTAGAGGATAAAATGTGGCAGCTTGAATTATCACAAATTTTGTTTTTATATCTAACTCTCTTCGTATTTTATCTTTATCTACGATAGTTTCATATCGTTTTTCGTTAAAACCATTGTATATGAGAACTCCTTTTTTCTTTGGAACTTTATATGCTTTAAGTCCTGCCTTTGAGTTTCCAATAATGCCAGTGCATATATGTTTACATATTATATTTGTTAACCATCCAATTGGAAATTTAGGCTTTATTACATCTGCTACATAACTAGCTACGAAATTAAATTTGTGAAATGGATAGATTGTTATTATGAATAATGCAGACATTATAGACCATGCTTGTACAATATCAGGAGAAAAAATTGTTATATGTTTTTGAATTTCTCTTCTCGTTTCTAAAAAACTGAGGCCTCTTTCTTTTCGATTTATTCTTATTATTTGACATTTACAATCATATAATTCCTCATATGCTATTTTGTGATTAATAATAATAACTTGAATATCTTTATATCCAGCATCATTCAGCCCTTGGATTAATTGTAAACAACGGCGTTCTTTGCCTCCACCCCCAAATGTATCAAGTATAAATGTGATTCGCATATTTTATTTTTTCAATTTATTTACTACACTTTCAACCATCCATCCACAAAAGTCGAAATTTGTTCCTTCATGCCATTGCATATCGTCTGTCCAGTATCCTTCACATTTATAATATGCATCCTTAGAGAATCCGTAGCTTATTTCTACTATTAGAGGTTCATTATTTTTATTATAAATAAAGTCAAATGCAATAGATTGTGTTTTTAATTTTTTTGCAATTTCAAATGCAATTATAACACATCTTTCATCTAATTGGTTTTTATCGTATACAATATTGCCACTTCCAGATGCTCTGAAATCTTTATCTCTAGTAAGACGTTTTATCCCAAAGGCTTTGTTATCAACAACACATATTCTTATGTCATGATTGTTTCCTGGCATGAAATCTTGAAAATAAGTATATCCTCTTTCTTTATGAGATTTTCTATTAATCTCACTAGGAAAAAATAATTTTAAAACACCTTTTATAACGTGAATAAACGATGCTTGCCCTCTTGTCCATCTTAATATTCTATCATTTAATGATGCCCAACTATCACTTGGTTTGAAACCTTTATTGAAAGCTTTCTTCATTAATTTATATGCTTCTTTCTTGTTTTTTACAAGTTTTACATTGACAGCCCCAGCACCACCTCTTAGTTTGAAAACTTTTGGGAATGTTGTACTATTTATCCATGTAGCACTATCTTTTTTTGAGTAAAATATATATGATGGAACTATTGGGGCGTTAATAGATTCTAGTAAATACTTTTGCCCAACTTTATCATCGAAATGCCAACCTGTATTTATATCAGGGAATACAATTTTACCAGATGATTGTATTGATGTAAGTAATTGTTTTGCAAAGAGAACGTCTTTTGGATTACCATGGTGGTGATGCCACATAAATGCATCGCAATCTTCTAAATCTTTGATAATATCTGTACTATATGCATTAACAATCTTATAATCAATATTATTATTATCGCAGTATTGAATCCAATCATCTGAAAAGGATTTTTTTTTGTGATGAATTGCAATTCTCATATTTGTAATTTTAGTTTACTAAACTATTGAAAAATTTTAGCATTCGTTTTGCTTGATATATATGGTTAAATTCTTTTTCGACCAGTCGATATCCTCTATCACCTATGGTTTCTGCTATTTCTTTATTTTTATAGATGTGAATAATTTTTTCTGCAATTAATATGGGGTTGTTAGGCTCTATTATATATGCATTATCGTTATCCTTAAAATAATTCATAGCTTCACCGACGTTTGTCATAATTATTGGACGTCTAAATATGAGGTATTCTCCTGTTTTAGTGGCAAAGCAATACTTGTTTTGCAGAGTTGGATACTTGTTTATTATAACTAATGAGCAATATTTTTGATATCTTCTAAGTGTCTCTGTATCGATGTATCCTAGAAATTTGACACTATCTTTTAAACCATATTTTTCAATAATTTTATAAATTTTATTTTTGTCAGGTGATTTTTCTAAATAACCAGTAGAAATGAACATAATATCTTTTTTCAGTTCGTTTTTTGCTATTCCAAATGCTTCTAACATACCACATATACCATCTTTTTTTTCAGTTAATGTACCTGAATGAAAAATAAATGGAGCTTTCTCAGGATTTGTATTGTCTTTTATACAATGTATTGCATCTGTATTTATTATTATTGGTACTTTTATTATTGGTGCATCAGTGTTTTTTTTTGCAATATCGTATAATGTATCGGATATAACGATATGAGCATCAAACTTTTTAAATATACCATTGAAAAATTTATTTCTTTTATTTATGATTTTGGGAGTTTGTTCACAAAAAACGAATGGTAATTCATTTAATTCACTAATTGTTATTAGTTTAAATATTTTGCACAATAATATTATAAATAAATAATTTATAGTATTTGGTGATGTGCAGATAATAATGTCTTTTTTCTTAGTTTCTTTAATCAAATATGATAATGTTCCAATGTAACCAATACAATCATTAATTCTTCTTTTAATAAAGTTTTTACTCCTATATGTAATATTAGCAGTATAGATAAAATCTATACCTTCGAAAGATCCTTTTGCATCTTTGTTATGAATATTGTTATATTTATCGTGAGGGAATGGTACAACTATTTTACACTCAATACCATTCTTTTTTAAACCGTCAGCATAATGTAAGATTCTATTAGTCAATGCTCCACCATATGGGAAAGATGAATTCAATATAATATGTACAGTCATTATTTAGTAATTTTATAATTTTTATTGATACTTGATGAATTATATATTGCATACATCCAAAAACATATATATATAGGATGGTCCCATAGGGAATAACTAAACATCATTCCAATTATTACAACTAGAAGTAGATATCCATTTTTTGACATAGTTGTTGCAATCTTTCTTGCAGATTTAAATAGTAGTATTAAAAAAATAGATGTCATTATCGCACCATACATTGCCAGCATTTCTCCAATTCCCGATATTGTAGAAATATTATCATATCCAAATTGATTTAACCAAGTGCCGCCTCTCCATCCACCTAGTCCAATTAATGGGTGTCGTAAAAATTCCTGCCAATTAATAACCAAAGACTGCATTCTTCCAATTGTATATATACCGCTACTATCTATTTTAGATAGATCAAATTCTCCTAAATTACCCCATTCATAAAATAATTTATCTTGTACAAATGGTAATCGAAAAACATATATTAATATTGGTAATAATAAAAATGATATCAAAAATTTACCATTAATAATAAGCCATACAATAATCATGATTAAAAAAATCATGATACCAGTCGTTGATTGAGTTGAAAATAGTGTAATAATAAACATAACAAGTACATAGTTATGTTTTATCCTAAAATTCGAACGTAAACAATTACAAAAAATAGCAAGGCAAATATATGATGAAAATGCTCCAGGCTCCCATGCAAAACCGGCATTTCTTGTTAATAACGAAAATTCGTTACTTCCGTACCTGTTTATAGTATAAAAAATAATGTTTTTTAGCACATTTGAATTATCACCACCATGTGGTGTTGAAAACTCAAATGTTGTTGCAATTCTAATAATTGTTTCTGGAGATATAATGTGTATAGTCCAAAATATCATTGATATAATGCACAATTGAAACATCACAGATTCATAAATAATGAATAAATTATTTTTGAAAGCATAACAAATGCAATATGCTATACTTAACCAGATTATCCATTGTGAAATCCATAATGGGTTTACTAATCCATTGTTGATTGATGTTATTGTAGCATATATTAAAAATATAGCAATGCTAATAAAATACTTTGAGTTAAACTTTATTTTATTATTATAGATAAATATAATTGTAATAATAATACCAAATGTATTACCCCATGTAGATATATTTCCTAAACTTCTTGCAAATACGGTGGCATATCCTAAATATACCATCATACATAACATATAAAAGTAATTATACCAAGAAATTTTAGTATTGTCTAATAATTTAATCATTTTCTATATATTTAATTACTTTGCACGGATTTCCTGCAGCTATACAATTTGCAGGTATATCCTTAGTCACAATACTATTTGCACCTATTATTGAATTATCTCCTATAGTTACTCCTTTCATTATCACACTATTCATACCTATCCATACATTGTCTTTTATAATAATTTTTTCTGGCTTAAATTGGGGATATCTATCTTCGTGATCATTTCTGTCGCCAATAATAACATTTGTGCCACACATTACATTTTTACCAATAGTAACACCAATACTAGAAACAATGCTTACACCTGAAAATCCACAATTATCTCCTATTATAATATTTCCATTCTTACCAGTTTGAATTATACATCTATGATTGATTCCTCGATAATTGTATCTTGATAAAGAATTAAATGAAACATTATTACCTATTGCTATATTGGTATTTGGAGTACGTAAAAACATCGTTCTACCACGAAATTTTATATTTTTCCCATATTGTATGCCCATAATTCTCATTATAAATCTGCAATAGACAGTGGTAATTAGCGCAACAATTCTGTTTAAATACGATATATATTTTACTGTTATATATCCTTTAGGATCTGTTATAAATATATTAAATAGTCTCATTATGTTCATAATTATTTATTTTAATGTATTTACAATAATAGTATAATAATATTGTGAAATATGTTAATGAACTAAGAATTTTGGTTATAATTGCTCCATTAATTCCCCATAAATATACAAAAACAATGTTTCCAAAGACTAATATTGTACCGCATGCAAAAGCGGCATTTCGTAGTTCTTTCCCTTTACCATGTGCTCCTAAGAAACGATTTAGCATATCGCCAAAACCATGTATTGATACTCCAATAGCTAGCAATGATGCAATTGTACTTACAGATGAATAATTATCATCATAAAGAAATGCTACAATATACTTAATAAATAAAACATATAAAATTAGACTAAGGACTGTTATTGATATAGAACCTACTATTATCTTTCTATCAATTTTATTTTCATTTGCAAATCGTTTGAAGTGTGTTGTGCCAATAATTGAAGGTAACATGGATAATGGAGAAGATAGAGTAAGTGCTAAAGTATAAAAACCAACTTCAGCATTTGTGTCGCAAAACATGCCTAATGATATTCCTGCTAGATAACCTGTTGAAACAGCTGTAATAGAACCTAAATACACATTAAATCCATAACTTTTGTTTTCTTTGTTAAGTATCAGAAATGACTGTTTAAGATCTTTGAAAATAGGTTTGGTAGAAATAATTATAGACAGAAGAGTTATGACAGCAATGCCGTTATATAACAATAACATAATAGCTTGGGTTGCAGCGTATAGTTTATATATACATAATGCGACAATAATATATATCAATGTCGGTAACATTCTTGCTATTGATATTCTTCCGATATGATTATCTCCTTGTGCAGTTGTATTAATATAGTTTAGCATTATTACGTTTCCACACACTGGAATAGAAATGAGATATAAATAAGATATGTCATTCCCATGATAATCGTTCCATAGATATAGGCAAAACATAACAATCATTAGAACAAGTTGCGTTGCTCCAAGTATTGCACACATAGCACCTCTAATACGACGACTATAAATTTCATCTTTTGAAAGTGCTAATAGACGGCTGCCAGAAACAAAGTATCCAAATAAAAGTAAACTTGAAACAAATGATATTATATTTTGTATATATCTAACATCTCCATATTGTTCAGGAGGTAGAGCTCGTGTGTTAATAACAGAACTTATCATACCTATCATCATTCCTGCCAATGATGAGAAGTATAACATTATTACCTGTTTTTTATTAGAAGCCATATTACAGCTTATCTAGGTTTTTTTTTACAATCTTCCGTCAACTAAATCTTTATCTAAAAATCCTTTCACGTCGAAGATGACATGATTTTCTTTACCAAAACTCTTGACATTGAGTTCTGCGAATTCTTTGTGTGATACTGCAAGTATTATTGCATCGTATTTATCTGTAGGAATTTCGTTTGTGATGTCAATGTTGTATTCGTGTTTTGCAATGGCAGGGCTTGCCCATGGGTCGTAGATGTCAATGTTCAACTTGTATTCGTTTAATGCTTTAACGATGTCTGCTACTTTTGTGTTACGGCAGTCTGGGCAGTTTTCTTTGAATGTGAAACCTAAGATAAGTATGTTTGAATTCAATACTTGGATACCTTTCTTAAGCATGTGTTTTATTGTCTGGTCTGCTACGTATGCGCCCATGCTGTCGTTCATTCTTCTGCCTGCGAGGATGATTTCTGGGTTGTAGCCGTATGTCATAGCGCATTGTGCTAAATAGTATGGGTCAACGCCAATGCAGTGACCGCCAACGAGACCTGGTTTGAAAGGCAGGAAGTTCCATTTTGTTGAAGCTGCTTCCAATACGTCGTTGGTGTCGATGCCCATTTTTGTGAATATCTTTGAGAGCTCATTGACGAAAGCGATGTTGATGTCGCGTTGTGAGTTTTCAATGACTTTTGCAGCTTCGGCAACTTTCATTGTTGGAGCAAGGTGTGTTCCTGCTGTGATGACAGATGCATAAACGTCATTGACAATCTTGCCAATTTCTGGTGTTGAACCTGAAGTTACTTTCTTAATCTTTTCAACAGTATGAAGTTTGTCGCCTGGGTTGATACGTTCTGGAGAATAACCAGCGAAGAAGTCAACATTGAACTTCAAGCCTGATACTTTTTCAACTACAGGAATACATTCATCTTCTGTAACGCCAGGATAAACTGTTGATTCGTAAACCACGATATCGCCTTTGTTTATCACTTTGCCAACTGTTGTTGATGCTCCGTATAATGGAGTTAGGTCTGGGTTGTTATGTTGGTCAACAGGAGTCGGAACAGCAACTACATAGAAATTACAATCGCGGATGTCTTCAATGTTGGCTGTACATTTGAATCCGTGATTGTTGATGGCGTCTTGTAATAATTCATCAGACACTTCTAATGTTGCGTCATGACCTGCCATGAGAGCTTCACAGCGTTTGACATTCATGTCGAAACCGACAGTTTGATATTTTGTTGAGAATAAGCGTGCTAAAGGAAGTCCTACGTAACCTAAGCCGATAACACAAATTTTTATTTCGTTCATATATGAATTGTTATTTTTTACAGATTGTTTTTATACCATTCTATTGCTTCATTGAGACCACGTGCAAAGTCATATTCTGGATCATAACCTAGCATTTGCTGGGCTTTGCTGATGTCCGCATTAGAGTGTTTTATGTCACCTTTGCGATCAGGACCGAAAATAGGCTCGATGTCTTTTCCAAGAGCTTTTGTGAGAGAATAATAGATATCTATGAGATATTCTCTTCCTCCGTATGCGATGTTGAAAGCCTCACCTGCTACTTCTGAAGGCGCAAGACAAGCCTTAAGGTTGGCTTCTATAACATTTTCGATGTAAGTAAAGTCGCGGCTTTGTTTGCCGTCGCCGTTAATTGTTGGCTGCTCATCGTTAAGAAGCTGTTTTATGAATTTAGGGATAACTGCGGCGTATGCTCCATGAGGGTCTTGACGGCGTCCGAATACGTTGAAGTAACGCATTCCATAAGTGTCGAGTCCGTAATGTTTTGTATATTGTTTAGCCCATTCTTCGTCGCAGCGTTTGGTCAATGCGTAAGGAGATAGCAAATTCCCTTCACGACCTTCTTTCTTAGGAAGATTAGGTTCGTCTCCATAAACAGAAGAACTGGATGCATAAACGAATTTCTTGACACCACACTGACGAGCAGCTTCCATCATATTCAATGTTCCTTGTATGTTGTTAGCGCAATAAAAAAGCGGCATCTCGATACTACGAGGCACGCTTCCCCATGCTGCTTGATTAAGAACAAAATCAACATCTTTACAGGCAGTCATACAAGTGTCAAGATCTTTGATGTCGCCTTTGATGAATTCGTAATTTGGATTGTCAAGAAACATATCCACATTGGCTTGCTTACCTGTTGATAAATCATCAAGACAACGTACTTTGTAACCTAAATTAAGAATTGCTTCACAAAGATTAGATCCTATGAAACCGGCTCCACCGGTTACTAGGAATAATGAATCTTTTGGAAATTGTAAATGTTTGTATGACATGGTTAAATTTTTATACAGAAATAATCTTTCAATTTATCTATATTTCTTTGCACAGCTCCGCCTGCTTACTCACAATGATAATAATTAATAATCAGTGTATCAATTACTTTTGTGATGTAAGTTAAGTTGGTTTACTTATAATTTCAACTTGCTAAGATAGGGCTATTTTTTTAAATAAAAAAGAATAATTTTAAATTTTAAACTCTCAATTTTTAATTCGACTTATACATCTCTTCGTAATATTTTTGATAGTCGCCTGAGGTTACATTATCCATCCATTCTTCGTTGTCGAGGTACCAGCGTACAGTCTTCTCGATGCCTTCTTCAAATTGGAGTGATGGTTCCCAGCCGAGTTCTTTCTGTAACTTGGTGGAGTCGATGGCGTAACGTGCGTCGTGACCTAATCTGTCGGTGACAAATGTAATCAGATCTAAATCTGGGAATGCGCTGTCAGGCAGTGAGCCTTGAGCTGTGAGTTGTGAGCAGCTCATTGCTCGTTGCTCATCGCTCAAAGCAACTCGACCTAGAACGATATCAACTGTTTTAATCATGACCTTAATCAAGTCGATGTTCTTCCATTCGTTGAAGCCGCCGATGTTGTATGTCTCAGCAATCTTACCCTTGTGGAAAATCAAGTCTATCGCTCTTGCATGGTCTTCAACATATAACCAGTCGCGTACGTTTTCGCCTTTGCCATAGACAGGCAATGGTTTGCGATGACGGATGTTGTTGATGAATAACGGTATCAATTTCTCAGGAAATTGATAAGGACCGTAGTTGTTGGAGCAGTTTGTCACGATAGTCGGCATTCCGTATGTGTCGTGATATGCTCTTACGAAGTGGTCGCTGCTTGCTTTTGCAGCTGAATATGGTGAATGAGGATTGTATTTTGTAGTCTCATAGAAGAACTCGTCGCCGTAAGCCTTGTGACCTTCAGATGAAGCAACGGTCTTGAACGGAGGTTCAATTCCTTCTGGATGGTTCATTGCTAAGGCTCCGTAGACTTCGTCGGTGGAGATGTGGTAGAATCTACAGTCAACAGTATTTGAGTCTTTTTTGAGGTTTTGAGATTCTGAGTTTCTAACAATTTTATATGGAGTTGGTTGTGATTCCCAATATAATTTCGCTGCTTGAAGCAGTGATAAAGTTCCCATTACGTTGGTCTTTGCGAAGGTGAATGGGTCTTTGATGCTTCTATCTACATGTGATTCTGCTGCGAGATGTATGATGCCGTCTATTTTTTCATCTTGCATAAGCTGATAGAAAGCCTCGAAGTCACAGATGTCCATCTTCACGAACTTGTAATTTGTCTTGTCTTCAATATCTTTCAGGTTAGCCAAGTTACCAGCGTAAGTGAGTTTATCTAAGTTTATGATGTTATATTCTGGATATTTGTTTACAAACAAACGAACGACGTGAGAACCGATGAATCCTGCGCCGCCAGTGATTACTATATTTCTTTTAGTCATGGTATTTATAGTTTAAGGTTTAAGGTTTAAGGTTTAAGGTTTAAGGTGTTTTGAGCACTTTATCCTAAATCTCAACTATTTTGTTATACTATGTTCAATTGCTGATGTTAATTTGGAAAGTCTCTTTGAAATTATTTCTATTTGTCTTTCTTTGATATTTAATTGTTCTTCGGTAATGTATCCTAAGTCTTTGGCTATCTCAATATGACAAAATGTTTCCATCAAAGATCCAAATGCTATTTCTAAGAAATGAATTTGCTCTTTTTTAGAACGTCTTCCCATACCTTCAGCAATATTGGCTGGTACAGAAATAGATGATCGTCGAAGTTGATCGCATAATGCATATTTTTCTTCTTTAGGAAATGATAGCATTAAATAGTAAACATCCTTAACCAACACTCTTGCTTCATTGTACACATCTAATTTCCTAAATGAAAACATAACTTTAAACCTTAAGCTTTAAACTTTAAACCATCATAATTCCTTAACTTTCAATTATTCTCAGCAGATACTGTCCATATTGATTCTTAATCATAGGCTGTGCGAGTTCGATGATCTTTTCTTTTGTTATCCAGCCTTGGGTGTATGCTATCTCTTCGAGACATGCTACTTTGAGTCCGGTTCTTTTTTCCAGGACTTCGATGTATGTTGATGCTTCAGCTAGTGAGTCGTGTGTTCCAGTGTCGAGCCATGCGAATCCTCTGTCGAAGACCTGAACTTTGAGTTCTCCGTCTTTGAGGAATTCTTGGTTGACCGATGTTATTTCCAATTCGCCTCTCGCTGATGGTTTGATATTTTTCGCTACATCGACAACTTTGTTAGGATAGAAATACAATCCTACTACGGCGTAGTTGCTCTTAGGGTTTTTAGGTTTCTCTTCTATTGAGATGCAGTTGCCGTTCTCGTCAAATTCAGCGACACCGTAACGTTCTGGGTCGCTGACCCAGTAGCCGAACACAGTTGACTTGTTGTTCTGTTCAGCATCGATGACGGCGTTTTTCAATAGTGATGTAAAGCCAGCTCCTTGGAAGATGTTGTCGCCTAATACGAGACAGGCGCAGTCATCGCCGATAAATTTTTCTCCAATGATGAATGCCTGGGCGAGTCCGTCAGGAGAAGGCTGTTCTGCGTATGAAAAGTTGACTCCATAGTCGGAGCCGTCTCCCAAAAGACGTTGGAACCCTGGGAGGTCCTGTGGTGTTGATATTATCAGAATGTCGCGGATACCTGCAAGCATAAGAGCAGATATCGGATAATATACCATAGGTTTGTCGAAGATAGGAAGCAGCTGCTTGCTGACTCCTTTTGTTATTGGATATAGGCGTGTTCCAGAACCGCCTGCTAGTACGATGCCTTTCATATAACTGTTAGTTTTTTGCTATCAACTCAATCATTTCCATCCAAACGGATGCTTGCTCAGCTCCAACTTCGCCAATGGATGGTAGTCGCCTTTGAGTCCTATTGGTGTTGCATTTCTTATGTCGTAAACCATTTCAATGCAGTTTCTGGCTTCAGATATTCTGAATCCCTCGCTTGAGAGTATCTTCTTATAACTCTCGGTGTGAAGCTCGGTAAATCCTTGGCTGAATTCGAATTCATTGCCGTCAATCATGATGGTCCTGTATGTTCTTTTCTCTCCTTGCACGGCGTTTTCTGGCAATGTGTCAGCGTTGATGCTCAGGAAGTAACGTACTCTTGCTTTCTCCAGTTCCATATATCCAGCCACTCTGTCGTGACTCGACACATGTACCACGCTCTTTGTCACCTTACCGAAAATCCATTGCAGCATATCATAGAAATGTATGCCGATGTTGGTCGCTACTCCACCGCTTTTGTTGATGTCGCCTTTCCATGAGGTGTAATACCAATTGCCTCTTGCAGTAATGTATGTTAAATCGACATCGTATATCTTGTCTTTAGGACCTTCGTCTATTTTCTTCTTCAAAGCAGCTATCGACTCATGAAGACGTAGCTGAAGTATGGTGTATGCTTTTTGTCCTGTAGATTTCTCCACTGCCTCAAGGGCGTCGATGTTCCAAGGGTTGAGCACGACAGGCTTCTCGCAGATGACATCGCAGCCTAGTCTCAGTCCATAACGTGTGTGTGCGTCGTGCAGATAGTTAGGGGTGCAGACTGATATGTAATCTATCTTCTCTCCTCTCTCTATCAGTTTGGTGTTATGACGGTCGAACAGCTCTTGTTCGGTAAAGAACGAAGCTTGAGGGAAGTAGCTGTCCATTATACCTACACTGTCGTTTTTATCGTAGGCAGAGACTAAGGTGTTTCCTGTGTCTTTTATTGCTTTAAGATGTCGTGGGGCGATATAGCCGCCGACGCCTATTATTGAGAAGTTCATAGTTTTAATGGCGAAAGGCTAATGGCAAAAGACTAAAGGTTTTAGAGTCTGCCAATGACCTTATTTGTTGTTTAAATATTCTAATAATTTATATAATTGAGATGAAATAATGATTGCTTGTGACTTTAATATATCGAATTGTTCTTTACTACAATATTTTTATCTAGACATACGTATAACATTGATCTAACTTCTGAACAACTTCCTTTGGCAATGTGTAGGAAGTTTGCGTACTTGGCGTCAGTACCAGACCCATAACCTTCTGCAATATTATTCATTTACTAACAGATGCTCTTTGAATCTGATCCCTAAATCCATAGTTTTTGTTATCTTCCATTAAGTCATAAACTAAATTAACTAAGTATCTTGCATTTTGCCAAACCCTTAAACTCTCAAAACTACCTCTACTCATATAAACCTCCTTTTCTATCCTCAACCCTTATTCCTTAGCCATTAGTCGTTAGCCCTTAGTCGTTAATCCTCTCCCCTCTTTCATCAACGCTCCCAATCCGTCGTGCTGGCACTCCTGCCATGAGGGCGTTGTCTTCTACGTCTTTGGTGACGACGGCGCCTGCTGCTATCATGGCGTTTCTTCCGATGGTGACACCGCATACAATAGTGCAGTTGGCTCCTAACGAGGCACCTTCTCTGACTAATGTCTTTTTATACACTCCATGGACTGGATATTTCGCTCTCGGGACGGTGACGTTGGTAAACACACAGCTAGGTCCGCAGAAGACGTTGTCTTCCAGTTCTACGCCTTCATATATAGAAACGTTGTTCTGTACCTTGACACCGTCGCCAATCTTTACATTGTTGCCGACATTGACATTCTGCCCGAAAGAACAGTTCTTTCCTATACGAGCACCAGATTGAATGTGACAGAAATGCCATATCTTAGTGCCTTCGCCAATGGTGACATTGTCGTCGATGTATGAAGATTCATGGATGAAATAGTTCTCAGATGCCATATAATTATCTTGAGATTATATAGCGGTCACTGAGCTTGTCGAAGTGCCGAGTTTGCCTTCGACAGGCTCAGGCACCATTTATAAATTATCTTTTTCTATGTCCTTGAAATAATTGACCGTGCCTACTTTCAATTCGTATGTCGCCAAGTCGTCGCATACGATGATACCTTTAGGGTGCATCTGCAATGCGCTGACTGTCCATAAATGGTTGACACTGCCTTCTATAACCTGAGCGAGTGCTCTTGCCTTGCCATGGCCGTTAGCTAAAATCATGACTTCTTTGGAATCCATTACAGTGCCTACACCTACTGTCAAGGCTGTCTTAGGAACTTGGTTGATGTCGTTGTTGAAGAATCTTGAGTTGGCGATGATTGTGTCTGTTGTCAATGACTTGACCCTTGTTCTTGATGTGAGAGAAGAACCAGGTTCGTTGAAGGCGATGTGGCCGTCAGGACCGATGCCGCCCATGAATAAGTCTATTCCGCCGTATGACTTTATCTTTTCTTCATAACGTTGACATTCTGCTTCAAGATTTTCAGCATTGCCGTTGAGGATGTTTACGTTTTCTTTTCTTACGTCAACATGATTGAAGAAGTTGTTCCACATGAATGAGTGGTAGCTCTCAGGATGATCCTCAGCTATCCCTACATATTCGTCCATATTGAAAGTGACGACATTCTTGAAAGAAACTTTGCCTTGTCTATAAAGTTCTATCAAAGTCTTATATGTTCCTAGCGGTGTCGAGCCTGTCGGCAATCCCAAGACGAAAGGTCTTTCTTCTGTAGGATTAAACTCATTTATTCTTTTGACGATATGGTTGGCCGCCCATTGCGACACTTTTTCATAACTAGGTTCAATAATAACTCTCATATTGTTTGACTTTAAATATATTCATTGATATAGCTTCGCCTTCTAAGTCACATGGCTTTTCACGTAACTGCGAAGTTTTGTTAATAATGCCACAAATATAATTTATTTTTCAGAGAATTGAAATAATATCCTTGTTAATTTTTTAACTTTGCAAAAAATTATTCTGATGATACTTTGCATAGAAACTTCCACTGCTGTTTGTTCGGTGGCACTAGTAGATAAAGGCAATGTCGTTGCCTTGAGAGAAAGTCTTGATGGTCAAAATCATGCCGAGAAAATAACAATCTTCATCGACGAGATGATGAAGGAAGCCGGTGTGGCATATAAAGATCTTGACGCTATCGCTACAAGTATGGGCCCTGGTTCCTACACAGGGTTGCGTATCGGAGTCAGCACTGCCAAAGGTTTTTGTTATGCTTTGGAGAAACCGCTTATCGCGATTGATACTCTTGCTGCTATGGCGTATGGTTTTATTGGTCAACAGTCAACATCCAGCAGCCAACAGCCAGAAAGTTCAAGGTCTATCTTATGTCCTATGATTGATGCAAGACGTATGGAGGTTTATTCAGCATTCTTCAATGATAAACTGGAAAGAATGTCGGAGACTGAAGCTATCGTCATAGATGAAAATTCCTTCATAGATATGAAAAAGGATAACCATCTCTATCTCTTTGGTGATGGAGCTGACAAGCTTGTAACTCTTTTTGAAAATGATGAAAATATAACTGTGGTGGAGAAGTTCCATTGCTCGGCATCATATATGGCAGAACTTGCCGACGAGGCTTTCAAGAACAAGAAGTTCGTCGATATGGCATACTTCGAGCCGTTCTATCTCAAGGATTTTGTTCCAGGGATGCCGAAAGTAAAAGGATTGAATTAACAGATATAAAAAAACAGCCGTCACTTGAATTGAAATGACGGCTGTTTTGTTTTTATGTAGTTTTAGAATTTTACAATTCTTCTGACAATGATTCCTGATTCTGTGGTTATGTGTAACATATAAACACCAGATTCATATTGTGTCATGTCGATGGTTTCACTGTCACTGTCAGTATCTCTTACGAAAACGTCTTGTCCCATTGTGTTGATGATGTTGATACGTGTCATGCCTTCTGCTTCTACATTTAATGTAGAATTTGTAGGGTTAGGATAAATGCTGATGTTTTCTGTAGAATATTCGTTGACATTAACAGGAACGAGAACTTTGATATAATCGAGTGTAGGTTGTTCTAATGAATGAGCTGGATCTGATTCGCATACGTCGATACCTTTCTTATATACAGCTGTAACTTTATAGAAATAGTTACTTCCATTTTCAACAACATCCTCGTCAAGATATGAAGTCTCAGTAGTTGTATCTATCAGGGTGTAATTGGTATTCATATTACTACGATAGATATTATAATGGTCTAAGTTTTCTGTGCCGTCATTTTCTTCCCATGAGAGATATACGCCTTTTTGACTATCGTTGATGAATTCTCCTTCGAGGTTTTCAGGTTCATGGCATAACAATGGTTCTACTGTTGCGCATTGAGGACATGACATTGCATAATGCAAGTATGGATCGCCAATTAATTCTGAGTCTGGATCTGGATAATGTTCATAAACAACTCTTACACAGTATTCGTGAGCTTCTTCATCAGGATAAATCTCGGTGTAAGAATTAGTCATGATAGGTTCTGGTGTAAGGAGTTCGCCGTCGCGGAATATCATCACGCCGAGAGGTCTGAGTATTTCATCTCTGTTTTTGGCAGATACTAATGTGATATCGTCGATGTCAATCATATATTGGTCAGAACAATCAAAGTGACGGAATGCGATATAAATTTCGCGGCCAGCGAAGTCACTGAGGTCGATGGTTCTTAACGACCATTCTGTCTGACGTTCGTCGCGTGTTCCGTTGGCATTGCCTTTTGCTGATAATGTTTCTTCCCAAATCATGCTGAAGTCGTTAGGATTGGTGTTGCCAGCCAATGATATTGCAATACCATAATGCTCAGCAGCGAATTCTGGATCTTGTGCGCATACGAAGAATGAGAGTTCAGAGTCTTCTTTGATAGCATATTTCTCTGTTGTGACGAAATAGTTGTCAGGATAGAGTATTTCAGCGAACTGATTGTTGAATGATTCTGACAAGACATAATGTTGACTACCGTTGTTACCATTTCCAGGCTCCATATATTCTGCTGAAGTTCTCCAGTTGTAGTTGTCACCGTCTGCGTCGATAGTTGTCCATCCTTCTGTTGTTCCATCTTCAAAGTCGAAGAAGAAAGAGTCGTTTGCTTCAGGTATTTCCTGTTCTGGCATATTCCAGTTCAAGACAGTTTTTCCTTTGAATGTCTCTGCTGTGAGATCTGTTATACCATTTACAGCACCACAGTAGGTAGCCATCCAACCATATTCAATGCCTTCGCTTTGTTCTTCTGCGTAGTTGGCGACGACTTTTGTTATGTGAAATGGACCTGATTCCCAAAATTCTTCAGATTCTATATCATGTTGGTAATAAGGTGTTGTCACTGTTGCTTGAAGTACATCGTCGAGATAAACGTCGTAAGAAACGATAGATTTGGCATTTTTACTTTCATTGACTAAAACGATGTCATCAATGTCAATATAGAACTGGTCGGTGCAGTTGAAGTGACGGAATGCGATGTATATTTCTTGTTCTGCATATTTGCTGAGGTCTAATCTCTTCATATACCATGCGCCTTGTCTTGATCCGTCGCGTGTTCCGTTATTGTCTTTTGCCAATAATGTCTCTTCCCATATCATGGTGAAGTCTTCAGGACTGCTGTTGCCTGTTGTGGAGATAGCGATGCCATAATGTTCGGCGGCCCATGTCTCGTCTTGGGCACATACGTAGAATGAAAGTTGAGAGCCGTCTTTGATGAGATATTTGTCTGTTGTTACGAGGTAGTTGTCAGGTGTCAACGGTGAGTCTGTGTCGTTGTCAAAAGACTGTGAGATGACGCAGTATCTACTTCCGTTATTACCGTTGCCAGGACCTAATATCTCTGTTGTAAGGCGCCAGTTGAATCCGTCACCATCGGCGTCGATGGTTTGCCATCCGTCCATTGTTCCGTTATCGAAGTTGAAGTTAAACTCGCCGCCTCCATTGCTGAAGTCCTTGTTTTCCCACATCGCCCAGCCGGTAGATGAGACGAAGAGATTTTCTATAGGAGCTATAATTTCATTAAGGTTGACGACAAAAGTTGTTTCTTCTCTGATTTCAACATAATCTACATATAATGTGTCGTATCCTTTCAACATGACGGCATAAGAATAATTGCCTTTACGGAAGCTGCTGAAGTTGCATTCTTCTGATTCATCGACGATACCTTTGTAGTCGTAGCCCATGTTAGGTTCGTCCAGATTGGTGAATTTTATTTTTGCTCCAGCTGCGTTGTTGCTGCCGTTGGTGTGTGCCATGACGAGCACATCGGTAAACATCTCACCGACATCCAAGGTGTTGGACCATGTTATCTCTGACTCACCTCTGTTGCCTTCATAGATGGCACCTACACCCCATTGGTATGCACCATTGTCTAATGTTGTCCATTGTGTATCAACGAGAGTTGTGTCGCTGATGTTTTCGGCTAGTGTCACTGTTTCTTTAGTGAGAATGTTCTTTCTATATACGTTATATATATTTTGGAAAGCGCGGCTGTCGTTTGACTTTCTTTCAGGAACGCCGATGCCGAAAGGTTTTGCGTCGGCCAATGCTATAGCAGGACCTGTTGATGTCTCTCCTTTGAAATCGACTTTAGCTAAAGTAGCTTTCTCACCGTTGATATTTTCGAGATAGCCTCTCACGAGCCATGAATAGATGACACCATAATCTACGGTGTGTCCCCATGATGTGCCATTGAATGAGATCCAGTCGCTGTTAGAGTCTCCTACGTGATAGCATCCTGTTGCAGGGAAAGATCCTGTTGAATAGAAGGTGATCCACAATGGCTGTGTTCCGTCTAAGGTAACAGGGTTGTCGAGTTCAATTTCCATGACAGACTGAGATCCTGATGTGGTGAAGCTTTGTGATGATACCAGAGTGCCTGGGGCGTCGGTTCCTCCTAAATAAATATTTGCTGTGATATTAAGAGAAGGATCTTGGTCGAAATAAGATACTTTTGTCAAAGAGTAATCGGCATATTCTTCTGTGTCAGGGAAACTGATACCCCAATAGATTGCGCCGGTCTCTGAACCTACTGCATTAGCGTAATCGCCTTCGTCGTAGTGAATCCATCCGCCTTCAAAAGGAGGAATCTCTTGATATAAAACGATGTTGTCAACATAATAGGCGTCGTCGCCTGATGAGTCCATAATATCTTTTTGATAAGACCATTTGTAAGTATGGACGCCTTTTTTGACTTTATATTCTCTGTAGCTCCAGTCGGCATTACCGGTAGCGACAGCTTTCTGTACACCGTCGATATAGAAATAACCATTGTCGAAGAATTGCTCGCACGATACTTTATGATAGAAGCTCATCATACCGTCGAAAGGAACATCGATGGTGATGGATATTTCAGATCTGCCGTAGTCTATGCCTTCGCATGATGATTTGATTGCGTAGTTGCCTTCATAAGCGTCGTTGGTGATGACCCATGGAGCGCTGCCGTTGTTGTCGAAGTTGGCTTGGTTTATGAGACCTGTCTCGAAGTCAACGACGATGCTTTCTGGAATGATTTTGTTCCAGCTCCATACGACATCGACATTGTCTTCTTCGTTGACAGAAGCATCAACGTCGATAATAGGGAAATATGTTTCATTGACGTTGAAGTTGAGTGTCGTGGTTTCGCCATAACTGATAACGACATCCTGTGAGGCATTTTGGTAGTTGTCTTTTGTTATGTATGCCTTGTAAGTACCAGCGAGCAGTTCGCCTGAATAGTGACCGTCAGCATCAGCTTGGAAAGTGAAAGAGCATGCATTGTCATGTTCGTCGCGTCCTTCGAAAGTTATAATGGCATCGCCGATAGCTGTTGCTCCGTCTTGTTCAAAGATATTGCCCTCGACAGAACCCTTGCCTGTTACATAGATACGTACACCGCAGCTCAGCAGGTTTGATTCACCTTCGTCATAGACTGCAGATAACTTGACAGAATAGCCTTCCTCCATATTATATGTCAGACCTTCTATGGCATATTCATTGCCGGTGATGATATTGTCGTTGACTTTCACATCATCGACATATACGTTGTATCCACGATGTGTACGATCATTTTTCATGTCTTCCCAAGTTATGACGGCGGCATCACCTTCATAGATATTTGTATTTAATGCTTGGAAATAACCAGGCATGTCGAATGCAGTGGTGAAAGCCCAGATGTCTCCGTATGTTGTGCCAAATTCATTACGTACGTTGACTTGCCAGAAATAATTTGTGCTGGTGTTTAATTCACCTACTTGAGTGATGATAAGATTGTTTTCTGTAAGATTATTTGCTACAGTCCAGTCTTTGACAATGTCTTTTGGTGGATAAACTGTCCCGAATAACAGTTGATATTCATCAGTGTCGTCGCTCAGATGATACACAACCACTGTCGTTTCAATGTTGTTGTCATAGTTGTTAGGGATTGGGTTGTAAGCTTTTGATGGAGCGGATCCAGCTTCTTGTGCACTGATTGTTCCGAACAATCCGAGAATGCACACCATTAATAAAAGTAATTTTTTCATAGTTTGAATTTGTAAATTAGTGTCATTTTAAAATGATTAAAAATCCTCCAAAGATACTGAAATTATCTATACATTAATATAGCTGCTTCATAAAAAAGTATTGGCCAATAAACTTATTGTCATATTGACTTTTTTCTATCTTTGCAAAAAATAAAAATATTATGGCACATACATATTCTATAGGCGTTGATATAGGCGGAACCAACACCGATATAGGTCTGGTTCGCGAAGACGGTACTATTGTTAGCCGTCGTAACATTCCTACAAATAAATATTTCGACATCGAAGTATATCTCAAAGACATCACAGATCTCGTGAAGGAGATGATGAAAGAAAACGGACTTGAAGAGATAGATGGCATCGGTATCTGCGCTCCTAACGGCAATTATTATAAATGTACTTTCAGCGGAGCTACTAACCTTAACTTCAAAGGCGATTTCAATGTACAAGAGATTGTCAGCAAATATATGGATGTCAAGGTTGTTATCTCTAACGATGCTAATGCAGCTGCTTTCGGTGAGATGATATATGGCGGTGGCAAGGGCATGAAACATCTTATCATGTTTACCTTGGGAACAGGTGTCGGAACTGGTATCATCATTGACGGCAAGCTCGTTCTCGGAGCTACGGGCGGTGCCGGTGAGCTTGGACATTCTATCGTCATCCCTGGCGGACGTCAGTGTGGTTGCGGATTGAAAGGCTGTCTCGAGACTTACACCTCTGCTACAGGAATACGTCGTACAGCCATCGAGATGTTAGAGAATAATCCTTCATACGACGGTATCCTTTCCAAGATTCCTACAGAAGAATTGACAAGTAAGGCTGTGGGTGATGCCGCTAATGCAGGCGATTCGTTGGCATTGAAAATCTTTGAAGAGACAGGATATATCCTTGGTCTTGCTATGGCTAACGCCTGTTCTTTCTCATCACCAGAAGCGGTATTCCTCATGGGAGGCCCTGTCAAAGCTGGTGACGTGCTGCTTAACCCAGTACGTAAATCATTCGCAGAAAATCTGTTGTTCGTATATAAAGACTCCGTCGATGTGAGAGTGTCTGAACTCCCTGACAACGACGTGGCTATCTTAGGAGCAGCAGCGGTGTGTAAGATGAACTAAGGCTGTTGAACTAATGATGTTGAACCTTGGACTGTATAAAAAAAAGTTCAAGGTTCTTCGTTCTTGCTTCAAAGTTTTTATTATCTTTGCACTCGCAAGATTGCCCAATGGTGTAATTGGCAACACGACTGACTCTGGATCAGTAAAGTCCAGGTTCGAACCCTGGTTGGGCAACTTTTTTAAGTATCAATCGTTATATGGTTGATACTTTTTTTATTTTTGTAGAATCAAAAGAACCAATACAATTTTAAGTTATGTCTAAAAAGAAAAATAGAAATAGTCTAAGCACATTTGTAAATACTATACTTGCCATCTTCGGTGAGAATCCTTTCAAACCGATGAATTATAAACAAATCGCGAAGATAATGTCTGTTCGCGATGCGGCGGGTAAAGATGTAATACATCAGATTCTCGTCACTCTTTGTAATGAAGGAAAACTCATAGAAGATCGTCCTTATCGTTATCTTCTTCATCCCGATTTCATACATGAATATGGTCCTAAACAACAGATTGTCATAGGTACCGTCGATATGAAAAACACAGGTAAGGCTTATGTCATCCCTGATGAAGAAGGTGAAGATATCTTCATCGCTGCCAACAATACTGGCAAGGCTCTTCATGGCGATAAGGTCAAGGTGGCGATGTTCCCTAAACGTAAGAGCAAGAAAAACGAGGGTGAAATCGTTGAAATCATCGAGCGTGCCAAGACTGACTTTGTAGGCATCTTCAGCCTCTCTCATGGTTTCGCCTTTGTGGTGCCAGATCGCTCTTCTATGCCGCTCAGCATATTTATCCCTAAAGGATGCTACAAAGGCGCAAAAGACGGACAGAAAGTCATCGTACATCTCACGGAATGGCCCGACAATGCCAAGAATCCTTTCGGTGAGATAGTGAAAGTACTTGGTAATCCTGGCGAGAATAATGTGGAGATGCAGTCGATACTCGCAGAATATGAGTATCCTCTAGAGTTTCCTAAGGCTGTGGAGAAAGAAGCTAAGGCTATATCAGATAAGATAAAGGCATCAGAGATAAAAAGACGCCGCGACTTCCGCGAAGTCTTTACTGTCACCATCGATCCACACGATGCCAAAGACTTCGACGACGCTCTCTCACTGCGTTATCTGGATAACGGTAATTTTGAAGTGGGGGTCCATATCGCTGACGTGTCTCATTATGTCACCCCAGGATCTGCAATAGATACCGAGGCTCAAGATAGAGGTACTTCCGTATATCTAGTGGATAGAACGATTCCTATGTTGCCGGAAAAGCTTTGCAATATGGTTTGTTCATTACGCCCTGATGAAGAGAAACTTGCATTCTCGGTGATATTCGAGCTTGATGAAAATGCTGATATCATAAACAAATGGATTGGCAAGACCGTCATCAAGTCGAATCGCCGTTATACATACGAAGAAGTGCAGGAGATGATAGAAGGTGCTGATGGCGACAATAAGAAAGAGCTTATGACTCTTAACAATCTGGCGACAAAGCTTCGTGCTAAGAGGATGAGCGAGGGTTGTATCAATTTCCATTCTGAAGAAGTGAAGTTCATTCTCGATGAAAATGGCAAGCCTATCGACACCTACATCAAGGTGCAAAAAGAAGCCAATATGCTCATCGAAGATTTTATGCTCCTGGCTAACAAGACTGTCGCTGAGACAATAGCTAAATCTGGCAGTAAATATAAAGACTATACATTCGTATTCAGAGTACACGACGAGCCAAATCCAGAGAAGCTCTCCAATTTCATACAGCTCGTCTCCAAACTCGGCTATAGCATGAATATCAGCTCACGTGAGAAGCTGGTTAAATCGTATAATGCTTTGTTTAATGCCGTTGAAGGTAAAGGTGAAAAGAATCTCGTCGAGACAGTGGCGATTAGGACAATGGCAAAGGCTATCTATAGCACTATCAATATCGGACACTATGGATTGGCATTCCAGCATTATACTCATTTCACTTCTCCAATACGTCGTTATCCTGACCTTATGGTGCATCGTCTCATAGAACGTTATCTCATCGAAGGCCAGCCTAGCGTAGATAAGGAGGAATATGAGGAATTGTGTCGTCATGCCAGCGATATGGAGAAACGTGCTGCTGAAATGGAACGCGAGTCGGTGAAATATAAACAGGCTGAATATCTGCAAGATCATGTAGGAAAAATCTTTGACGGTCTGATATCGGGTATCAGTAAATGGGGTGTTTATGTCGAGCTTAAGAAAAGCAAATGCGAGGGCTTGATACGTTATGCCGATTTGAACGACGACTTCTACTATCTTGATGAAGAGAACTTCCGCGTCATAGGACAGGATTATGGTAATATATATCAGCTCGGTGATGAAGTGAAAGTACAGGTCAAGAGCGTCAACCTTATCAAGAAACAACTTGATTTTACCATGGTTAGTAACAACAATGGCAGTAAGAGACAAAAGGCAAAAGATAAAAGACAAAAGGGAAGATGATAGTCTTGCTAAAATAAAAAACGCCTCGATTGAATGAAAGTGAAGTGACCCCAAAAGTTTGGACAAAAAACTTTTGGGGTTTTATTATGCGTAAAAAACATGATCGAGAAGCATTGCTCAAATACATGGTGATGCTTAAGGAAGGCCGTTCCTTTAGATCTATCAGCGATGAATTCGGCATAAATGCAGAAAGGCTTAAATGTTTATGGATTTTATACCAAACAGAGGGCGAGTCAGTTCTTCGCCGTAAGCGGCCCATTAAGGTGAGCGAAAAATTAAAACTGCAGATAGTATCGGATGTTAATAAAAATAATTTAACTTTGGTGAGTGCCTCGTTAAAGTATGGAGTCAGTGCCAGACGATTGAGTTTCTGGTTGAAAGTTGCTAGAGAACAGGGACTTGACGTTTCATCAACCACTAAAGAGCGAAGCATGAAATCAATTATGGGAAGACCACGGAAGAAGAAACCAGAAGAAATGACAGAGCTGGAACGTCTGAGAGAAGAGAATGAATATCTCAGAATGGAGAATGCTCTGTTAAAAAAAGTGAAAGCCTTAGTCGAGGAGAGAGAAGCCCGCTGGCGCGAGATTGGGCAAAAGCCATCGAAGAACTAAGGCATGATGGCTTTGGGCTGGAGAAACTGTTGCAGCTCAAAGGGATGGCACGCTCAACCTATTACTATCACACGTCAAGACGAAGTGATGACAAGTATGCAGACATACGCCGTCGCATAGACGAGATATTCTCTCAACATGGCATGCGCTACGGTTATCGTCGTGTATATCAGCAGCTGAGGAATGAAGGCTGTACAATAAACCACAAGACTGTGCAGCGGCTGATGCAGGAGATGAATCTCAGGTCAAGGGTGCGCAAGGTGAAATACCGTTCCTATCGAGGCGAAGTCGGCAGGACTGCTCCTAATATCCTTAACCGTGAGTTTGAAGCTATACGACCTAACCATAAGTGGGCTACGGATGTTACCGAATTCAAGGTGGCTGACCGCAAGGTTTATCTGTCACCGATCATAGATATGTTCAACGGCGAAATCATATCTTACACCATATCAGACCGTCCTGACTTGAAGATGGTTATTGATATGATGCACTCCGCAAAACGTAAAGTTAGGAATACAGAAGGTATCATACTTCATTCTGATCAGGGATGGCATTATCAGCATAAACTTTATCAGCAGACTCTTAAAGACTACGGCATTACACAAAGCATGTCAAGAAAGGGAAATTGCCTTGACAATGCTGTTATGGAAAATTTCTTTGGAATAATGAAATCCGAATTGCTATATTTGCAGAAGTTTTCTGATATGGATGATTTTAAAAAACAATTAAAAAAATACATTCATTATTATAATAACGATAGAATCAAATTGAAATTAAAAGGAAAGAGTCCGGTGCAATACCGAACTCTTTATACATAAACTGTTTTATTAATCCGTCCAACTTTTTGGGGTCAGATCAAAGTCGAGGCGTTTTTTGTTATTGTAATGTTATGATTAGAATCCTTCGTAGCTCATCAGCTCTATCATTGTAGAATTCATCTCATATTGTGCAGAATATAACTCCAGCATGGCATTTTGATAATATTCTGTCTCTGTGACATAGTCGATGAGGTTCATCTCGCCTTGTTCAAAAGCTTTATAAAGAAGAGATTGGCTGTCGAATTGTTGTAGTGATGTTGCAAGTTCTCCTATATTGTTTTGCAAAGCTTTTGCTTTTGCGTAGAGACTGCCGAGATAGTTATATGTCACGGCTTTCTCATTCATGAGTAATGTCTCTGTCGCTTCAGCGTGTAGCTGGGCACTTTTTACAGTGCCTTTATTATGCCATAAAGGAAGAGCTAGTCCTATTGAAGGTCCGTGTTCACCTTCGTTATGACCTTGTGCCATCTCAGCACCATAGCCGATACTGAATTTAGGCAGCCATTCAGCCTTGCTTAACTTGATCTTTTGTTGGTCGATGGCAAACTGCTGGCGCATCTGTTCAAAAACAGGATTACTTTGTTCTATGCCTGCATACCATTCATCGAAGTCTTGTGGCAAAACTATTACAGCATAATCTTCATATTGGAAGTTGATGTCATTGCCTCCGTTCATGGTTTTTAATGATGTCATCAGATTGTCATGATGAATGACTTCCAGGTCATAGTTGTTTTTCGCATTGGCGAGATTCATCTTGGCTTTGTTATAATCTAAGATATTACATTCTCCAACATTCATCATTTTCTGATATGCATCGGCTATCTTTAAGGCATTGTCGTAATTCTGTTTGTATAGAGCTAGTTTCATCTTACAGAAAATCAATTCTGTGCAGACTGCCTGTGCTTCTGAGAGTACAGATGTCCTGTCTATCTCGTATTGAATGTCGATTATCTGGGAAGACATCTTTCTTATTTTATTCTGATGGGAATAAACTGTCGGAAAGTCGAACTCTTGAGAGATGCCTATTTCGATCTTATCACTTTCTTCACCGTAACCGAATTTATAGCCTGCTTCAATTTCAGGATTTTCCACGAGAGCATGTGCGTTGTTCTCAGCTTTGCCGGCTTCCATTTGTTTGTAATAAGCGGACAAGACTGTGCTGTTGGTTTCTATCGCTTCCAATACATTTTGGTAAGCATATTGAGCGAATGCGGTATTCAGGCTCAACATTGATATTATTGTCAATATGATTCTTTTCATCGTCTTAATCGTTTTTTTGTAAAGAATTTTTTCTGGAATAAATCATTTCGTATATGATAGGGATGACATACATATTGAGGAATGATGATGTCAGCAGACCTCCAAGAACGACGACAGCCATAGGGCTTTGTATTTCATTGCCTGACTGTGATCCATTGACGACCATAGGTATGAGAGCTAATGCTGATGTGAGGGCTGTCATGAGGATAGGGTTGAGACGGTCTTTAGATCCGTCAATGACGGACTGACGTAATGATATTCCGTGGCTAGCTCCATATTGGTAGCGAGAGATGAGCAATATTCCGTTACGTGTAGCGATGCCGAACAGAGTGATGAATCCTATTATAGCAGGGATACTCACTGTGTTTGATGTGATGAAAATCGCGAACACACCACCAATCAATGCCAAAGGAAGGTTGATGAGTACGATGGCTGATAATGTCACGTCTTTGAACTCTCCGAACAAAAGCAGGAATATGACAAAGATAGCTATAATGGTCATTATCATAAGTGTCTTGGATGCTTTCTTTGCACTTTGGAACTGACCGCCATATTCCACGAGATAGTTTTCTGGAATGTTGACATGTTCGTTCACTCTCTCTTCTATCTCATTGACGATACTTACCACGTCGCGGCCTGATGTGTTGGCAGAGACGACAATCTTACGTTGTACGTTCTCACGGCTGATGCTGTTAGGACCGCCGACAGAGACTATCTCTGCTACTTCTTCAAGAGGTATCATGGCACCTTCACCGTTGATGATCATCGCTGACTTGATGCCCTCAATACTTTCTGTATAATTTTTATTAAGACGTAAGACGAGGTCGAAGCTGCGTTGTCCTTCGTAAACTTCAGACACTTTCTCGCCTGAGAATGCGAGTTCTATGTAATGGTTGAACTCTTCCATTGTGATCTTATGACGTGCGAGCATGTCACGTTTGGCACGTATCTGAAGCTCCGGTGTTTCTGTTTGTTGCTCGACGCTGACGTCAACAAGACCTTCTATGCCTTCAATCTCAGCCTTGATATCGTTGGCTGTCATGAACAGCTGAGTGAGGTCAGGACCGAATATCTTTATCGCGATGGAAGCTCTTGTTCCTGTAAGCATGTGGTCGATGCGGTGACCGAGTGGCTGACCTACGGTGGAAGCGATGCCTGGTATGGATGCCAGCTTTTCTCTTACTTCGGTGAGAAACTCTTCCTGTGAACGGTCTTTCAATTCAAAATTGACGTCAATTTCAGCGCCGTTGGTCGATTGTGAGTGTTCATCCAACTCGCCACGTCCTGTACGACGTGCTGTAGATGTCACTTCTGGAACTGACAGTAATTCACGTTCGATAATCTTTCCGAGATTGTTGTTCTCGAACAATGAAACACCTGGCTTACATACTGCTGATATTGTCAAGGAGCCTTCGTTGAAGTCAGGAAGGAAGCTTTGTCCCATATTGAAAAACATACCTAAGGCTATTAACAACACTATTATGGTTCCGCCAAGGATAGACTTCTTATGATGTAAGGCCCAATCTAATGAACGTCCATAGAGGCTTATGAGATTCTTGGAGAGCCAGCTTTCTTTCTCTTGTTTCACGAGATATTTCTCGTTGGTGAGCATCATTCTGCAGAGAAGAGGTGTTATGGTGAGTGCTGTCACAAGCGACATCAATGATGCTATGATATAGGCGATGCCGAGTGGCTTCAACATTCTACCTTCCATTCCTGAGAGGAAGAAGATTGGTGTGAATGCCACGATGGTAATTAAAGTGGCGTTAAGGATGGATGTTCGTATCTCACATGAGCCTTTGAATACTATCTCTAATGGAGACTCTCTTTCTTCTTTTGGTTTGAGATGGTTTTGTCTTAGTCGTTTATAAACGTTTTCCACGTCGATGATGGCATCGTCAACCAGAGAGCCGATGGCTATACACATACCGCCTAATGTCATGGTGTTGATGTTCATTCCGAGGAGGTACATTACGATGAAGCTACCGAGTAATGACAATGGGATTGCCACTACAGAGATGAGTGTCGTTCTGAAGCTGCCTAAGAAAAGTAATAGTATGACGATTACCAACACAGCTCCTTCGATCAAAGCTCTTGCAACATTGCTTACGGAAGCCTCGATGAAGTCGGCCTGACGGAAAATCTTGGTGTCCATCTTGACATCAGCAGGAAGTGACTTCTTGATTTCTCTGAGGTTTCTCTCAATGTTTTTGGTGACTTCCAAAGTGTTGATGTTAGGCTGTTTTGATATTGATAGAATGATGGCGTCTTCTGCGTTGAGAGAAGCGTATCCCATCTTCACTGCGCTGCCGAGAACTACTTCTGCCACGTCGGATACGACGACAGGCTTGTCGTTGACAGTCTTGATATATGTCTTGCCGAGTTCTTCCAGGTCTGTCGTTCTTCCCATTCCTCTGAGTGCATATTCGTTACCGAAGTCGCGTATCACGCCGCCCACTGAGTTGACGCACATGCTCTGGCAGATCTCTTGCATCTCATGCATGGTGATGTCGTAATAAGCCATCTTGATAGGATCGACAAGAATCTGATATTGCTTGAGGTCGCCGCCGATGATAGTCACCTGCGACACGCCGCCTGTTGAAAGGATAGCTGGTTTTACTACCCATTCTGCCATGGTTCTCAAATCCATCATGGATGTGGTGTCGGCTTGTAGTCCCACAAACAATATTTCACCCATCACACTTGATTGAGGGGCAAGCACAGGAGTTACGCCTTCCGGCAATGCTTCTTCTAGAGTCACCATTTTCTCACTGACGATCTGGCGGGCGCGATATACGTCCATTCCCCAGTCAAACTCTATCCATACGAAAGAATATCCCATCATGGATGCAGAACGCACGCGGCGTACGTTGGTAGCTCCGTTCATGGCTGTCTCTATAGGGAATGTCACGAGACGTTCCACTTCTTCAGCTGCCATACGATGAGCATCGGTCATGACGACTACAGTAGGTGCAGTGAGGTCAGGGAACACGTCGATGTCCATCTGACGCATTGAGGTATAACCTCCTATGACTAATAAAATAGCTCCTACTAGTATGAATAATTTGTTTTCTAATGAAAACCTGATAATCTTGTTTAACATAGACACCTCCTTGTATTAATGAACGTGACCTGCATGTGGATCTAATGCTGCTGAGCCTTGTGCAAGCTTAACGTTGATGGCTCCTTTGCTGACAACTTTCTCGCCTGCTTTAACACCTTTAAGGATCTGAGTGTTGTTGCCGTCGGTGACACCTTTGGTGATGATGCGTTTCTCGAAAGAATCGACGCATGTCTGTACGAAGACGCAGTATATTCCCATCTCTTCGACGATGGCGCTGTTAGGTAACATGATGCCCATCTTGTCACTTTCGGCTGTGATAAAGATCTCTACGAAAGATCCTGGAAGTAATATGCCGTTGTTCTTGATTTCAAAGGTGACAGGAATCAATGGGTTTTGCATGTCGGTGGTCTTGCCGTATGAAAGGAGATGTCCTGATAATTCATTCAATGAATAGACAATGCCGTCGTTGGTTCTTATATTAGCTGTCTTGATGTCTTTTAAGACTGGATAATATTTCGATTGTAAGTCGGCACGGATATATAACTTGTCGTTTTGTGCTAATGTCATGATAGGCTGACCTGCTTCGACATATGAATTGTTAGAAACCAAAATGTCTTTGATAGCTCCAGTGATGCTTGCTTTGTGGAGAGTCTTGCCCTCTGGATAGTTTTGGTTCATGTTGTCGTAATGTCTCTTTGCTTTGAGATATTCTGTCATAGCTTCGTGTAATTCGCTTTCAGAGATAATCTTATCATTAGCGAGAGCTTGCTTACGCTCATAGTTGTATTTGGCATTTTCATATTCAGCTTCTATCTCATGGCGACGGACATCGAGGCTGCCATCAGCCATATTGTCGTTGTCGATGCTGAATAATATCTGACCTGCATTTATTTCCAATCCTTGTACAATGTTTTTGCTTTCGAAATTGACGATGCCGCTTGTTGTCGCTGTCAATATCTTTTCACTCTCTTGAGAAGGAAGTATCTGTGCCGATGTCTTTATGATTTGATAAAGAGGTTCTGTGACGGCTTCAACTACTTCAAAGTCGATTTTCTTCTGTTGGTCAAGGGAGAAGGTGATTGCGTCATCGCCGTGATTGTGGCTGTGTGCATCATGATTGTGTGCATCATGATTGTGGCTATGGCTGCTGTGGTCGTGATTGTGACCAGAATGGTCGTGATTGTGGTCGTGATCATGGTTGCAAGATGCTGAATGTTGATGTCCATGGTCATGATTGTGGTTGTGATCGTGATTATGATCGTGATTGTGGCTGCAGCTTTCTGTGTGTTGATGATCGTGATTATGTGCTGATTGTTGTTTGTTATTTGTGCATGAAATCAAACCGATGATTAATGCTGCAACTAAAAATATTCTTTTCATTTTTTTATGTTAATTAATTTATGATATGACTTTATTTAGATGTATAATGCAGTTTTTTATATGAAACATTGACACATCTTTTTATTTTTCAATTTTAACTTTCAATTATAAAATTGGAGGTGCTCTTAATCCGAAGATTCTATTGATATGCGGATTATGATAAATTAAGTAAACGAAGTCTCGTCGAAATTCGACTCCATTTTTAAGAATATTTTCTATGGAATTTTTTACTGATGATATGATATTATAATCAGAGAACAGTATATTTACGTCGAGGTAAATCTTTACTTCATGATTATCTTTCGGTGTGAACAAATCATCGATTATGCAATCAGATTCGTTGCAGTCATTGGTATTGTTATGATTAGGAGATCCGTGTGACGAGCAGCAAGAATGAGCTTCATTATGTTCTTTGTTGCTTAACTTGCTGAGGCATATTTCATTGTTATGATGATGATGCGGAACTACTGCATGAAGCAAAAGCACCATGCAAGCCAAGAAAAGTGATATTTGTTTTATTTTTCTTATCATCAAAATTATGCTGTCAACCTTTAATTATCCTTAAATCAATTATCTTGAGCCATAACCTGAGACAGGATAGAGTGCTACAGCGTAGCAAGCTCCATAAGGAGCTCCTGAGAACTTGATGGTATGGTGTGTCTCATGGACGCTGACGGTATATTCGTGCAATACAGGTTCTTTAGGTTCTGTAGTCATATCGTCAGAGTCGGTGATCCATATTCTTGTGAGCAATCCTGTTGCGTTGTCGATTTCGTATCCCCACAATGTTGTGGCATGATGCAATGTGCCTAGGTTTGCGCCGAGAGATACTGCGAGAGATACCATGCCTCTGTCCATAAATTCCACGACCAGTTCGGTGAATTTTCTCAAGCGCTGCTCATCGGAAAGACCTGAGCCGTTGCCCCAGATATAATAGTTGTTGTATTCTGTAGAGATGAGGTCGTTATATTCCACTATTCCAGGGACGACGACATAGTCGTAGTCATGATATACGTATGGTAATATTTCGTTTTGCCATATGTTAGAATAATAGCCGCCAGTATTGTCGTTAAGTGGTTGGGCGTGTGTTCCTGAAGCTGCTTCTTTCATGATATTGCGGCCTTCGAAGTACCATGTGATGCCGTGGCTGGTGGTTCCGCCGCGAGAGTTGTCCCATAAATCATGATACATTTCCATAAGAGCGAGCTGATATGTCGTTCCTGGTCCTGTCACAGCACCTGTTGGCAGTGTGTTGCCTGCTTCAACATAGCGATCTTGCCACCATTGTATGATGTTGGCGCAAGATGCTGCCCAGCACATGTTGATGTCGCCGTTTTGTTGTCCGTTACCGATTTTATTCACATCATACCAGCCTGAGTTGATAGTGACTCCATCAGCGAAGACAATGGTAGTTCCATCTGTGGCAGCTTCTGCTGTGATTGTGATCTCGTTGGAGATAACATCGTTTTTCTTTGCATAAACATTATATGATCCAGGAGTTGTCGTTGAGAAACTGCTGCCGTTGATCTTGCTTCCGTTAACATATATCTCAGATTGAGCTGTTACGTTGACGTTTTCTTGTATTACTGTAAATTCTGTTTTGTCGGCACCGTTAGCAATGATATTGTTTTTTGATGCAGTGAGTTCTATAGGTTTCTCTGGTTCGATGTATTCTTCGGCAATAATTTCTATCTCGTTTGAAATCAAGTCGCCTTTTTTAGCGTAAGCCTTGTAGGTTCTATGAATCGTGGTGGTGAATTGATAACCTTCTATTTTGTTGTCGTTGATATATATGTCTGTTTCTGTCGTTACGTCAATGTTATCTTGTTTGACAGTAAATTCGACAGATTCAATGCCGTCGGCAATGATTGTTGTGGCTGAAGCGAAAAGTTCAATAGGTTTTTCAGGTTCTATATATTCTGTTGCCACAAATGATATTTCGTTAGAGGTTACGTTGCCTCTTTTTGCGTAAGCTTTATAGTTGCCGGCAGTTGTGGTGCTGAATTTGTTTCCTTCAATCTTGTTTCCATTGACGAAAATATCAATGTCGTCGGTGATGACTGTTCTGCCTTCTGTCACTGTAAATATTATTGCGTCAATGCCGTCTGCCACTATTGTATCGGTAGATGCTGTGATGACGATAGGTATCTCCGGTTCTATGTATTCTTTTGCGAAGAATATGATCTCGTTAGAAACAATAGTGTCGTTTTTCTTTGCTATGACAGAGTATATGCCAGAGACCGTAGTGGAAAAGCTGTTTCCGTTGATAATGGTGTCGTTGACGAAGATCTTGGCTATGGAAGTGATGTTGACGCTGTCTTGCATCACTGTGAAGTTTACAGCATCTATTCCGTTGGCTACGATAGTGTCTGTTGAGGAAGAAAGTTCTATCGGTCCTTCAGGCAATTCCGGTTCTGATGGATCTTCTGGATTTTCAGGATCTTCTGGATCTTCCGGTGTTTCTGGATCTTCAGGATTTTCGGGGTTCTCTGGTTCTAAAGCTTTTGCAGTGACTGTCACTTTGTTTGAAGCGTGGCTTTTTCGTTTTGCATAGAAGGAATAAGACTTGGCTTCTGTTGTCGAGAAGACGCATGTTCCTAATTCTTCCTCCTGTCCTTCCATGTAATAGCGGCTTTCGTCGGTTACGTCTTTGCCGTCACATAGCACTTTAAACGTTGCTATGTCTTCACCGTCTGCTATTATTTCTGTCTTATCAACGCTTAATGTTATTGGTTTGTCGGTTCTGTCGCATGCTGTTAGTATGAAGCATAATGCTAATAAACAAAAGAAAATTCTCTTCATTTTTGTAGTTCTTATAGTCAATAAAGAATGTATTAATAATTCGGTGCAAATTTAGTTAAAAATAATGATTTTTTTATATTTTTGCAGCATAGAATTTACAAACAATAAAATCATACAATTATGGCATTCAACTTAAGAAACAGAAGCTTTTTGAAGTTGTTAGACTTCACTCCAAAAGAAATCCAATATTTTTTAGATTTAGCTCGCGACCTCAAACGCGCTAAATACGCAGGTACAGAACAACAAAGATTAAAAGGCAAGAACATCGCTTTGATTTTCGAAAAGACTTCAACACGTACACGTTGTGCTTTTGAAGTAGCTGCTTACGACCAAGGTGCTCATGCTACATACTTAGGACCTTCAGGTTCACAAATCGGTGTTAAAGAATCTATGGCTGACACAGCACGCGTTTTAGGTCGTATGTACGACGGCATCGAATATCGTGGCTTCGACCAAGCAACAGTTGAAGAATTGGCTAAATACGCTGGCGTACCAGTATGGAACGGTTTGACAAACGAATTCCACCGAACACAAATCTTGGCTGACTTCTTGACAATGACAGAACACACAGACAAACCATTAAACAAAGTTACTTTCGCTTACGTTGGCGATGCTCGTTTCAACATGGGTAACTCTTTGATGGTCGGTGGTGCTAAGATGGGTATGGACGTGAGAATCGTCGCTCCTAAATCATTACAACCAGATGCAGAACTCGTAGCAACATGTAAAGAAATCGCTAAAGAAACTGGAGCAACAGTTACAGTTACAGACAACGTTGAAGAAGGCGTTAAAGGTTGTGACTTCTTATACACAGATGTATGGGTATCAATGGGCGAACCTGCTGAAGTATGGGCAGAACGTATCAGCTTGTTAAAACCTTACCAAGTAAACGGCGAAATGATGAGAATGACAGGCAATCCAAAATGCAAATTCATGCACTGCTTGCCAGCATACCACAACTTGGAAACACAAGTCGGCCGCGACGTTTACAAACAATTCGGTCTCGATGGCGTTGAAGTTACTGAAGAAGTTTTCGAATCAGAAAACTCAATCGTATTCGACGAAGCAGAAAACCGTATGCACACTATCAAAGCTGTTATGGTAGCTACATTAGGTGACTGATAATTTACATTATGAATTATAAAAAAAGAATCTCAATTGAGATTCTTTTTTTGTTTTTACCATCTTGAACATGTTCCGCAATTTCCTTTTTTCTTCGGAACATTTGTAGGCTGGTAAGCCCTCGAACATGATGCCAAAAGAAACATAAATGTTAAAATCAGAATAATAACTCTAGTTTTTTTCATTCTTGCTTTATTTACGATAGAATTTTATTTAAGGTTTATGGAAATATGCTAGTGTAGATATAAACTTGCAACAATAAACTTTAAAGTTCTCTAAACCATCATTTTCTTATCCAAAGCGTCGGGTTGACGGTTGTCTTGTTTTCCTGCCATATCTCGAAGTGAAGTATGGTCTTACCGTCATTGACGTTGGTGTGTATCCTTCCTATCTCTTGCCCTGTCCTTACTTTGTCACCTGTCTTGACATAGACTTTGTCGAGGTTGGAATATAGTGTGAAATACAAGCCATGTCGTATAAGGATGACGCTGTTGTTTCCTTGACTTGTCACGAAACAAACTTCGCCGTCGAAGACGCTCATCGCCTTGGATCCTTTTGTAGTGCTGATGTCGATGCCGTTGTTGTTGACAGTGACTTTTTTCTGTGTAGGATGTTGTGTCAGTCCGTATTTTCCTGTTATGATACCTTGCTCAACAGGATAAGGCAGCTTGCCTTTGTTCTGCGCAAAATTGTTGGAGAGCGTGTAATCGACAGGCTTTCCGTTGTTTTTCTTAGCAGCTTCATCTCTTTCCTTTGCCTTTCTGATCTCTTCTGCTATGATGTTTTCAATCTGTTTCTTGAGATCTTTACTCTGCTTTTCTTTGGAGGTTATGTCTTTCTTGATCTGTTTCTCTTTCTTCTTCAGTGATGCTATGTCGTTGTTCAGCTTGTCACGTTCTTTTGTCAGCTTGGCTCTTTCCTGCTTCTCTTTTGTCAGGATGGCTTCCTTGTCTCTTTTGTTTTTCTCGTTTTTCTCAAGTTGCTGGCTGATTTTGGTCTGTGTGTTGTCTATGTCTTCTATCTTGTCTTTGACCGATTCCTTCAGCTCTTGCACGTAACGCATTCTTCGTATAGCTTGGTTAAAGTCCTCTGAAGAAAAGATGAACAGCAGGTTGTTGGCTTTACCTTTGTTTCTGTAGTTTATTACAATAAGGTTGGAATATTCTTTCCTGTAGAGAGCGAGGTCTTTCTCCAGAGAAGTAATCTGGTTCTTGTTACTCTGTATCTCTTTGTTTATGGCATTGATCTGGTTCTGATATGTCTTGATGAGACTTTCTCTCTGATTGATCTGAGTCTGCAACAGACTGACTTGGTTTATGGAAGTCTCTTTATCTTTGGAAGTCTCTTTCAATAATTTTTCGGCTAGTCGTATGTCTTTCTGTAATGATTGTACTTTCTTTTCCAAAGATTCTACTGACTGGCAGTTTCCTGTCAATGTCGATACTAGGAAAAGAAATAAAATGACTGACTTATATATTCTTAGATGTCTCATAAATTTATCTTGTTATATTTTCTTGAGATGTTAAACGGAAAATTTAACTTCTCCCCTACTTTTATGTCGTGATAATCTATTTCTATGATGAAAGCAAATTCTCCATCAGTCTCGAAAATTATCTTTGATGGTATCAATCTTCCATTGATGTCTTGGAATTTGTCATATTGAAGTCTTACAATGTTGAAGCCGTTTTCGAATAACGACAACTCGTATCGGCTTGTTCTGAATGTCTTGGGTTTTATCCAGATTTTTCTTGCAAGTATGTTGCTTTCTGTGTGTTCTAGTTTATATTCGCCATTGTCATTGCTGACTTTATATTTCTCATTGCGTTGCATTATGCCGTTTCCTACCAGGATGTCTTGTAGGAAACTTATTGAAGCGTCGATAGGGACGATACTGTTTATGTTGTCAAGGCTTTGGGTTATATAGGTATGAGTGCTTCTGTTGATAAATTTCAGCGAGTCTTCCGTTATCATCACTCTAGCGACTTCTATACCGAGTTTTAGCGATAAGGATATCCATATCACGCTGTCGTTTTGCATACGCAGCTGTCCTTTCATACCTATCGTATTGTCGTTTCTGAGTCTTATATCGAATTTGGTCTCTATATTGTCAAATGTAAATCTGTTGTCTTCCGCTTCTCTTACTATATGATTTGCAGATAATGTCTTCAGAATAGCAGTGTCTTTTATTGTTGTACAAGAGTTTATGAATAATAGGCACAATATCATGAGCCACAGCCGACGAGCCATGACCATGTATGTGATCTTGTTGCCGCGATGACTTTCTTTATTCATAAATTTTCTCGTCTTTTATCTTTTGGTCAATGTATTCTGAAGTTCCTCCTATTTTTTTTGCCTTCTTCCAGTTTTGGACAGCTTTATTGGTGTCGCCTAGTTTATATAGAATATCGCCGTAATGTTCATAGTTGATGCCTTGAGGGTTCTTGTCGTAAGAAAATACTTTCTCCATCCATTTCTTGGCATCTTTATAACGTTCCATTTTATATAATACCCATGCGTAAGTGTCGAGGTAAGTGACGTTTTTAGGTTCTTTTTCTACTGTCTTGGCCGACATTTTCAGAGCCTCGTCGAGACGTTCGTTGTCTAATGAAAGGAAGTATGCGTAGTTGTTTAGTACATATACGTTGTCGGGATCGTTTCTCAAGACTCTGTCATATTGTTGATACATCTTTTCCTTGTTGCCTAGTTCGTGGTATATGTCAGCGATATAAGTGTCGAAATTGGCTGTGAGTTTTTTGTCGGCCGACATCATTCTGCCTTTTTCGAAGACATTGATAGCGTCTTCCAGTTGTTTCATGTCTATCATCGACACTCCTTTGAAGAGATAGAAGATAGGCTGTTCGGGATAGAAACGCAATGCTGCTGAAGAGTGTTTGTATAAAGTCTCTGTATTGTTGAGTTCCATATCGGTGAACACCAGCTGATACCATGTTATAAAGCTGCTGCTATCTCTCTTGATAGCGTCAAGATAATATTTCTGTGCCTTGTCGAAGATCTTTTCGTTGAAATATACTGTTCCTATGACATAATAGCCAAGCTCTTTGTCAGGATGGGTTTCAATGAAGGCCACTCCTGCCTGTTTGGCTTCTTTTACTGTGTTTTCATTTTCGTCTTCTTTGTTGGTGAACCAATATTCATAAATCTGCGACTTGGTATTGTAATCGAGGTTCTTGTTCTTGATGGACATTATGAACTCTTCAAAGGCCTTGTCAAGGTCGCCTTGTTTCTGATAATATTCCATCAGTGATATGTTGATGTAAGGATCTTCAGGATTGAGTTTCTTTATGTCTAGATAAAGCAGAAAAGCATCTTTGTCTCTGCCGTTCTTGACGTATGTCTCTGCCAGCATTGATTTATATCTTGTCTCATAAGGATAGGCGGCTGCGAGCTTCTCCATCTCCGACAATATCTTGTCTTTATTTCCTAAGATGTTGTAAATCTCTATCTTCTGTAGTGATAGATATTCGTTGACTCCGATATTGTCTTCATAAACGTCTAGTTTTTCTGTCACTTGCTCATATTTGCCCACATGAAGCAAAGCGTCGATATAGGCTTCCAGATATTCCAGATTGTTAGGTTCTTTTTCCAGAAGTCTGTCGTAGATATTGATGAATGACTCGTAGTCGTTGTCGAGTTTATGGAATTCGGCGAGACGAATCTTATACCATTTGTTAACGGTATCTAATGCAACAGCGTTTCTTATCATTTCGAAGCCTTTCTCAGGTAATGCCTTTATCATGTATAGATGACTTAGTTCATACATGCTGGCATGATCTTCAGGAGAAAATTTCAGAGCCTTCTCGAAACAATCTATAGCGAGATCGTAATTCTCGTTATATTTGTTTTCAAGTCCTTTGGAGAAATACTCAGCATTCAATGCGAAGTTTTTTTTAGGCTGTATTGTATCCTGACAAAAAACAGAATTTGTCAGAAATGATGACAATAATATTAATAAGAATTTAACTTTATGCATGATTAAGATGTTTTTTTTAGATACAATCGTTCCTCTCCGTCTCCAATCTCCGTCTCCAATCTCCGTCTCCGTCTCCCGTCTCCGTCTCCCCTCTCCGTCTCCAATCTCCTCTCTCCGTCTCCGTCTCCCCTCTCATTTTCCTGTATGTCCGAAGCCGCCAGCTCCTCTTTCAGTCTCGTTGAGAGTCTCAACGTTGACGACTTCCATTTGTTCACATTTGGCGAATACTATTTGAGCAACTCTTTCGCCGCTGTTAATGACGAAGTCGGTGTCAGATAAGTTGATGAGTATTATCTTCACTTCGCCTCTGTAGTCGGCATCTATTGTTCCAGGAGTGTTGAGTACGGTGATGCCGTTTTTTATTGCCAGGCCGCTGCGAGGTCTCACTTGTCCTTCGTAGCCTTCAGGAATCTCCATGAAGAGTCCAGTAGGAATCAATGTTCTCTGCATAGGTTTCAATGTTATTGGACCTTCAGGTAAATAAGCTCTTAAGTCCATGCCTGCTGAGCTGGCTGTTTCGTATGCTGGTAATTTGTTGTCTGATTTGTTTATGATTTTAACTTCCATGTCTTTTATTTTTTTGTTATTCTATTTTAAGAGGATTTTTTCTTTCTAAAATTATGACGATACCGATAAACAACAATATCATCATTGTATTGATGCTTATTTTAATGAAGCTGTCAAGTTCTGATGTTAACGTGCTGGCGAAGAATAATATTGCGGCAAGCACACAATAAATCGCTATTCTTCCTATCTGGTAAGGTATTGGCATGACGCGTTGTCCCCAGAAATATGAGACCAGCATCATCACGCTGTAACAAGCCAGATGCGCTATGGCAGCTCCCATATAACCTATCTCAGGTATCAGGATAAAGAAACATAATAAGGTTATCACTGAGCCTATGACCGCTATTATAGTTCCGTAATATGTCTTGTCGGATAGTTTGAACCAAATAGATAGGTTGAATACGATGCCGTAGAGCATATTGGCGATTAATATTATCGGTACTATTCGTAGCCCTTCTCGGTAGTCGCTGCCGTTTCGTCCTACAAAATGCTGAAGGATGTCCATATAGAACATTACGCCTAAGAATATGATCAGACAGAATATTACGAAATATGTCATGACCTTAGCGTATAAGGCAGGGGCGTTGCGGTCTTTAGCGTGGCTGAAGAAAAATGGTTCCGAAGCGAAACGGAACATCTGTATGAAGATTGTCATCAAGACACCTAGCTTGAAGTTGGCAGAATAGATGCCGAGCTGTTGCATGGCATAGCTGTTGGCATTTGTGTTCATGTCTGCTAACATCTCAGCGTCGGGAACGGTGACGAGATATTTAATCAATATTTTATCTGCTACTTCATTGATCATCCCGACAAGGCTTATCAGTAAGATAGGGAAAGAGTATTTCAACATCGGGACGATGAGGTCTTTGTCGAGACGTAGCTTCAGCTTCGACAGCTGTGGCGACAACAATACCAGATTTAACAGACTAGCCAGTATGTTGGATATGAATACCCATATGAGAAGTGAGGTGTTTGTGCCGAAGATGTTCTCTGCTATCATCATGGATTTCTCAGGAATGATGACTAAAAACAATATGTTGAAGAAGATGTTCGTCAAGACGTTTGTTGTCTTTATCAAGCTGAAACGTCCGGCTTTGTTCTCCTTTCTCAGCATGGCAAATGGTATTGCAGCTGCAGCATCGATAGCTACTATGATGCCTAGTAAAAGTACGTAATGGCTATTAAATTCGTAATGTATGAGTTCTGCAAACGACTTGTAGAAAAAGCCATATAGAACGAGAAAAGCAGCTGTTATTAAAAGGACGATGGTTTCTGCATTGTTGAATACTCTGCTACTGTCGTCCTTCTGTGAGAAACGGAAGAAGGTGGTTTCCATGCCGAATGTCAGTATGGCGAGCAGCAGGGCTATCCATGCGTAAAGTTCTGAAATCTGGCCGTATTCGCCAGATACGAAAACCCTGACATAAAAAGGCGTAAGCAGATAGTTCAGCAGTCTCGGAACAATTGTTCCGAGACCGTAAATGACTGTCTGTCCTGCTAATGCCTTGATAGGATTCTTCATGTTAATATTTTTAATATTTAACAACCTTTCTGACAGCGCTGCCGCTTTCTGTCTCTATGTTAACGAAATATATTCCGTTTTCAAGTCCGTCGATTTCGTATGAGTCTCCATTGAGTTTTCTTTCCATGACTTTTTCTCCCAAGATGTTGAAGACGACTATGTTTGTCATTCTCTCGCATCTTACGATGAATTTGTCGTTTGATGGGTTTGGATATACGTCAGCCTTTATTGCGTTGATTTCTTCTGTGTTGACATTGAAAATGACTACATCGCCTACGAGTTCGCCGTAGCAGTCTTCATAAACAGGTCTTACGTTGTAGATGTATGTTCCGCTGCTTAATTCTTCATCGAAGAAAGAAAGTTCTTCTGTCACTTCAATAAGGTTGTTGTCGCGATATAATTCGTAATAAAGAGGATCTTGTGTTGCAGGAGCTTCCCATTTCAATTCGACAGAATAATTTAGTTTGATGATTTCAAACTTGCTGACGCCTTCTCCATTTTGGAACATTATGTTCTGGCATGAGCAGTCGTAAACCCAGTTGAAGAAGACTCCATCTTGGCGTCCTTTACCGCTGAAGATTTCAGTGCCGTTGGCATAGCTTATAGAATAGATACATTCGTTATCAACACCGCCTTTTTTCCATTCCAAAGATACATTTACACCTGAGTTCAATGTCTTTGTATATGTTGCAGAAGTTCCGCTTGTGAGGGTATAGGTGTCTGATTCAGAACCGTCACTGTAGTGTACAAGAATCTTTGCGCCGTTCCATCCGTCGCCGAATTCGTCAGTTAAGTTGAACACAAGGTCGCATGTGCTTATATAGTTCATGCTGAAGTTATTTGTTTTGTTGTATTTGTCTTTAACCTCGATAGCAAAAGGAATGTCGAGGTTGCTGCCAGCGTTGCTTGCTAATGTGACATTGAAATAAGCTGTTGCGTTGCCGTCTGGAGCGATGCAATTGAAGTCAGCTTCGCTTTCGTTTATTGTTATGAGATTGCTGCTGCTCGATAAGATGCCGCTCAAATCCACGGCCATTTCATTGCCTGTGTTGATGAGTGTCACGCCTAAATCAGCTGTCTCGCCTGCTTCTAATGTTCCGTTGTCGTTGTCGTCGTTCATGACGATGAATGAGGAATATTTTATGGTGTTGTCGTAAATTACTGTTGAGAATCTTAGTTTAGATATCTTCTCATTTCCTTTGTAAAACTCGACGTCAAAGTGAAGCGGTGTCTCGCTCTCAGCGTCTTCGTCTATAGTGAAGCGTAACTGTCCGTCTATCGATGTGAATTCTGTTGTACCGATATTGTCAATCTCGATATTGTCATTAGTGATGTTGACCCATTCGTTTTCGCATGTCATCACAGCTGTGACATTGCTGAAATTTTCTGAAGAGGTGTTGTCAACGACGAGGTCTATTATGATTTCTTCTCCAGGATTTATTACGTTGTTATTGTTGCCGTTTTCATCGTTGATGGTGAAGCTGATGTATTTTATCGCTCCCATGTCGATGCTGTTCACTGCTGCAAGAGCGTTGACTTTTCCTGAGCCGGTGTCGTTGTTTTTTGTCTCTGACAGTTTTTCCGCTGTTGTCTCGAGTAACATGCTTATCTCTGCTGGTGTCAAAGTGCTGTCTTTTGAGAGCATAAGGCACATCACGCCTGCTACGCAAGGAGCTGCCATTGATGTTCCGGTTTTCTTGGTATAACCTGTGTTAGCGTTGTTGAGCGAAACGACATCTACTCCAGGAGCGCAGATGTCTGGGCGAATCAAGCCGATGCCTGGGTTATAAGGATAGTCTCCGAATGATGTCTCTTGCCATGTGACAGGACCGCGTGATGACATGCCGGCGACGGTGTTGTTGTTTGCTACAGCGCCTACTGATACCACGCATGATGTCTCGCCAGCGTTGACCTGTTGATCAGGGTGAATCCAAGGTGCTGGGCAGCTGCCTGGGACACGCACGTTGTTAGGAATAGGGTTGGCTGCTGAGCCGCCTTCGTTGCCACATGCTACAGATGCGATGACGCCTAATTGCAAAGTATTGACGCATGTCTGACGTAACATTGTTCTTTCTGATATGGAAGAGTTGGCGATGCCTAATGACATGCTTAATACTTGTGCACCGTGTTCAACAGCGAATTCCATGCCTGAGACTATTGAATTGACGGTGGCGTTGCCGGAATCGTTTATAGCTTTTACGCACATCAATGTTGCATTTGGAGCGACACCTGTCTGCTTGCCGCCAGTGCCATCGCCGCATATTGTTCCGGCACAGTGTGTTCCATGTCCTGTTCCGTCCATTGGGTCGTTGGTGTTGTCATAACAGTTATATCCGTGGTTTGGATATTCTGCGCCGCCGTCCCAGAGATGGTCGGCTAAGTCAGGGTGATTGTAGTTGACACCAGAGTCAATGACAGCGACTAAAACGCCTTCGCCGGTGTAACCTTGTTCCCAAACGTCAGGAGCATTGACTTGTGTTACGTTAGATGTGATTTCTGGTTCTGCTTTCTCTGCATACTCAGTCTGTTGATCATCGTTCACCAAGATGACGTTCTTGTCTGCATTATGGCCGATGATGAAAATATCGTCTCTTTGTGACAATATTTCTATGACTTCTTTTGTTGCGTTGCAAGTGATTGAATTAGAAAGCCAGTGGCAGATGATGTCGGATGATTTTCCGTTTCTTTCTTCATTTCTGATGATTGAAAGAACTTCTTGTTGCGACTCTTCTGAGAACATCTTAAGTTCTTTCATCACAGCTTCGCGTCTTGCTGTTTTGCTGTCGATATTGGCTACTCTGACGTTCAGTTCTTCGCTGTCCATCTGCGCCTTGAAAACGATGTTGATGCTAATCGGTTCATCGTTTTTCTCGTTCATAATTTCTTGTAAATCCTTTTCAATAGTGCTGTTTTGAGCAAAAGCATAATTGCAAACGAATAATGCAATTATTAAGCTGTAAATCAATCTTCTCATATTGTTAAATTTTTACAATTTGCAAATATAAGAAAAGACAAAAGACAAAAGACGAACGGAGGAAGTTTTTTTGAATATCAGAAACTCAAAATCTCAGAAGGACTTTGGCCGTTTAACTTTTTTTTAAATACAAGAAATCCAGAATCTCAAGATTAGTTGAAAGTGTAGAGTTTAGAGTAGTGGCAAGAGGTCGGTTTTAAGTGACAATGTTACAATATCAACTTTAAACTATACCCTTACAACTACTATTAACTATGAACTCTCAACTATAAACTTTCTTTGGGCGTTCCGTCTCCGCTTCGCTCCGCCGTCGGGCTAAAGTCAACGGTCAACGGACAACAGTCAACAGTCCTTGAGTATGCGGTCGCTGAGCTTGTCGAAGCGCCGGATATTGTGCCTTCGACAGGCTCAGGCACCGTGCACAAAGTCTGTTGTCTGTTGACATAACTTCTGAGTTTCTAAAGTTCTTCATTTAATCCATTTCCCCGTTTCAATCTCCTTCATTCCTAATTCCTAATTTCCAGATATAGGTTCCACTTTGCCATTTAGAAGCATCTACAGAAGTGACGTCGTCTGTTATTTCCTGTTCGTGTATTTTTCTTCCTTGAATATCATAGACTGACAACACCACATTCCGTAATCCGCATCTGATATTCAATATATCTCCGCCAGGATTAGGATAAGCGACAGCGACTTTCAAATTATGAGCGTGAGCTTCTTCGATGCTGACAAATGCTGAGGCAGGGATTTTGGTGACGAAATTCCATGACTTATCTCCATTTAAACTATTCGCATTACCTACAAGTAACAAATCTTCATTTTTTGTTGGTACTATAGAATTTACTTCTATGTAATTACCATCTTCACCGCTCGTATAATACATTTCTGATATAGTCTCAAAATTCTCGTCTAAATGCTCTATCACAACCCATGAATCTGTATTTTTATAGTAGACATCTGCATTCCAGTTCTGCACATGGATTAAAGTATTGTCATCTCTTAAGATAATGCCATTATTGAAAGGTTGAAATTCATCTTTATCTGGTGTGCCTCTTTCAATGTAATTCACTATAGGCAAAAGTTCCGTTGAATTGTCAAGATTATCATCTATTTCGTACAATCTTGTATCGAAATAATTTTCACCTGATGGATTTTCAACCGAACGAGTTACTGCTGTCAAATATACGGTGTTATGTTTGCTTCTAACCGCAGACACATAATCTAAAGAAGATGTTATTGGCATTGTGTATCCTGGTTGATTAATAGCTTTTTTATCGACAAAATTCATATCTTTATCGAAATACCATGCTTCCCCGCTTGGTATAAATGAAAAATTATAATCATTATGTTCTAATACTTGGTATAAAATATAATGTAAATCGGTCTCAACCATGCTATGCCCTCTATGTCTCCAATAATCTCCATGTCCGCCGAGACATTCTATTCCTTTCATCTGAATTATTTCACCATCAAAATTCATCTTGAAAAAAAACATGGAATCATTTTCGGCTTGGTTAGGACTATGAAGAGTTGGGCATTTGAAAAATGAACCAACAATGGCACCACTATTATCAATAAAAGAGGTAAACAAATACAAACGCCCGCAGTTTTCATTAGGCATCATGGAAATCCAAGGGTCATTGATTACACTTTCCGTAGTATCTATAGGAATGTAATGTTCATAACTTTCAGTAATATTAAGTTGGTCATCTAATTTATACAATCCCAAAATGGCGTTGGTAGGAGGATTGTCGAAATTTTGGAAATAATTATCCGACATTTTTTCATGGTCGGGACTGTATGTCATTAAAGTAAATAGTTCGCCATCTTCGTTTTCAAGAATCTGGTTATAAGATATGGAACAATATGCGGGACGAAAATAATTGTTTCTTACCAACTCGATACCATCGGCAGAAATTTTTACTAAACCTGGATGTGGTACACTGGCATGACCTTCTATAGGTAAATTGAATGGAGAATTAACCACAATACTGCCATCCTGCAATTCTATGGCATCCGTAAAACGTCTCGCATAAGGAGAATCAATATGAGTATCCATGAAGAATTCCCATTCTTGACAATTAATGCCAACTCCCCAAAAAAGAGTTAGCATAATGGTTAACATACACTTATTCATAATGTTTTTTTTCATAATGTTTTTTTTAATTATCAATGTTTAATTCAAATTTTTCTAGTAATGAAATCGTCACTTCGACAAGCTTAGTAACCGATAAACTTAATTCTTAAAAATCTTCTAAAGTTCTAAAGTTCTAGAATTCTAAAGTTCTTCATTTAACCCATTTCCCCGTTTCCACCTCCTTAATTCCTAATTCCTCATTCCTAATTCCTAATTTCCAGATGTAGGTTCCGCTTGGCCAATTTGAAGCATCTACTGAAGTGACGTCGTCTGTTATTTCCTGTTCATGGATTTTTCTTCCTTGAATATCATAGACTGACAACACCGCATTCCGTAATCCGCATCTGATATTCAATATATCTCCGCCCGGATTAGGATAGGCTACAGCGAGATGTAGATTATGAGCGTGTGCTTCTTCTATGTTATCAATTCCAAAGACTGATGGAGGAAATTTGGAAATTTTAGAGAATCGTTTGTTTTCATCTAATAGATATTTCGATTGTGTTACGAGTAACACTCCATCATCACTTGTCGTTTTTATACATGATGCTGTTATGGATGTGCTTACATTATCCTTATAAAAAACTGTTGATATTGTATCAAATACATTATCAAGCAATTCTATCATCACATACGATTCTCTATCTGCCATGAAACCAACATTCAAAGTATATGCGAAATAAATATACCCGCCACTTGTCATATCAATACTGCGCAAAGCTATCTGGTCATGCACATCAGTCCTTCTTTCTATATATCGACAGACATGAAGTACATCTGTTGAGTTATCTAAATCATCATCAAACTCATACAACCTAACGTCGTCACCATTTCCTAAATTCAGATCAGGAGATATCGTTGCCACGTATGAAGTGTTATGATTGCTGCGCATCACCGTATGATCACCGATATTACTTGCATGATAAGGAATATGCTCTGGTGCTATAATATATCTAGTATCTATATGATTGAATTCATTATCATAGTACTCAACAGTGCCGTGTTTATCCATTTCATAACCTGTTGTATATAAGACATATCCGTTATTACCTTTAACCATCTGCTGCCTTCTATAAACTATTTTATGATATTCATTTCCTGTTGAGCGCATTTCATATCCTTTTTTCAACAAGATATTTCCATCGAAATCCATCTTGAAAAAGAAAAGCGAGTCATGTCCTCTCGGAGCATCAGATTTGCTGACAGATTTGATATAAGAACCTGTTATGTTCTCATCATCTTCAAATGCCGTGAAAATATATAAATACCCACTCAGAATATCAGGACGCATAAACCAATTTTCATCTCTTCTCTCAAATGTATCTATAGGAATTATATGTTCATAACTTTCTTCAACATTTAGATAATTATCTAATTTATATAGTCCTAAAATAGCGTCTGCAGGAGGATTGTCGAAGTTTTTAAAATAATTATCCGAATTCACATCATGATCTGGAGTATAAGTTGTAAGCAGATAAGCTTTCCCATTCTTTTCAAAAAGATAAGGCATACTCGATTCACATAGTCCATCCTTTATATATTCTTTCCTGAATAGCTCTTCACCTTCTGATATTAATGCTAATGCCGGTTGAGTGGAAATAATTCCTCCTAACTTATTTCTAGGATAATACCGTAACGCAACCAAAACATTATCATTTGACAACTCAACAGCTTCTTCATAATCACAAGCCTCAATACTCTCATCGCTATAATACACGGATTCCCATTCTTGGGAAAAGGCATTGTTTCCAAATAAGAAAACCAATGCTAAAATTGTAAATAATCTTTTCATATTTTTGTAATTTTTAAAAGTCTACAAGACTACATGACAACAAGACTACAAGTCCTAAATTCCTCTAATCCCTCTGTCCCTCTAGTCCCTCTAATCCTTCTGTTCCTCTCCCTCTCAAAAATATACAAAAAAATCCTATGAAAAAGATTGTTTTGGGTGTTTCCACCATTTTATCTGATGTCCTGCTTGAAATTCAATAAGATATAAATAGAAATTCCACCCTTTTATTTAATGTTTTGGGATGAAAATGGAAATTATGAGGGTGAATTTTCTCTCGTTTTCATAAATAATCTTTCATTATGTCTTCTATTTCCGTCGTGCCAATCTTTTTGACAATAGAATTGCGGTACTTGCTGACGGTGTTTTCTTGTATGTTAAGAATGATGGAAATTTCTTTTCTGCGGAATGAGAAGAACGACAGCAGACATATCGCCTGCTCGGTTTCCGTCAACTCAGGATGCGCATTTTGGAAATTTTCATAAGCATCGGGATAAACAGCGCTGAACTCCTTTAAAATTTTTTGATATACATTGTTTTTCTGATTGCGGTAAATCGTATGTATATGCTGCTGCAACGCATTGCCGACAATGGTTTTCTGTTTGTTGATTTCCTTGTTGCTTTTCTTGGATATTGTAACAATAGCAAGAGTAACGACAGTTATTACCAACAATGCAATGACAAATATTTTGATATTTCTTTTTTGTACGGATTTGTGTTCACGGAGAGCACTGAGTTTGTTATCGCGTTTTGCCTTAATGTTTTCGTATAGGTTTGATATTAACATTGAATTGTTATACCGATCTCTTTCGACATCAGCCATCGAATAAGCATATTTTTGAAACATAGCAGCACTATCCGCATTATTTTCTCTCTCATATATTTTTGCCAATAATGTCATAATAGGAGCAAAATTTGCATTATTTACATCCAATACTTCTAAAATCTTCAACAAATAGGGTTTCGCTTTGAGGTAATATGGAGAATGAAACATGATAACCCCCAAACGGACAGAGTCTAATTTGGTATCCAATCCTCTTCTATCCTTAAATTTTATGACTTGACGCTCAACATAGAGGCATGAATCATATTGTTTTTTCTGATAATATAGATCCGACAATATGATTTGGAACATGTAATAATTATCTAAATCATCAGATATTGTGTCTATATAATGGGAAGCAAGATTGATGTAATACTGTGCAGTATCGTTTAATTCAAATGTAGTATACGAACTTGCTAAATTTACAATCACACGCGCATATAAATTGGAGTCATCAATCATATCCTGATAGAAAAGAGCTCTTTTAAGCATATCAATCTCAGCACTATTTGCTAGTACATTTTTAGCAATATGAGACATTTGGTAATAAGATCTCGAGACAAGTGATATCTCATCATCGCTCATATCTTCAGGCAAGATTTCCAACAATTCAACTACTTCAATAAACTTTGAGAACGCTTCAACAAAACTATTTTTGTCTATCAACTTCCCACCTTCTTTATAACAGCTGTCAGCCTTAAGGTATGCTTCAGCACGTTCTTGCTTTTGAGTATCATTGCAAGAATGTGAAATAAACATAAAGAAAGAAATAAAGATAATGACAGATATTGTTCCAAGATGCTTTTTCATAAAAAATGATATAATTATTTACAAAAATACAAAAAGTTCTTAATCCCTCAACACCTGAATTCCAGAAATAACTCCTAAAATAGTTCCGAAGGAACGTCAGTTCTCAGGCAGGCGGTGGAGTGCATAGCACGGAACCCCTGCAAAATAATGTTTAAAAAAATCAAAGCGCCGAAGGTGCGACAGAATCGTGATCGATTTTTTCTGTCGTACCTTCGGCACTCTGAATGATATCCGGTCATTATCGCAGGCATTCCGAGCTGCGCTCTTCATACCTGCCTGGGAACTATCGTCCCTTACGGGACTTCTTTTTTAGAACTTTAGAATTCTAGAACCTTAGAAACTCCCTCAACTACGCGAGACCCTCTATTTCCTCTACACCTCTAGTCCCTCTAATCCCTCTGCACCTCTAATCCCTAAATTCCTACTATAAACGTCGTTCCTTTTCCGACTTCGCTCTCAAAAGTGATGTTGCCTCCTAATGTCTCCAAAATATCGTAAACGATGGAGAGCCCCACTCCCATTCCGCTGGATTTAGTGGTGAAGTTCGGCATGAAGATTTTCTTCTTCTCCTCCTCGCCTATTCCGCATCCGTTGTCGCTTATCTCAATTCTATATCTGCCTCCATTTTCCGTTATCCTAAATTCAATGCGGCCGTTTTCTTTCTTGCCGATGGCTTGGATGGCGTTCTTTAGAATGTTTCCAAAGACAATGCTTAAATTGTTCTTGTCGGAATTGATGACGTAATCGCTTTCGTTTTCTTCAATAATGTCAATCTTGATGTTGTCGTTATTGTCGTAAAGGTTTATTGTATTGATAATCACTTCTTTCAGATTGAATGTCTCTATGTTTTTCTTAGGTAGTTTTGCATAGTCGGAAAATGCCGTCGCAATATTGGAAAGTATGTCAATCTGTTCGAGAATGGATTTCGTCGTCTCTCTTAGTTTTCTGTCGATGTCGGGGTTTTTCTCGTCCCATGCCATCTGCAGAAATTGTATGTTGAGTTTCATCGGAGTGAGCGGATTCTTGATTTCGTGCGCCACCTGACGTGCCATTTCGCGCCAAGCTGTTTCTCTCTCCGAACGCATAAGTTTGTTCGCGCTTATCTCGAGTTCCTTGATGAGTTTATTGTAAATTTCTATTAACTCTCCAATCTCATCTTTGCTCTTCCATTCAATTGCTTCGTTCTTTCCTCCAAGATTGATTTTCTGCATCTTATCTTGAATCATCTCTAATGGTTTGATGGTCCTTCTGGTCATGAGAATTACGATGAAAGTAGAGATTCCCATCAAGACTAAAAATATATTAAGATATGTGATGATGAAATAGGAGATGTTGCTCTTGTTCGACATATTATTATCGAAGAACGGAATGTTAATGATTGAATGTATATTTCCTTTTTTGTCATATATAGGGAAATATGATGAGTTGTATTCTGTTCCTTCGATTTCTTCTTTACAGGTGTAATAGAATCTCTTTCTTAATTTGATTCTCTCGTATGCTTCTCTATTGATAATCTTCGACTTGAATCCTTCAAAAAGTTTCGGCTGCGTGCTGTTGACGAGGTTTCCGTTAATGTCGTAGATGTTGATATCTGTAAAATAGTTTTCTTTATATTTTTTAAGATATTCAGGATTGTTAATTTCTATTTGGTTAATGTCATTCTCAATGTTTTTAACAATCGACTTGTTCTTTTCGTATTGGTGTTCCGATGTTTTTCTATTTAAAGAATTGCGTATGAAGAAGAATGAAGTGAATCCTGCTACTAAAAAGGCGAATCCTAATGTCAAGATGATCGTGAGTTGCATCTTGGCGTGGAAGCTTTGACGGATGTTGAGCAATTCTTCTCTCTTGCTGAATCTTATGTTTATGTAATAAATCAGCGAAAGAACGATGAAGATGTATGAAAAAGGAGCGATGATTTCAATGAATCGAGGTTTCTCAACAGTGACGATAATTGTCTTGCTGTTGTCGAATTCTTGTGTCAAATGCTTGAAAATCTTTGTCTTGACATATTCTTCGTCTTTATATCTGAAGTTGCTCAACTCGTTAGGATAGTTGTAATGTCCGAATTTGTATTGTAGAATGTCTTCGTCGTAGCAACTGAAAGAATAGTTGACGAGATTAGGCATCAGTACGTTTTCGTACGAAGTTATAATCTCTGGAATACCGATGTAATTTAAGATGTATTCTTTGTAAAATTCAATGTAACAATGGTTTAGATGTGTTGAGTCGATAGGAGAGAGGTCTAGTTTCAAAATATAGTAACTATCGGTTGTAGGGTCATCGACTAATGTCAGTTCATCGGTGACTTTTTTTGTGTCGTTGTAATCTAAAATCTCGTTGAATAATTCGTTGCAGTTTATCTCGTGGTTGTCCAATTCTCTCACGAGAAGGATTGTCGTTGTGTCGCATAAAGTCACGACTCTATTGTAACCTTCAATTTCTTCTACGTTAAAATATTTTTCGTTAAAATAATTTAAGATGCTGTCGTCGGAAGGGAATTCGTTTTCTTTTTGCCATTTGATGAGATTGTCGTCTTCCTTGATGTATTCTGTAATCTCAACGATTGCGTCTTCAAATGTCTTGTCCGATTCGTCGCCAATAACATTTGCGAACCATTCCATCTCTTCGCGTTCTCTCGTCTCGTTGATGAGGTAAAGGATGTAAGTCAGCTGTATGCTGATTAAGGTGATGATTCCGATATTGCAAATGACTTTCTTTATCTTGATTCTGGATTTCCTTTCCCAAATGATGATGAGATATAATAGTATTGTGACTATGTTGGTGATGATCGAGAAATGTAGTTCGATGAATTGGTTTGAAATTATCTCAAAAATCGCTCCTATTAATAATAATGTAATCAGTGACTTCAGATATGATTGATTTTCTGTGACAAAGGTTCTCATCAGGTTTTGTAAAAGAATTATAACAGAACAACTTAAAATGCAGACAATCAATAAGAAAATGTAACTTTCTGTTGTGGTGTTATAAATTTGAAGGAAAGAAAATGGAATATTGATTTTAGAGAATAATTCGTATATTAAGTATATGTAAATCAATATGATGAATGATAATATCGCGCTACTTATCAATATTCTTAAATAAGGTTTTAGTTCGGATTTGTTTCTGAAATATGATGTGAAGACGATAATGTTGCTAAATAATAATGTTGTGAATTCGGCGAGTTCTCCGAGGCTGAATGAAAATATCGAATCAGGAATTAAGCATGATTGCCCGAATAAATCTGATGTGAATACGAATAATTTTCTTTGAAGTAAGATTGTTGTGAAAAATATTAGGGTGGAAATGAAGAAAAACAGCAGTGAGTTGTTTTTGCCTTTTCTTAATTTTTGTAAAGATTTATATGAGAGTGTAAATGACTTGGCGAGAATTATTATTAGTAGAATTCCTAATATGTAAGAAATGGAATTGTTCATTTGGCCTTGATGGCTCAAGTTGAATTTTATCTCTTCGTTTTCGATGAAGAAATTTATTTCGTAGTGTCCGCTGATTTTTTCTGGGACGAATGTGTTTTTTTCTTGATGTGGATTTTTGTGGTAGAGTAGGGCAGAGGTGAAAATTTTAACAGAGTCGATTTCTGATCTTGCGACGTAGAATGTTTTGTTTCCTTGCTGGAAAATGTTTTTTGTGGAGTTGATATTTTTTAACAACGAATTTGGATCGTTGACGTCGGAGTTCCAGTAGGCGAGGCTGTCGTTTATAAAAATGTATGTCGCGACATTTTTGTCGTTATGATTTGCCGATGAAAAATCTTCGACTTTGAAGTTTGCTGTGATGCTGTCGATTTTGCCTTGTGTGTCTCTCAACGATTGTGAAATTTTCTTTGTGGCAATTTCGTTGCTGTTCCTCGACTTGATGATTGTATCGCCGGAAATGAGGACGATGATCAGTAGGAGGAGAGTGAAAATTTCCTTAAAAAGTGTATTTTTTTTCATGTTTTTCGTTATTTTGGTCTTATGTATTCATTATCAAGTTGTTAATGATATTTTTAAATATCTGAAAATTTCTTTCGATTTAAGCGATGATTTTTGATTTTTTGAGTTGTCGTTCGTTAAAAGGTCAAAATCGCTTAAAACGCCTAAAAACGGCATAAAATCAAAAATCGTCGAAAATGCCTTATTTTTTAGTAAAAACATAAACCAGACTAGAATATTCTCCTGATTTTCTTGCTTTACAATTTGATTTACAACCAGTTAGTATTCCTTTTATGAATGAGTTTCCTTGTTTGAGGTATTGTTCGCTAAGCATTGAGATGTAATAACTATCCCATTTAAGTGGTTTAATATCAATTAGTTGGAATGCGGTTGTGTCGAAGATATTCTTTATTGAACTGCGTGAAAAGTGGTTAAGATGGCGAGGAACGTCGTATGCTGCCCATTTGTCTTTGTAATATTCGGCGTCGAATGATTTGTAATTTGGCAGTGCCAATACGAGTTGTCCGTTTTTCTTTACTATTCTTTGTAAATGATGAATTTCTGTTTTGAGATCTGCCACATGCTCTAAAACGTGCCACATTGTTACAATGTCGTAAGATTCATCTGGAATATTTTGTAATTCGTCAGGAGAGAATATTTTTGTGTTGAGTTTCTCTTCTGCGATTTTCCTTGCATCTTCGCTTGGTTCTATTCCATTGATATTACAACCTTTTTCTTTGGCATAATTCAAGAAATCACCAACGCCGCAACCAATATCTAAAATGCTTAAGCTTTTAGCTTTTGACTTCTGACTTCTGGTCGCAATATTGAATTTATTCTTGATATTAACTTTCTTGACTAAGTTGTATATTGTTGGAACGATACCTTTTTTGCTTTCATTATGACTTAAATAATCTTCCGATTTATAGTAATCCCCGATTTTGTCTGGAGTAGGGCAGGGACTAGTAAATAAAAGTTTGCAATCGTTACATTCTAGAATTTCGAAATCTTCTTGTGTGAGGAAATAATCTTTCAATTCTAGGAAGCGACTGTTGTTTTCGGAATTACACCAAGGACATTTATTTGCCATAATATTTGTTCTTCAAATTGTTATAAAATCTTTTCACGTGAAACGATAAAACTATCTTCCTAAGAAAACAGCAATTACAGAGATGTCGGCAGGGGAGATACCGCTTATACGACTTGCCTGACCTAATGTCTGTGGTTTGTGTTTTGTTAATTTTTCTCTTGCTTCCATGGTAAGAGAGTTTAATGCGTAATAGTCGAAATTAGGACTTAGTTTTACATCTTCTAATCTATTTAGTTTGTCGGCAACTTCGCGTTCTTTTTCGATATAGCCTTCGTATTTGACGATGATTTCTGCTTCTTCGACGATGTTCCTTATAGATTCGTTGCTTAGATCATAATTTTCTTTAAGTGAATCGATTGAATTTATCATGTCGGTGAGGCTGATTTGAGGGCGTGTCAGAATTTGTGCCAAGCGCATTTTGTTGGCAATTCCTGGTGTTCCCTTTGATTCTAATAGATTGTTTATTCTATCAGGGCTGATATTTGTTGTTTTTAAGAAACTGACTAGTTCGTTGATTTTTTCGTATTTGTTTTTATAATGATTTAATCGTTCTTCAGTTGCAAGTCCTATTTCAAAACCTTTTTCTGTGAGGCGTGCATCGGCATTATCTTGACGTAATAAGATGCGATATTCTGCGCGGCTGGTGAACATTCTGTATGGTTCATCGACGCTTTTTGTGATTAAATCGTCGATCAGAACGCCTATATATGCTTCGTCTCTGCGTAATACGATTGGATCTAGGTCGTGAATTAAGCGATGTGCATTGATGCCGGCCATCAGTCCTTGGGCTGCAGCTTCTTCATATCCTGTTGTTCCGTTTATCTGGCCTGCAAAGAACAATCCGTGAATCTGGTGTGTCTCTAGGCTGTGATAAAGTTGGTTTGGTGGGAAGAAATCGTATTCGATAGCGTAACCGGGACGGAATATTTTTGCATTTTCAAATCCTTCTATATGTCTTAAGGCTTCGTATTGTATGTCTTCAGGAAGCGAAGAACTGAATCCGTTGAGGTAATATTCCACGGTTGTTCTTCCTTCTGGTTCGACGAATAATTGGTGGAAGTCTTTGTCTGCAAAACGTTCAATTTTATCTTCTATGCTTGGACAGTAGCGTGGTCCGATGCCTTTGATTCTACCTGTGAAAAGTGGTGATTTTTCAAATCCTTTTCTTAAGATGTCGTGTACTTCTAAGGATGTATATGCAATGTGGCAGCTGCGTTGTTTTTTAGGTTTTTCAATTTCAAGGTATGAGAAACCTGTTACGTCTTCATCGCCGTTTTGTTCTGATAGTTTGCTGAAATCGATACTTCTTCCGTCTATTCTCATAGGAGTTCCTGTTTTCATTCTATCTGCTTCAAATCCTAAAGAGACGAGTTGCTCTGTGATTCCGTAGCTTGCGCTTTCAGATATTCTTCCTCCTGAGAATGATTTTTCTCCTATAAATATTTTTCCGTTCAAGAATGTTCCGTTAGTTAGAATGACGGTTTTTGAATAAATCTCGCCTCCCATTGAGCAATGGACGCCTTTTATCATATCGCCTTCAACTATGAGGGAATCGACATGATCTTGCCAAAATTCTAGATTGTTGGTTTTTTCTAGAACGTTTCTCCATTCGGCGGCGAACTCAAATTTGTCGCTTTGTACTCTAGGGCTCCATACTGCTGGTCCTTTGGATTTGTTGAGCATCCTGAATTGTATCATTGTCTTGTCGGCAATGATTCCCATTTGTCCGCCTAAAGCGTCAATCTCGCGCACAATTTGTCCTTTCGCTATTCCTCCGACTGCTGGATTGCATGACATCGCTGCCATCGCGTTCATGTTCATTGTGATGAGAAGTGTCTTATTTCCCATGTTTGCAGCTGCAGCAGCAGCTTCGCAACCGGCGTGTCCTCCGCCTACAACAATAACATCATATTTGTCAAAAATCATATCTGGTATTTTATTATTTCACGTGAAACGTATCGTATAACTTCTTAATTGTCATTAATTAACTCGCATTGTAAGACATTTGTCTTCCTGTCTGCGCATTTCCATTTCGTCTTCTTCGCATAGGTCGTCATAGCCTATTAAATGTAGTACTCCATGTGCCATGACTCTATGTAATTCATCTCTGAAACTACGCTCAAAAGTGATGGCATTATCTCTGATTCTATCTATGCTGATATGAAATTCTGCCGATAGAATTGTTTCGCATTCGTTTAAAGGAAAAGTGATGATGTCTGTGTAGAAATCGTGACCGAGTAAATCTACATTCATCTTGTAAAGATATTCGTCGCTACAGAAAGAATAATATAATTCTCCGACTTCTTTTCCGTAGCTTTTAACAAAATCTCTTATCCATTCCTTTACACCGTACATTTCTTCTGTTATTGTTTCGGTGTCGATAAAATTGATCTTTATCATTCTTTTTCCTTTCCTTTATTTATATTCTTCTTGAAGAAATAGTCGTTAATCTTTGTCCTGTAGAACGGCTGATATTCGATGCTGTTCATCCTTAAAAACTCTTGCTGCTTTTTGAGATTCTCTTCGTATTCTATCTCGTCTATTTCGCATTTTTTGTATGTGCCTTTGAATTCTTCCGACTTACGTTTCTCTTCCTTTTCGCGTTCTTCTTGAGCATTCTGTGCCTTTAGCATTCTGGATAGAATGTCCTTGTTACGCTTTATGGTCTGTCCGGTTATCCTTTTGTTGACAATGTCTTCTTCTAATTTCTCCATGTCTTTGATGATGTCATTTATGCCATCGTCGCCTGTCAAACCTTCTTTTTTCATTTCCTCTAACATTTTTTGCATGCCTTCTCTTAGCATCTCTTGCTCGGCTGCCATTCTTGCAAATTCTTCACTCATCGATTGTTGTGGCTTGCCTTCCTTTTGCTCTTGCTGCTGCATGTCTTTACGCATTTGTTCAAGCTGTTTGCCTAGTTGTTCTTGCAAATCTTTCATGTTTTTCATGCTTTGTTTGCCTTGGCTTGGATTCTTGCTGTTTTTCGGTTTTGAACAAGATCCGCTCGATTCCATCATGCTTTCATTCATGTTGTCGAGTGATTCGGATAACATCAGAGCTAGATTATTCATCGACATCATGGCCCTTTGTTGACGCGACGTGGCGCTGGATAAAGTCATTGCATTCATTTCTTTCATGGCAAGACTTAATTGCTGGTCGATTTGGCTGAGTTCTGTGAAAATGAAATTCTGTATTTCAGCCTGGCGCATTGCCATCTTCCTTAGTGAGTCTTCAACCATGGCAAAATTATCTACAATCTCTTTCTGACGGTTTATCTTTTCTGATAGAGAAGGGTCGTCTTGCTTCATCTTGCCTAATTCAGCCATCAGTTTTTCTTCTTCATGAGATGATCTGACTACATTTTCAAGTAGGATGCGGACAAGATGTGCATCTTCTCCAAGTTGCTCCATTCCCGACATCATCATATTCATATTTAGTCTTTCTGCCATTTCTTTCATTTTCTTGCCGGCTTCCTTCTTCTTTTGACTGGAACCGGAATTGTCATTGTTTTCTTCCATTTCTCCAGCTTCTTCCAGATCTTGGCTTATCTCATCTTCAGTCTTTTCATCCTTGGATATGTTGAAAGGTTCTTGTAAACCTTTGTTCTTCTCAATGATAGAATCTAATTCTTGTGATAACTTATCGAATTGATTCTTAGCATCTTTTGCACTTAAGGAGTCGTTGTTGCTTTCGTTGCTGTTTTCTAACTTGTCGGATAATTCTTCCATCTTGTCAATCAGATCGTTAAGGTCTTTCTCGACCTTAAGCTGTTCTAACAGAGATAGATTTCTGTCCATCATTTCCTGAAGCTCTTTATTGCTTTTCTTGAGATTCTGCATCATCTGCTGCATCTTTTCTCTAGGCATCTCGTTGAGCATTTTCTCAATCTCTTCCATAAGTTTCTTCATCTCATCGGGAATAACTTCCTCAAAGAGTTTGTTTATCTGTTCCTGCTTTTTCAGCATATCTTCGTCGCTGAGCTCGTTTTCTTTCATAAAGTCTTGAAGATCTTTTTGTTCCTCTTTGACTTTCTCCCATTCTTCTTGTATATCCTTTTGTTTTTCAAGAAGTTCTTTCATCTTTTCCTTGTCGGTCCAATCTAGTTCTTTCTTCGACATTAGGTCTTTGATCATTTCTTCAATGTCTTTACGGAGCTGGTTGAGCTCGTTTGTCTTTTCTTCCAGTTTGGAAATGATGTTCTCTTCAGAACTGTCCGCAATTGAGTCTAAGGCATCACGAGTGGGGAGGCTGATGTAAAATAATTCGGAACGTCTTGATTTGGAGCCGTTTATTCCGTCGTTATCCCAGATTTCAAAATAAGATTTAATCTCATCTCCTGGGAATACTGTAAGCGTATCTAAATCAATGCTATAGTAAAATGAAGTGCGAGTTTCTCTCTTGTTGATGCTTATGTTTTTTGTGAATGATTGTTTCGGTTTGTTCTCGACTTCAAAATGGTATAGAAGTTTTGAAAATCCGTAGTCGTCGGCAATGAGTCCGGAATAATATGTCTGTTTGGAGAAATTCTCGTTGAATGGCTGGACTTGAATTTCTGGATATGCGTCAGGTATGACTTCTATGGTAAATGGAATAGGGTTGTTGTTCTCGCTCCATTGGTTGGAAACCTTTATATATAATTTTGAATTGCGTGTGGCATTGATATTATATACAAACTCGTTCCTTTCCGATATTAGCTCATGTTTTGTAGAATCGTGAAGGATTTCAATTTTGGATACATCGGTTGTATGAAATGTGAATTTTACATCGGTTCCTTGTGGTACTAGAATACGTGTCTTTCCAGATAAGAACTCTTTTTTTCTGTTTATATATCTTGGGAAACTTAATTCTGTTTCATAGGATAACAAAGTAGGAAAAGGATAGACGATTATTTTAATTTCTGGACTGATGTAATCTCCTCCAGTGATTTGGAAGTTTTCGGATTGATATATATTGTTGAAGATATATTGAAAGTCGTTGGAGGAAAGTTTCGTCATCATGCGAGTTCCAGCAGAAGTGTTGATGTAAAACTTTTCTGGTATTTTCTCACCTGTCACATGGATCCTATACTCGAGGTCTTCGCCTTGTGTCACTTCAATTTCTTTAGCTTGAAGATCAACTGTAAAAGGAAGCGGTTTCTCGTATGATTTATCGTAGTTGATGATTCTCTCTACTGGTTTCTGGGAAAAATCGGGGAAGAAAATTATGAGAGCTGCCAAAACAGCGAATGCGAAGCCGAATATTTTCAGATATTTATAGTTTTCTTTAAGATTTACAGCATCGCTGAATTTTACTGTTTTAAGTTTTTCTGTTCTTTGTTCAATTGTAGCGATGAGCAGTTCGTTGTCAGAATTATTGCATATCTCATCGGTAAGTTGAAGAGTGTTAAGAAGTTTGTCTTTTATTTCAGGAAAGAACCTTCCAATAAGAACAGCTGCTTCTTTGTCGGACATTTTCTTCCTGAAACGGATAAGATTGATAAAAGGGATTAGGAAATAAAAAATGAGTATTATTGAAAATATAGATATCAATGTTATGAAAAGTATGAGTCTGATTTTTTCTGGGAGCCATGAGAAATATTCTATTCCATTGAAAATCAAAAAGAATAGAATAAGCATGACGGCGCCTATCAAAGCGCCTTGTATAAGTCGGTTTAGATAAAATTTCTTTATAAAAGATTCTATTTTATCCAACAAGACATTGTTATATTTCTCTTTTCCGTCAGAAAACATTATACCTAAATTAATAACCTGCAAAGATAATGAAAAGTCAATAGACAGCAGACAACAGGCGGCGGTTTTTTTAATTGGAAATTAGGGATTATGAATGTGTATCATGGAGGTTTTTGTAAGTAAATAATTCTTATTTTTGCAAAAAATAAAATTTATATGAAAGAAGTACGTGTACGTTTCGCTCCAAGTCCAACAGGTCCGCTTCATATAGGCGGTGTCAGGACAGCTTTATATAACTATCTATTTGCCAAGAAGAATGGCGGTAAAATGATTCTTCGTATTGAAGATACAGACCAGACTCGTTTCGTTCCTGGTGCGGAAGATTATATAGTGAAATCTCTCGACTGGTGCGGCATCAAATTCGATGAAAGCGACATCGTCGGTGGTGAATATGGTCCATATAGACAAAGTGACCGCAAGCCTTTATACAAACAATACAGCGATGAGCTTATCGCAAAAGGCAATGCTTATTACGCATTTGATACTGCAGAAGAACTTGACAAATATCGTGCAGAAGCAGAGGCTCAAAAGAAAACCTTCATCTATAATGCAGAAAGCCGCAAGACATTGCGCAACTCTTTGACAATAGGTGCTGAAGAAGTTGAAAAAATGATTAACGAAGGTGTGCCTTACACAGTGCGTTTCAAAATGCCTGAAAATTATGAAGTAAGAATGCACGACATCATCCGCGGTGATATTAAAGTAAACACAAATACATTAGATGATAAAGTCTTGTTCAAGTCAGACGGAATGCCAACATATCACTTGGCAAATATAGTTGACGACCATTTGATGAAGATCTCTCATGTTATCCGTGGTGAAGAATGGTTGCCTTCAATGCCATTGCACGTTCTTTTATATCAAGCATTCGGTTGGGAAGCTCCTGAGTTCGCTCATCTTCCATTATTGTTGAAGCCAGACGGCAACGGCAAGCTCAGCAAACGCGACGGCGACCGCCTCGGTTTCCCAGTATTCCCACTTCGTTGGGTTGACCCTAAGAGCGGCGAGGTCTCTTCTGGTTATAAAGAATCAGGCTATTATTCAGAAGCATTCATCAATATGTTGGCTCTCCTCGGATGGAATCCAGGAACAGAACAAGAAATCTTCTCAATGGAAGAGCTTATCGAAGCATTCTCATTTGAACACTGCACAAAATCTGGAGCTCGTTTCAATGTAGATAAGACAAAATGGTTTAACCACGAATATCTCTTGAAGAAGTCTAAAGAAGAAGTAGGAGAAGAATATCTCCAATGGTTAGAAACAGAAAAAGGCATCAAATCTGATAAAGATTATGTCGTTAAAGTCACAGGTTTGGTGAAAGACCGCGTTAACTTCGTGAAAGAATTGTGGGATCAAAGTTTCTTCTTCTTTGAAGAACCAACCACATACGACGAAGTCACTGTTAAGAAACGTTGGAAAGAAAACTCAGCAGAGTTGATGATAAAGGCAAAAGAACTCATCAACGGCATCGAAGACTTTTCAGCAGAAAATATAGAAAAAGTCTTGAACGAATGGATTACATCTAACGAACTCGGCATGGGATTAGTCATGAACGGATTACGTTTGATGCTCGTTGGCGCAGGCAAAGGACCTCACATCCACGAAATACTCGAACTCGTCGGCAAAGAAGAAGCGATGAAGAGAATCGACAAAGGAGTAGTAGTATTGTCTAAAGTCTAAAGATGAAAGTCTAAAGATGAAAAGAGATGGTTTATGGCTAGAGGGGATTTTGAGAGTTTGAGGGTATGGCAGAATGCTAGAGACTTTGTCAATTCTATTTATGACTTGATGGATGATAATAAGAATTATGGGTTTCGGGATCAGATTCAAAGAGCTGCTGTAAGTATAATGAATAATATAGCAGAAGGTTTTGAGTCTGGTACCGATGCCAAATATATTAACTTCTTGAATATTGCAAAAGGAAGTTGTTCCGAAGTAAGGTCGATGTTATATGTTTGTTTGGATAGAAAGTATTGTACAGAAGAACAATTTGAATCATTGAAATCACAAGCAATTCATATATCATCGCAATTATATAAATTGATAGAATATTTAAATAAAAAATAATAACTTTTGTCTTTTGTCTTTAGACTTTAGACATTTGTCATAGGTATGTCAAAAATCACAATAGAAAACATGGAATTTTACGCCTATCATGGTCACTTTGAAGAGGAGCAGAAGATAGGCACATGGTTTAGTCTTGACCTTATTATGGATGTTGATACGAGCAAGGCTGAACTTTCTGACGATTTGGAAGACACTGTGGATTATTCGGCAGTATATCAAGTCGTTAAAGAACAGATGATGATTCCTTCAAAATTGTTGGAAAATGTTGGCCGTCGTATCTTGAATACAATAAAAGAACAATTTCCTGACGTTAATGACGCACAGCTTAAGATAAGAAAAATGAATCCTCCATTAGGCGGAAAGATGTCATTTGTTTCTTTGGAGTTTAAGATGAACTAAAGATTTAAAGTCTAAGGGATAAAGGCAAATGGCTAAAGTTTTTCAAACAAGAATTTGAACAAAAACTGTTGTCCGTTGTCTGTTGTCCGTTGACTTTAAAAAAAAATACAATTAATGTTTGAACATTAAAAAAAAGTTGTATCTTTGCACTCACAAAAAGGTACCATGGCCGAGTGGCTAGGCAGAGGTCTGCAAAACCTTGTACGGCGGTTCGACTCCGTCTGGTACCTCAAACGAAAGACTGCTTTTTCAAGCGGTCTTTTTTTGTTTATATATTTTTGTTTTTCTTTGTAATATTTCCCCTTTCTTTGCGACTAAATGAGAAAAAGTTTGAAATGAATCTTAAAGAAGAATATGTAGAATTGGTATCTCAGTATAAAGATATAATCTTTAAGGTCTGCTATATATATGCCGAAAAAGATGAGCCTGCTTTTGTATTATGGGTCATTTGTTTTGAAGGCGTTACAGGTGTTCCTTTATGGTTATCAATTTTGAAAATAGTTATATTTTTGGTCATATTGTATGGATCTACTGCTTCAAGTCTTAAGAAGATGAAGAAATTAGAAGATAGTTTTAAAGAATATAATGAGTTTATGAGCGAATAGTATAAAGGCTAAAGATAAATGACAAAAGTTGTGAATAAGATTGAACAATATTATATTAGAATTGTTTATTAAAAATTAGAAGACTTTGAACCAAGCCATTAGCCTTTGGTCCTTAGCCTTTTGCCATTAACCATTAATCCAAAATGAAACTGAAATTTTTAAACCATCTTATCAACTTATTCTATCCGAGAGTGTGTGCCGCTTGTGGCAACCTCTTGATGAGCAAGGAAGAAACCGTTTGTCTTTCTTGTCGTTATCTTCTTCCTAAGACTTTATATGAAAAAAATGCCGATAATCCTCTGGCGCAGATGTTTTACGGACAAATATATTTTCATGCTGTGACGGCTGAGTTTTTCTTCAGCAAGACTGGCAAAGTGCAGCATCTGCTTCATCAGCTGAAATATGAAGGCAACAAAGATGCAGGATTCTTTCTCGGACAACAACTAGGTGAAAGCGTAAAACAATCGGAATTATTTCGTGACATAAATTATCTTGTACCGATTCCTTTGCATCCTAAGAAAGAACATATCCGTGGATACAACCAGAGTTACGTCATTGCACAAGGCGTGGAGGATGTGACTGGAATTTCTATAATTAATGATTGCCTTTACAGAAAAGTCTTTACTTCTACGCAGACGAAGAAATCACGTGAGGAACGCTGGGATAACGTGAAAGATATTTTCGATATAAAAAACGGCGAGCGACTGAAAGGACAACACGTTTTATTGATCGACGATGTCCTTACTACAGGAGCCACATTGTTGGCTGCAGGAAAAACGCTGTCGCAAATCCCTGACATAAAAATCAGCGTTGCGACAGCTGCGTGCGCGGCTGGATAGGAATAAAATTAAACGGTGAAATTCAATAAAGAAATTATTTTAAAAAAACTTAGAAAAAAATTGTTTTTTTTTAAAATAATCACAAACTTTGTAGGCATTAAACCTATAAATACTTACAGTTATGTTTTGGAAAATAATAAAACGAATTTTCTTTATTGCATTAGCGTTCGCATTGATGATAGTCTTTCATCGATTCAGCGTAAGCAAATTGGAAAAGACCGACAAAACTGTCGATTTGATTAAAACGGTGCCTGCCGCTTATAAGGATTTTTCACTATCGAGTTTTAATACTGAGAAAGACAAGTTGATAAATTATGCGGAAATCTTGTACCAGAAAGAACTTGCTGAAGGAAAGACTGATGAAGAGTTCAAGGGATTTGTCATTGTCTCTTATTGCTGGAAAGCATTAGATGAATATAAAGATGAGATTAATGTCACTAATAGTCTCTCGTTGTTTTTACCTTTGATAGCCGCGATTATGATAATAGTAGCGATTATAGTCTCGATACGACTCGGATTAAGCGCGATAAGAAAACTTGATTTTGACAACGACGCAACAGCATATTAAGGAGGATTGATTATGGCAAATTATAGAGATGCAAAAAAGATTAGTTTCTCCCAAGCGGAAGAAAATCGTTTTCGTCAATTATTCAACGATTGGGCAAGTTCGATAAAAGGTTACAATCGTAACAAATTAGGCAACCAGCTGAAGATTGTAGAAGTATGGGACACTCCTATTTACCGCGGATTGCTCAAGACACAATACGACAATCGTACACTTAAGCAAACATACGAAAGAATTGGCGGAAGGACATTCCCACCAAGGACCATAAACAGCGAGTCGCAGATAAATCGCTGGTCTTTGGCGTCGCCTCCTAAAGACTTTACCAACAATGAGAAATCGTATTTAGTTCCAGGTTCACAATATATCGACGGATGTCATACTTGTCATGCCACAGGCAAGGTCAATTGTAGCAGATGTAGCGGCAAAGGTACGATTTTAGTTCCACACACTATAAAACAACCTTGTACAAAATGTGGCGGTAGAGGTTCTGTTCAAGTTACTACTAGAGAGCTTGAACAATATAACACCAGTGAAGGCTTGAAAGCTCGATATGTGGATAAAACAAGGACTGTCAGTTGTTCAAGTTGTAGTGGCAGAGGATATCAAGAAGTTCAATCGTATAAAGAAGAACCTTGTCCAACATGTCACGGTACAGGCAAGGTCATTTGCGGCACTTGTGGCGGCGACAGAAATCTTGTAAGATACTGGCAGTTGCATTGCAGTCATTATACTAAGACATACGTCGATTATCGTTTCCCTGCACAGGTTCCTTCAGACGAAATTCCTAAGATTATCAAGTTGTTCAACAACAGCACACCATGGCGTGTAATGGAAAAGATGAATGTCGAGAAAGAAAATTTCGACAAAAATGATTTGGCATCACGCCCGATAGTCGGAAGCATGTTGTCGCGATTGCCTAACAGAGTGGAGCATCTTACGCATACCGTTGTCTGTTTCAATCTTTTGGAATCGTGCGAATGTGAAGCAAAGACCGTAGTATATGAAGTAGATAGAAAGAGATATAGATGTATGCTGCTTGGCTCCGACTGGAAACTGATAACGGTGACATCGCCGGTGTCGGACCACATGGATGATTTGAAAGATAAGGTCAACAGATATGTATCTCTTCGTCAGTTTGGAAAGGCGTGGAGCGTGTTACAGAAAGTCAACAAGTTCCCGCAGGCTGGTTCTAAAGAAGCAAGGATGCAGACGCAATTAGAAGAAAGAATGTCGTTGATGTCTCGCTTAGGAGCCAACTTGGCGATAGTATTATGCGCCATATTTTTGGCCCCTTTGCTATATACAATCTACGAATCGGAATTTTATGCCATCTGGACTCATTGGATTGTCGATAAGTTTAATATCAGAACTGTATCAATGATGTTGTTATCGTTGCTTTTTGTAATGTTTTACAGCATGAGATATTGTAAAGAAGACATGCCGAAATTCGCATATAAGGTGGCATCGCCAATAAGTCGTTTCATCAGAGGTTTCATAGTGGGAACAGGTAAGTTCATCTATTTAACAGCGATAGCGATAATATTGACATACACCGGAATAACGCCAATAGCATGTCAGCTGATATATTTAGCATTCACGATAGTATTTATGATAATATTTCTTATCGTAGGAATATTTAAGTAATTACAAAGTTCAAAGTTCAGCCTTATGTCCTAACGCTACTATCGATAATACTGAGTAGTTTTCTGGAAGGTTGAGGATTCTCTTAACGTTGTCGGTGGCGTCGTTGCCTTCGGCGTCTTTGCGTAAGCGAATCTGCACCCAGCAGCTGCCGAGACCGAGTTCTTCTGCTGCGAGTTGCATGATGATTGTCGCGATGGAGCAGTCTTCAACCCAGACATCTGTCTTTGTGGTGTCGGCAGCGACAACGATAGCAGCAGCTGCTCGTCCTACAGGCGATGCTCCTGATGCCTTGCTGACAGACAATGTGCTAAGTGTCTCTTTGTCTTCTACGACGAAAAATTCCCAAGGTCTTACTCTATGTCCTGATGGAGATAAACGTGCTGCTTCTAAAATATATTCTATTGATTCTTTACTGACAGCTTCGTATGTGAAACGACGACAACTGTGTCTGTTTTTTAATAATTCGATAAAGTTTTCCATGATAAAAAATTATGCGGCAAAGATAATATATTAGGTTTTATGCACGAATTATTTTGTCATTATTATTAAACATACTTTAAAATAATATTTATCTTTGCAACTATGAGAATACTTGTAGTTTTGATATTATTAGCCTTCGGCTTAGTGACCGAGGGAAAGACGCAAAGTAAAGACTCTGCGACTCTGCGACTTTGCGACTCTGCGTCTTATTACGAATCCCAAATTCGCATAGCCGATTCTCTTTATAAAAACTACCTTCCACAATCGAATTTCGAAGAAGTGAAAGCAGCCGTAGAGTTTTTTGATAGCTATCAGCCGTCAGCTATCAGCCGTCAGCGTTGGAGATTGTTTGGTAAAGAAGCTGACGATGAAAACAGACTGATAGCTGAAAGCCGACAGCTGACAGCTGCAAAAGCGCACTACTACCACGCCGTTGGTCTCACCGAAAAAGACGATATTGTAAGTGCTTGCGAGCATTATCTCATTGCTTTGGAGATAATGGAAGAAATGATGGCAGATAATGGCAAATGGCTAAAGGCAAAAGGAAAGAAGTCTGTTGACAATCAAGAGGATTATGAAAAGATAAGGTTTGTGGCGTTGATATATACAAGATTGGGAAGATTGTTTTACGATGAAAACTATTGCGATATAGCGATAACAATGTATCACAAAGCATTAGATTATGTTGAAATATTGGAAAACAATGAATATATTGCTCAAATTTCAAAATTTATAGGGAATTCGTACCATCTATCAAATATTCCAGACAGTGCATTATACTATTATGATTTATCATTAAAAGCAAGTTCCAATATAATTAATAAGTTGGATATTGATAAATGTATAGCTCGAATTATGTATGGCAAAGGAGAAAAAGATAGCGCATATTTTCTAATAGAAAATAATCTTAATCTAATTGAAAATTATGATGCAAGAAGCTCCTATTATGGTATTTTAGGAGAAATGTATTACGAAGACTGTATATATGATTCAGCCATAATTTATTTAAAGTTATCGATGAATAGTTCTAATGTTAATACACTTCTTACTTCGTCAAATTATTTGAGTAATATTTATGAAATACTTAATGCTAAGGATTGTAAAAATTATTATGATAGTATATCCATTTTTTATTTTACTCAAAATAGTAATAGAAATGTTGATGTATCAAAGATTTACAGTAAATATATTGAAGAGAAAAGTAGGCTGGATAGTATAAATGAAGAAAAATCACACATAGTAAATTCATTGATAGTTTCATTTATAATTATTTTACTTATTCTTATGGCTATTTATAAATATAGAAAAGAGCTTTTGAAAAAGAAAAAAGAAATTGTAATTAAGGAAAAAGCCATTGAAGATATTTCTATTGTTAATAAAAATCTGCTTGCTCGAAACGAAGAGTTAAGAAAAATGACTTATAACCATCAAAAAAATACAAAAAACAACATAAAAGACTATCGCAATTGTGATAACTGCAAAAAAATATTATCAGATGTAGAGAATCTGAAAAAACTGAATTTAAAAATAAATAATCTTAAGCAATTATCAGATGAAGAATTGTCAATGTTACTTAACGATGCTGATATATATATGAATAATTATATTCAAAAAATTTCAAATAAATATCCTCGATTAAAAAAAGAAGATTTATATTGTATATGTCTTTTGATGCTTAACATTAGTGAGCCAACCATTGCAGTATTATTAGGTAAAACATATAACACCATTTGGAGTAGAATTAATAAAATTTACTCTATTTTAGGAATAAAATCCAGTGTTAATTTATATAATATAATTTAATAAATACAATATTATCAATAGTTTATTTCTTTATTTTTTGTGATATAAGTTTTTGATTCATATAAGTATAAACGATATACTTTAACAAAAATATTTAAAAACTTATTAAAACACATCAAATCATGAAGAAATTAATTGTATTTATTGTCCTATTTGCATTATCAATATGTAATGCAGAGGCAAAACAAAGCAAAGAAAAATTAGTTGTGCATTCTATTCATTCTGCCACAGCTAATGCTTCAGAATTTCGTTCCGAATCCATCTCAGCTGACATTACCGGAAACACTTTAACTATTACCTTTAACGAAAATGTGGGAATAGCTCATATTGTCATTAAGGATTCCAATGGTGTTTACATCGACAGAGAGAATGTCTTCTCAACACCAGATTACGCTACTTTCTTTATTAATGACGCCGGTTATTACAGAATGGACATCACATTAAGTAATGGCGAGCAGTATTACGGATATTTCAGAGTTGAAAATTGAAAACTGAAAAATTAAATTTATTAACAATTAAAATTTTAAAATTATGAAAACAATGAAAAAAATATTTATTCTTCTATCATTTATAATGATGACATCTGTTAGTATTATTGCACAAATTACTCCACAAGACATACAAATTCCAGATGTGCCTCCAGGAGATGTAGTCACACTTCAAACAAATTGGAGCACTCAGGGTAATATGGTGACTGGTGCAACCAACTCTATATTCGGAACAAAGAATGCTTTTCCTATTTATTTCTATACAAACAATGTTTCCAGAATGATGATGGATACATTAGGTAATATAGGTATCGGAACTCTCCAACCACGCCAGAAACTTCATATTGTTGATGGCAACATCTTAGTATCAAGAACATCAAGTAAAGCGCCAGGTTCAACAAATGGATCCATACTCTTTGGCAGCAATATAACTAATAATTCACCTCACGGCAAATGGGGTATTGAGTATTTAAGTCAAGATGGAATTTATGGTTTGAACTTCTGGCAACCAACAACCTCCAATACCAATGTCAATAATTTTGTGCTTTTCTTGAAAGACAATGGCAATGTTGGTATCGGAACTTCCAATCCACAAGCAAAATTAGCTGTTAATGGCGACATCTTGGCAAGGAGCATAAGAGTAAGTGTCGTATCGACATATTGGCCAGACTATGTATTCTCTTCAGAATATAAGTTGATGAGTCTTGATGAATTGGAAAACTATATTTCAGACAACAAGCATTTGCCGGGAATTGTTTCTGCAAAAGAAGTTGGTGAACAAGGCAATATTGATTTGGCTGAAATGAATACAAAATTATTAGAAAAAATAGAGGAACTTACACTTTATATTATAGATTTGCAAAAGCAAATTGACGAACTTAAAAAATAGAAAGGAGTAAGTTATGAGAAGAATTATGATGTTATTTTGTTTACTAACTGTAATGTTATCATGTAACATTATGCCTAAAGAATGTGAACAGGTTTCAGACATTATAGGCGATGTTCCTGAATTAAACAAAAACGAGTATAATGACTGTGAACTTGTCAACCAAAACTATATGTATTTTGCCAAATGGATGGACGATTCGTATATGGAACATTATCCAGCAACCGAATATCTTTCACAAGAAGGTGATACCGTCATGATAAAAGGATTCTTATCACACGGATATGGTGATACGATGAGTTATCATAAAGGTAATTGGATATGTCATTTACATTCAGATTCATTGGAAGCTATGGATATTGAATATAATCCATGTGATGTTACAATATTTGCTGACAATAAGGAATTATTCAGCGGTATCGATTTCACAAGAAAATGTTATGCGGTAACAACCTTGCAGTTTGGCAATCAACATGGACTGAGTGGAATAGGACCATCGCCAAGTGATTTTAAATCATGTTGGGCAAAAATTCCTAATTTTAAAATCATAGAAATTAAAAACTAATATTATGAAACGTAAAATTGTAATATTTATAATATCATCCTTTTTCATATTTATTATGAATGTTGGATTTGCACAGCAAGTAACACAAACAGAAGCAATAATTGCAGCGATCAATACAATGAAGTATGAAACAAGAAGTAATTTGGATATCAATTCTATCAGCACTGTGCATGAAAAAATAGTAAATAACAATACATTGTTGTATGAGGTAACTTTTGGAGACGGATATGTTGTACTGCTGTCTGGTAATAAGTCATGTATTCCGGTACTTGGCATTATTATGCTTGATGAAGATGTTTATCCATCAAGTTTACTTGAAGGTTATGATAATCCAGAAGCTCTCGAATGTTTTATAGATTCGTATAGTGAACAAGTGCGATACTGTTTTGACAATCGGGTAAATGGTGTGGCGGAACAGGAAGAATGGAGTAGATTGTTACAATACGATACCTCTTATTACAATAATTCTAGGGTGCCCCAAGTAGGTCCGTTGATAAGTACCAAATGGGGACAACATAAATCAAATGGTCTGATTTATGACGAACACGCCTATAATTATTATGTAACAAAGACAGGTAGTTATTGTGACTATACATATTGTCCAGCAGGTTGCGTTGCAGTTGCAATGGCACAAGTTATGAGATATTGGAATCATCCTTCCGACAATCCATCAAAATGTCATCAATACGATTGGAATAATATGCCGAACAAATTAAAGAAAAATAATGCCAATTATGTTACTGAAAGGAATGCTGTGGCAAGACTGATTCGTGATTGTGGACAAAGTGTAAATATGAGATATTGTTATAACGGAGCATGTTTCTCTGGTGCATTTACGGATACTATTCCATTGATTTTAGATCAATTTGGATATAATAATACTATATGGTTAGAACGAAGAAATTATTCAAATGTTCAATGGGGGGAAATGGTGAGAGATAACTTGAATAACGGAATACCTCTTATATATTCTGGAGATAATATTTATGGCGACGGTCATACGTTTATATGTGACGGATATAAAGAAAGAATGGTTGGTAATGGTTATCTGTATAGCTTCAATTGGGGAGAAAATGGTAAAGATAATGGCTGGTTTTTTATAGATAATATTACAACAAACTTCAATGGACCTATATTATACTACTATAGTCAATCTGCCGTATTTAGCATTTATCCAACATATTGTTGGAATAACATAATTATGGAGTGTGATAAAACATTCCCCAATACTACTGCTAAATACTATTGCATCAACAATAACTTTGACAATAATCATAATAGTTATATAATAAATCCAGGTGCTATAGTCCATATCCAAGCTGGCAATGAAGTTATCATTTCTGATGGTTTTTACGCAGCCGAAGGTTCTGATTTCTTAGCAGAAATAACAACGGCAAACTCTTCAAGGGGTGATAATAGTAACAATTTACGAGATAATGATAAACAAGAAAATATTTATACTGAATATCAAGAAACAATAGAAACAACTACTAGTTGCGAAGATTCATTATCAAGTGTAAACATCTATCCAAATCCAACAAAAGATGTATTGAATATTTCTTTCAGTAATAATGAAGAGAATATACGACAAGTTCAAATTGCCAGTACTATGGGAACAATAATGCTCAATATGGCAAATCTCACCAACAATGTGATTGATATAAGCAGTATTTCTTCAGGATTATATATTGTGAAAATAATCACAAACAAAGGAAATGTATATTTTGAAAAAGTTGTTATTGAACACTAATTCATATAGTTAAGAAAGACGGATTTCGAAATTTGCTTCCGAAATCCGTCTTCTTTTTTTAAGTTCAAAGTTTAACGATTGCAGATGCTAGCTACTACAGAGACGGAGGCAGGAGACGGATAACGGAGGCGGAGCTGGAACTGGAACGCCCAGAAAAATTGACTAATGGCAAAAGGCTAATGGCTAATGTTCAGAGTTCAATGGTTAAAAAAATCATTTCTAATTCCTCACTCCTAATTCCTCATTTTAAAAAAAATTGTATCTTTGAAGCAGTTATCACATTAAGCAATGAAGAGGATTATATTTCTTATTTTGATGGTTATACCTTTTTTGTCAAAAGCAAATCATTGGCAACCTGACCCATATCAGTTCGAAAGTAATATGACCGTCACCGGTGTGTTGCATTTCGATGATATTGAACAATGTAATACATCAATAGAGATAGGAGCCTTCTGTGATGAAGTGTGTCGAGGTAGTGCCATGGTTCAATATGTAGAATCGTTAGACAACTATTATGTTTTTATGATGATTTACGGCTATTATGGCGATAGCATTAGCTTTAAATGCTACGACCATAACAGAAATATTGAATTAGAGATGATATGTAATTCTTATATTGAGTTTAAGTCTAACGACATCATTGGCAATATCTCAGAGCCTTTTGTCTTTGCATTCGACTCTTACATACATAATGTTAATATTGATATGATTCCTGAAATGGCAGCTATAATAACAGGCTCCGGTGAATATAAGAAATACGATACATGTACCTTGCAAATCACGACTTATCCGGGATATGATTTCTCGATGCTTCAAGAGGGAACAACAACAGTGTCATACGAGCCTTTATATAGTTTCGAGGTGTTGTCGGACAGACATTTCACTGCTATATTTGCGCTTAAAGAATATCAGATAACATTGTCGGCAATGCCTGAAGAAGGTGGCATGGTGTCAGGGTCAGGAACTTACACTCATGGTCAAATGGTTTCTGTAGTTGCTGAGTCTAATGATAATTATATCTTCGAAAAATGGACTTCCACAGATGGAACACTAATGTCAACAAATAAACAGTATGTTTTCGATGTTACGGAAGATGTAAATTTAGTGGCACATTTTATAAATACAGAATCAATCAATGAATCTTGTGTCAATGATTTTCTATTATATCCAAATCCTGCAACTGACTTTATCATCATCAGGGTATTTGAAGAAACAGATGTTATGATTTATGATTTGATGGGTAAAATTATATTGAAAAAAACATTGACATTGGAAGATAATAACATAGATGTTTCAAACATATTAAACGGAACATATATCATAGCTGTTGATGGTAATTTTAAAAGAATTGTAATAAACAGATAATAATTTGCCTTAAAATGAAATCACTTTTAAAAGTCAATAACCTTAGAATTTCTTTCTGCCGTGATGACCAATGGCATGAGACTGTGCATGGCATTGACTTTGAAGTGTTTGAAGGCAAGACCCTCGGTATTGTAGGTGAGTCGGGTTCTGGTAAATCGGTTAGTAATCTTGCTATAATGAAGCTTTTGGATAAGAAGAAGTCTCGTATCAATGCTGATTCTATTCTATTGGATGATAAAGAAATATCTGGTTTGACTGATGATGAGATGACGGAAATCCGTGGTAAGAAAATAGCTATGATATTCCAGGAACCGATGACATCTCTTAATCCTGTATATACATGCGGCTTCCAGGTTTTAGAAGCCTTCGGCTGTCATGATCCAAAATCCAAAAACCAAAATCCATTGAATATGCGTAGCATGAGCTTCTCGAAGGCAAAGGCTGTCACTTCGACAGGCTCAGTGACCAGCCAACTAAAATCTCAGCATCTCAACAACTCGGCATCTCAGCAACACAAAGAAAAAGTTTTAGAACTTTTCGAAAAGGTAAAGCTTCCAAATCCGGAGATAATTTTCAACAAATATCCTCATGAGCTTTCTGGAGGTCAGAAACAGAGAGTGATGATAGCGATGGCTCTTGTCTCTAATCCTCAGATCCTTATCGCTGATGAGCCGACGACGGCTTTGGATGTGACGGTGCAGAAAGAGATCTTGAAGCTTCTTAAAGACATACAGCGCGAAAACGGTATGGGAATGATATTCATCACTCACGACCTCGGTGTGGTTTCGGAAATAGCCGATGATGTCATTGTGATGAACAAAGGCGTCATCGTGGAGAGAGGCAAGACGCGCGATATTCTGAACAATCCACAGCATCCATATACTAAAGGACTAATAGCGTGCCGACCTCCATTGGATTATCGTCTGGAACGACTTCCTGTCGTTAAAGAATTTCTAGAAGGAAAATGGCGCGACAATGATCAGGTGAAGGACGAATTGCTCATCACCGACGATGTCAGACAAAAGCAACACGAACTTTTATATTCTAAGGATCCTATTCTTAAGGTGCATAATCTCAAGACATGGTATCCGCTTCGTAAAGGTATCTTCAGCAGGACTTATGATTATATAAAGTCTGTCGATGATGTGAGTTTCGATGTATATCCAGGTGAGACGCTTGGTCTTGTCGGTGAGTCGGGGTGCGGTAAAACGACATTGGGCCGTAGTATCTTGCGTTTGGTGGAACCTATTTCAGGGAAAGTAATCTTTGAAGGAAAAGATGTCACTTCGCTGCGAGGCAAAGAGCTTCGAGAATATAGAAGACATGTACAGATAATATTTCAGGATCCTTATTCTTCTTTGAATCCTCGTATCTCTATCGGTGACGCCATAGCAGAGCCTATGATGGTTCATGGTATCGAAAAGGATGCGACAAAAAGAAGAGAGAGGGTTTGCGAGCTGTTGGAAGAAGTAGGCTTGTCGGCAGAATATTATCAGCGTTATCCGCACGAGTTTTCTGGCGGACAAAGACAGCGAGTCTGTATAGCGCGTGCGCTAGCCGTCAGACCGAAGCTTATAATATGTGATGAGTCAGTGTCAGCCCTCGACGTATCTGTGCAGGCTCAGGTTCTTAATCTCCTCAACAGATTGAAGAAAGATTTTAATTTTACATACATATTCATCTCACATGACCTCGGCGTGGTACGTTTCATGTCTGATAGGGTAGTGGTGATGTATAATGGCAAAATACAGGAGATGGATGAAGCCGACGCATTGTTTGATAAGCCGCAAAACGATTATACGAAAAAACTGATAGCGGCGCTTCCTGGATCGCAGAACTTCAGGAAATCATGATGTGCCGATTGATCTAATACAATATTATTTACTAAGACATATTTATTTATGATAACACCACAATACCTTACAACAAGTCAAACATATCGATCAAAAATAGCATTGGCTGCTCCTGCGCGCAAAATAAGTCCGGAAGATATAGCCTTTGCGGTAAGTCATATTAAGGAGAAAGGTTTTGATGTTGTTTATGATGAACGTCTTTTTCTGTCGCATAATCAGATGGCAGGAACTGATGATGAGCGCGCGGCATTGATGCAACAATATCTTGATGACCCTGACATTGATGCTATCATGTGCGTAAGAGGCGGATATGGTACTGTGCGTATCATCGACAAGTTGAATTTCGATGATTTCATGTGTAAGCCAAAGTGGATTGTAGGATACAGCGATGTGACTGTCATGCATGCCAAGTTGCAATGCCTTGGCATTGAGAGTCTGCATGCTACTATGCCTATAAATTTTCCTAATAATACAAAGAGAGCTTTGGATTCTCTTTTCGATATACTTACGGGAAAAAAGATAAAATATGATATAAACATGCCGGCAGATATGGATGTCGATGTAGAAGTCGTAGGCGGAAATATATCCGTCCTATACAGTCTTTTGGGTTCTGACATATTCCCTGATACCGACGGAAAGATATTGTTCTTGGAAGATCTAGACGAATATCTTTATCATATCGATAGAATGATGATGGCTTTTAAAAGAGCAGGAAAGCTCGATAATATCAAAGGACTTATCGTTGGAGGCTTGACGCAGATGCACGATAATAATGTGCCTTTTGGAATGTCGGCTGAAGAGATAGTTTATGATAGTGTGAAAGATAGAAAAATTCCAATTGTATTCAACTTTCCGGCTGGACATCTTGATGATAATATGCCGATAGTGATGGGTCGGGCATTGAAAAACATCATGTTATAAACATTATAGAAAAAATAAGTTGGATAGTAAAAATATTTACTATTTTTCGTAATTTTGCAGTTTGTTAAAAAATAAAATATGAAAAGAAGAATTTTACTTTTATGTGTGATGATGACCGTGTTAGGTTCATTGTCAATGAAAGCTCAGGAGGCAAAGAAGTCTTTGATAGGAGATTATCTATCAATCAGTGGATGGATGAATATCCAATATGACTATGAGCAACAGTTAAACAATGAAGATGTTCTTATTACAGACATCAATACTTTTAATGTACGTCGCGCACGTCTTGATATTAAAGGTAATATCAACAAGAATTTAGAGTTTCGTGTACAAGGCGACTTCGCAGGCAGCCCTAAATTGGTTGATGGTTTTGTTAAAGTAAAGTTGAATAAATATTTCAACATCCAAGCAGGTCAGTTCAAGATTCCTTTCACATTTGAAAATCCACAGTCACCTCTCACACTCGAAGGTATTGAATATGCACAAGTCATCAGCAAGCTCTCTGGCTATAGCGATATCTCTGGCGTTAAAACATACTCTGGTGGTCGTGATGTCGGTGTGATGATTTATGGTAATCTGTTCAGCTTTGAAAATAATGGTAAAGAAATACCTGTCATTACCTACAAATTAGGTTTGTTCAATGGTAATGGTATGAATAACAAGGATGCCAACACATTAAAAGATATTGCAGCTAGCATTGAGGTCTGTCCACTTGTCAAAGGTTTGATGCTTGCTGCATCATATTATGATGGCAATTATATGCTTAGCAGTTTAAATGAAAAAGACGCTGTCAGAGATCGTCTTACTTTTGGCGGTAAATATGAAAACGGCCGTCTCACAGTACGTTCTGAATTCATCACTGGTAAAACTGACATAGCAAAAGGTGAAGAGATGTATAACCTTAATTCTGACGGTTTCTACGTGGCAGGTGGTTATTGGTTTAACGTAAAGAGCCAAAAGATCCGTCCGGTTGCCCGTTACGATTTCTTCAGACAAGACATTACTGATGCAACACAAAATTCTACATATTATATGGTAGGTATCGACTGGTGGCCTTACAATAACCTTCGTCTATTGCTCAACTACACTATAAAAGACAAGGCTAATTACGAAAACTTCGGACACTTGTTACAAGCGCAGCTTTCTGTGAAATTTTAATGGTTTTATATAGAGGCGTACAATTTCTCATGTGCGTCTCTTTTTTTTTCTAACAGCAACTAAATTTACTAAATATGAAGACAAGAAAACTTAAAACATTGTTCTTAAATGAGGATTGGCTCATTGTGTTACTCGGATTTGTTATTTTGGCATTGATTGCCATCGTTCCTGAGTTTATGATTCACATCAAGATGTTAAACATCAAAACCTTGGATACCGGTACAGGTTGGATTGATGCCATCTACACTTTCGTATTTCTTTTTTTAATAATTCTTATTTCAGCTCTTGCCATGAAGAGACCAGTTAAGGGTGTTTTCATGTCCTTTCTGGTGATATTCATTCTTACAATGCTTTCGCAGTTGTGCGCAAGTATTCCTTTCTGTAAGGAATATGGATTGGAATCAGTTCTCTTTGCAGTCCTTTTCGGTTTGATAATAAGTAATGTGTTTGGTGTACCAGAATGGTTGAAACCTGCTATTCAAAGTGAGTTCTACATCAAGATTGGTATCGTCTGTCTTGGCGCGACTATCATTTTCGGAGAGATTATCAAATCAGGCGCATACGGACTTGCGCAGGCTTTGCTTGTTGTATTGTGTGTGTGGTATTTCGCTTTCTGGCTTTCTCGTAAGATATTCAATGTAGATGACGAGATGTCAACGATGATCGCTAGTTCTGTTAGTATCTGCGGTGTTTCTGCAGCTATCGCTACATGTGGAACCATTAAGGGCAATCAGAAGAAGCTTAGTTATGTCATCTCTTTGGTGATGGTTGTTGCTATTCCGATGTTGTATATAATGCCATTGCTTTGTAATTGGATATTACCTATTATCTTTCCTAATGACAATGTCGCTGCGCAACAAGTGGCAGGTGCATGGATTGGCGGAACCATCGATACGACAGCCGCTGTTGCCGCCTCAGGCGAGATTTTGGGTGATATAGCAGGCGACACTGCCGTTATAGTGAAAGCCTCTCAGAACGTCTTGTTAGGCCTCGCAGCATTCGGCATATCGTTGTTCTGGTCTGTACGCGACACCAATAGCGTTATGGAGACCAAAGGTACAATGATATGGCATCGTTTTCCTAAGTTCGTTATCGGCATGATAGTGGCATCGGCTGTGTTCAGTATCTGGTATTCTGGCGGTGTTGAGATAGATGGTACGTTTGTGAAATATAAGGCTCTTGCAAAGACATTCCAAGGAATATTCTTCTCTATAGCCTTTGTTTGTATCGGTCTTGAAACTCGTTTCAAGGAGATATTTACAAAAGAAAATATGCCATCGTTGAAGGCATTTCTGACAGCGCAAACCTTCAATGTCATCTTTACCTTTATAGTGGCAGTGATAATTTTTGGCTTTATAGCTAATTGATTTTTATATAAAATAAATGTTGCCAGACTTGGCAACATTTACTTATTTATTATTCATCTGGTTCATTGTGAGATCTACACCTTGTGTTACGAAACTTTTGATAAAGCTTGCTGCTACATCAAGACGAGGATTTATGATGTCGAGTTCAGATGGCTTCCATTTTCCAAGGACGAAATCGATTTGTTTTCCGTAAGGAAAATCATCGCCTATGCCGAATCTCAATCGAGGAAATACATTGGTTTCGAGACTTTCAATGATATTTGATAGTCCGTTGTGACCTGCGTCGCCGCCTTTTTTTCTCATGCGTAAGGTTCCGAGAGGAAGAGCTATTTCGTCGAGTACGATGAGCACGTTTTCAATAGGAATCTTCTCCTGCTGCATCCAATATTTGACGGCTTTGCCGCTGAGGTTCATATAAGTCGTAGGTTTGATGACGACCAATGTACGACCTTTATAACGCAGTTCCGACACCTGTGCCAGACGTCCTGTCGTGAAAGTTCCTTTTAAATCTTCGTTAAGATAGTCGGCTACCTTAAAACCGATATTGTGCCTTGTATCATCATATTCGGCACCAATGTTTCCGAGACAAGCTATTAAATATTTCATTCCGCAAAGATAAGAAAAAGTTTGGAGTTTTATTTAATCCATTTTCCTGTCTCTACTTCCTCAACGTTAAATTCTCCGTTTTCAACTTTCAACTTCCAGACATAGGTTCCGCTTGGCCAATCAGAAGCGTTTATTGAAGTGACATCGTCTGTTATTTCCTGTTCGTGGATTTTTCTTCCTTGCATGTCATATACAGTTACAACGGCATTTCTTAAACCAGTTCTTATATTCAAGACATTGCATCCTGGATTTGGATAGGCTACGGCGTGATGGAATCCGTATTCGTGTAATTTATCCGTGTCTTCAAAACCAAATAATGATGCAGGAAATTTAGTGATGTATCCATATCCGCTGATTAACAGACTGCCTCCTTTCGTTGATTGTAAAGAAAGAATTTTTCTATCGTAGAACAATGTGGAAATCGTGTCCATGTCTGCATCTATATGCTCGATGACACTATAAGGTTCGCCTTCCACATCATAATTACAAGCGAAATACAATGTGGTGTCGGGAGCGGCATCAACAGCTCTAAACATAGGTGATATTTCGTAAGTGTTGGCATATCCTCTGATTATGTATTCTGTTGTTCCTAAAAGTTGATTCGAAGCATCAATGTCATCATTTATTTTATATAATCGACAGTCGTTGTAAGAATAACTATTGGGGTTTTGTATGCAACTAGCTGTCGTTGACAGATATGTCAGACCATTATTGCCTCTGACTACAGATATGTCATATAATGGATTTGGGTCAAGATGAACATTGTTATATCCGAGATGTCTTATATATTTTGTTTCTACAAAATTAAATTCTTTGTCGTAGTAATTGACTGCACCATGAAAAGCACTGTTTATATCATCATAATATTCATAGAGGATATAGTGTGTGTCAGTACTTACAATCTGATTTCTTCGATAAAAAGCTTGATACCAGCCTCCATGCGATGCTTTCTCATATCCTTTTGTGGCTATTATCTCACCGTCAAAATTCATTTTGAAGAAGAACAGTGAGTCGAATCTTTCACTCTGTCCGACACTCGCAGCCTTAAAATATGCACCTATTATGTTGCCTTCATCTTCAAATGCTGAAAACAAAAACAAGTTTCCGCTAAGTTCGTTGGGATGATATTCCCATGAAGGATTTCCAATATGCTCAATAGTGTCAATAGGAAAACGATGTTCGTGATTTTCCAACAGATTAAGATCTTCATCTAATTTATATAATGCAAGGATGGCATCTGTCGGAGGATTATCATAGTTTTTAAAATAATTGAAACTGAGAAAGTCGTGTTCTGGACTATATGTTGAAAGTGCAAAAAGATTGCCGTCTTTTTCAAAAATATAAGGTGCAGTTGACGTTGATGTATAACCAGGACGGAAGAACGTGTTACGTGCAATTTCCTCTCCATCTGGCGATATCAATGCAACAGCAGGATGCGATGAATAGAAATCGCCGAAACCGCTTCTGTAATAGAATGAAGAGGCTACGCCTATGTTGCCGTTTTGCATTTTTAAGGCATCGAAAAACTCAAATAACTCATCGCTGTCGGGGTCATTGTCTAAGACATATTCCCAAAGAAATGGAGTGTTTTCTGAAGTATGTCTTGTGCTTATGCCGTCATCTCTATGGGTTTTCGACTTACGTAGATTGATAAGCTCTTCTTCTGTAAAATCATGATTGAAACTCTGGGAAATGGCATTGTGACCCAATAATAAAACCAATGTTAAAAGCAAGTATATTCTTTTCATATTTCTTTATTTATTTTGTTATTGAAATTTTGTTTGTTATGATGGAATCTTTTTTATCGATGATGTTGACGAGATAAATGCCAGCGGGAAACGCTTCGATATTTATATTTATAATATTCTCATCACAGTTGATTTTCTCGACCATCTGTCCGACAGCATTGTATATCACAATCTGTTTTATTGATATTCCTTCTATCGTCAATGTCTCTTTTGCAGGATTAGGATATATATTATAGGATTCTTCTGACTTCATTTCCTGCACGGCATTGCCTTCTCTCGAATACAGATTATGAGAAGCCTGATAGCCGAAATCGCCGTCGCCATCGATGACGATATTTCCGTAACCGTCGATTATTCTGTAGTATCCGTCGCCTACATCGCAGCATATTCCATTGCCAACCATGTCGTTGATGACGAATTTAAGACATTGTTCTGCCGAGACATCTACTGTGACAGTGTGTAGCTCTGTTGCAGATACCTGTCCGAAATAATATTCGTATGGTCCGCCTGAAGCGACAATATTGTCGTTGTCATCGATGAGCTGCCATGTGGTTTCGTGTCCGTTTCTGTCCTGCATTATCTCAATGGTGATTTCGTCATTTTCTCCTTCCAACGGCAGCATCGTCAAATCTTCATTTGTCGAGATGAAGGTCTTGCTGCTGCTGAATGTCACTCCGTTAGCTTCTACAATTTTAAAATCTATTTTATGTTCTTCGACAGGAACCTCCATGTCAAATTCTATTTTTTCGGTTTCATAAGAAGCTATTTTTCCGTTCCATTCATATTCAAAAGTGTCGCCATTGTCTATCTCCATCTGCATCTTGATGGATGTCAGTTCATCGAGACCTCGGTTCATCATATTGAGAGTGAAAGTCTTGTTGCTCGAACATACCGATTCATTTCTTTGTTCTATTTTATCTATATAAGGAAATACAGCTTCTTGAGTGCCCAAAAGATATGGCAACTGAGCGACATTCTGTATAGGGAACGAAATGCCGTAATCCATATTATCGGAAACAAATGCTATGAAATGTAAATGGTCAAGGTTGACCTTCACGCCATTAGGTTCTCCGATTGTTTGAGGGATTTCGTAGTAGTAGGTCTTTCTTATCAGTGTGCCTGCTGTTGTAGGTGTTATCACATCTCCCCATGTAGAAGTGATGATGTCGCGAAGAATATGCATGTGGCAATAATTGCCATCGACATATTGTTCAGGATTGATTTCTCCATTGCTTTGCGATCCCCAGACGCTGTCTTGTGTCATCGCTATGGTAAGATAGTTGAGATTGAAGTCGCTATCGGAAGTGTAAAATATCTCCACTGTAATTTTGGCATTACGGGTCACTTCGTCGACAATTACGTTACCAGCAATATTGCACGCTGCCACATCATCTGACAATTCATATATATTACCTTCCCACCATCCTATAGACATATCTCCAGGCTCTCTGTTTACCAGTCCGCTAGGGACATAGCCTATACCTATGGTATTAGTGAGTGTTTTGCCGTCTTGAGTCTTGAAATTCGGATAACTATCTGGAGCCAATGCTTCATGTATGTTTATCAGAAATAGACGTCCTGGATTTTCTCTCATGAGTTTGTTTGCGAGCTTGTGTCCTTCAGGACAGGCATGGCAGCCTCTTCCAGTGAATTCCTCAATGAGCATATTCTTTAATGATGGTTCCGTCGAGACATATTGAGGCGTGTCTTGGGAAAACATCTTGCCTCCTAATAAGAGTAATAATGATAAAAATGTGATGGATTTTTTCATAAAACTAAAATTTGATTTACAAAAATATACAAAAAAAATATGATAAAAGTACAGTCTATGTCGTAGTCAATACTTTTGTCATATAAAACTTATGATATTCAATATGATATATTATTCTAAATCCATATGTTTTTTTTGTTGTAGGGATAAATATATGGATTTTTGGGGTGAAAAAATATCGTTTTTAATTGATGAAAGGCCTCATAATCTCATCCAATGATTTTACACCTGTACATTTTGTGATATAGTTACGGTACTTGCTGATGGTGTTCTCTCGAAGATTCAAAATGAGTGATATTTCTTTTGTGCGAAATGATAGGAAAGAAAGCAAGCAAATAGCTTGTTGCGATTCTGTTAAATAAGGGTATGTGTCTTTGAATTTTTCCAAAGTATCCGGATAAAACGTATTGAATTCTTTTAGTATGTTTTCGTAAATATTGTCTTTCTGTTTGTGATAAATTGCAAATACTTTTTGTTTTAGTACATTGCTGATTATGTCTTTTTGTTGGTGTATGTTTTTGTTATATCGTTTCTTATTGAAAACAAATATATACGATGCTAATAAAATGACAAGGACAATGATTGAAGTGAGAATAATTCTTTCTTGTTTGTTTTTCTGTTTACGCAGTGTGTTTAATTTAGCATCGCGTTCTACCTCGTATTTGTAGTATTGTTCGCTTAAAAGCACATCGTCACGTTGTCTGTCTTCTTGTAATTTGAAATAAGTTTCATAATATTTATTGCATAAATTCATGCTGTCAATATTATTCTCTTCTTCATATATATCAGCTAAAAACTCCATTATGACGCAACGTTGTATTTCAGGAAACTCCTTTATATTAAAAGTCTTCAACAGATAAGGTTTAGCTTCCATTTTGCAACCAGGTGTATAGTATAAACTCATGCCTAAGGCAATGGAGTCTCTCCTTGTGTCTAATCCTCGTCTGTTTTTAAATGCTATTCTTTCTCGTTCTACCATCAAGCTGGAATCGTCATCTTCTATATAGTATAATGCTGTTGATAGTGATGATTTTACTTTTAAATAAGGCTCGATAAAATCGGTGGTGGTGTCTAAGTATGGTTCTGCCAATCTGATGTAATGCATTATTTCTGTAGTGTCGTTGGTTATTGAAGAATAAGTCACTGCTAAATCGGCAGCCAATATTGCCATCATGTTTGAGTCGATGTTCATTTCTTGATAATAAAGCGCTCTTTTGAGAGCGTCAATCTGAGTGTTGTAACTCATTTTTAAAAACATGATTTTAGACAATTCATGATATGTTTTAGAGACAAGAGATATTTCGTCGTCACTCATGTGTTCGGGCAGCGATTCAAGCATCCTGACAATTTCAATAAATTTAGGAAATGCAGCTATTAAGCTGTCATTTTTTATAACCTTTTGGTTTATATTATTGTAATACTTTTCATAATAAGACAGTGCCAGCTGGTATTTTTCCAATGATTCTTGTTTCTTATTTCCACAAGAATTTATTGCGATTACTAAAGCGATGATGGATATTATGATGAAGAATCTTTTCATGAAAAGAAAATTTGCCTACAAAGGTAATAAAAAGTTCGGAGCGTTTCTGATTTTCTAAGGAGAATTGTTGGATGAATTTAGAATTGTAATTCAAAGATAATAGTTGGAAGTTAAAGGTCCGACGGCTTTAGTTTTTGGTTTTTGTTGAAAGTAAAAACAAAAAAACCGTCTGACAAAAAGTCGGACGGTTTTTCTATATGAGTTTGATACTCTATTTTATTCTTCTTCTTCAGCTGCGATTGCAGATTTCTTAGCTTTAACGTCGCAAACGATGTTGTTAGCAGCTACTAATGGAGTTACGTTTTCAATTGAGATGTCTTTAACTCTGATAGCTTGGTTGACGTTCAAGTTATTGATGTCAACAGTAACAACAGCAGGAAGATCTTTGATTAAACCTTTAACTTTAAGGCGTGGGATTCTGACTTTGAGTTTACCACCGCGCATAACACCTGGAGATGTACCTTCAGTGCGAACTGGAAGAGTTACAGTGATAGGTTTTTCTTCTGTTACGTGTAAGAAGTCAGCGTGGAGAACTTCGTCTGTAAGTGGGTGATATTGGATATCTTGGAGGATTGTACGGTAAGTTTTACCATCGATTGTGAAGTCGATGATGTATGTTTCTGGAGTAAAGAGGATAGTTTTGAAGCTCTTTGCATCTGTTGCGAAACGTACTTCTTCACCGTTACCGTAAATAACGCATGGAACTAAGCCATTAGCGCGTAATTGTTTAGCATCTTTTTTCCCTACGTTCTCACGAAGAGAACCGCTCAATGATACTGAATTCATAATTTAATTTTTAATTTGTTTGTTAATGATTTATTTATGTGAGACGTCACACCGTGACGTCTCTTTTTTTTTCTTATTTTTTGAACAAGTCGCTTAATGATTCGTAGTTTTCAACGCGTTTGATAACTTCTGCGAAGAGAGGAGCTGTTGAAAGAACGTGAATCTTGCTGCTTGGGTTTGTCAATGGAATAGTATCAGTTACGATAACTTCATCGAATACAGAGTTTTCTATTCTTTCCATTGCGCTACCTGAGAAGATAGGGTGAGTTGCAACAGCGCGGACGCTGCGAGCACCGCTATCTTTGATTAATTGACCAGCCTTTGTTATTGTACCAGCTGTGTCGATCATGTCGTCGATAAGGATGACATCTTTATCTTTAACGTCACCGATGAGCAACATTTGTTCGATAGCATTTGGTTTTGAACGTTGTTTGTGGCAGATTGAGAATACTGTATTTAACATCTTTGCATAAGAAGCAGCGCGACGAGTACCGCCAGCGTCTGGAGATGCTACCATTAAATTAGGTAAGTTGAGGCTTTCGATATAAGGAACGAAAATCTTTGATGCGAAGATGTTGTCAACAGGAACGTTGAAGAAACCTTGGATTTGATCAGCGTGGATGTCCATTGTGATGATACGAGTTACGCCAGCTGTTGTCAATAAGTCAGCCATCAATTTAGCAGCGATGCTAATACGTGGGCGGTCTTTTCTGTCTTGACGTGCGAAGCCGAAATAAGGGATAACGGCGATGATTCGACGTGCTGAAGCGCGTTTTGCGGCGTCAACCATCAACAACAACTCCATCATGTTTTCTGTTGGAGGGAATGTTGATTGGATCAAAAATACGTCTCTTCCTCTGATGTTTTCATCAAAACTAGGTTGGAATTCACCATCAGAAAAAACTAAAACGCTTGATTCTCCGAGAGGTTTGCCGTAATATTTAGCGATTTCTTCTGCTAAATAACGTGTGGCTCTACCTGAGAAAATTGATACTAAAGGTTCTTGCATGACGTTAATTTTAATGGGTTTAAATTTTTTTTGCAAAAATAATAAATTTTTTCTTTGCCGTAACAAAAAAATTACTACTTTTGCACTCGCAAATGTTCATTGAAACTAATGCCTAGGTGGCGGAATTGGTAGACGCGTCGGTCTCAAAAACCGATGAGGTAACACTCGTGCCGGTTCGATCCCGGCCCTGGGTACAATCAAACCTTGTAAGTAGTTGTTAAACAACACTTGCAAGGTTTTTCTTTTTATCAAAACCTCAAAAATGGTCACTTTTGGTCACCACAATGCAAAAAGTGACCATTTTTTGTCTATTGAATAGACCGATACGTCCCGAAATACATTTTTAATTATCCTGAAAATACCTCAAAATCCACAACTCTTCTTCCTTGTGGAAGATACAACGATAATAATAATTATTATTTAGAACTCTATCCCAATTTTTGTTATCTTTGTATTATGATAGTCTATCACGGAACAACCAAGAAGTTTGACCACTTTGACCTAGCCCATCTCGGAGAGGGCGAGGGAAAATCAAAGTTTGGCGTTGGACACTACGCCAGCAGTGTTTATGACACAGCAGCACTTTATGCAGGCAAATGCAAAGGTGAAACAAAGTATGTATATACCCTTGAAGTCCCTGAACTAACCGATTTCAACCATATTGTATCCGCCAAACCTCCTCACCAAGTCATCATTGAAAAGGTAGAAAAACAATTTGGGCAGATACCAGATGAGGCAAAAAGTTCAGGTAAATCATTCAGGAAATATATAGGAAATCTCCTTCATGGCAACAAAGGAACGGTCAAAAAGATGATAGGTTCATTGAGCACAGAGGGTGAGATTAAGGTGTCAAAGTTCTTATATGAGATAGGTGTCCTTTATCTTGTTTGGGCACAATCCCAATCCAAACCAGACAACGGTAAAATCAATGTTGCTATATTGGATGATAGCATTATTGAAATCAAGAAGATAGAAGAAGTTGAACTTAATGAGAAAGGAAAATTGAAAAAGAAGAGTTCAACCAGCGTAGCAGAATTCATTAAAGAATATTACCCTCAATACTGGGGAGACCAAGTTTATCCAATAGCACAATCAGTGTTCTTTCATAAAAAGACAGACAATCATTGGATATTGTCTAATATGGCATCCTGTCCATTAGAGATTGAAGGTATCCCATTTAAGAGTTCAGAACATCTATTTCAAACATTGAAGTTTGCTACACCAAAGTCTGCTTTGGCTGTCTATAACAATTATATAAGTCCCAAGATGACTGCCAAACACTATGAATGCCTTGGTGGTCATAAAAGAGCAGATTGGGGACAAATTTTTATAAATGTAATGAAGTTTTGTTTGCAGCAGAAGTATGAACAATGTCCTGAATTTAGAGAGGAACTTGATAGCACCAAAGGGTATAATATAGTTGAATTACAGGATAAGAAAAATGATAAAGTCTCATCAAGAGCAAATGGTTGGGGTGTAAAGACAAAGGGGCAGAATTATGAAGGAGCAAACCTTATGGGCAGATTGCTGATGGAACTGCGAGATGGCAAGATGGAGTATAAGTTGCCAGATGACTGGAATAAAATATTGGTAATAATAGGTGGGAATAAATGATAAAACCCTGTAAGTAGTTGATGAACAACACTTACAGGGTTTCCTTATTACGAATAATAATTATTATTTAGACCACACCGAAATACTTCTCAAAGAAACCTTTCAACTTCTATATCCATCCGTCATATAGAGTATAGTTCAGAATCTCATTATATACGGATATCACTTTAACACCAACACCATCTTTACTATTGAAAGTTATTTAATCAAATCTTTCTGTGACTATATTTTTAAACTTGCCAAATATTGGATGATGACGATAAGCCCACCTTGTTTCCGAAGGTATATGTAAGACACATTCATTGAAAATATTATCATTAAAGAAACTATCTTCAATTTTGATGTTATCAATATCCTTACAACGAATAGTGATACTTTCCAAAGATTTACATCCACTAAATGCATTTTCACCAATTTCCGTAACACTATTAGGAATATCTATACTCTTTAACGATGAACATTCATAAAATGCATAATCACCAATTTCGGTTACACTATTAGGAATAACAAATGATATATTATTATGTTTCATAGGGAAACAAATTATAGATGTCATTTGTTTATCATATAATATACCTTCTACTGATTTATATACGGAATTATTTTGTGAAACATCTATACTCTTTAACGAACTACATCCCGAAAATGCCGAATCCTCTATTACCATTACACTATTAGGAATATCTATACTTTCTAAGGAACTACATCCTGAGAATGCACTATCTCCGATTTTTATTACACCATCAAGAGTAATGATTCTAATATCTAATTAAGTTAAACGGGTTATTAAGTATACCTAATAGCTCGTTTTGTATTACCCCTATTTTGTATCCATTACCCTTAAAGATATTAGTGATATTGCGAATCAAGTCCTATCTAAAAGGTTTTATTGATACTTGATATATCCTAAAAATATGAACTAAACTTATTACATTATTCAGTGTTCTTTTCTTGTTAAAAAATGTAAATTTTACCATAAAGTTTGTTCGTTTCGTAAAAAATATATAATTTTGCAACTGACATATGTGTCAAACACTAATGTAAATCGTTGTATTATGGTAAAAATAGGTCTTGATATTGGTTCAACAACCGCCAAGTTGGTTGCTATTGGAACAAACGGGAATGTGTGTTTTTCATCATACAAAAGACATAACGCACAGGCGAATGAGGTCATCACATCATTCCTTGAAGAGTTGTTATGTAAGTTTGGTGATGAAGAGGTTTCGTTGCGAGTAACAGGCTCGGTAGGAATGGGACTCGCTGAGCGGTGCAATTTGCCATTTGTGCAAGAGGTGGTTGCA
>JAZLAI010000029.1:0-65902 GCA_045613105.1 Bacteroidales bacterium | reverse complement strand
GCTTAATTTTTTACAAAGATACGGAAATTGTTTGTAATGATTAAGGATAAAACATCAATCTTTCAAAAGATAATCTTCGTCATATTCTATATTATATGCTTTGAGTAATGCGATATATTCCTCCTCAAAAGATTGGTTTCTATGATGTTCTTTCTGATTGATTATATACTCCTTAACCCTACTATAATGCGATGCATTGACTGAAAATATAGAATACCCTCCTTGCCAAGCGAAGTCCGAATAATATGGGTTAAGTGTTTTTATCCATTTACTACTACATCTTTTTATATCTTCCACAAATTTAGCGACGGTGATAGTACGAGGTAGTGAACATAAAATATGCACATGATTTGGGATACCGCCAATTTGTATGACGAGCCCTTTGTTATTCACTATTATACCATCGATATAAGCGAATAACTTTGGAAGATCCTTTTCTAGTATAGCTACGGAGCTATATTTCTTGTGAAACACAAGGTGAACATAAATTTTTGATAGTGATTGTGCCATAACAATTTAGTTTTTAATTCTTTAATTTTATGAGTAATGCGATGCAATACGCTATATTTTTATGCGTAATGCGATGCAATACGCTATATGCGTTTTAGCCTTTCAGGCTGGGAGTGGTATTCCTTTCACTATGCGTAATGCGATGCAATACGCTATATGTGTTTTAGCCTTTCAGGCTAGAGTTGGTTGCCCGAAGGGCTACCACATATATAACCCAATATAACATATTGGGAGTATAACACTCACCCACCATCAGCAGCCTGAAGGGCTGCAACAGATATAAATACATTCCATGATTATAAAAAGCATAGTCCCATAAATTATTAATAATTAGATTTCAATTGGTTCCCCTCGATTTATCGAGATAATATTTACATCACAAAGATACTAAAATCAAATAATAAACCATATCTTTGCATACATAAAAAATTCTAATTATGAAAAACATAAAATTATTATTATCATTTTTATTTATAAGCATTTGCAACATAAACTCTCATGCTTGTACCAACTTCCTCGTGACCAAAGGCGCATCCGTCGACGGCTCCAACTTCATCACCTACGCTGCCGACTCTCACATCAGATACGGCGAGCTCTACTTCACCCCTGCCGCCGACTGGACTCCAGGCAGCTTGCGCACCATCTACGACCGCGGCACCAACGCCATCAGAGGCTACGTCCCACAACCAGCACATACTTATCAAGTGGTAGGATATATCAATGAAAACCAAGTCGCTCTCGGTGAGACGACATTCGGCGGACGCACCGAACTCATCGACCCTAAAGGTCTCATCGACTACGGCAGTCTCATGTTCATGGCTCTCGAACGCAGCACCTCAGCTCGCGAAGCTATAAAAATCATGGCAGACTTAGTGGAAGAATACGGCTACGGAAGCGACGGCGAGACATTCTCAATATCAGACGCCAACGAAGTATGGTATATGGAAATCATCGGTAAAGGATATAATCCTGTTTATGACAAGAAATCGAACGACACTGTCAACGCCGACAAAGGCGCGGTATGGGTCGCGATTCGTATCCCTGACGGCTATGTATCAGGACACGCCAATGCAGCTCGCATCACCACTTTCCCACTCCGCGACGGAAAAAAATCAATCACCGACAAAGACTGGAAGAAACTTTATAATCAAGATGTTGAAGTCATCTACAAACACGACATCATCGACTTTGCCAGAAGAAAGAAATACTTCATCGGCAAGGACGCCGACTTCGACTTCAGCGCCGCCTTCGCTCCTGTCGATTTCTCAGCAGCTCGTATCTGCGACCTCCGCGTCTGGATGATGTTCAACGACGTATGCGACGACATGGATCAATATTGGGATTACGCTACTGGACAAAACTTAGACAACCCAAGAATGCCTCTTTATGTGAAACCTAACAGAAAAATATCTTTAGACGACATGATGTATTTCATGCGTAACCACTTCCAAAACACAGAGTTGGACAAGTCACAAGGTGCAGGCGCCGACCCATTCGGTTCACCTTACCGCTGGACTCCGCTCTACTGGGAATACGAAGGACAGGAATATTTCCACGAAAGATGCACCGTCACACAACAGACAGGTTTCTCTTTCATCGCACAGACAAGAAACTGGTTGCCAAACGAAATAGGCGGCATCATCTGGTTCGGCGTTGACGACACAAACTCAACGGTTTACACACCTTTCTACTGCTCAATATCAGAAGTGACAGAAGAATTCAGACAAGGCAACGGCAATATGATAACATATTCCGACAACTCAGCATTCTGGCTCTTCAACAGAGTGGCGCACTTCAAATACCTCTTCTACAACAGAGTCATCGGCGACATACAAAAAGTACAAAAAGAATTAGAGACATCATATCAGGAACAAGTCAAGGCAACTGACGAAAAAGCATTGAGCATATTAGAAAACTCCAAAGATGAAACCATCGCTTTCTTGACAGAGTTCTCGTCACAAGCAGGCAAGAACACATTCAAACGTTGGAAGGAATTAGACAACTTCTTATTGGTCAAATATTTAGATAGCAATATTAAACAAGAAGAAAACGGAAGATTCATCGACAACGGCCACGGCTATCCAGCAAGACCAAAACAAGCAGGATACCCAGATTCTTGGAAGAAAAGAGTTGTGGAGGAAATGTAATTCAGTTAGGAGTTGTTTGTAGGGACGTGACTTGTCGCGTCCAAATAGAATTAAAAAGTCGCATTAATGATTGATTAACGCGACTTTTGCTTTTTTAAGACGACACTGGACTGGAGTCTCTACTTGTTATCTTGTAGTCTTGTTGACTTCAAAATACTCCAACACTTTTTTATAATTATCCTGCGCAGTGAGACAGGTGTCACGTAGATATTCTCTAACAGATTCCCATTGTGTCAACCCTCTGTAATAGAAATATTTCAAATCATCGGTAATTACAAATGGAACTATCTTATTTGCCAGACATTCCTTAAACATTATCAGTCGTCCCACCCTACCGTTTCCGTCTTGGAACGGATGAATGCGCTCAAATTGATAATGAAAGTCCAGTATGTCATCAAGTGACTTTTCTTTCTTGGAATTATAATTTTTCAACAATTCCTTCATAGCCTGTCTCACAAACTCCGGTCTTGTAGTTTCATTGCCACCGACTTCGTTAGGGAGTTTTTTATATTCTCCAACAGAAAACCATGAACGAGACGAATCCTGCGTCCCTGATTTTAATATTCTATGTAAGTCTTTAATTATTTTCTCATTAAGTCTTTCATTGACACAATCGATAATATAATCAATACATTTAAAATGGTTGACAGTCTCAATTATATCATCAACAGAAATAACATCTTCCGTTATGCCAATTGTGTTTGTCTCAAAGATATAACGAGTTTGTTCATGTGAAAGTCTGCTTCCTTCAATATGATTAGAGTTATATGTCAGTTCTATCTGTGTCTTATGATAAATGCCTCCTTTGATTTTATTTTCTTTTTCAAAGCGAAGAGCATGAACTAAAGGAGTTTCCTTTACCGAATGTTTTCCTTTTTGAGGCAGACTTGCATCTTCTGGAATATTCCATGTCTTTCCCGTCAAAAACGCACCTTCAATCTTACCAGAAACACAATAATTACGTATTGTTCTTTCAGAAACTCCATATTTAGAAGCGAAATCTTTTACTGACAAATATTTCATATCGGCAAACTTTTAATTAAAAACATGTACAAAAATAGAAAAATTTTCCGATAACGGCAAGGTTTTTTTTAATTAGGAGTTAGGAATTAGGAGTTATTTTTTCTCGCAGAGATTTTTTTCCATCTCTTTGCGTTGCTTCGCGTCTTTGCGAGAGATTTTTTGCTAATTTTCAACCTTAATTCAGCTTATCCCAATATTCATTCGCCGCCATTGTCATTTCTAATGTGACGATGTTTTTCAGTTCGAGGTCTTGTATTTCTGATATCGTTTCTGTACTATACTCAGAATATTCTTCAACAAAGTTTCTAATGTATTGATATTTTGCCACTTCATCTTCAAACTTTGCAACGCTGTCAATGGCAGTTTCAAATTTATGCCTTACTTCTGTTTTAACACTTTCTATAAACTGTTCTCTATATCTTGTTTCCCTCTCCTCCTCCATTTTCAAGTCGGCATATAAAAAAGTCGGAACAGCAATCATAATAAGTATAAATAATGTTGCCAACCACTTCCATATTTTGTTTCTGTTTTTCCATTTATTCTGCAATTCAGCGACATCAGAATAGCGTTGTTGTGGTTTTTCCTTGCAACACCTTTTTATAATATGCGAGTGTCTTCCGTCAAAAATTTCTCGCATTATCATACCTATTGAATATATGTCGCTGCGTGCATCAATGTCTTTGCTTTGATTTCTTAATTCTGGAGATGCATATTTCTGTGTGCAGCCTAATGTCTTCCAAACATAATAAGCGTCTTTGTCTGCGAGTCCGAAGTCAATGATTTTCAAGGTATCGTCGGCTCGTGTGACAAGTATATTTTCTGGTTTCAAGTCGTTATGTAAGATTCCTCTTTTATGCAGATAATTCACTGCCGACAACAACTCACCGAATATTCTTTGCCGTGACGCTAGCGACGGCTTTTCTAAAAGATATTCATCTAATGTTCGTCCTTCAATATATTCCATCACGATGCCGTCGCCTTCATGTGTGTCGTGTTCGTACGTAAACACATGAACTACATGCGGATTATCACATCCTATCGACATTTCATACTCGCGGCGAAGCATCTTCAACTGATGCTCCGAATTGTCTTTTGTTGTCTTTACAAGGAAATACTTGCCATCACGACTAACTCTCCACAACCTAGAAGTAGATGTGGTTTTCAACAAGTTAAAATCATAATAACAATCTTTTTTACATAATTTAAAATTATGATTTTCAAATACTTCACTTTCGTTTGACATAACCAATGTTTTATCTGTCAAAAATAATCATATTTTTGTAACAAAAAAATAATTGACAATGACTATTGGGAAATAGAACTTGTAAAAACACCCAACAAGTATCTCAAACAAACTTTTGCCATTAGTCTTTTGTCATTAGACTTAAATATCATGACAATAAAAAGCGACATTCCACAAATCTGCGCCTTACGCGAACGTGTTGAAATGAAATTCGGAAAATCATTAAACACTCATTCCGACTTCGTTGAACTCACATCATTGATTGAATTAGAATTACGCCAACATATTTCAGAAACGACATTAGAACGTGTATGGAATTATTCTACAAGAGGTTACGACAACGTTTCATTACGCACACTCAATGTCTTGTCAAATTACGCTATCGGACAAAATTGGAATGTTTTCTGCGATTTGTTAATTAAAGAAAACAAGATTGAATCGGAAGTATTTAATCTAGAAGTCATTTCAACTCAAGACCTTGAAATTGAAGATAAAGTCCGTATCGGATGGATGCCTAACAGAATATGTATCGTACGTTATCTCGGCGATAATCGTTTCATAGCAGAACATTGTGAAAACTCTACAATGAAAGAAGGCGACACATTCACATGCCATCAATTTATTTTAGGGAAAGAATTAGTTATGAGCGACTTCCGTCAAAACTCCAATGATAACGGAAAGATTTACGTCGTGGGCAAGGAACATGGTATCACTACTTTGAACCTTGAACTTTGAACTTGTAATTGATATGTCTATACTTTGTGAACCTACTCCGAAAGCCCATACTTCTTCAATAACTTATTCCATTGTTCTGATTCGAGGAAACCAAGCAGATATGGGTTTATTCGGTTAACCAATAATGGGTCTGAAGACATAAAGCAATAATATTCTTTATTATTAGGCAGTTCTATCAAGCTTATCTTTTTTGTCATGTCCTTTTCTTTTTTCTTGAAATAATAGTTTAAGGTAGCGCCGTCGTCAACTAAGGCATTTATCATTCCTTTTTCCAATGCTTCAAATGCTTCTTCAAATGTGGTATATTGCTTATGTTTTATATGTTTGTAATCTAAATAAATAGCGGTGTTTCTTCCTTCAAGACATCCTACTTTCATCTTATGCAAGTCATGAAGGCTACTGACGTTATTCTGTAATCTTTTTGTCGTAAGTTCTGAAGAAATGGTCGCTGTGAAACCACTTATTATCAGTATCGCGACGAGCATCCATATAGTTGCGAGTATCTTGCCGTTCTTGCTTTGCGGTGACTTGTCGCCATAGCCTACTGTCGTCATCGTTACCCATGACCACCAGAACCCGTCAATAATACCGTTTAACTTATCCGAAAACGCAGGATTTTCTTTCTTTTCAGCAAACCAAATCAAGGTTCCAATGCATAAGTTGATGAATAACAATAATCCTATCGTCTTAAGAAAAGCTATCGAGAAAAGATTTTTGACAATGGTAACGAATCCTGATTCATAATGATTCTCAACGGCGACACACATCGTAGTGATATAAAAAGGCTGGGAGAAAAATGTGGTGTTGGCATGTTCCGAACTTACCGCCATAGGCGCGATGGAGATATTGATTTCACCTTCGGAGATATTAGTAGCCACATTGTCAATATCAGTCTTCACAAAATGATAGTCTATGTTCAATGAATCTGAAATATAGTCCCACAGATCTATTGTAAGTCCCGATATCTCTTCATCATCTATTATTATAAAAGGCGGAGCGTTTGTGACACCTACAGTAATTTCTTCCTTTCCACAAAGCAAGAAGGAAACAAACATCACTGGTATCAATAAAAAAAGACGTTTTAACATAAATACCTAATTTGTATATGTTAAAACGTCTTAACAAAAAATATGTTTAAATTCTTATAGACACATTTCGTATATTTTCATGACATCTTCTTTGGTCAGATTCTTAAATCCTTTTAAGATTTTACCGCCACATGCTTTTTCTGCCATTTCCTCAAAATGTTGTTTGTCGATTCCAAGTTCTGTCAAGGTGCTTTGTAATCCTAATGTCTTGAAGAAGAAGTCATATAAGCGTTGGATACCATCTTTGGCTACCGCCATTGGTTCTTGACTGGCATCTACACCAAATACATTTGTAGCGAATTGTATGTATTTAGATACGTTAGTTTCGTCCAAGCAATATTCCATCCAACGAGGTGTCAATATTGCAAGACCTAATCCGTGGGTGATGTCATAGAACGCAGACAACTGATGTTCCATAGGATGGCAGCTCCATGCTTTTGCTCTGCCACCATTGATGAATCCATTTATTGCCCATGATGATGTCCACATAAGGTTAGCGCGTGCTTCATAATTATCAGGTTCTTGCATAGCGACAGGAGCGTATTTCACCACGGTCTTCAACATTCCTTCCATAAAGCAGTCGAGCATATAAAGGTCTGGTTCCATATTGAAATAAACCTCGATGATATGTGACATGATATCTACAGAACCGCAGGCTGTCTGATATTTACTTACAGAATAAGTGTTTGTAGGGTCAAGGAATGATACTCTTGGCAGTACGTGAGGGTCGAGACGACCTATTTTGTCGTTAGTTTCAGGGTTGCTTATGACAGCAGCAGTATCCATTTCTGAGCCTGTCGCTGAGAGTGTCAATATTGTGACGATAGGAAGTGCGTCATTTATAGGAGCTTTCTTTTCATTGAAGAAATCCCATGGGTCGTGATCGACGCATGCACCTGCAGCAATAAATTTAGTAGCATCTATTGTTGAACCGCCTCCGACAGCGAGCAAGACATCGATGTTATGTTCTTTACACATCTGAGCTCCTTTTCTGACAGAGTCGATGCGAGGGTTAGGTTCTATGCCAGATAGTTCATACACTTCAAGACCTGCATTCTTGATCTCGGCAATAACCTTGTCATAAAGGCCTGTCTTTTTGATGGAGCCGCCACCATAAGTAAGCAGCACTCTTGTGCCTAATTTCTTTAATTCTTCTCCTAGATGAGACATCTGGTTCTCACCGAAATAAACCTTTGTAGGTATGTTATAAATGAAATTATTCATAATGTATGTTATTTAGCTGTTGTTGGTGATAGATAGAAGTTGAACGATCCTGTTGCATCGCATTTCATATCAAGGCCGATGTAATTCACATCGCATTGTCCTGATATAGTAGAGTTCCAGTTGAATATCTTTGCGTTTGATATTGTAGTCGTAGGGTTGGTGAGATTAAAGTCGCATTTTATCATGCCGTATTCATTGTCATGTAATATTCCGTCGTATGATGACTCGTCTATGTTCATACCTAATCCGCTACAGACAGCTTTCATCTCAATGTCGCTGATATAGCCATTTATGCCATTGATTTTTATTGTAACATCACCATCTTCATTGTCTTTGATGATGGTACCTGTAGTGTTGATTTCAGTTGACGATATAGAAGGCATGGCTGTGCCTGCAAATTTAAGATTCAGATTAGGAGTGATCTTTACGTCATAGTTTCCTACTACTTTGTTTGCATAGTCAACGTTTTCGGGACCACAGCTTGTCATGGCAAATAAGCATAATGACAATAAGCAATAAATGATTTGTTTTGATTTCATAATGATATTTTTTATAGAACAGAAAAAGAGACACTATTGTTTTCGTGTCCCTTAACGATTTTCATCTTTATATTCAATATTTATTCCTGAAAAATCAACATAGCCTGACACTTCTGATTTTGTCATGATAGTGTCGTTTTCCATATAGTATTCAACTTCACCTGATATTGGTGTCTGCCATGAAAGGTATCCATTGACAGGAGCGTCGATATGAGGAACGACAGAACTTGTTATGTTTAATTTTATTTTTCCGTATTCCAAAGTGTTCAATTCACCGTTGAAACGGCCTTCGTATATACTCATTCCAAACTCATCGCAGTTAGCGATAAAATTCAGGTTCATGTTGGTCGGACCGATATAGATATGAAGTCCGTTCTTGGAATTAATACACTTTTCTATCAGACATGAAACATCTTTAAATGATGTTATAGACATATCTTGTTCTCCATTTATTTTTAACATTGGAGATATTTCCAAGTCATAGTCTCCGACAAAAGCCTCGGCATATTTGCCGTCATTGCAACTTGTCATTGTGACATATAGAAACACCATGACCGCTATTAAGAATGTTTTGATTTTCATACTAAAATATTATTAATTCAAATACGCTCAAAATTATAAAATATTACTTTATGATAAAATTATTTTTTTTACGATTCTTATTGTCTATACCTTCTATAATATACGATCCTTTTGCAAGATCAGAAATATCCAGAGTCATTATATCATCTGTATTATTAACAGTTTTTAACAGTTGACCGTTCATGCTATAAATATTAACAGATATGATGTCTTTGGCGTATATGTTAATATAATCAGATGCTGGTATAGGATATATCTCTAATTTATTATCTGTGACATTTTCCTCATCTATTATTTCTGGCAATGCCACCACATTGTCTTCACCTTCTGTCAGCCAGTTGAGGCTAAAGTTATAGAACACGGTACAGTAGTCACCTTCGCCTTGATATGATTCTTCGACATAAAGACCTATTGTCTTGTCAGGCAAGATACATAATGAAGAATAGGCCGAGTTATAAGGAACCACGCAACGTTTTGCCGGCCATGTCATGCCTTCGTCATAGCTGACATAGACGGTCACATCTCTTCTTGTAGAACCTACAGGCACAGAATGAAGCAGTCTGTTTTTATCGTCATCATTGTTTGTCGATGTATATCTTATCAAGTCGCCATTACATGCTGGAGCGACGATATCTGTCCATTCAGATGTGGTTTCCTGCCATGTCACGCCGCCGTCTTCTGAGATGTTATACCATCTGTTACCATTATGTCTAATGCTCATCAAGATACGTCCATCTACGAGTTCTGTCACTTTAGCTTCGTCACCACCGACGGATGCTCTTCCCGACACCTTCCAAGTAAGTCCGTTGTCATCAGAATATACGGCATGGTTACAAACAGCTTCTCTTGTGTCGTTTTCACGCATCGCTACAACGAACATGATACGTCCTGTTGATGTCAGCAATCCGTTTCCTGATCCGAAGAAGCCTCCAAGCCATTTCTGGCGTTCAGGGTCATCACATTCTGCACCATATACATAATGTGTGACATCTTCAGGTTCGCTCCATGACTTACCGTTGTCGTCACTTCTTGAGATATACATTCTCAGCGGGTTTGTCGGTGTTGATCCCCAGAATCCTGGTCCTCCCACGAAAGCTGCTATGATACCGTTGTCATCATTTGTAAGTGCCAACGCACAGTCTCCATATCCTTGTCCATATCCTGATCCGTATGCAATGGTGTTAGGTTCGCTCCATGTGTGACCGCCGTCGGTACTTCTGTTACAAACGATGTCAATGTCTTCCGGAAGGTCTCCGTTGTTGTATTTGCGTTTGTCGGTAATTGCCACAACAGATCCGTCGCGTGCTGTTATCACTGCTGGTATTCTGTAATTAGTAGAGTTGTAGTCGCCAGGACGAAGTAATGTCGTGCGTGCTAAGATGATCTCTCTGTTACCTACTGGAGATGGATTTCTTATTTCGACGGTATCGTCAACTGTACTTATTTCAAGACACGACATGTCTATTACATTACCCTCTATGGCATTGTCGGACACATCGACGGCAATCCATAAATAGTTAATTCCTTCAAGGAGTTGTCCATCGAGTTCGCAGATGAAATCGTCAGTTTGAGGAGTGCAGCTTCCTATCAGAGTTGCATTCTCTAAGAATCTGTTGTTGTCGTAATCTGTCAGTCCAGTGCTGAAAATCTTAACAGCTTTGACATCAGCTATTCTTGTCGTTCCGTTAAGGTTAAGTTTTATTGATTTCAGATCCACTGATTCGTTGGCATCCACATATTGAACCATGGCCTTTAATATCAGCTCATTTGAATTGGAACGAGCTGTAAGCCGTGTTTCCTGTTTCAGCAAGGCGTTCAATTCTGTGACATCCTTTTCCTGAGCGTAAAGCGTCAAGGATAATACCATCATCAGGGAAATTGCCAGTAATAATCTTGGGTAATGTTTTTTCATAATCATTTTGTTTTCTGAATGTGTTTTAACAATTCTTTACAACCTTCATTAACGTCATCCCATGTGGCTTGGAAATCGCCAGTGTACCAAGGGTCGGCAACATCAGCAGGACGAGATGTGTAATCCATTAGAAGAGATATCTTACCTTTGGCATCTTCACCAAGCATATTTCTTAGATTCTTTAGATTGCTTTGATCCATTGCGACTATATAATCATAATAGTCGTAATCACGTTTTGTTATTTGATGTGCTGTCTTGCCATGGCAGCTTATACCATGTTCTGCAAGTTTCTGACGTGCTGGCGGATAGACCGGATTTCCTATTTCGTATGTTGAAGTGGCTGCTGAAGCTATTTCAAACTCATGTCCTAATCCAGATTTTTCAACAATGTCTTTCATCACAAACTCAGCCATAGGGCTACGGCAGATGTTTCCGAGGCAAACGAATAATATTTTGTGTTTCATATTGTATTCTTTCTTTTTATAAGATATGACGTAAGCACCTGATCGTATGCTTTATTGATGTCAGCTTCGATGTAGTCGATTTGATATTGATGACAATGATTCAGTAGTTCTTCTTTTTTTGCTGTCATTATCTCTTCATATTTTTCTTTGATCTCTATAGGATTCAGTTTCAATGTCTCACCTGTTTCGAGGTCAACGAATCTATGAGGTCGGTTTTCGTATTCCAGTTTCTGTTCATGTTTTGAGTCGAATACATGAAATAATATCACTTCATGTTTGTTGTAGCGAAGATGTTTCAAGGCGGCGAACAGCTCCTGATAGGAGTCGAGCTTGTCGAGCATGTCGCTGAATATTATCACGAGGCTTCTTTTATGAGTCATCTCAGCTATCTTATGAAGACAATTTACAGTGTCGGTTTTCATCTTCATTTCCTTCTTGTAAGGAAGCATCAGTTTGTCGAGTTCATTGTATATCATGTTAGAATGTACTCTCGACAGTTTCGCAGGAGTATGTAGCACCACATCGTCGTCGAAGGTGGAAAGACCTACTGCATCGCGTTGACGACGCATAAGCTCTATAAGAGCTGCGCTGCTATATACGGAAAACCATAGTTTGTTGAGATTGTTGAAATCGAGTTTATTATGTACTGGGAAGTACATGCTCGAGCTTTTATCTATCACGATTTGACATCTCAGGTTGGTTTCTTCTTCGTAACGTTTTACGAAAAGCTTTTCGGTTCTTGCGTAAAGTTTCCAGTCGATATTACGCGTCGGTTCTCCTGTGTTATAAAGGCGATGTTCAGCAAACTCCACTGAGAAGCCATGGAATGGACTCTTATGCAGGCCGGTTATGAAACCTTCCACTATCTGACGAGCCAGAAATTCCAGACTTCCCAGCTGAGCTATATTGCTGACTTCTATTGGCATTTATTAGATTAGATGAATTTCTTCAATTTGTCTTCAAAAACTTGTTTTGCTGCGCCGCCAACGTTTTTATCAACGACTTCACCGTTCTTGAAATAGAGAACTGTAGGAACGTTCATGATACGATATTTAGCTGCTAAGCCTTGGCATTCGTCGATGTCAGCTTTGAAAACTTTTGCTTTGCCTGCATATTCTTCTGCTAATTGATCCATATAAGGAGCGATCATGTTGCAAGGGCCGCACCATGCTGCGCCGAAATCTACCATAACTGGAACTTCGCTTTGTAATACTTCTACTTCAAATGTAGCGTCTGTAATGTGATTTGCCATAATTATAATTTTTATAAAGTTAATACTGAAATAATTTTTGCAAATATAATAAAAAAGGCTAATGGCTAATGGCTAATGGCTAAAGTTTTTTTTAAGTTAGGAATGAGGAATTATTTTTATTTGAACCTTTGAGCTTTGAACCGTTGAACCATGAACTTTGAGCCATTGAAACGTTGAGCCTAAAAAGTTCCGAAGGAACGACAGACAATAGGCAGGCGGTGAAGCGCATAGCGCGGAACCCCTGCACAAAAAAATTCACAAAAAAATCAAAGTTCCGAAAGCACAACAGAATTACGTGATTCTTTTCTATCGTACCTTCGGCACTCTTTTTTAGAATTTAAGAATCTTAGAATTTTAGAACCTCAGAAATGGCAGCTAAAGTCAACAGACAACGGACAACAGTCAACAGTCCTTGAGTATGCGGTCGCTGAGCTTGTCGAAGCGCCGAGAGTTGTGCCTTCGACAAGCTCAGGCACCATGCTCAAAGTCTGTTGTCTGTTGACCTAACATCTGAGATTTTAATAAAAAGTCTCATTTCAACAGCTGATATGTCACGTAATCTGAATATTTCAACAATTCAAAGACTTCCGAGGCGTTGATGCTTCCTTTTTCAGGATGCAGAGCGCATGTCATATTGTTTACTCTGTCAACGAAATGCACCGAATAACGTTGTTTTCCCTTGTGTTCATTTATTATCTTGATGAACTCCTGGGCTTTCTCCTTATCGAGTACATCGGTGTAAATCGTGAATCGCACTTCCCTATTGGTGTTTTCCATCATTGCTTCAAGAAGTTGTACATTGTTAACTCTCAACTCCATAGCGTTCTCATCCCTGAAACTTCTGCTTACCACGCCGCTTACTAATACCGGCGTTCCCACCACGAGAAGCGGATGCAGTTTCAGATAATTCTCTCCGAACAAAGAGAACTCGTAGCTGCCTGTCTGGTCTTCCACTCTGAATCTTCCGTAGTCGGAGCCTTTCTTGGATGTCAGTCTCTCCGCCGATGTGACGAGGCCAGCAAACTTAAGTCCCATGTCCTTGTTCTTCTGGATGAGAGCGTCTTTGATGCTTTCAATCTTGATATTAGAGAAGTATGATATTGTCTCTTTATAACTGTCGAGTGGATGTGCGCTCATGTAGAAGCCGACAAGTTCTTTCTCCATATCGAGTTCCTTTATCTTAGACCAAGGCTCGCATTCTGGATAAGGAATGACGAATGTCTCATCATTATCTTCCACACTATCAGCGAACAAGTCGAACTGTGCGTTATTTTTACGATCGAGATAAGCGCCTACTGATTTTATTGCTTTCTCCACGAATGTGGTCTTGTCGCCTTCTGGTATGTAATAGAACATCGCTCTGTGCATGCCGAAGCTGTCGAACACGCCGACGCCAGCAAGCGCCTCTATCGACTTCCTGTTAACACCTTTGCCATTGACTCTCATGATGAAATCGGCAAAATCCTTGAACTGACCGTTGGTATTTCTCTCTTCGGTGATAGCCTGGATGACGATTTCCCCCACCGACTTAACAGCACCCATACCGAAGCATATCTGACCTTTCTTATTAACGGTGAACTTATATTCCGACTCGTTGATGTTAGGTCCGAGCACGTCGATCTTCATGCGTTTACATTCTTCAATCATGAAAACGACTTCCTTGCTGTCTCTGATACAGCTGTTCAACACAGCTGCCATGAACTCAGCAGGATAATGCGCCTTGAGGTATGCTGTCTGATAAGCAACCCATGAATAACATGTAGCGTGAGATTTGTTGAAAGCGTAGGAAGCGAATTTTTCCCAGTCTTTCCATATATTTTCAAGTATCGCAGGGTCGTGACCGTTTGCTTGACCTTGTGACATGAACTTGCCTTTCAGCTCATTCATCTTCTCTATGAGTTTCTTGCCCATAGCCTTACGCAGGGTGTCAGACTCACCACGTGTGAAACTAGCGAGTTGACGCGACAAAAGCATGACCTGCTCTTGGTAAACCGTGACGCCGTAAGTATCTTTGAGATACTTCTCCATGATAGGAATTGGATAACTGATTGGTTCTCTTCCCGTCTTACGTGCGATGAATGTCGGGATGTAATCCATAGGACCTGGACGATACAGAGCATTCATAGCGATAAGGTCTTCGAACACTGTAGGTTTAAGTTCACGCAGATATTTCTGCATACCTGGCGATTCAAACTGGAACGTACCGATGGTGTTACCAGAACTATATAATTTATATGTTTCTTCGTCGTCGATAGGGATATTGTCGATATCGATGTCGATACCTCTTGTCTTCTTGATATTAGCCAGAGCGTCTTTTATCTGTGTCAAGGTTTTGAGACCAAGGAAGTCCATCTTGATGAGACCTACGTTCTCGACGACATGTCCGTCATATTGGGTCACGAGTACGTCTTCTTTAGTGTCTTTATCTTTGATGGTACAAAGCGGAGCATAATTCGTCAGGTCTGATGCACCGATGATGACTCCGCAAGCATGGATGCCGATCTGACGGTTTGTGTCCTCAAGCTGTTGGGCATATGTCAACATCGATGATATCTCTTCATTGTCGCCTTCCACCAAGGTCTTCATCTCAGGAACATACTTGAAGCAGTTCTTTAGGTTTACCTTTGGCACCTTGCCTTTCTCATCTTTTATGGATTCAGGGAATTTGTCAGGCACGAGAGCTTTGATCTCATTGACTTTAGGAATAGGTATCTTTTGTACACGGCTCACGTCGGCGATGGACGATTTCGTTGCCATGGTGCCATATGTGATGATATGAGCCACCTTTTCTTTTCCATATTTCTCTGTCACCCAGTCGAGCACCTTGCCTCGGCCGTCGTCGTCGAAGTCAACGTCGATATCAGGCAATGAGATACGGTCAGGATTAAGGAAACGTTCAAAAAGAAGGTCATATTTAAGAGGATCCACGTCAGTGATTTTAAGGCAATAAGCCACCACTGAACCTGCTGCGGAACCACGTCCTGGACCTACTGACACTCCGAGTTCTTCACGGGCACCTCGAATATAATCCTGAACGATGAGGAAGTATCCTGGGAATCCCATGGTCTTCATGATATGAAGTTCGAAGACGATACGTTCTCTTTGTTCATCGGTGAGTTCTTTACCATAACGGCGTTCTGCTCCTTCCCATGCCAGTTTGGCAAGATAGTCGGCTTCCAGCTTGATACGATACAGTTTGTCATAACCGCCAAGTTTCTTTATTTTCTTTTCGCCGTCTTCCCTGCTCATCACCACTTCGCCGAGTTCGTTGCGTGTAAATTCATTGAACAGATCTTCTTCACTGAACTTCTGACGATATTCCTCTTCAGTGCCGAAGTCTTTCGGGATGTCGAATATAGGCATGATAGGATCTGAATCGATGGAATATGTCTCGACCTTATCCGCTATTTCCTTTGTGTTAGACAAAGCTTCAGGTATGTCGAAGAATGCCATACCCATCTCTTTAGGAGTCTTGAGCCACTCCTGTTTGGTGTAATGCATTCTGTTAGGATCGTCAAAATCCTTGCCTGTGCTGAGGCATATAAGTCTGTCGTGAGCCTCGCTATGTTCTTCTTCGACGAAGTGAACGTCGTTGGTAGCGACGATCTTGGTATCTGTCTTTCTGGCAAGGTCGATAAGCACCTTATTCACTTCCTGCTGACGTTCGAAGATTTCGGTATCAGCATTCGGCTTGTCGGTCTTATGACGTTGTATTTCTATATAGTAGTCATCTCCAAAAAGATTCTTAAACCAATGTAATGCTTTCTCAGCACCTTCAATATCGCCGTTCATGATCTTCTGAGGAAGTTCGCCGCCGAGACATGCGGAGCATATTATCAGACCCTCATGATATTTCTCCAGAAGTGAATGGTCGATACGGGGATTATAATAATATCCGTCTATATATGCTATTGACGACAGCTTACAAAGGTTTTTATAACCCTGCTTGTTTTTAGCTAATATTATAAGGTGATAGCCTCTGTCGGCACGGCCGTCGCGTTTGTCGATACTTACTGGAGCGCAGTATGCCTCCATGCCGAAGATAGGCTTGAACATCTTTTTCTTGAGGATATCAATTTCTACAGAAGCATCGTCTTTCTTAGCATCGTCGGCTTCCTTATCATTGAGTATTTTCTCTTGTTCCTTTATCTTATCCTTTATCTTGCCGTTGTATTTGTTTGTAGCGTCAGCAAATTCCTTGATGCCGAACATATTTCCATGATCGGTAAGAGCCATGGAATACATGCCGTTCTTTGTACATTTGTCGATGAGGTCAGGCACTTTTGACATACCGTCAAGGATGGAGAAGTGCGAGTGAACGTGAAGGTGTGTGAAATGTTCTGGTATATATCCATTGTCGTCAATATCTGCTGCAGGTTCTTCTTTCTTAGGCTTTACCGTTGTTTCCTCTGTGTTGGAGATGACCTTTATACCAGCAGGTCTTATCATCTCAGGATTAGCATCATGGAAGTTTTTTAAGAAATCTTCGCCTTCTTTTATCTCTTCTTCATTTATGACATTGATACGTATAAGTTCCAGAAACACGCGCGCTGTCGCCTCCACATCGGCGGAAGCATTATGAGCCATGTCGAAGCCCTCGTTGAACAGAAGCTGGTGAATCTCTTTTAGGGCAGGTAATTTGTGTCGTCCGCCTCTGCCGACACCTAGCTTACAGAAGTTTGCAGTCTTCTCTGTACAAGTATCTATGATATTCATGGATCTGAAAGGATTGATGCCTTTCTTTCTCAGGAACTCACAGGCTGTAATGTTAAGGTCGAACCTGACGTTGTGTCCGACAACATATTTCACTTCATTAAGAGCATTGAGGAATATGTCTAATATTTCGTCGAGGTCCTCTCCTACTTTCTTAGCATGTTCAGTGCTGATACCGTGTACCATGGATGCGTTGATAGGTATGATATAGCCTTCAGGTCTGATGATGTGATTCTCAGCCTTGATGAACCAGCCTTTCTCATCATGGATCTGCCATGCGATCTGTACCATTCTAGGCCAATTCTCGAAATTGGTCAAAGGCGCATTCTTGTCTAGCGGGAGACCTGTGGTCTCGGTGTCGAATATCAAAAACATAAAAACTCCTTTTGCTTGAAAAACCTTGCAAAGATAAAAACCCCTTCTGCCAAAAAACATCAGGATTTAATTCCTATCCTCATCTGCTAATATTGATTTTCAATGAAATAAAAACATTGAAACATCTTTCCAAAACTAATAATTTTTTTTGAATAAAAAGGATTGTTTTTATTCTAATTTTTGCATACCTTTACAATCTCTTATAAAACCAAATAATTTTTTATATTATGGAAAACACACAGATGATAGCTGAATACGGACTTCCATTGGAGGTAGATCTCAGCACTCAGATTTACAATGCATTGCAAGGAAATATAGTTGAAGAAATAATAAAATTAGCAAGGATTCCATTCTCTGACAATTATTATAGGAGTATGCTTGAAGGCCACAGTTTCAAGGTTGAAGAAGGCACTCTTTCACGTTATTATAAAATATTCAATGAGATCAAGGAAGCCTTGAATTTCACCGAGCCTGTAGATTTTTATATCACCGGTGACCCTTCCGTCAATGCCTTCGCTATAGCTGCTCAAAATGAGGGCGAACCTAATATCATCAATGTCAATTCCTCTCTCATCCAACTCATGACTGACGATGAACTGCGTTTCGTGATAGGTCACGAGATGGGCCATCTAATAAACAAAAACGCCACACTGGTAAAACTCATCAATTTCGTGTTTCCTCATGGTGCTCCAATACCTATCACTCTTCAATATAAGATTCGACTTTGGCAACAGTTGTCGGAACTCGTCGCCGACCGTTTTGGTTATATGGCAATGCCTGACTTGAACGTCTGCATATCTGCCTTCTTCAAAATGTCATCAGGCTTGGACTTCAAGAAGATGGATATGAAAGTGGATGTGTTTTTGGAAGATAACAAAAAACGTCTCGAATATTTCCGCAACGACAAAGGCATCAATTTCGCGACCCATCCTATCAATCCTATCAGAGTCGAAGCTCTCAACCAGTTCTCAAAGAGTGTTTTCTTCAGCGAAAACGGATCCAGCAAAGAAGAATTGGAAAACGGCATGGAGAATCTTATCGAAATATTATTGAAAGTTAGAAATTCCGAACTGGATTCCAATATGGCTAACTTCATCGCCACAGCAGGTTTGATAATCGCTAACTGCGACAACCGCATAACGGAAGATGAAATGGAAGTTATCCTTAGTGAATTGTCGGTTCTGGAGATATTTCCGAAAAGCTTCCTAGAGGAAATAGTCAAAGAAGATATCGCTAAGATATTCAAGGATTCAATAAAAAAACTGATTGAGATAAATCCTGAGACCCGCGATGGAATGTTACGTTATCTTATATCAATAGCATTGTCTGACAAAGACATCAGCGTCAACGAAGTGGAATTTATATTCAACATAGCAGCTGCTGAACTCGGTTATTCTCCTGTTGAGACAGCTCAGATCTTTTCTCAGATGATACAGATTGATTTCGTTCCTAGCATGAATTCTTTGTGTTAAACAATGAAATGATATATTTGTTTAGATGTATATATAAATGTAGGTCTGTCTTGTAAAGGCAGTCCTACTTATATTGATAAAACAAAATATAACAAGATGATTGATTTTAAAGATGTTACTTTAGACGACAAAGAACTGATAACGTCATATATTTTCCCTAACGACTGTTGTAACTGCGAGTTCTCTTTTGCAAATCTCGTATCATGGCGTTTTCTATATGACACGAAATATGCTATAGTGGATGACTTTCTAGTACTCCGCTATCACAATCATGACAATGATATTTTCATGATGCCAATCGGAAAAGGTAATACTGACAAGGTAATTGAAAAACTCATAGAAGATGCACATTCAAAAGGCCGACGTTTTATGATGCATGCTGCATGTCATTTCATCGACAGCCAAGTAAGTGATGAGATGAAAGAGAGGTTGGTCATGGAGCCTAACCGCGACAACTTCGACTATGTATATCATAGAGAAGAGCTTGCAACATTGAAGGGGCATAAATTCCAGCAAAAACGTAATCATGTCAATCGTTTTATGAAGACATATCCCGTCTGGGAATATAAGCCATCTACACCAGAGCTGATTAAAAAGTGCATTGAGAAAGAAAAAGAATGGTTTGCAGATAATGATGACTATAAACATCAAAATATTGAAAGCGAACGACAGGCCTTGCTGTTTGCCATGACGCATGCTGAAGAGATCGGAGTCAAGGGCGGCGTCCTGCTCGTTGATGGCGACATTGTCGCTTTTACATTCGGTTTCCCTATCAACCATAAGACATTCGGCATTCATTTTGAAAAAGCCGACATTCGTTACACAGGAGCCTTCGCTGTCATAAACCATATGTTTGCCCAGCACATACCGGAAACATTTGAATATCTTAACAGAGAAGAAGATCTTGGCATTGAAGGATTGCGTAAAGCTAAGTTGTCGTACAATCCTGCATTTCTCATCACCAAAGGTCTTGTGACCTTGAAAGACGAATGTTTTGACCGTTAAAAATAATTGTCTCGCACCAAGTCTCAATTCCTAATTATTTTCTATCTTTGTACATCTCAGTTCTATAACTCAGTACATCAGGCTTTTAAGAAAAGCTTGCATGATAATGGGCAATGGACAAGAAAAAATGCAAGTGTTTAGTTACGCTGAGTTGGGAGCGAGCTGCTTTAGTCCCGAAATTTTTAGCAACTCGGATGGCGACTCCGAGACGTTTTTTAGGGTGAAAAATTATCAGGAGAATTTTTTGCCCTAAAACCCTTGGGCTTGAACGTGGAGGTGTCGTCCTTCAGAGTTATCTTCTTGAAGGGACTTTGCATGTGAAGCGGGATTTTAACGCCGTAAAGCCTTTAGCTTGATTTCAAAAATAATTTTCGGTTTCCCTCTGCCGACTTTATGTGTTTTTTAGTTATTTTTGCATTTATGAGATTACTGATGTTTTTCATATTACTCTTAGCCTTCGGCTGTCAACGGACAACAGTCAACGGACAACAGACTCCGTGTACGGTGCCTGAGCCTGTCGAAGGCACAGCTTCCGGCGCTTCGACAAGCTCAGCGACCGCATACCCAAGGACTGTTGACTGTTGTCCGTTGTCTGTTGACTATTATGAAAAACAGATTCATATTGCAGACTCTTTATATAAGAACTATCTCCCGCAACATAACTTCGAGGAAGTGAAAGCCGCCGTTGAGTTCTTTGATAGCCTTCGGCTGACAACAGACAACAGTCAACAGACAACAGACTTTGTGCACAGAATTTTTCCAAACAAAAGACAAAGAACAATGTGCACGGTGCCTGAGCCTGTCGAAGGCACAGCTCTCGGCGCTTCGACAAGCTCAGCGACCGCATACCCAAGGACTGTTGACTGTTGTCCGTTGACTGTTGACATAGATTTCATCTATGCCAAAGCGCACTACTACCATGCTGTAGGTCTCACGGAAAAAGACGACATTGTTGGTGCTTGCGAGCATTATCTCATAGCTTTGGAGATTATGGAAGATTTGATGGCTAAAGACAAAAGTCTAAGGAAGAAAGACAAAAGGCTAAAGGCAAAAGGAAAAGAAAAAGCTCATAGTTCAAAGTTCATAGCTCATAGTTCAGAGTATGAAAAGACACGTTTCTTGGCGTTGATTTACAATCGTCTTGGAAGATTGTTTCTTAATGAAAACTATTGCAATTTGGCGATATTGAAGTATAAGAAAGCTCTGAAATATATAGACCTGATTGATGAACCATCGTTCAAAGCTAATGTTTTAAAAGAATTGGGTAATTCATATCAGCTGTACAATCAACCAGACAGTGCTTTGTATTATTACGATAAGTCGATAGAAACCAATCCTAATACAATAAATAAATTAGATGTAGAAAAAAGTATTGCCCAGATACTATATAATAAAGGTGAAAAAGACAGTGCTTATATGTTGATAAAGAATAACCTTGATAAAATAGCAAATTATGCTCAAAAAGATTCTTATTATATGATATTAGGAGAAATGTATTATAAAGATAAGGAATATGATTCAGCTATTTATTATCTGAACATTTCATGTAATAGTAATAATTATAGCATCAAAACTACATCTTTTGGCATGCTTTCCATGATGTATGACAGCTTAGGAAATCATGATGAGAAAGCGTATTGTGATGATGTTGTATCCGCAATGCTTTTAAAGAACAGTAATAAAGCTGTACTTGGTACACAGCTTCAAAACGTATATGACAATTACAAGGAAGGAATTTTTGAAAAGGAAAGGTTGGAAAATAGGAAACAAGCAATTATTATAATCTCAGCACTTGCAATTCTTGTCGTTTTTACACTTGCTGTTATTCTATTGCTATGGATTATAAACCAAAAGAAATCTGGAACCATAACAGACAAAGAAAATTATATATGTAAAATTATAGAAGATATTAAGCATAAAGACTCTGAAATTGAGACGTTGAAAGAAAATGTCAATGAAAAAGAAATAACAATAAGTGCATTGTCTGAACAAATGGCTACGGCCAATAAAGCAGACATAAATGCTTACTTTGAAACAGAAATATGTAAAAATATATTGATGCAAATTAAATATAAGAATGCAAATGCCAAGAAAATTACACTGAACAAGTTGAAACCAAAAGAAATGATAGCATTGAAATATGCGGCTAACTCTATGCTCAACGGTTTTCTTAATAGAATTGGATCAGAATATTATAAGATTGATAATGAAGATACCATTTGTATATGCTTGTTGCTTCTAGATGTAAGCATAACCGATATATCAGAACTTTTAGGTAAAAGTTATAATACCATTTGGACTAGAATAGTAAAAATGAAAGGTATATTTAACCTTGATTCTGATTCAAACATACAGTCGTTCCTGTTAAACTTGGTATAATATTTCCTTTATTCTTATATATTTAAATGTAAAAAAAACATTTGTAAATATACTATAATCAATTTAATACATCTGTTTTTGTGAAAAATTGTGAAACGATTTCTTGTTATTAAAAGCAAATTGTACGCAGAAAGTCCTTAGTTTTGCTATAATTAAAATGCTTTTGTTATGACAAGGAAATTCATTGTAGTTTTTATGCTTCTTGCGACAAGCTTTATTCCAGAAGCGAAACAATTAAAATCATCTGAAGGTTTTGAAGTCCTGAGTACTCATGGAGGTATTCAAAACAGTTTAGAAACTCGTACCCAATCCATCTCCGCCGACATTACCGGAAATTTATTAACCATCACCTTTAACGAGAATGTTGGAATAGCTCATATCGTTATCAAGGATTCCAACGGTGTTTATATCGACAACGACAATGTCTTATCTACTCCTGACCATGCCACCTTTATTATTAATGATGCCGGATATTACAGGATGGACATCACTTTGAGTAACGGTGAGCAGTACTACGGATATTTTCAAGTTGAAAATTGAAAACTGAAAATTGAAAATTAGCTGTCAGCTATCAGCAGTCAGCCCAATGCTCACGGCTCAAAGCTCACAGCAAAAAGAAAAATTAATCCATTAACAAATAAAATTCAACAAATCATGAAAAAAATTTTATTATTCGCATGTATGCTATTGATTATGGCATCATGCAAGAAAGATGATGAAACAAATGTACCTCAAACACAAAATTCTATGACAGAAAACAAGATGTCAGAAACAGAAAGCAGAATAGTATCATTCATAGAAACTATTAACAAGCACAAGGCAGGTGAGAAATCTGACGAAACGATGTCTTACGAAGATGCTGTCGTATTATGGGAAAACACATTGAACTATTGCCATAGCTTCACCTCAATACCGGTAGAGAATATGCAATTTGACACAATTTACATGAAAGTAAGAGGAGTGAGTGGCGAAGCAATCAGTACAAGTAACGCTGTAGAAGCATATAATAATTTGATTGAAGATGTTCGTGAAGTTTATGCAAACATTGACATTGCCGACAAAAAACTTCATTATGTCATGGTTGATAACAACGAAGAATCTGCTGCGAAAGATGGCGGCAGTGAAGTCAGAGTTGTTGTAATAACAGGCAGCGAAACCCAAAGAGACGATCCTCCGTTTAGCACTACACCATGGTATGGAGTACCATTTACTGATGATTATACATATCATTGTGGTTTGGCAGTAAACAATCTAACAAGAGCTGTGAGAGATTATGACTATGATCATATGTTATATTATACACCCGGACCAAATATGTATACATACGTACATAGTTATCAGCGAGAATATTCATTTGATAGTGAAAATTGTAATTGGGTATATAATGGATCAAACGACAGCATATTGTCACACAATACAATGAATGAACTTTATGCACAAATTATGCTTCACACTCATACAGAAGATATGATTGTCAATGACTATTATACTTATTCATATTACGAAACAATAATTAATGCCAGAACTGTAACAGATAAAGAATCATTATCTCATGTGGTAGATGTTTATTTTGCCGTACGGGAATGGAGAGAATATGACAATCCAAATTATCCAGTTGATATTGATATATACAGATAAATAGAATAATTACAAACAAAGAGACTGTTTGCTTAAATAGTCTCTTTGTTTTTACATAAATATTATGCTAAATATAAATATTATGAGGGCTAATAAAATTTTTCTTTCTATCTTGTTGATAATTTCTCATTGCGTAAAATCTCAAGAACCAGAGCCAGCATGGGAGTTGTCGTTGAGTGAAGCGACTACAGAATCTGATTATTTACCAGCAAATCTTCTTGAACTTAAAGATGGTAATTATCTCTGCCCACTTATCAGCACTCTGGATTATCAGAAAACTGACAAAAAAATATTTGAAGCGAAGATTCTGAAAATAAGTTCTGATGGAAAGATATTGGATAACATCACAATCGAATGCGATAAAGAATATAAGATTAACGATATATCCGTTGATATCTGGAATGATACAGTAAATATTTTCTCGCATCTTATCGCTTACGATCATAAGAGTTCAAAGATAGTGCATAATTATCTGTATGACGATTTGTCTCTTTCAAAACAAAAAGAAATATATCATGACGATTTTGATACTTTATTAAAACCTATTCTTAGAAATAAAATAGGGAACAAACCATTGATTGACAAGTTTGGTAACAGGACGATGTCTTTCGGATATACTAGTGAAAAAGCTGACAGAATAAAATTTGAAAATGATGAGAAATATAACAATATAATTTTAATGTTATTTGTAAAATTCGATTCCAACTTTAATATCATGGCCGAAAAGTGGTATGATATTGAAGAACTAGATTTTAATATTGTATTTTATCCGAAAACTTTCATCTATAATGAGGATTCAACAGGGTATTTCTTTATGTCTCAGGCGTATTTTAAACCATGGAATATACAGTATGTGTTTGATCTGGATTTGAATTATCAATATTGTAATTCATACCAATGTTCTCCGCAAGGAGTTTTTGATGCTCTATACTGCAACTGGCTTCAGAATCCGTATGATGGTGAAACATATGGATTTGGTGAAGTTTATACTCCATGGCAGGACAGTGAGTTGTTTATGTTCAAACTAAACCCTGATAATTTTGAAGCTGAATATAATGTAAGTACTAATACAGTTAATGGTATGTGGAATAGCGTTTTACCTGGTGAGAATATCTGCTTTTCCCCTAATGGAAGGATATATGGGTTAGGGATATTCAATTATGCGCAATTTGCTGATTTTGCATATAATTCCAATGTCTGTTACATTGGCGTATTCGACAAGAGTGTAAATTATCAGAGCGAATGGTATTATCAGATAAGTCCGGATTACAATCATTTTTTTAATAATATCTATTATACGGAATCGGATGGTATAATAGTCACAGGAGAGATTCGACATAAAGAAAACGAGGTGATTTATTATGAACCTTACATGGCTAAATTCCCTGCCTCAGCATTTGTCAGCATCGAAGAAGCTCACGCTCATAATTTGAAAGTCGCTGTAGCTTATCCTAATCCAGGCGGAGATGTGATGAATGTCAGGACCTCATTGCGAGACTGTACTTTGCAGGTCTATGACATGCAGGGAAGAATGGTTCATCAGCAAAATGTTTCAGATGATGTAACGAGTGTGGATGCTTCCAACTGGCCAAGCGGAACATACGTTTGGAAATTAGGAATTAGGAATGAGGAATTAGGAATTAAAGAAGTTGAGGAAGGGAAATGGGTGAAATTGTAATTGAGAATTGAAAATGTATAATATACAATTGTGGTAGGGATGCGGCTTGCTGCGTCATTATCGCACTTCTAATGGAACAGGAAATTTAACACATATCTTTTTAAGATGGAAGACAATAACAAAACCGCAGAAGAGCAAAAGATTATCATTGATTTAGCCGAGAGTATGAACTCTCGTTCTTTTGTAGAAACGAAAATAATTCATAAAGTAGAATTCAAGAAGGCTATAAGGCTTATTAATGATAAAATAGAAAAGGCAAAAAATATTAAAGATAGAAATTATGATGAACGAAATCGTTTTAATGACACGATAACAATCTTTGGTTCAAGAGGTAGCGGAAAGACTTCTTTTTTAATGAGCGTCCTTAAAAACTATGAGAAGAACGATGATGTTGAAGTCATAGAGCTTATTGACCCGACTCTCATTGAAGAAAAAGGTCATATTTTTCTAACATTAATTTCCTTGATTCAAGATAAAGTCGAAAATGTTATCGGTAAGAAAGAATGTAATCCTTGTTGTAGAGATTATCAGCAAAGAAAGTGCTGGGAAAACAAATTAAAGAAATTGGCATCAGGTCTTCCGTCGATAGATATAGATAGCGGTTCTCCGTATTCCAATTGGGACGATCCTGAACATGTAATGAAAAAAGGTTTGAATGCGGTAAAAGCGGCAAAGAAACTCGAAGAAAACTTTGATGAAATTGTAAAAGTAGCTCTTGAAATATTGGGAAAACATGCTTTCCTTATTGCTTTTGATGATATAGATGTCAATTTCAATAATGGATGGAAAGTACTTGAAACATTGAGGAAATATCTCACTTCTCCCAGAATAATAACACTATTGAGCGGTGATATAAAATTATTCTCAAAGTCGATTCGTAAACAGCAATGGGATATTATTGGCGATAAACTATTGACTTACGAAGGTGAAAAGCTAAAAAGAATAGAAAAATTTGACGAAATTGTTACAGAGATAGAAGGGCAATATATGCAGAAAATCATGAAGGCCCCATACCGTATCCATTTGCTGACCATTGGTGAAAAAATTAACGATGATGAAATTCAAATCAAAATAAATGGTAAAGATAAATTAGGGAAAGATAGGGAGGATAATGTTAAAATATATGAATATTATACTGATAGATTAAACGCATTAGGGCTTCAAAACAAATATGAAGTTCATGCTGTAATTACTTATCTGTTAGGATTACCATTACGAACGCAAATCCAACTGCTTAAGCAATTTGAGGACATTAAGAATAATGGTGATAAAAGTTTGGAAATATTAAACATTACAGATTCCTTTATTAGTGATATGTATGAATCAGGAGTTGACGTTGAGCAGGCAAAATCACAACCCAAAGATTTTTGTTATATAGCTCATGAATTTTTATTCAAAAAAGGACTTCTAAATGAGACATATCAATTATTGCCTACATCTGGTTCTGCAAATTATAATGCAGTTCTTTTCTCGTTATTTACAATGTTTGTGGCACATTCAAAGAGCAATCCGTCGATGTTTTTCGAATACTGGATAACCATTGCGACAATTAAGAATCTACTTACAATAATGCCTTATCGCAGTGAATTGAAAAAAGAGTTGACCATAGTTCCTACAATTGAAGATTTAGCGGAATATTCATTTATTGGGCAGAACAAAGTATATAGGGATATATGTAGTTATTTATCAACATATATAAGAGCGACATTAAATTATAATAGGGGCTCTGAAATCATAACCCCATGGGGAGGGACTATAATTCTTAGAGGATTAGCTAAGAAAGCGAACAAATCAAAAAAAACAACAAAAGATAGAATCGATCAAATTTTAGCCAATAAGTCTTTAATGAGTAAGCAATTAGCATTTTTTCCTATGTCAATAGCATCATTTGGTCACAAACAACAATCTATTGTAATTTACTCGTTTTATACATTATTAGGGACAATTGTAGAATTGCTTAAGCGGTACAATGTTATTACAAACAATAAAAACAATGAATATACAGATAAGGAAATAATAGATGAAATACACGTTTTACTGAAAGAGCTATCACAGGTAAAAGATAATGTTATGCCGGCTTTTGAAAAAACAACGGATTTCACAGATAGAGACCCTGTATTTAATGACATTGATGAAGAGCAAGACGACAGTGGCAAGGAGCTTGCAAAAATATTATATATATGGATGAAAGAATATCCAGAATGTGTACCTCCTCATTTAATTGGTAAAATCGCTACACGTGCATTCTACGCGATGAGAAATTTAGATGATAAGGAATCTTCAAATAAGAATATTTATCTTGGTGACGCAGTACATAAGCGAATTACTATTATTATGAATTCAGTCCTTGTTGAGGACGTAAAAGAAAATGCGGAGAATTTTAAGTTGTCAAACAATAATCCCTCTGAAAAGAATGATATCTTTATTAATAATTTGAAGAAAGTTAATCATTTTCCTAAAGAAACGGCTAATTTAAAATTTTCACGATGGATGCTGTCTTGTCCATTATTTTTGTTGTATTTGAATCCAGGATCTGAAAGCCAAGAGATACAATGTGAATTAAATGATTTGTGGCAGAATTTAAATAAATTTAGTATAGATTCAATTTATAAATCAAAGGAAGAAAGTGGAGGAAAAGATAGCGATAGTATAACAATAAATAATGAATGGTTTAGAAATAACTCTATATATGAAATAATTAAACTAGTTAGTATTTGGGGCTCAAAAAAGAAGAACGCATCAATAAATAAGGAACTGAATACTTTTACGTTAGCAAAAGGTACAGGAATTAGAAAAACTGTGAACCTAATAAAACCTATTTATGACACACCAAAACTGTTCCTAAATGATGATTATAAAATAATAAAAGATAAACTTAAAACTATATTCAAAGAATCTGGATTGACAGAAAAGAATATCAGAAAATTACAAGAATATTGTGAAGGTTGTAAAACATGGGATGAGGTAATTGATAAAGTTATTGGTAATAAATGATTACAAACTCCATCATAAGGAACTTGCTTGCAGATAGTATCTCGCTTAACGAATATCTGTGTTGTAAAGCGCCGTCGTTCAAAGATATAGAACGGCGGTTGCTGTTGCTTTTGCGGGATGAAGATAAAAACGTTCCGGATCATTATTACAGACTTAATCAGGAGTTCTTTGTAGGTGACGAAGGAATAGATACCATACCTAAATTACTTACCAAAGGTCTGTATAATCTTGCCGATGAGCATCTGGAGATAAACAACAACCGCATTTATGTAAAACAGGAAATGCAAGGTTCGTGGCAGGAACTTATAACCTGCATGCCTCCATTAATCCTGCAAATGGCTCTTTTGCAAACTAAAAAACCATTATGTGTAAATTCTTCTTTTGAAGAAATAAGAGAATATTGCAAAAGATATATTCTGCCTAATGTAAGATTCACAGCATTGCCATATCCATATATCCCTGAAATAAAACATATAGTTGATAAATATAATGGATTCCATGACTTGCATATACATCTGAACGGTTCTACAGAGACCGATATCGTTTGGCAACATTTGTTGTTTCATCCTCAGAAGGTTAGGAAGTTATATAATGAATCGGTAAATCAAAACAGTCTTTCTCTTGAACAAATGGAACAAGATTTTGCCCCTATGGATGCAATGAGATTGGAACAATTGTTATTGTCTGCAAGAAGAATACGACAATATCTGTTCTATGTTATATTTAAAGATACTAACTGTGGTTGTCTTGATCTTAATTTTAATCTCGATCTTAATGATATAATATATTCATTTGTTAATGGTAATGACAAGTTAAATGATGGCGTAGATAATCCGTTCTTTACATATCTTGTCGGTAATGAATATAAGGATACGCCTTTGTACATAGAAGGACTTATGTATGTATTAGTGTTTAGTTATCTGATAGCTCATCCTAAAGATAATGTGGCGGTAGCATTTCACTTCTACCTACTTATCCTTGGCTTATTCAACAGGCTACTTGTACAACAGAAACATGATTATGGCTTTGAAGAATTTCAGAAACATACTGTAAACGATATTCGTTATAGCTGTGAAAATACCGACTATAAGACACGATTCTTGCAATTACAAGGTAATAAAGGTCGTAACATCGCATTTGTGGAAGGCCGTTTTTCCCCTAAACAAACCGAATTTGATAATATAAAGCTAATCAAAGATATTGAACAAGGTTGGGAAAAATGCTGGGATGATATCAAATATTTGTTATATCAAGATTCTAAAATAAATCCAATAAAGATACCTGAACTAGAACTGATTGCACACTTTATAAAAAGAAAAGACGATGGCAATACCATAATCAGGCATGAGAATCTGCGCAAAGATATATGGAAGAGAGCGTACATACTTTCATTGATGAAAGAACACAATTCGCCTGGAGTTAAACATGTTGTAGGTATAGATGCAGCAGCAAGTGAGTTTGATGCTTCGCCTGAAGTGTTTGCTCCTACATATCGTTATCTTAAAAGAAAAGGATTCCGTCATTTTACTTATCATGCGGGAGAAGATTTCTATCATCTGATTGGCGGATTAAGAAGAATATACGAAGCTGTCGATTTCTTAAACCTTAGCTATGGTGATAGAATTGGACATGCTACAGCGGCAGGATTGTCTCCTGAAATATGGATGGAGAATGTCGGTAAATTTATCTTTATGTACCAAGGGGAATATCTTGATGATTTGGTGTTTGCATATAATCTCATCGTTGAAGATAGGGAAGAAACGTTAAAACATAAAATCAACGAGCTGGCTATAAAGATACATGAATTATATTATAACATTTACAAGCATTCATGTTCCGTTGAATTGATAAGTGAAGTGTGGAAACTGAGGCGTTTATGTCCGTTACATGTATTTGCTGGAACAAAAGAAAATGCGAAATGTCTGCCAGTATATGACAATGATGAATGGTGCGATGTGGCTATGGTATTGCAACTCAATTCTGATAATTCTTGTGGTTGTGATAAAGATAATAAGAACGAGCAGATGGATGAAAGAATAGAACTGCTTCATCGATATCATTGTCCCAATTATAGATCTAAATACAATAAGATAATAAAAGTAAATGTGACGGAATTTTTCAATGAAACAGAATTGGAATCTTTACAATTATTGGTATTAAAGTTTTTACATGAAAAAGACATTGTTATAGAGACACTTCCTACGAGTAATGTGAGAATAGGACATCATCATACTTATGATTCTTACCATCTGTGGAATTGGGTTAGATGGGAAAGTGAGAATAAGCCGATACCTCCTATCGTTGTGGGCACCGATGATGCTGGTATTTTCGCTACAAACATTTACAATGAATATGTCAATATTTATTGTAATCTCATATATGTTCATCAAATAAGCAGGAACAAAGCATTGGAAGTAATTGAAAAACTCAATAAAAATGCTTTGATATATAGATTCTCATCAGATGAATCATACGATGTTTAGATAATTGGTTATTAATACATAAGAACTATAATTTATGCAAATAATATTTAATAAGATTTTTGGCAAGATAGCGGATGTATTTTGCATTTTCGACTTCTCATATTTTATCTCAGGAGCAGTCGCATTCATTCAGATATACATATTTATGTCACTTAATGAAAATAATTATTTTACACCATTAGAAGATGACCTTAATTGGTGGAAGTCTCTTATTGTCATATACATTTTAGGGCTTATAATGTTTGCATTAGGTAGATTTATACGACAGGATATGTTTAAACAAAAAGACAGAAAATATTCGTTGTTTGAAGAATATGGAATATGCAAAAAATATGAGGAGAAAGAAATAGATAAATTATTTTGCCAATATTGGGCTAATCTTAGAAATGGTAAAGACTTGAAAGGTTATGAACATTATAACAGGTTATGGGTTATGACAGCTGTTTATGAAGGACTTGCCAGTAATGTATTGCTTAGTTGGGGATTGATAATAATAGCAAGAATTTGTAATGCTTGTTCTGTTTGTGACTTTTTTTGTAAGAATACCATTTTAATAATAATTGGCTCATTGGTGGTTGGAATCTCGATTGTATACATATTATTTGCTGAAGCTCGAAAAAATGCCGATACCATTGTTAAGGACTTAATAACTATGAATATGGATTGTGAATAATACATGTTATCGTTTGATGACTATTGTGTTTTAATTATCAGGAATTATAATCATGCTTTCTGTAAATATTGCATTTATAATCTGCATTTATTGAATTATACTTATATTTTGCAATTAAAATCCGAAATCGTAATGGTAACTGATAGTTTCGGTTTCTTAACAGACTGATTTTGATCAAATATAATAACTTTGAAGAATATGTTTTTGTCAGAGTTGTTGTTTTTGTTATATAATCGGATAGTCACAAAAAAATACCACTATCATAGGCAATTATACCAAATTATACCAATAAGAAAAGGGCAGGCAATTTTGCATTGTGTTGCCCTCATTATATTTATAGCGAGAATATTCTAAGCCTTTGCTTATGATGGCTTATCATAAATCCAAGATACCAAAATGGATGTCGAGAGAAAACTTTGACAAGACTATCAAAGCGTTTAGCACAAAAATGGTTAATGTACCACAAACAAGTATAGTACAGGCTAATGGAGTTGATGTATTGGTATCTTCTCCTGAACAATATAATTATATCGACTTATACTATATAATGGAGCAATTAACTTCATTACGTGCTGATGTGGTGCAAACACTGCTTGAAAATATAAAAATATCTATTACTGTCCGATAAAAATTGAGAAGGATATAAAAAGTGGTCTCAATCGCTGGATTTAAGCGGTTGAGACTTCATTTTTTAAATTACAAGCCCCTGTTTTCAGAAAAGCGTTAATTGTGGCGGTGAATTTTCGTCTAAAATCATCATGTCTTCCCAGTCTTTTTCTGGATTATTGAACAAACTATTATTACTGTCCGATAATTTTTTTTAAGAGGATAAAAAATTTATCGGACAGTAATAAAAAAATCAGCGAGTAGAAAGGGTGTTCCTATATATGACTGAAAAAGCAGGGCATTATTGGTTCGATATGCTGAATATAGATAAAATAAATCTCGGTACATCTAAACTGCAATTAGTGGAGAATGGAATATATGTAAAGAAGTATATAATAACACCTAAAGAGTTGAACTAATATGAAATTTAAAACAGCGCACAAATCGGACTATCAGTTTTGAGATTTCTTTTCACTCTTTTTCTTTTCGTTATTTCACATAAATTTATGTTTTGTCAGTTGCATGTTTTCATCTTCAAGATTCACGACTTCGGAGTGAATCGCATCCCGAGCCTTCAGGCGAGCGGCAAGTTGTTTTGAGTGCCCGGATTCATTTCGGGTGCCTTAAAACACAACTTGCTATGTTCGCTTGAACATGAATTCTCCTCCGTCGAATTGGGCCTATATTTTTTTTCTTAGGCTAAAAATGCTTGCATTTGCATCCGCAATGATAAGAAAACGCATGCCTCTTTGAGGCATTTCGGATGTATGTATCATACCGTTTTGGCCATATAAAAAGGCAACGGATTGGTAGTGTATCTTATTCCTAACACCTCCATATACGGCTATTCGCAGCCATGTTACATACATGGAATTTCGTGACGTATCATTCAATCCTCCAACAGATTGCATTATTTCACTAAATCCTGCCTTTATATTGCGAATTCTTTGTATCTTTGCATCTTGCGAATAATTTAGGAAAGCGATATGGAAAACAACGAGTTGGATTTTGTAAACATACCTTTATCAGAAGATTATAACGAAGAAAGTATCAAGCATCTCGAATGGGCTGAGCATATAAGGACACGTCCTGGAATGTATATCGGAAAAGCCGGCGATGGCTCGGCACATGATGACGGTATTTATATCCTTCTCAAAGAAATCATAGACAACAGCATTGATGAATTTGTCATGGGCTTCGGCAAGTCTATCGAAGTCAGCATCATCGATGGTACTGTACGTGTTCGCGACTATGGACGTGGCATTCCGCTAGGAAGCCTTAGAGACTGTGTCGGACAGATGAACACTGGTGGCAAGTACGACTCTAAGGTTTTTAAGAAATCTGTAGGTCTTAATGGTGTCGGTACCAAAGCCGTCAATGCTATGTCGTCACATTTCAAGGCTCAGTCATATCGTGACGGAAAGACAAAATATGTAGAATATTCTAAAGGTAACATCGTTACAGAATCAGAAATCATCGACAGTGAAGAGAGAAACGGAACCGAGATGATATTCACTCCTGACAGAGAGTTGTTCGGCAATTACCATTACATCATGGAATATGTCGAAGAGATGATTTGGAACTATGCTTTCCTCAACAGCGGTCTGGCTCTTTATCTCAACGGACAGAAGTTCCAAGCCAAGAATGGCCTCTACGACTTGCTTCTTCGTAAGATAGGAAAGGAAGAGACATGCGCCTACCCTGTCATCCATATCAAGGAAGGTGACTTTGAATGTGCATTTACTCATTCCAATCTAACTTCCAACGAAGAATATTTCTCTTTCGCTAACGGGCAACACAATCCTTTAGGAGGCACACATCTCAATGTATTCCGTGAAGCGATAGCAAAGACCATCAGAGAGTTCTATAACAAGGACTATGAAATTTCAGACATCCGCTCCTCTTTTGTAGCAGCGATAAGCATCAAAGTCATGAATCCTGAATATGAGGGACAGACCAAGACAAAGTTCAGTTCCACAATGATGGAACCTGACGGCATGACGATACGTGCATATATAACAGATATTATCAAACGTCATTTCGACAAGTTCTTACATATCAACTCAGAGGTGGCTGAAGCTCTTATGCGTAAGATTCTTCAAAATGAGAAAGAACGCAAAGGCATGGCCAACATCAAGAAACTGGCCAAGGAGAGCGCAAAGAAAGTTAGCCTTAACAATAAGAAGTTGCGTGAATGTCGCATACATTACAATACAAATCATGAGAAGAGACTAGAGACTACTTTGTTCATCACCGAGGGTGATTCAGCATCTGGAAGCATCACCAAGAGCCGTGACGCTCAGACTCAGGCCGTGTTCAGCTTGAGAGGAAAGCCTCTTAACTGTCTTGGCTTGACAAAGAAAGTAGTTTACGAAAATGAAGAGTTCAACTTATTGCAGGCTGCACTTAATATCGACGAATCAATAGAAAACCTTAGATATAACAACATTGTCATCGCAACCGATGCCGATGTCGATGGCATGCACATCAGACTGCTGATGCTTATATTCTTCCTTCAGTTCTATCCTGATGTGGTCCGCGACGGACACCTTTATATATTACAGACACCTTTGTTCCGTGTCAGAAACAAGAAAAAGACTATTTATTGTTACACAGACGAAGAAAGAATAAATGCTATCAAGAGTCTAGGTGCCAATCCGGAAATCACACGATTCAAAGGTCTCGGTGAGATATCTCCTGATGAGTTCAGCCATTTCATCGGACCTAACATAAGACTTGAACCTATCATCTTACGTCATGACTCAAGTATCATAGAACTTTTAAAATTCTACATGGGTGGAAAGAACCCGCCGGAACGTCAGAAATATATCATCGACAATCTTAGAATGGAAGATGATACTAATATAGATAAGCTAGAGTTGATAGGTTAACCTATCAACTTTTTTTACTTTATCTCTCCAAGAAGCACTCCGGAAACCATCCAATGGTTGAAGCTGCTTCCTTCGTCATCGCCTTGTGGAATGGCGATAGTGATTGTATGTCGTCCTGGTTTTAGGAAGCTAAGGTCAAAATAGACTGGCTGTGTCGCTGTTCCTGGACACCAGCCTGAACGTGATAGGTCTGAAGAAGACTGTCCGTTCCAGAAGTTGCCTGATACTGGATTCAACTCTCTATATGTAGCGCAGTCGCAACGCCATGGAGTGTGAACAAAGAAATGTTCTCCGTCAATGATGATTGTATTTTCCTTAGGGTTGAACTCATCACCTCCACCCCAGCCGCCATGGCCTGTGCTTATATATCTCAGACGAAGATCCTCTACATTTTCAGGAATGTCGAACTCTACTGTAAGACTGTCTGTCTTAAACATACGGCCATAATGCTGTCCTGCCATCTCCATCACATTGCATGTGTTGAACAAAGGTAATGTCCAGTCATCGTTTTGTGAAAGATCCCATGAATAGCTTTCTGGATATGCAAGTATGTCCATGCTCAGTCGGTGTCCGCCTCCGTCATAATTTCCGATGAATGCTCCGATAAGGACATCACCGCGAAGGTGTCTGCTCAGTTCCGTAACATCTTGTTTGTAGTATGCAACGTCCGACCATTGAAGACCATCAATCTGAACTCTATCATTGAAATGGCTTACACCGAATGGAGTGAAGAATCTCATCAACTCAACGACAGGCTCAAAGTCATCCTCTAACTTAATGGCTCTATATGTTATATCTCTCCTATCGGTATATGAATGTAAAAGCTGTATGCTGTCCAACAAAGCGTCTTTCAAACTCAATTCTCTTTCTGTAGGGATTACAAAGATAGATCCAGAACGGTCGTATGCGTCACCGTTGGATTGTTCCTCAACCTCGATGAAAATATTGTAATGTTCGGGAAGTGTGTCTATGTTAATTCTTTTTAAGATTAATGTTCCATATGCAAAATGAATGACAGAATCGAAAGGGATGTCACCCTTGAACTTCTCTATCTCAGCAAAGTGTATCTGCTCCTTGTCGAAAACAGGAATCTTTACAATAAGTTTATCTTTAGATATCTTGTCAATATCTTTTGTAGAGACACGGACTCCTAAATCAGAAGGTATCATTTCTCCTTTTATTTTCCTATCTTTCTTTATATTTTTCAATTCAAAGATTCTATTGCCGTTAATAGCTTGACGTATCATGACACCGTCAAGAACACCTCTGCTAATACTTGGACTCGCGTCATATCCAAGGGTCTCTGTCATCCATACCTCAATGGTATTTGAATTGATGCTTGTACGGTATTTCTTGCAGTTGTAACCATTCATCATTTCTTCACCTTCTTCAGAGAACTGGACATTTTTGTTCTTAAGAGGGAATGATGAATAATAAGCGTCGCCGTCGGAGAATGTCATCTGAAAATATGCACTGTCTTTTTCATAATCAACGTATGTGATGTCCTCAGATATTCCTGGTATCAAAACACCTTCGTAAGTGTTTATATCTTGTATCCTAAGCTGTCTGCCATTGCGTTTCACTTCTACGAAAGTGGTGTCACCATCATTGGAACCTAACGAGTACATTTGATAAACAAGACGTTGCTGAGCATGTGTCAGAAACAACGATGAAATAAAAACAATAAGTAAAATAAATTTTTTCATAAATATAATTTTTATCGCAAATATAAGCATTTTTAACATAATAGGATTATGTTAATATTTCTTAAAATCAGGTATTTTTTTCTATATGGCATACTGTCATTTTTATAAAAGGATTATTTTTGCACTGAATGAATATATGCATCACAACAATATGCATTAAGGTCATGAGCGAAAGAACGAGAGACATATTATCAAAATACTGGGGATATCCTTCATTCCGTCCAATGCAGGAAGACATCGTCGATTCCGTCATAGATGGCAAGGATACTCTGGCACTACTTCCAACAGGTGGTGGCAAGTCGATATGTTTCCAGGTTCCTGCCATGACAATGGAAGGTATATGTATCGTAATAACACCTCTCATATCGCTCATGAAAGACCAGGTGATGCATCTGAAAAAGATTGGCATTCCTGCTGCCGCTGTTTTCTCAGGGATGCATCCCAATGAAATAGAACTGGCATATAACCAAGCTGCTTTCGGCATGTTGAAATTCCTTTACGTCTCTCCTGAACGTATCATGACCGATGCCTTTATAGAAGCTCTGCGAAAGATGAAGGTTTGTCTATTGGCTGTCGATGAATCACATTGTATATCACAATGGGGCTACGACTTCAGGCCACCATATCTTAAGATTGCAGAGATACGCCAATATATCCCAGACACTCCAGTGATGGCATTGACGGCGACCGCGACACCTAAAGTCGTTGATGACATACAATTTCGTCTAGGTTTCAAGAAGAGCAATGTCTTCCAGACCAGCTACGAACGCAAGAATGTCACTTATAACGTCATTCATGAAGCAGACAAATATGGTCTTATGTTTCGTCTTTTAGGTAAAATGCACAAAGGCAGCGGTATTGTGTATGTCAGAAGCCGCAAACGTACCAAGGTGATAGCAGAATGGCTGCAATCGGCTGGCATCAGTGCATCTTTCTACCATGCCGGACTGGATGCCAAGTTACGCGACTACCGTCAACAGCTGTGGATGGATGGCAAAATAAAAGTCATTGTGGCTACAAATGCCTTCGGAATGGGAATTGACAAGCCTGACGTGCGACTTGTGATTCACCTCGATCTGCCTGACAGCCTTGAAGCTTATTTCCAAGAAGCAGGACGTGCAGGCCGTGACCTTCAAGACTCGGAGGCTTTTCTTCTGGTGGCAGACACCGACATAAACAAATTGAGAGAAAATCTTTGCAGTTCCTATCCTGATCTAGATAAGATAAAACAAATCTATAACGCCTTAGGAAATTATCTACAGATACCTTTGGGCGCAGGAGAAAATCAGACCTACAACTTCGATATTAACGCTTTTGCCCAATATTATAACTTTGGTCTGCTAGAAGTTTATAATACCATTAAACTTATAGAAAAAGAAGGTTTGGTCGTGACATCAGAAGCACTCAATAATCCGTCGAAAGTTTTCATCAAAGCAAGCAGAGAAGATCTGTACAGATTTCAGATAGAATATAAGGAATATGATATACTGATAAAGTTTTTATTAAGAAATATCCCAGGTGTGTTAAGCGACTTTGTGAACATCAGAGAAGAAAGTATTTCCCAGAAGACGGAAATGCCTGTGGAGAAGATTGAACGTCAGCTTAGAAATCTTGACAGCATGAATTTCCTTACATATATACCTCGTAACGACAAGCCACAGATACAATATCTTACTGAGAGGTTGGATACCAAACATTTTTCCTTGTCGGATGAAGTATATAGCAAAAGAAAAGAAGATGCAGCGAAACGTGTCATGGCTGTGATTGATTTTGTCAACAACGACAAGGATTGCAGAAGCGTACAGCTTTTAAGGTATTTCGGAGAAGACATAAAAAAGAACTGCTGCAAATGTGACGTGTGTTCTACAAAAAGCAGAACAGATCTTGGCAATGCTGAATTTCAGGAAATCAGCAAGGTAATCACTGATATATTACAAAAAAACAATTCCAATGTAAGTGATATCATTGGAATTGTCAGTGCTTATAATGAAGAAAAAGTAATAGCAGTTCTCAGATGGATGATAGACAACAATGTCATCAGACAAGATGATGATGGTCTGCTAAGACTTTGACTAATCAGTTTTCTTTATTGCCCAATATTCTTTCGGCTATTCCGTATTGTTTTTTATTTGATGAGTTTATCTGTATTAGTTCTGCGATAAATCCTGTGAGAAAGAGTTGTGTTCCTATTATCATACAGATGAGAGCAAGATAGAACAAAGGTCTGTCAGTCATTCCATATACTGAGTTGAATATTTTTTGGAATGCCAGATATATTCCCATAATGAAACCTGAGAGGAACAATATTGTACCCAATCCACCGAAGAGGTGCATAGGTCGTTTTCCGAACTTGGAGATGAATGTTATTGTCAGCAGATCTAGATATCCTCTTACGAAACGGCTCATTCCGAACTTAGTGGTTCCGTATTTTCTCTTCTGATGTTGCACGACCTTCTCGCCTATTCTCTTAAATCCAGCAGCTTTTGCCATTACAGGGATATAGCGGTGCATCTCGCCATAAACTTCTATGTTTTTTATGACGTCGTTGCGATAAGCTTTCAAGCCGCAGTTGAAGTCATGCAATTTAATTCCTGTCATAAGCCGGGTGGTGAAGTTAAAGAACTTTGACGGAATATTCTTGGCGAATTTGGAGTCGTAGCGTTTTTTCTTCCATCCGGAGACAAGGTCATAGCCTTGGTTTTTAACCATGTCATAAAGCTCAGGTATTTCATCAGGGCTATCCTGAAGGTCGGCATCCATAGTGATCACGACATCACCTTCAGCTATTTTGAAGCCTTCGTTAAGAGCTGGAGATTTTCCATAGTTTCTTCTAAAACGCAAAGCCTTGACGTTTTCATTATTTTCAGAAAGTTTTTGAATGATATGCCAAGAAGCGTCAGTGGAACCGTCATCTACGAAAATAAGCTCATAAGAGAATTTATGATCTTCCATGACTCGTCTGATCCATGACTCCAATTCCGGAAGCGATTCTTCTTCGTTTAAAAGTGGTATTACGACTGAAATATCCATTATTATTAAATTTTTCTTTTTGCAAAGATAGCAAATATCAGTGAGTAAAATAAAGATAATATCACATTAATAAAAAACATCGACAATGATATTGCGAGCGGCGACATAAGACGCTGCAAAGTTTCATCGTCGATATTATTATATAGATCTGTCCTTGATTCCAAGAAGGAATTATATGCTATGAAAAGTATTATGCTCAGACATAAAGCTGCCAACATTCCTGTGAAGAACGACATGGCAAAAGCTCTGCCGTAAGAAAATTCTTTCCATACGAATTTATGTTTGAAGAATGCCGTTGTGATTGTTGAACCTAATAAAGGTATAATGTAGATGAGTGAAAAAAGAAAAGACTGCTGTACGTATAATAGCCAGTAAAAAGAGATGTAAAGAATCGAGGACAAGACACCTATTATGAATCCTGCAGAGAGTACTGTGAGCCAATACTGCTTAGATGAGTATGTAGGTTCTATGAGCATAATTGGATATAAAAAAGGGTAAGCTTGATATCGCACCGCTCAACCATCTACCCTTGCTACCTTCCGGTCCTGGGGGATTCGACAGGAGCTGGTCGTATAAGACTTACCCACTGCAAAAGTACAACTTTTTTTTATATTTCAAACAATTTTTGCAAAAAATATTTTAGCTCCTAATTATGTCTAATAATCAGATATTTCTAGCAATTTACGACATTGTCAATTGTCGATTTCAAGCTCTTTCATTTCTTGTATTCCTGATATTCTTGCTATCTGGTTTGCTGCTTTAACAACGCTTTGGTTGCCGCTATATAGTTTCTTTCTTGTGTCATCATAGCTCGTCTGCAGACTTTCTATCTTCTTGCCCATATCGTCATATCTTTTCATGAACTCAGCAACGCGTCCTAAGAGTTTCTGCACCGATTCAAATATTTCCTGCTGGTTTCTTGCCTGTTTCACTTGTGTCCATGCAAGCTGTATCATACGCAGCAATGCTAGTAGATTTTGTTCGCTTGTGATGAAGACACCATTTTCAAAGGCTTCTCTCCAAAGACTGCCATCTTCATAAAGAGCCAGCTGCATGGCTGATTCATTTGGCACAAACATTATCACATAATCCAGACTAACTCTAGGCGGCTTGATATAAGAAGCATAGTTTTTCTTCTGCAACTCTTTATAATGAGCCCTCATACTTTGCAGATGACGTTTCAAGGCAAATGATTTCTCTTTTTCATCATCGGCATTACAATAATCCACAAAAGCCGTCAAAGACACCTTAGAGTCAATGACCACATCCTTGTTATCGGGATAATGAACGATAACATCTGGTATCATGCGCTTGCCTGTCTCATCATGATAAAGCATAGTGCCTCGGGCATCTCTGAGCGTAGATTGTTTCTCATAATGTTCGCCTTCCGTCAATCCTGATTTCTCCAAGATATTCTCCAAAATCAATTCTCCCCAATTACCTTGGGTTTTGGTCTCGTTTTTAAGGGCTTTGGCAAGATTGTTAGCGTCGTTGCCTATATCCTGTGTGCGTTTCATCAGCTCTTCTATGGCTTTTTCAAGACTGGCTTTATTTTCAGAACTACTCTTGATGTTGTCTGTCATCGATTTGCGCATTCCTTCGATTTCAATTTTCAATGGATTCAGAAGAGCATCCAGCTGGATGTTATTTGTTTTTGCCAATGACTCTTCTCTTTGTGCAAGAAGCTTCTCCGTCGTGTTCTGCAATTCTGACTTCAATGCGTTTATCTGCATTTCAAATTGTTTATTCCTGAACTCATCATTCTTGACTTCCTGTTCTTTCATGAAATCAATCTGTGTCTTAAGGACGCTGTTCTTTGATTTTAATATAAAACCTACCAACAACGAGCCTATTATAAAACCTACTAATGCGAAAATGAGACAATTCATAATTTATATTTTATATAAACGATAATGACACAATCGTTTGTTTATCGTTGTGTCATTGTCGTATTTTATACCATTTCTGAATAGAATCAAAGAGCTTCCTTAATTCTGATTAATTTTTCAACAAGAGGTTCTACCAGATCCAAGCGTAACATATTAGCTCCGTCCGATTTAGCCTCTGATGGATTTGGATGCGTCTCTATAAAAAGTCCGTCGGCACCTACTGCGATGGCAGCCTTGGAAACCAACTCGATGAGTTCAGGTTTACCGCCTGTCACACCCGATGTCTGATTAGGTTGCTGAAGAGAATGTGTCACATCCATTACTACAGGAACATCACATTGTTTCATGTCGTATATATTTCTATAGTCAACGACCAAATCCTGATATCCGAAGAAGTTGCCTCGCTCTGTAAGCATAACGGCATTATTTCCCGACTGTTGCACCTTATCGACAGCGAATTTCATTGATGCACCTGACAGAAACTGACCTTTTTTTATATTGACGATTTTACTTGTCTTGGCGGCTGCAATCAGTAAGTCTGTCTGTCTGCACAAGAATGCAGGTATCTGCAAGATGTCAACATCGAAGTCAGCTGCCATCTGAGCTTCCTCAACGGCATGTATATCTGTCACGACAGGTATATTGAATTGCTTTCTTATGCCTTTGAGAACATTGAGAGCCTTCTCATCACCTATTCCCATAAAAGAATCAAGACGAGAGCGGTTCGCCTTGCGGTACGATCCTTTGAATACATATGGAATATCATACGATCTACAAACCTTTACCAGTTGTTCCGCAATCATATAAGGCGACTCTTCATCTTCAATGACGCATGGTCCCGCCAAGAGAAAGAATCTGTTTTCTTTAAGATCTTTAAGGAATGGGAAATGAGAGAGTTCCATAATTATCTATTATAATATTTTAACAATTCAGCGAATGCAATTTTAAACCAAGGTGTATAGTCTTGTGGATTATTTTCCATGTCATGACGTATGTTTTCCATTGTATCGTATTTCCAAGACTCTACTTCTTCTTTGTTGATGACAGGAATATCGTCTGTCGTTCCGACGAAGACATGGTCTATCTCATGTTCCATAAGACCTTGTGTCACATCAGCCTTGTATGTAAAATGAAATACTTCATTCAGTTCGCAATGCATACCCATCTCTTCTTGCAAGCGTCGTGCTGTGGCTTGTTCAAGTGACTCTTCATGACGTGGATGAGAACAACAAGTGTTGGTCCATAATCCTGGGGTGTGATATTTGGAGAAGGCTCTCTGTTGGAGGAGCATCTCCCCTTTTGTGTTGAAGATAAATATAGAGAATGCACGATGTAACTCAGCCTTGACATGAGCTTCCATTTTCTCCATTAATCCGATAGGATTGTCGTCTGCATCGACTAAAACTACATATTCTTGCATGATATTTTTATTTTGCCATGAGTTATGAGACCGTGAGCTATGAGTTTTTAAAGCTCATGGCTCACGTCCCAATGCTATTAAACATTAAATCTGATATTCAAAATATCTCCGTCTTGTACGATATAGTTCTTTCCTTCGACGCGGAATTTACCAGCTTCTTTGACTGCAGTTTCTGAACCGTATTTCAAGAAATCGTCGGTGCTCATAACTTCAGCTCTGATGAAACCGCGTTGCAAGTCAGAATGTATTACACCAGCTGCTACTGGAGCAGTGTCACCGATATGTATTGTCCACGCGCGTGTCTCATCGGTACCTGTAGTGAAGAACGACTGTAGCTTAAGGGTCTGGTAAGCATAGCGTACGAGTTTATTGACACCAGGTTCTGTGAGACCTGCGTCTTCCATGAACATTGCTTTGTCTTCGTCATCGAGTTCTGCGATCTCTGATTCTAACTTACCAGCGATGATTATCATTTCGTCACCTTCTTTCAATGATGCCTTCACAGCTTCTGAGTATTTATTTCCCGTAAGTGCAGAAGCGTCATCGACGTTACAGACATACATGATAGGTTTTGCTGTGAGCAATTGAATATCCTGAATATATTTCTTGTCTTCGTCAGCCACTTTTGCATCACGGGCGTTCTGCATGTTTTCAAGAGCTTCCTTATAAACTGTCAAGACTTCGTAGGCTTTCTTATTGTCTTTCTCGCCGTTTTTCATCAGTTTCTCAACGCGTTGTAATTTACGTGTCACGAGGTCGAGGTCTCGTACTTGAAGTTCGAGGTCAACGAGTTCCATATCACGGACTGGATCGACAGATCCTTCGCTATGAGGGACGTTTTCTTCGTCGAAGCAGCGAAGCACGTGAATGAGAGCGTCAACGGTCTGAACCTCAGCGAGGAGTTTGTTACCTACACCTTCTCCGCCTTTTGTCAATCCTGGAAGGTCAACAATCTCAACGGTAGCAGGAACGATTCTTTTAGAATGAGAAATATTATCTATAAGTTTAAGACGTTCGTCTCGGACTTCACACATACCGATATTAGTCTTGGTGGCAAAACCGCCTATCTCAGCTTTCGTATTTGAAATACAATTAAATATAGTTGTCTTTCCTGTATTGGTTAAACCAATGATACCACAATTCAATGCCATAATATATTATTTTTTACTTATGCAAAGATAATAAAAAGACTAAAGACAAAAGGTGGAAGGCGAAAGTTTTTTTTAGGTATGAAAACAGTAAATGAAAAAAGATCGCCGAGCTTGTCTTAGCGGCGAACTCGGCGATTGTAGGAAAACAGGTTTTATTTTTTGTTTTATATGCTATGTTTTATTTCTTTTCCAATACTGGTCGTATTGAACGTCCGAAACATCTGTACAACCAGTTCAGCTCATAATAATCATCGCCGAAATGGAAGCCGTATGCAAAGTTGACGTATGTTCCACACATCTTATAGCTGAAATACATTCCATTCTCTCCTGCTGTTATCAAATTGCTTCCTGACATGCAGCCTGCTGCTGGGAAGAATACATGATTTCCATTAGGTCCGGTCACTTTATATCCGTTTACACCTTCTATTGTAACCCATTCCCAAGTACAGTCTGCTATTATCTCCTCACACTCTTCTCTTGAAGGTAATCTCCAAGGAGCTCCCCATTTCGCCGCTGCTGCATCATATTGAGGATTGCCACCTATGTCATTCATATAAATGCCATGAGTAAGACTGTTTTCTTCAGTATATGTCTCTTTAGGTTCTATTTCGCCCCAAGCAAAATAATCGCCATATTCAGTAGGACTTGTTGCACCGATGTTATATGCAGCCCATTTGACACTCAAACCTAAATCGACATATTCATATCCGTTAATTGTTCCGTCGTCTTTAGTGATAAAATATGTAATGATTCCGTATGCTGTGCCGACACTGTTTGTAGCGTATGCTCTCACATAATACAATGTGCTATGAGTCAAATCTGTCAATATGCTTGTAAACTCACCCAAGCCACTGCCTTCAACAGTATGTTCATCATCTATTGTAGGTTCTGGAGAAGTGCTCCAACAAATACCTTTAGCTACGACTTCTGAATTGCCGTCATCCGTAACATTACCGCCACATTCAGCTGAATTCTGTGTGATATTGACAGCGAACTTTGTTGTAACTTTAGGAAGTCCGACAGACTTTAAAGTAGTAAAGGAATATTCCTCACCATAAGCTGTTCCTATTTCATTTGTAGCATAAGCTCTTACGTAATATGTGGTATTTTCTATCAGATCGACGATATTGCTTGTAAACTCACCTACACCCTCACCGTCTGTTGTGAAGCTGTCTTCTAAAGTTGGATTTTGAGAAGTGCTCCAACAGACGCCTCTTGCTGTAACATCAGCATTGCCGTCTTCTGTCACATTACCACCGCATATTGCGGTATATTCAGTGATGTCTGACACTTCGATTGTTGTGACTTTAGGTGCTGTTGTCACTATTTCTTCTTCTGTGGTGAAACTTATTTCTTCTCCGTAGCAAGTGCCAACACTATTTGTTGCGTAAGCTCTAACATAATATGTTGTGTTGTCATCAAGACCAGTCATATCAGAAGTATAGACACCAGTACCTTCACCATCTGTTGTGAAGTTGTCATTTAAAGTTGGATTTTGAGAAGTGCTCCAGCAAATACCTCTTGCAATAACATCAGCACCTCCATCGGAAGTCACGTTGCCTCCACTTATAGCTGACGACACTGTGATTTCTTCAACAGGCAATGTTATCACTACAGGTGTCACGATTTCATTTTCATCCAAAGTAGTAAAGCAAATCTCTTCACCATAGCTTGTGCCTTCGCTGTTTGTTGCGTATGCTCTTACATAATACGTTGTGTTTTTTGACAAATCGAACATATTGGAGATAAATGCGCCAACACCTTTTCCGTCGGTAGAACAAGCATCTTCTATGGTAGGATTTTCAGATGTGCTCCAGCAGATACCTCTGGCAGTGACTTCTGCGTTGCCGTCAGAAACGACTTCACCACCGCATACAGCAGCATTTTGTGTAACATTTGTAACTTCAGATGTAACGACGACAGGCATAGAAAGAACCATTTCTTCTAATGTCATGAATGATTTCTCTTCTCCATAGCCTACACCTTCTTTGTTTATCGCGTATGCTCTGAGATAGTATGTTGTGTTAGGCTGCAAGTTTTCGATATTACTTACGAACTCGCCAGGGCCGCTACCATCTTGCGTGCGATTATCATCAATTGTTGGACTTTGAGATGTACTCCAACAGACACCTCTTGAAGTTACATCTGCACCGCCGTCAGAGATGACATCACCGCCAGAAACGGCTTTATTTGATGTTATTTCCCTTACGTAAGAAGTGACGACGTTAGGTTGTTCTTTTATACAAGAGAACATAAACAAACTGCATAAAAACAGGAGCAAAACTCTTTTCATATAATTAAGATTTGATTAATAAATAAATTCTACCCAATCTGAAAACTTGCGCAAAGTTACTATTTTTTTTTACTTGTTTATATGTTGAAATATAACTATTTTTGTCAAAATATTTATGAATATGAAAATTATATTATCTACAGACTTCAGCGACGAAAACAAGGTCCTGCTTCCATACGCTATCGACTTCCTAAAAGATACAGGCGGAGAGATTATAATATTCCATGCATATATGGACAACATTTTTTCGGGTAGCAACAGCTATCCTGGAAATATGGATACCGACAACTATTTCACCACAGAACTTCTTGTTGAATTAGAACTAAATTCACAGCAAGTGATGAAGGAAAAGACACAATATCTTATCGATCTTATAAAGAATGAAGGTGCCGACAACATAAAAGTGCGTCCTGTTTTGGTGAGCGGCGATCCTGAAGAAGAATTGATAGAATTGTCAAAGAAAGAGACACCAGACCTTATATTAATGGGAACTAGAGGCAAAGGCGGCAAACGTTTTCTTGAAGGCAGTCTGGTGAAAAGCGTCATGACAAAATGTGATGTTCCTATGCTGTTCATCCCTGAAGGATATAATTGGAGAGAAAGCAAGGAAGTTGTATATGCAACCGACTTCAACGATTATGACATCAATACCATAGACAGAATTTTCAATATCCTGAAACCATATAAACCTCATATTCATGTGATTCATTTTGTCGAAGATTCGGAAAGCCATAAAGAAGCCATCAAGATGGAGGAACTAGAACAGGCTTTCCTTGAAAAAGAATTTGAAGGAGAGATACATTTTCAACTTGTAAATACAACCAACGCGCCTCAGGCTCTCAAGATATTCTGTGAACGTAACGACATAAGCTTAAGTTCTTTTATCGCTTATCGCAAAGGCTTCTTCGATTTCATGTTTAGAGAAAAATTAGATAAAGACGATTTCCTTAACCTTAACATACCAATGCTGACATTTAAAGATGTCGATTGATTAAAACAATTGTTCTAAATGAAGAGAGTAATACTACTTATATTTACCATTATATCACTCAACCTGTTTTCTCAAGGAACTGACAACAAAGAATCAAAGATATTAAACGGTTACGACGGCGGCATGATGCTGCATAGCGGATATGTCAAGACGAATGTAGCACCTCTTGATTTCACAGCAGAAGGATTTACCAAAGGCATAGGAGGTGCGATAAGATTCCATCTAGGAAAACATTATCGCATCGGAACAGAAGGTTATGTATCGACATTGACGCTGATGGATAACGGCAGTTATATGAAGACTTTTTGGGCAGGACTGCTTAACGACTTTTATTGGCAATATGGAAAGTTCATGCCTTATGCCGGACTTACAGTCGGAGGTGGCGCGCTGACAGATTGTTTCATCTTCGATGGCAACAACCACGATTGGATAAAGGAAGACAATGTCGTGATAAACAAGACTCCATTCTTTGCCATCGATCCTATCATAGGATGTGACTATTGTCTATCAGATGCCGTTCATATCACATTTAAAATAGATTATCTTATCGGCATAGGCAGCAAAGACCTGTATCTACCGCAAGGTGCCAGGGCATACATAGGATTCATTTTCTTCCATTGACATCAGAGGTAAATTACGATTATATTCCATAATGCCATCATGTGAAACACGTCACCTAACAGGACAAAGACATGAAATACAGAATGTATGTATTTTATTTTCTTGAAGCTGTATAAGACGGCACCTATTATGTAGCTGACACCTTCCAGTATTACTAACATCACGGTTTTCATCCCGACACTTTCATAAAACGGCTTGAATGCTATTAGTATGGAAAGTCCCATAATCACATAACAGGCTGTCTTAAGATAACTATGTGATTTCATCTTTCGGAACGTAAGTATGGTGCCGACTATAGCACTGAGCCATACAAGCACAAAAATTGAGATTACCCATCTGGTTGCACCTGACATATATAAAGCAATCAAGGTTATTGGAGAATAGCTGCCAGCTATATGCCAGTATATTGCTGCATGGTCAAATTTACGCAACAGAAGTTTCGATTTCTCTTTATATGCAGGCCATGCATGATATAATGATGATGCGATATAAGAGCTTAGAACTCCGAAGAAATATAGGACAAATGCATATATCGACAACGTCTCTTTTGACATGCAGGCTTTTTGTAGGAACAAAGAACATACAACGAGACTCATCAATGCACCTGCTGCATGTGATAATGTATTTGCCACCTCTTCAGAATGAGAGTATCTGTTTAATGTAGAGTTGTCTTTATCCATCAGACATCATTTCTTTACAGTGAATTTCTTGCTTCCGTTTTTTTTCAGGTCTATTTCTTTTATGTTGCCGTCTGGCATTAGTATCCTATAAGATCCACCTATCTTAGATTTTATCTTGAATTTCTGCACTTCGCCATCTTTCCACACGCAGTCTATGACAGCTCCGTTTTCAGCACATAATCCCTTGAAATGACCAGTGTTCCATGCATGTGGCAAAGCAGGGAGAAGTTCTATGAATCCATCGTGCGACTGTAGCAGCATCTCTGCTATGCCGGCTGTACCTCCGAAGTTACCGTCGATCTGGAACGGAGGATGAGCGCAGAAAAGATTTGGATAAGTGCCAGCCCCTACTCTATCACCTACCAATGCTGGAGTCATGAGGTTCTTGATGAGTTTATATGCACGTTCGCCATCATGAAGTCGAGCCCAAAAGTTAATCTTCCATGCTCGCGACCAACCGGTACCCTCGTCACCACGACGTTCCAGACTCATCTTACATGCTTCGTATAATTCTGGTGTCTTTGTCTTTGTGATCATACGTCCAGGATGAAGTCCGAATAGATGTGACACATGGCGATGATGAATTTCCGGCTCGTCATAGTCCACAAGCCATTCTTGAAGATAGCCTTTTTCACTTATCTGCATAGGTGGGAATCTCTTCATGTCATTTCTCAGCGTTTCCGCAAACTCTTCATCAACTTTCAAAATTTCAGAAGCTTCGATGACATTCTGATACAACTCTGTTATGATCTGGATGTCCATCGTCGGGCCCATACAAACACTAGCTGTCTTTCCGTCAGGAAGATAAAAGGAATTTTCAGGCGATGATGTAGGTGCCGTCACAAGCCATGAATGTTCTCTCTCTTCTATCATGACAGATTTGAAAAATTCGGCGGAACCTTTCAATATTGGATATATCTCTTTCAGATAATCAACGTCCTTTGTAAAGAGATAATGTTGGTACAGATGTTGGCAAAGCCATGCGCCACCAGTGTTCGTCGCGCCCCATGAAGGATGTTCGCCAGGTGCAGTGAATCCCCATAGATTACAGATGGAATGAGCGGTCCAGCCTTCGGCATCGTAGAAATCAACAGCAGTCTTCTCACCTGATTTGACTATTCCTTTTGTAAATTCTATTAATGGCTTGTGCAACTCCGACAGATTACACACCTCTGCGAGCCAGTGATTCATTTGAACATTAATATTGAGATGATAGTCGCCATTCCAAGGTGTCTGAATGGTGTTTGCCCAAAGTCCTTGCAAGTTTGGTGGCAACAGATCTTCACGTGTTGATGATATCATCAGATAGCGTCCATATTGGAAATAAAGAGCTGCTAATTGCGGGTCGTCTTCGTCTTGAAAATCAAAGAGTCTGTCATCGATAGGGAAATTATCGGTGATGGCTTCTCCGAGATCTACTTCAACTCTGTTGAATAAGTCTTGGTAAGTCTTGATATGTTTTTTTCTTAATGGAATGTAATTGCGTGATTTAGCCTCATTCATCAGACTGTCAACAAAAGCGGTGTAGTTGTCATTTTTGTAATTTGTTGCAGATGAGAAAATGAGAGTGAGTCTGTCGGCATTTCTTACAATGATTTTATTGTCTTTATATTCGACCTCACCACCGACGTTGTTCGCTGTCACTTTTGAAAGATATTTCATTCCTTCGTCACCATCGCTACCGTCTTTAAGCTGTCCAAACATAACTATAGCTTCATCTTCTGTGATATATTCTGCACATTCTTCTCTGTTAAGTTGTATATCTACGGAAATCATTTTTGATTTGTCGGCATCGAGACGAATCACGGCAACATCAGACTCTCGTGACACGAAGTATTCGCGACGGAATTTAGTTTTGTTTGTTTCAAATTCCGTGCTTGCTATGGCATTGTTTAAATCGAGTCTGCGAATATAAGACCCGTCTTTTATCACATCGTCTTCATCATAATGATATTCTATCTCTATATTTCCCAAAGTCTGGAAACATCCGAAATTAGACAATGAACCATTGCCCCAGTTGGATCCTTTGTTAGAACATGTGAAAGTCTGGTATGTCAGCTCTTGAGCCTCATGATTTTTGCCTTCTAGGAGAAGTCTTTGAATTTCAGGCAGTGCATCTTTTGCCTTAGGATTGGAATAATCAGCCACTTTGCCCGACCAGAGAGTGATGTCGTTAAGGACAATGTTTTCTTTATCTATTCCGCCATCAGGCATGATTCCGAGTCGGCCATTACCTAAAGGCAGTGTCTCTTCCCAACGTTGTGCTGGATCTTCAAAAAACATGTCCAAGGTATCTTTCGTAGGTTTCAATAGCAAGACACATAGAGATATAGTGAGACACTTCATCAGGAAATTCAATTTTTTCCAATTAAAAACAAGTACCAAAATAATTATTATAAAAAATACTTTCATATAGCTACTTTTTTCTTCAAAAATATAACAATTTTCGTTACCTTTGTAAAATAATTTTGATTTTAATACCCATATATATATGAATAATATTTTTTCAAAAGTAGAACAATGTTTTTTGATGGAATCAGACATCACAGAGATGACCACATTGGTTCCTTATATTGTTACTGACAGCGTGCCTAAACTGGGAATTATGGCAGCCCTTCGTTTCCTTGAGTGGGCTTCGGAAAACCCTGAAGGCGTTATCAGCTTGTCATCAGACAAATCTTTAAAAAATTTCATACACTATACTCATCATTTCTTGGACAATTGGGACAAAAAAGAGACCAAGGTCATTCTTGAAAAATATGGCTTAGTTGGTATCAACAAGCCCGACTTATCAAGATTGCAGTTTGTTCAGATGGATGAGTTCTATCCTATCTCACCAAAACAACATAACTCATTCTATAATTATGTGAACAAAAATTTCATTGAGGGATTCGGTCTGGACCCCAAAAGAGCTCTGTTCATAAACAGTGATGAGATTCCTTTATATCAGAACAAGACATATAAAGAAGTATTCCCAGACTACTGCATCGATTTAAGTCTCAGATATAGACAAGCTCTTAATGAAACCGAGCATATCCAGCAGCAATCTATATTCCTGATTGACGATTGGTGTTCGCAATATGAAGAGAAAATAAAAAGTAAGGGTGGCATAGATTTTCTTATCACTACACTGGGATCTGACGGACGTATCGCTTTTAATGTGAGAGGCACAAGCCAACATTCAAACACAGCATTACGTCAGACCAACTTCGCCACACAAGCTGATGCCGCATCATCACTAGGAGGCATAGAAATAGCCAAGAACCGTATGGTTATAACAATTGGTCTTGACACTATCACAAGAAACCCTGACACTATAGCTATAGTATTGGCAGCAGGAGAATCCAATGCACATACGATCAAGAACGCACTCGAATCTGAGATGAGCACCCAATATCCTGCGACGGTGCTACAACGTCTCACCAACAGCCGTTTCTATCTGACGAAAGGTGCTGCCTCTCATCTTGAAGATTCTATCAATCATTATTATTTTAGAGATGAATGGAGTTTCGAGAAAACTGAACGTGCCATATTGGGCTTATGTAAAAAAATAAACAAATACGCACATAAACTTACTATGGAAGATCTGCTAAACGACAAACGTTGTTCCATGATCCCAAACCTTAGCCTCGAAACAGTTCAGGAAGTCATCAGATCTACAGAAAAGAAATTGGAAAGAGGATCTGTAACACAGGTCAATAAAGTCATCTATAACTCAGGGCCTCATCACGACGACATTATGCTCGGCATTATGCCACTTACCAACAGACAGCTGCGTCCAGCAAGCAATAACGTCCATTTTGCCGTAATGACTTCAGGATATAACTCCGTCACCAATGGTTTTCTCCTTAACTCTTTGAAGATGGTTCTAAGCTTCCTTGAAAAAGGCGAGATACAGATGATCAATTATCCCGACTTCTTTGATGAAGGATACAAACATAAATTCGACAAAGACATATATCATTATCTTGACAGCGTTGCCAGAGATGACCAATATCAGATGGACAGAGGATTCTGTCATAGATTGTTACGCTGCTCTGTGGTAGTATGGCAGTTTAAAGACATTGATGAACTGAAAGCAAAATACAAAGAAGTCATCACTGTTCTAGAAAACAGCTATGATGGAGAAATAAACACTCCTGACTTACAGCAGCTGAAAGGAATGATAAGAGAGTTTGAAGAAGAACTTGTCTGGGCATATAACGGTGTCTTGGTAAAGAACGTCCATCATCTGCATCTAGGTTTTTATAAAGACAAAGGTATCACAAAAGGCCCTAACATGGAACGTGATGTCATGCCGATCTTGAACCAATTCAGAGAGATACAGCCTGATATCATCAGTGTTACCTTAGATCCAGAAGGCAGCGGTCCTGACACCCATTACAAAGTATTACAAGCCACAGCAGCTGCAGTAGCAGAATGGAGCAAGGAAAAAGACCTGTCAAATCTCAGAATTTACGGATATCGCAACGTATGGTTCAAGTTCCATCCGGCAGAAGCTAATATGTACATACCTGTATCACTTAATGCTTTGGCCGTTCTTGACAAATCGTTCGCTGCAAGTTATCTATCACAGGTAAAAGCTGAATTTCCTAACCCTATGCATGACGGACCATTCAGTGATATCTCGAAAAAAACTTGGATCAAACAACTTCAAGATATTCAATTGATATTGGGCAAGGATTATTTCTATGAAAATCCACGTCCTCTGATAAGATCAACACACGGCTTGATATTCATTAAAGACATGAATGTAGAAGAGTTCATATCAATCTCTGAAGAGATGAGAAGAAGATCTGAAGAAGCTTTATGATAAAGCTGTGACAATATGAAAAAGGCAGATTCATCGTCAAGAGAATCTGCCTTTTTCATATTCCTAAAAACGATTTATAGAAACCACCTTGTTGAATTGCATCATTCTTTATTTACGAAGATGGTAATCTTACCATTATCAGAATAATATTTCAAATCGGAAAGAAATTCTTTATTTTCGTTAAGTTTCTTTTCAAGGATTTCATTTTCAATGATAAGATAGTCATAATCAAAAGTGAGTCCATTCTTTACCATATCATGTTTGTCAAACATCGCTGTATAACCTTTTCTGTTCATAAGAATAAAAGGAGTATTTTGCGGATAGGCATACAATGTCAATATCTTAGCATCTTTAGAGATATTCAACAAATCTAAATATTCATCTGAACCTTGGTAATTCCTTATTGTCCTTTCCGAATCTGGTCCACGCCATTTTGCTCTTCTTTTTGCCTGTATTTCCTTAACATCTTTTAACATATAAAATATTAAGAATATCGACAACAACAAGGCAACAAATCCTTGTTTATAATTTGAGACTTTTGGGATATTGTTAAGCAACAATATAAGCAACAATAATATAGGAAGGAAAAACGTATCAATGAAATAATAATCATGATTTGGAAATTGTTTCACCATTGCTAGTAAAAAACAAATATTACCTAAAAACAAAATTACGCAAAGCCACCATAATGAAACAGTTGCCGTTCTTATCTTAACATCAGCATTCTTTCTTTTGACAAAACTATACATGCAGAAAAAAAGTGATGCGATGACAATAAATATAAAAATCTTATAATGAACACTTGTAAAATAATGATACTGCCAATTTTCTTTAGACTTATTAATACAATAGACAAAATCTTCCCAATTTTTTGCTGGCATCAGCTCGCCTAAAAACAAGGTGCCGTTTTCCGCAGCGAGATGCTTGTTCCACAGATAATACATCAAGATTACCATAAAGGAAATTAACACTGGAACTATTTTGTTAACAAACGATGTCTCCTTCTTTAATATTCTTAAGAATTCAAAACCAAGCAACGCGACATAAGCGATAGCAAAGGAAGAACGGACCAAGACCGAAAGCGTACAAAATACGACTGCTATTATAAATAATTTCTTTTCATTGTCATTCAGATATTTAAGATAACAATAAAACGCTATTATCATCAATGTCAATGCGGGAATACTAGGAATGAATCCATTGTAATAATAAGCATATACTGGAGATGTCATCGCAACTGCAACGACAAATACAGATTTCATCCAGTCTTTGGTTACTAAGAATGTTAATTTATATAAGAAAAACATTCCGATGAACGCGACTATCAAAGTACATATTCTAAAAATCCATGGAGATGTATTACCACAGATTTTCATTATGATAGCAACGATATATTCAATTATTGGGAAATCGACTGAGGTGATTGTAGTTTCGTGAGGGACACTCCATTTATGCGGAAACTGTTTGTTATAGATGAAAGTCTCTGGATGGAAAAAATCCAAATCATTATTAACAAATCCCAAAGCAATAGCATATCTGTCGGTCTGCGACCAAGCATGAATGAAAGAAGGGAATTCGTTCATATACGACCACTGAATAAACAAACCTGATAAGATTATAAATACCAATGCAATAATCCATCCTTTTTTATTTAGTTGCTCGTATTTCATAAGATATTTTATTTTGAAGTAATGAAGTGATGGAGTGATAGAGTAATGGAGTTAACTGCATCACTACATCACTGCAAATTTATGAAATAATATCATTCCAAAACTATCAAGAATGCCACTTTTTCCTCTGTGTTTTTCGAGAGATGCAAAGAACTGCCATGAAGTCGTATGATTTGACGTGATATCGCCAATCCGATGCCGGAGCCATCAACACCATGTGTATCAAAGCATAAATAAGATTTACAATTTTAATTGTATATATTTTTAATTACTAGTAATTTTTGTAAATTTGCGACATATTTATAATTATGCTTAGTTTATCACAATTAGAACAATATCTGTCCAAAGCTGCAACAAAGCTTTGGCCGAAAGCGAAGGAGATTTGAATTACATAAAGCATTAGAGGAATTATTAAAAGGAGATTAATTGGTATGCAACATCATAATTTTATAGAGCGAAAGCAATATATGCAACAGCTTCGTGATTTGAAAGACCAGAACATTATAAAAGTAATATCTGGAGTTCGTCGCTGTGGCAAATCAACATTATTGATGATGTTTTCTGAAGAACTTATTAGCAATGGCGTTGATACCAAGCAAATCCAATTTTATAATTTTGAAGACCTTGACACTTTATCAATTGGAGATATATTCCAAATTCATACTCATATCAAGGAGCGATTGGTAGCCGACAAACCCAATTATATCTTTTTAGATGAAATCCAGAATGTAAAGGATTTTCAAAGACTTATAGACAGCCTTTATATAAAGCCTAATGTTGATGTTTATATTACAGGCTCTAATGCTTATATGCTTTCCGGAGAATTGGCGACATTACTCACAGGACGTTATGTTGAAATCAACCTTTTACCACTGCAATTCACTGAATATTACAACTTTATAATATCAAATTCGCCAAACTTATCAAAAAACGAAATTTTGGCGAATTTCATACACTTCGGAGGCATGCCCGAATATATCAAACAACTGAGCATAAATGAAAAGCAAGCAGACTTATTTGCTCAAAGCATATTAAAAACTATAATTGAAAAAGATATATTTCAAAGACTTAACATAACAAACAAACACGACTTCAACAAGATTGTTGATTTCATTTTCGACTCTGTTGGCTCTTACGTCTCACCACGTTCCATATCAGACACATTGCGTTCTAACGGAACTGTTGTTGACAAAGAGACCGTTGCAAAATATCTTGATGCATTATGCGAAGCATATCTGATATATAAAGTACCTCGATTTGAGATTAAAGGCAAAGGATTGTTGCAGACATTAAACAAGTATTATGTCGTTGACCCATGTTTTGCCAAGGTAAGATTGAAGAAAGCAGTATTGAAAGACCGTTCGCATTGGTTGGAAAACATGGTATATCTCGAATTGCTTCGTCGTAACAAAGAAGTCTTCATTGGTAAACGCCTTAATATGGAAGTAGATTTCGTTGCAGTAGATTACAACGACTACACATCATACTACCAAGTAGCATGGACCACAGAAAATCCTGAAACTTTAGAAAGAGAGTTGGCATCACTAAAAGCCATAAAAGATTCTACGCCAAAATATTTACTGACAACAGATGTTGATTTCAATCCTGTTTATGACGGAATACGAAAACTTAACGTAATAGATTGGATGTTGAAAAACTAATGAGAAGCACGAAAGAAGGAATAGATGTATTATAAAGATTTTGTTGAAGTACAAAACTTATATGTACATCCTGAAGTATTATTAATCATTCCAGAACTATCAAGAATGCCACTTTTTCCTCTGTGTTTTTCGAGAGATGCAAAGAACCGCCATGAAGTCGTATGATTTGACGTGATATCGCCAATCCGATGCCGGAGCCTTCTTGTTTGGTAGTGAAAAATGGAGTGAAGATATTCTCCGCCACCTCGTCGGGTATTCGTCCTGCATTATTGGCGAACTCAATTCTTATTCGCTCATCGGAATCTATTTGCGACTGTATCTCAATTAGATAATCCTTTTGCTCCTCGTTAGCTTCGCATGATTCAATAGCGTTTTTCAAAAGATTAAGCATTACTTGCGTAAGCTGTGTTCTATCAGCATAAAGCAATGTGTCATCAGGATTTATGTTAACCTTAACATTTATATCTCCAACATCAGCGATAGCTAATACATCGGAAATCAACTCTTTAAGATAGAATGGCGACTTCTGCGGCATCGGCACACGCGTCACCTGACGGAATGAGCTGACAAATTTCATGAGACGCTCGCTGGTGGTATGTATCACCCCAAGGCCCTCTCCTACTTTATCAGGATTTTCGATATTGTCAATCAAAGTGCTGCTTATTGAAGTGATAGGTGCTAAAGAATTCATAATCTCATGAGTGAGGATACGAGTCAGTTTCTCCCACGACTCCGCTTCCTGATTATCAAGTTCTTTATTGATATTTCCTATTGTCACGACTCTTATGTCCTTTTCCTTATATTTAATCTCAGCGCAGCTTAAAAACAGATTAACGTCACCCATCTCAGTGGAATAACGCAGACTCTTCTGTTCTGACGGTTTTATGTTATTTAAAATATCAACCAGTTCCTCCGACTGCGCTCGCAGATGTTCTATATGGCTTATCCTAGGCAAAGAGAAGAATACCAATGCCTTAGAGTTGGCGTGCATCACAGTGCCGTTCTGCATCAGAAGCATGATACCGATATTTGCACACTCCATTATCAGCTCGAAGTTCTTGTCGTCTTCACGCATGAGACGTTTCTTCTCGTCCATCACCTCCTTGATTTGGTTAAGAGAATGATTCACGAAAGAATTTTCCGTACTGTTAGGATTCTCAGAAAAACGAAAAGAATAATCGTCATTCTTCACAGCTTTGATGATAAATGAAAGACGATTTATTATGCCATTATAAACGGAAACCAATTTTACTATTGATAATATTAACAATGGGACACAGACGAGCAACAAGGCGAATTTCTTATATGTCACGCATAAGCATGTCGCTGCGCTCATCAATATCAAAAATATGATATACAATGTGATACGTCTATATGAGATTCTGCTGTTTCTCATATACCATAACGTTTTATCTTGTTATAAAGAGTCTGACGAGTGATGCCAAGTTTCTGCGCCACGAGCGAGAGATTGCCGTTGTTGGAGTTGATAGCATCGACAATCGCCTTACGTTCAATATCTTCGAGAGTGGCGTTTTCATCCAAGGCAGATGGTTTTATGGATTCATACAAACCAAGATGTTCTGGTTTTATGATGTTACCTTCACACATGATGACAGCTTTTTCTATAGTATGCTGAAGTTCACGTATATTGCCGTCCCATCTGTGCGACAACATTTTCTCGGCAGCAGAAGCCGATATCACGACATTTTCTTTTTTATATTTCTCTGAATAACGACTCAGGAACATCTCCGCAAGCGGAATTATATCATCCTTACGGTTACGTAATGGCGGAATATTGACATGTATCGTATTGATTCTAAACAGCAAATCTTGACGAAACTCAGATTTCTCCGCCATATCGAACAGGTCGCGGTTGGTCGCTGTTATGAGGCGAATATCGACAGGTATCGCCTTGTTGGTTCCGAGACGAGTCACTGTTCTGTTTTGGAGGGCCGTTAAAAGTTTCGCCTGCAGATGCAGTGGCAAGTTGCCTATCTCATCCATGAAGAGCGTTGAGTTATTAGCAGCCTCCATCTTACCAGCGCGGTCGTCGCGTGCATCGGTGAAAGCACCTTTCTTATGACCGAACAGCTCGCTTTCAAAGAGAGTATCAGGAATCGCGCCCATGTCGAGACTTATCATCTCATTGTTACAACGTGAAGAAAGAGAGTGAATCTCACGAGCAAGAACCTCCTTGCCTGTACCGTTTTCACCTGTAATCATTATGTTAGCGTCAGTGGCAGCCACACGCTCAACGATATTCTTGATACGCAGCATATCCGGAGAATTACCCCAGAACATAGAAGACCTTTTATCCGTAACGTTGTTATTAGAAGATTTGGTCTTTGTCTTACCTTCGTTATAAGCATTGAGCAGAGTCTCAATAAGTTTCTCGTTATTCCAAGGTTTCACAATAAAGTCGAAGGCACCGTCTTTCATGGCACGCACGGCGAGATCCACATCAGCGTAAGCGGTGAAGAGAACGACTTTTATTTTAGGGAATTTAGCATTAACCTCATTAAGCCAGAAAAGACCTTCGTTGCCAGTATTTATTCCAGCATGAAAATTCATATCGAGGAGAATCACATCAGGCGATTCAGTCTGTATGGTAGAAATCAGAGACTTTGGAGAAGACAAAGTCGTCACTTTCTCGAAATGACGCTCTGTCAGCATCTTGACAGCCGACAAGATATTAGGATTATCATCAACGATAAGGAGTTTACCTTTTTTTGACATAAGAGGAATATTTAAAGCAAAAACACATTTTTTCCGTTATTTTAGACATCTAAAAATACATTTTTTCCAAAAGATATTTATTCAGATTTCAAAATCTCATCTATATAATTTTTACCGAATTGTCTGTAACGCTTGCTATCAGCATCATAGTTGATGATATTCTTTTCCTTATCGCATAAAATCATCACTGGCATATAATTAATTCTTTCTGGATTTTTGAATAATTTCTTTAAAATCCCGTTAACTCTTGTCTTATCAACACCTGACAGCGACTGCAACAAGATCGGAGAGTATTTCATGATAGTTTCATTATTTTGAATGACATTTCCTGAGTCAAAGAATATGACTACGGTTTCAACATTATCGTAGTTCTCATCAATTATGTCTATCATTTTATTTTTAAAACCAGATATGCACGGACCGCACCAATGTGCTCCAAAATAAATAATGGTATAATCATTATTTTCAATGACACCATCAATATGGTCAACTATTTTATCAGTTTCTTTTGTGCTGCCATTTCCGAATGATACCAGCCAACAAATTATCATAATTATTAACAATCTGAATTTCATAATAAACAATATTTATATGCAAATATAATCTTTTTAGTTTAAAGTTTAAGGTTTAAAGTAGTTTTTAAGTTTTAAGTTAATAGTTTTTAAGTTAATTGGATTCTATTTCCTTAAACCTTAAGCATTAAACCTTAAACCAGATTATTTAATTTTCAAATTTCAAATTTCACTTTCAACATTACACTTCTCGGACAAATATGATAGGACGAATAAAAATTGTAAATATCAGTAAAGTATGAATATACAAATGATTCTGTATTTAGTATATTGTTACATTCCATATTGAACTTCAGATTCTTATATGTATAAGTCAGATTGCAATCCCATAGCATGAAATGTTGTTTGCCGTAATTATCGGAAGTGAAATAATATTCAAAACTGCTTCCAAACACAAATCCGAATGGCAGCACAAAGTCGATATTTGCGTTTTCAACAAAACTCAGGATATTGTCATCTGGCTCCGTTTGACCTTCTATAGATGATTTCATGTCGCTCCAGCTGAACTTGTTGGAGAAGATGACAGCATTAGTGATATTCATTGACGCTGTTACATTTGCATTCCATCCTTGGTTATTATATGTCGCAATATTATCTTGAACCAACTGCGGAGACTTACCGAATCCGTATGAACATTTACCATTGATATTCAATCTTTTCCAGTTAAAGCCTTTTCCGAGATAAAGAGAGAACGACAGATAGTCGCCATAACTTCTTTTATCAATAGTATTGATTATTATATAATTATCTTCAAATGTCTGCGAATACATCACTTCATTGACTTGATAATTATAATTCATGGAAATGTCACCGAAGATAAAATTCATCACATCATTAAATGACAATTTTAATGATGAAGTATTGCCTTTCGTATCGGAGAGATTACTGTCGTAACGCGTCAAAGTCCTGTAATTCCTTAAGATATAAGAAGAATATTGTGTGTTTAAAGTTGGCGTCGTATTATAGACACGACTTGTCGCTGAAACATCCAAACTATTGTTCAGCTTATATTTCAGATTCACATCTGGTTGAAACAGAACTTTGGTTTCCGCCTTAGAATTTTCTTTGATGTTGTCGTCTAAATCAATATGACGAATTTGAACAGGAAGAGTCAATTCTGATGTAAACCTACGTTTCCTATAATCGAACCTAAATCCTATATTACCTTCTGTCTTAAGCCAAACCAAATCATTGTTAAAATTATCATTATAATCTGTAACGTTCTGATTATCATTAAAACATAAAATAGAACTATTCAAGGTCTGTCTTTCAACATTGACAATTGCATAAGGATGTATAGAGATTCTTTTTATGACGAAAAGCGTAAGGAATCTAAACGTGTTATTGCTTTTAAATGACGTAAAATCAACATTTTGCTTAGTCATATCGTAATTGATTCCATTATTTAATTCTTCCGGGAAAGAACCTGGCGACACATCTGAATAATATGGCAATATATTATATGTGTTTCTTGAATTTATCTCGATTCCTTTTTCATTGTCTGTCCTGCTTTTTCTAATCCAACGTATATATGCTTTCGCAGTAAGATTCTGATAATCTTCTTTTTGTCTTATCAAAGAAGAAGATTCTATATCTGAAGAATTGAGTATATCGTTACCCAAGACATTGAAATTTATCTTTAAATAATCCAATTTCGTATTGAGATTATAATTAATATCTGTTTCTAAGGAATAAGATTTTTCTCCGTAATTCATTGTCTCATAAATATTGATGCTATCGATTTCAGGAACGAGATACGAAGTACGCGCAAACGATGATTTTCTGTTTTTATCGAAACCACCCAAGATATTCAACGACAATTCCGCATCATTGTTTAGTTTTTGCAATGAGTTAAAAGTCAATCCGTATGAATCGTTGAAAGTCGTCCTTGAATCGCCTATATTCGGGACAGAAGGTTTTATCGTTGAAGCGAATATACCTGAACCGCCATTGCTTTTGTTTGATAAATTGGAACCGTTGTTATTTGTCTGAATTGTAGAGATGAACTGCATCTTTTTTCCGAAGCGCATACCAGCGATGTTGACATCCCATAACATATCCTCGTCGTAACCTACACCTAATTCATTCATCAGCACCAAAGTTCCTTTTGCTTCAGCTTTAAGTTTAATATTCAAGGCAACAGCATCTGTGAAATCGATGTTTTTCAATGCTTTGACCTCTTGATGATTCTCCATTACCTGAACAAGATGAACATCGGAAGCAGGTATATTATTAGTAGCGATATTATAACGACCTTGAAGCATATCCATATCCTCGATATAGAATTTGGAAATTGCCTTGCCTTTATATTCAATCTTTCCGTCATCTTTCACTTCAATGCCAGGCATCTTTTTCAAGACATCAGCGATGACGATATCAGTAGTATCACGGAAAGCATCAGCGAGATATGAGATAGTGTCGTTATTCTCCCAAACCTTCTCTGACTTTACGCTAACCTCCTGCAAAACAATCGGTTCTTCTTTGATAACAATATCTATATGCTGAGATTTATTCTCTATGTTACATATCTCCTTTTTTATGTTGAAGCCTTGAACATTTAATGCAAGAAGAGAATCATTGCTATCATAAGTGATGCTGAACAATCCGTTCTCATCTGTTGAAGAATATCCAACAATAAGATTATCGTTGATGTTTTTTATCACCACTACAACATTGAAGACATTCTCACCTTTTTCATTTCTGACATTTCCTGAGATTGTAGTCTGAGCAGAAATATCACACAATGAAATAAATAGCAGCATTACAAATAACAATCTTTTCATATCAATGCTTTTAAAGACATATATCTACATATCACGACGATTTACATTTCTATCGGATTATATGGTTTTGGCACAATCTCATTTTGCCCCACTTCACGAAATGTCACTTTTCCAGTGACTTCATCTCTTTTAGCGATACTCAATCCTCCTTTTGGATCTATCCTTCTGATGTATGCGTTGAAATCATTATGACATTCTATCAAAAAAGCAGAGACTTCATCGTAAGTTGATTTATCGTATAAGTAATCATATAACAAGATTTGTCTTTTTTCATTTTTAATTCTTATACATTCAAAGACATAATCGCCTTTTTCGCATTCAACTCTCATTATTAAGCCAGGAAGTCCATTAAATTTCCAAGGACCGTCTTGAAGAGGGATATCCATCGTAAACCATGCAGCCCAGTTACGTCCGCGAAAATCACATGTAGCCTTTATGCATGCAAAACCAAGTATCTCTTTCATCTCGGATGTTAATTTCCAGTCAAAGAGATTCATATTCTCTTCATACTCGAATATAGGTCCGTCGCTCGGAGTCCTTTGGTAGATGGTCATTTTCTTGTCTTTATATTTCTTGACGACATCAACAGGAAATGCACTTGACTTAGGACTCGGATAGTTATGAGCACCCTTTCTGTTAGAATCGGTATAAGTAGAGTCGTATCTGTAAGTTTTGTAACTATATGATTTTGACAATTCACTGCCTATCTCCAAGATTATCTCATCATGATATATCTTATCAAGCTTGCTTGTATCATTGACATAAGACATTTCATATACAATGACGTACTGACTCTCCCCTATTTGTTTATAATCGTCTATGCTCAACGGAGATTGCGCCATCATAATATTAATGATGAACGATAATATAGTTGTTATAAATAGTCTAATTCTCATCAGTTTTGTTTATTATATCAATTTTCAAAGTTAAAAAGAATATTTAATCTTTCAAGAGAAAAATTCATAAAAGATTTTAACGTTTTCTATTAATGTCAACGGACAACTGACGACGGTTCAATTCGCAAGAGTATGAGACGCAGCTGACTTTGTCCACATTATTTTCAATTTTCATTCTTCCAATAGAATAGCAGAGTTATTACACTGCTTTGCGTACTTTGTGCGTCTTTGCGCGAGATAATTCCTCAATCATCAAACGAAATATTTTTTATTCCGCTACATGGTGTCGAAACTATTCCCATTTCTTTTTCCATTTATCATTCACGATTTTATCTTCAGTTCTTACACATTTGCCATTTTCAAAATAATAAAGATGATACTTTTTCTTGTACTTGTTGCCTAAAAGTTGTTTATAAAATTTATTTTCACTTTTATATGAGATGTCTGTTATATAATCATCAATATTCATTGAAAACATCGGATTCTTAACATTATTTATTTCTGTAAATGCCGATTTATACTCATTTGTAATGACATATAATTCAATATTATTTTCATTGCAATATGACTGTACAAAATATATTGGAATAACGTTTCCCATTTCATACGGTGACCATCTATAAACGAGAGCTTTTTCTTTAGTAACAAGCAAGTCTCTCATCTGATCTGGATTGACGGCATAGATTCGGCTATCGTTGGTCAAACCAATTAATGAAGTTGTATCAGAAGTCCAATAAATATCACTTCTCTGCTCAGATGTCAGACTATTATCATTACGTGCTGGAATTTCTACTGTCACAGAACATGATTGCATCATCAATGCTACTGTAAATAATAAGATTGTTTTTTTCATAGCAATATATAATCTAAAAATTAAAAAATACATTTTTTCAAATTAAAAAGTACACTTTTGACAAAAAACGAGACTGAACACAGCCTACATCCACATTCATCATCTTGGCAGCAGATTCGGAGATGATGACAGCATTAGGCACATTGAAGTCTTGTATATTACCTGACAATATCTTAAAGTCAAAGACATCCGTTATTGAGAAATTACAATTTGTTATGCCATAAGGAAACTTCTCGAAATCATGTCCATTCACCTTGGCATATACCTTATCAGGGAAATAATAAGGCTTCATCGATGCCATCGCTTCCACCTCTGGCATGATGTCAGCCACCTCATAGCATAAAGGATTAGGACAGTTCAGACTCCAATGGTCGTTCCATTTCTGCAATGCCGATACGTAATAAGTGCGATTAGAATCTTTAAGCGAACGGTTATACGTCAGAGAATAAATCACTTGTGAGGCGATGACATAAAACGCTGCGAAAGCGATAGTCAGGCCCACGATATTCAG
>JAZLAI010000028.1:0-11411 GCA_045613105.1 Bacteroidales bacterium | reverse complement strand
AGAAGTTCACCGTCCAAATATACAGCATAATTCTGAGCGTATTCGACGGCATCCCATGACATGGTTACTTTGAAATTATAGTCGTAATCTTCAGCATCTTGTTCTATAGTGGCATTCAAGTTTGCAGGTGCGTCGCAAGGGTATATTATCTCTATCATGGCACAAGACTCTTGAGACAATGCAGAGCTTCCTGAGTTATAGACGGCTTTTACTCTGTAGCAATATTCAGTTTCGGCTTCTACGTCGATGTCGTTGTAACTGTTGGCTGTAAGTTCTTTTATCATCATATCGTTACGATATAGGAGATATGATTTCACTCCGCTTACATTATCCCATGATATGTCAATGTCGTTTTCGTTGGCGACTGCTGTTACGTTTTCAGGTGCTTGATATTGCGGATTGTAGGTTTCGTATCGTCCGATGGAAATTTTATCGTCATAAATAGCGAATACCTCCACATAACAGAACTCTTCTGCATTGTTTAAGGTATAAGACATGTCTGTAATGTTTTCAGCCATGAGTTCATTGTTGACATATACGTTATATGAAGAAGGAATCTCTTTTTCCGGAGCGTCCCATATTACGTTTATCTTGTCGTCTGTTTTTGAAAGTCTGAGGTTTTCGACAGGATAAGGATGTGTGGTGTATTCATAGGCGAAGCTGCTGTTGAATATCTCTTTTGTCACCATGTCCTGAATCCATATAGCGACTTCGAGGTCGTTTTTATCTTCGATATGAGTTGAAGTCATGTGCTGGTTAAATTCGAGACGTCTGTATTCTCCGCTGTTGATATTGATGACAGTGCCTTCATCGCCGCCCAACATCTTCAGCATGATATGATGAAACTCAGTTTCACCGTTGCTACTTGCATTGCCTGTCGTTGTCTTTTCGTTGACGGTAACAAAAGCGTTTAGATTGGAGATGTTGACGTAAGGCATGATGTCAACGACCACTTTCACGTAATTGCCCAACACGTCGAATGATCCTTTTATGTCGATGAAAGCATTGCTGTTATAACTTTCGTCGAGGCTGTTTTGTGATATCGGTGTTCCAGCGTCTTTTCCGTCAAGATATATCTGAGGCACGCCGCTGACGTTATAGAATGCTTTTCTTGTCAATCCTTCTTCTGTGCAGTAAGGGTCGCCTGTTCCAGGGAAATCCATGGCATATTTTGTATATGTGAATTTTCCAGGGTTATTGTCGGTCAATGTCTTCATGACGTTGTTGACAGGCACGCAAGGGCTGCATGTAGAGCTTGAGAAATGTTCTATCATAGGTATTCTCTGTACCATGTTCATGGCGACGGAGATGTCTTTGCTAATGATGTTGTTGTCAGGGTCATCGTCGTTACTGCCATTGACGGATGTCACTTCCAAAGAGAAAGTGTGTTCTCCTGGTATGAATGTGTAGTGCTTGTCAAAAGTGAATGAGGCGTTTTCTGTAGTGGCAAGGTCGGTGGTGAAATTCTGCTCGGCTATGACGGAACCGTCAACTTTATATCTAGCCTTGAATGTCTCTACTGTTGAGATTCCCATATTTTGTATAGAAAAACCTACTTCTTTCTCGCCTAAGTATATATTATCATGAATTGTGGTGCTTGTCAGTACGATGTCGTTATCTTCTTGTGAATATACCATGATGTTATCGAAGAACCATCTCTCAATGTTTTCTGAATTGCCTGAGTAATATATACAGAACAAGACATTGTTTTTCCCCATATCGGAGGTGGTGACATTGGTATTGACTTCATAATTGCCTGATGAGGAGTAGGTCTGTGTCCATCCAGAGTTCCAGCTGTTGCCTCCGTCAGAAGAAGTGGCTATACCTATGGTACATCCGCCGGAATATCTTTGGAGACAATGTTTGAACGTGACGATAAGACTTGAGATACCTGATAGATTGAGCGGTGTGCTGACTACTCTAGAAATGCCGTCAAAGCCTGGACTCCAATATAACTTCAGTTCTGGTGATATACCTCCAGCATTATCGGTGTCTGAGATGGACCAGTTGTTAGCACCATCTCCCATGATGCTCCATGCTTCAGGCAATTCTGTGCCTTGGAAACTTTCGTTGATGAAAAGAGCACGGTCTTGTGCAAATGTCATCAACGAAAGCAATAATGTTATTATTAACAATATTTTCTTCATTATCTATTGATTTGGCCTGTCATGCATACTGCTTATAGTACATGGCTAAGAGCCTGCTTATTCTTTGACAATTTTTATAATCTTACTTTCTCTTTCTGTAACAGCTTCAATGAAATAGATACCTGTATTGTATGCAGAGACATTGATTTCAACTTCATTAGAGAATGCTTCTGTTTCTTCTACCAATATTCCTAAATAATTATATATCTTGACAGCTGTCAACTGACCGTTGACTGTTGAGAGCTTGATGAAGTCTTTTGCAGGATTAGGATAAATAGAGAATATGTTTTCTATTTCATCGATAGAGACGCCTTTTACTTCAAATTCAAATGATTCAGATTGTTCTGATTCACCGTTTTCGCAGATTGTCGCTACGGTGAAATAATGTTCGCCTTCTTCATCAAAACCTTTCACGAAAGATGTTTCTGTGGTTGTCTCCAATAACTCTCCGTCAAGATAGAGCTTGTATTGCTGGGCATAATTAACCTTGTCCCAGCTCATTGTGACTTTGAATTCATATTCAAAACCTTCAACATCTTGTTCTACGGTGGCCTTAAGTCCTGTTGGTGCATCGCAAGGTTTTTCTCCTACCTGAGCGCAGTCTTTTTCGGAGAATCCTGAATAATAACCTTCGGCGCAGATACTTCTTAAGTTGTAGCAATATGATATTCCGAGTTCGATGTCGTTGTCGGTGTATTCGTTTTCAGAAAGTTCTGCCAATAATTCACCGTTACGATATAGTTGATATTTCACGGCTTCATCGACGGCATCCCAAGAGACACTGATGTTGGTAACGTTGGCGGTAGCTTCAACATTCTGAGGAGCATCGCATCCGCTATGGATGAGATTTGTTATTCCGATAGAGCTGTGTCCGTCATAGACGGCAAATACCTCAACAGTCATGATTTCTATTGTCTCGTCAACAGTATAAGATAAAGTTGTCAAGTTGTCTGTGAGCATTTCGTTGTTGACATATACTTTGTATGCCGAAGGAGATCCTTGTTCCGGTGCTTCCCAGCTTATGACATTGCCGTTGACTTGAAGATTCTGTGCAGGATATGGATGTTCTGTATATTCATAGAGATAATGACTGTTATATATGTCTTTGCTCTCATAATCTTGAATCCATACTGCCACTTCCAGATCTTCCATTTCTTCAACATTGGTATCTGACATGTCAGCAGAAAACTCAAAACGTTGGTATTGTCCAGCATATAGATTTGTTTCGATGCCAGTGTCGCTGCCTAACATCTTCATTATAATATGATGGAATTCTGTCATGCCGTTGGTGCTGGCGTTTTCTGTCGTTGTCTTTTCATTTATTGTCAAAAACACTTTGACGTTGTTTAAGTCTATATAAGAGATGATGTCGGCGGTAAGGTTTATTGTGTTGCCGTTTGTCTGGAATGCACCGATGATATCGACGTATGAAGTCACGTTCAATCTTTCGTCTAATGCAGACTGTGACACTGCGCTTTGCTGCAAAGCTCCGTCGAGAGCTATGCAAGGCACACCTTCAACACCGTAATAGTCAGCTCTTACGAGACATTCATTAATGAAATAAGGGTCGCCGGTGTAAGGCATATTCATAGGATATTTGGTGTAAGTGTATTTTCCAGGGTTGTTTTCTGTCAATGTCACCATGGCATTATCGACAGCTACGCAAGGCTGGCATGTTGAGCTAGAGAAATGTTCTATCATCGGAGTTCTTGTAACGGTCTTCATAAAGACACGTATTTCTTTGGAAAGACTGTTGTTTTCGTTGTCGGTGTCGTCAGCGCCGTTGACACTTTCGATGTTAAGGTTGATCGTACATGTTCCTGGCATAAGATAAGCTGCGGTTTCAAAAGAAAAATTGCTGTTGTCTGAAGGTGACAGACTGCATGTGAATGTTTCAGTGACAGTATTGCCGTTTATCTCATAACTGGCGTCGAATGTCGTGACATCTTCAAAGCCAGTGTTGTTGACGCTGAAACTGACTTCCACTGTTCCAGCTTGTGTGATGCTGTTGACATCTATGTTAGACAATTGGAGGTCGGCTCCGTTTTCATCGCTGCCGCCTTGGGTGAAGATCATGATGTCGTCGAAATACCAATGGTTAATGTTGTATGTGTTACCTTCGTAGAACAAGCAGAACAGCACGTTGTTCTTTCCCATGTCGGGAGTGCTGACTGTTTCGTTGACGCTGTATTGTCCTGATGAGCCTTCTCCTGAAAATGACATCGACCATGCAGTGTTCCATGTAGCTCCGTTATCGGAAGATGTGGCGATGCCTATGGTGCTAGTCTGTTGGTAGTTGTTAAGATAATGTTTGAAAGAGATGCCGACGTTTTCTACGCCAGTCAAGTTGGCTGATGCCATCACCAGATGGATACCGCTTGTGATGAACGGACTGCTCTTGAGATGAAGCTCGTTAGGGTCGCCGCCAGCGTTGTTGGTTGTCTTGATGTCGAAGTTGTCGGCACCATCGCCTGTGAAATACCATCCGCTTGGCATGTTCGCTGCGTTGAACTTCTCATTTACTATATAAGCTCTGTTTTGTGTAAATGACACATTTACAAGCATTAAGAATAATGCTGCTAATAAAAGTTTTTTCATTACCTAAAATAATTAATAAAAGTGAATTTGGACTGCAAAGATATGTTTTTAAACGTAAAGATGAGACGTTTTTTTAAACTATTTTTCTGTTATAATTTTGCATTTTATGAAAGCAAATTTGTTATTATCTCAATTGTTTATAAAATTATTTTGTGATTAGTAAACTATTTTACTTTTTGTTATCTTTGCAACATAATAACTAAAAGATAAAATGATGTTCAAACCAACGGAATATAAGATCATGTCGGTGGCGACTGGTAATGTCTGTGAAGACTCAGGATGGCTGCTCGATTTCAAAGGTGAAGAAAAACAGAGTCTCGTAAGAGCTATATACGACAAGAAACAACTGGAAGTGAAAGAAGACCAAGCCGGACTTTATTGCTATGCCGACTGGCTTCCTATAAAAAGGACTTTGAAATGTGATGCCAAACCGATAACATACAAAAGTAAATCACTGGCTGAGAGATTGGGACTGAAGAATCTATACATCACATTTAACGGTTATTTCCCAGAAATCGGTGCGAATATGCGTACTTGTTCTTTCAAAGAGACGGAGGCTTATTCCATCTGTGCTCGTTTAGGCGAGGATAAAAAAGATGAGGTGATAGTGGTTTCTTCGGCTGGCAATACCGCCCGTGCTTTCGCTCAGGTCTGTTCCGACAATGATATAAAATTGTTGCTGACCATACCAGAAGATAATCTCAACGCTCTCTGGTTTGAGACACCTTTGAATCCTTGTGTGAAAGTGCTGGCTACTAAATCGGGCAGCGATTATTTCGATGCCATCAATCTAGGAAATATCGTCTGTGAAGTGGAAGGTTTCTTCGCTGAGGGCGGTGCAAAAAATATCGCTCGTCGCGACGGAATGGCAACGACGATGTTGTCTGCCACTACTTTCATAGGAAGAATCCCTGATTATTATTTCCAGGCTGTCGGAAGCGGAACAGGTGCTATCGCAGCATGGGAAGCTAACCTGAGATTCATAGAGGACGGACGCTTCGGTGATCATAAGGCTAAGATATATGTCTCACAGAACAGACCTTTCGTTCCTATGTATGACGCATGGAAACAAGACTCGCGAGAAATGCTTCCTTACGATAACGACCAGGCTCGCCTCGATGCTAATACTGTGGTGGCTAAAGTGCTTACCAACCGCAAGCCTCCTTATTCTATTGCAGGCGGTCTCTATGATGCTATGAAAGATTCTGATGGCGATTTTTTTGCAGTAACTAATGAAGAAGCGGAACTGGCTGGAAAATTGTTTGAAGAACTCGAAGGCGTTGATATCAATCCAGCTGCTGCTGTGGCAACAGCATCCTTGATACAGGCGGTAGAAAATGGTGAAGTTGAAAAAGACGCCGTCATCATGCTTAACATAACAGGTGGTGGAGAGAAGAGATATAAGGAAAACAAGGATATTTTCTATCTTGAACCGACACGTATCTTTGACGTAAATGATGATAAAGAGATGATAAAGGACTTTGTAAAAACATTGAAGTTCTAAGAATAGTGTTAATTATAAAGCAGCCCTGAATTTAAAACTTCGGGGCTGCTTTATTTTTTATGTGTTTTTAACTTGACCTAGATGCACTTCTTGCTATGAACATTATAGTCATGGTTTTTAAAAGTCAAGAGAAATCATAATCATAAAATATTTTGTGTCGCCCTAATATACTATCAACCCCACAATAGCACCTAATCCTATAATCGCCAACGGACCGATTTTCTTGAAATATAATGCTATGAATGCTAATATGCATATCACGAAGCTTTTCCAGTCGATGAAGTTTTCCGGTGTGGCGAGAGTGAGAGCCGCTGTACCGATAAGTCCGATAACCGCTGGTTTCAATCCTGACATCACTCCTTTGAATATAGGATGGTTCTTCCATGTCTCATAAACCTTGCATAACAAAAGGACTATTATGAAAGATGGTAACACTACTGCAAAGGTAGCAGTGAATGAACCAAGAACGCTCATGAGTTCTGATGCTCCTGATTTTGACAAAACCTCGTATCCTATGTATGTGGCGGAGTTGATGCCTATAGGTCCTGGTGTCATCTGTGAGATGGCCACGATATCGGTGAATGTTGTCTCGTCAATCCAGCCATGAGCAGTAACGACTTCGTTCTGTATGAGCGGAAGCATAGAATATCCTCCTCCGATGGTGAACATTCCGATGATGAAAAATGTCAGGAACAACTCAATGTATATCATGATGTTCTTTGTTTTTATACCAACTGATGAATGCCGCTATCACAATAACACATATCAGTATGTATATAGGTGAGACACTTAAAAAACAAACCAAAGTCATCGATAAGACAACGGTTATCCATGACCACCATTTCATTTTTGTTACCTTGATCATGTCAATCACAGGAACCCCGATAAGTGCAACCACTACCGGTCTGATGCCTTTGAATGCCTTGATGACATATTCGTTATCTTTGAAGTTGGTGAAGAATATCGCTACCAACAAAATGATGAGAAAAGGAGGCAGGCAACTAGCAATTGTCGCCACAACGCTGCCTTTCGTTCCTCGCAGTTTATGACCTGTCAGGATGGAAATGTTGACGGCAAATAATCCTGGAGCGGTTTGCGCTAATGTGATGATGTCAACAAAGTCTTCATCGTTGAGCCATTTACGACTAACGAGTTCCGACTTTATCGCCGCAATCATCGGGATGCCTCCACCTATTGTGAAGGCGCCGATTTTTGCGAATATCCAAAATGTTTGCCACAGACTTACCATGTTTTTATTTTTTTGAACTAAGGCCGTTGAACCATTTCTTGGCTCAAAGCTCTTAGTTCAAGGTTCAAAGTCTCTTAACATTCTTTTGTTGCTGCTTCTAACTTCTTCATGATAGAGAAGATGAATGTCGCTGATAACAAGCATAAGACGACGAGTACGCCCCATACCATCCATAATGGCATTCCTGTTCCCCAAATCTTTGCGATGACGCTGGTTAAATAGTTGCCTATTGCTGTGACGCAGAACCAGCAGCCCATCATCATACCTTTATATTTTGGAGGAGCAACTTTTGTCACGAATGAGATGCCGATAGGGCTTAATAATAATTCAGCGAATGTCAAAACCAAATATGTGCTGATGAGCCAGTTTGGTGATACTAATGTACTGCTTACGCCGCCAGTGGCTTTCAATTCGGCTGGACTTAAAAGATGTACTGATGCCATCGCCATGATAGCGAAACCTAAACCTGCTACAACCATACCTAAACCAATCTTCTTAGGTGATGATGGTTCCTTGCCTTTCTTGGCCAATGCTCCGAAGACTGCCATTGATACTGGTGTCAATGCGACTACGAAGAATGGGTTGAACTGTTGGAATTGTTGTGGTAATGTGTTGACAACTTCTGGCATTCCGAGATATAATGCAGCTGCTCCACCCCATAATAATAAGGTTATGATGCCGCAAACGATTTTGTTCTTTTTTGTCTCTGATTGGAATGTTGAGAATAAAGTGTAAACAGAGATAGCTATCAATGTCAATGACCAGATGTTAAAGCCAATTCTAGTAAAGCCTGTGGCTGTACTTGCTGTGTAGTCGCGGGCGAAGAATGTGAGACACAATCCGCTTTGTTGGAATGACATCCAGAAGAAGATGACGACAGCGAATACCATGAATAATGCTGTCATGCGTGAACGTGTCTGTTCTGGAGTGAGTTCTTCAACCTTAACAGTTGTGTTAGCCATTGCTTTGGCTTGTTTTGTATTGACGTCAGCATGTTTGAACCAGTTACGGCAGCATAAGTAAATAGCCATTGAGAGTACCAATGAGATACATGCTACGCCGAAGCCGTAGTTATATGCTGTTGATAATGAGTCGATGTAATTTTGTGCGAAAGCAGCGAGATCGCCAGTGTTGCCTTGTTGTACTGCGAGTGTCTCAAAAGATTTCAATGCATCAGCTGAGATTGTTCCATCGAGATATTGGTGAGCGAGTGATGGAATCTGTGGCACGTAGGTGAATCCTGCTTTGCCGAGGAAGAGGTCGGTTACCTTTGTCGCTGTCATAGGAGCGAACATAGAACCGATGTTGATAGCCATGTAGAAAAGACTGAAACCATTGTCGCGGAATGGACTGTACTTAGCCTCGTCGTAGAGGTTGCCGACCATGACTTGAAGGTTGCCTTTGAAGAGACCTGTTCCTATCGCGATGAGTGCGAGTGCTGAGAACATGGTGACTTTCGCTGTCGCGCCCATCATTGGGACTGCGAGAAGGAGGTAGCCGAGGAACATGACCACGATACCAATTCTGACCATCTTGCCGTAACCGAGACGGTCTGCGAGGATACCGCCGATGAGAGGCATGAAATAAACACAACCGAGGAAGATGCCGTAGATGTTGCCGGCTTGTGCTTCGTTGAAACCGAATTTAGCTTGCAGGAAAAGTACGAAGATAGCAAGCATGGTGTAATAACCAAAACGTTCGCCTGTGTTGGCTAATGCAAGGGCGTAAAGCCCTTTTGGATGACCTTTAAACATAATTTGAATAGATTGAATTTTTTGTTTGCAAAAATAAGAAAAAAGACCTTGTTTAAATATAAAAAATTCAAAAACTCAAAACCTCAGAATTAAAAAGAGACGCATCAATGATACGTCTCTATTTTGGGATTCATAGTCAATCTATGAACTATGCCTAATCACATTCAGCCAATCTTTGTCTTATCGTATTGTTGTTTCTTGAATTCTTCGTTACAATGCAGACATCTGTATGTGTCGATGTAATATTTGTAGTTGTATTTCACATAGTCATGCTTTTCGCGAATATGTTTTGTGATAACTTTAGTTTTACCTTCGTAATGAGTAGTTTCGTATGAGGCGTCTCTTACCTCGTCTTCTACAACATCTTCTTCTCCTACAAATTGACGATTTATATGATCATGCTTGGCGTAATAGTTACAATGTGGACATCTGCTTGTCGGTGTTGAAAGAAGAAAGTAAAGTCCAACGTTCAATGAGAAGAATATTATCATCCTGATCAGTCCATAATCTACTAATTTCAATGCAGATATGGTTAGGAGAAGGAAACAGAAACCGCAGATGATTCTCCAAAGTCCGATGATGAATTTTCTCCTTGAAAAGAAGACAGGATAAACAAGGGCTAAATAAAACGAGGCAGGATAAACATAACGTATGACATTAAAGAATAGCAGATTGTTAATGAATATAGCTAACAATAAAGCATAAATTAAGATGAAATTATTTAGAAGGTTACGTTTCTTTGCTTGTCTATAGAGCAATAATATTGAAATGACGCAAATGCCAATTCCAATCACACTATGCCAACGCATGCTTTTCGTAACTCTATAACCCATTATTCTTTCTTTTTCGGCTTGTTTTCTTGCCTCTTTTTTAGAGATATTACCATCATTAGTATCATTAGTGATGGATAACAATGTTGGTTGAGCAACGGCAATTTGAGATACCGGTTGGGCTTCAAGCGAACTCGATGCTGTACATAACATCAGTGTGCACAGAAATACAATTATTCTTGACTTCATAACTTTATATTTTAAATGAACTATTTACTTTGTGTCTTTTATCTCCAATCAATCACAACGTCTCTCATCTCAATGGTGCAATCGCCAATTTTGAATGACATTGCAGGAATCTTTGAATTTTTATTAGGTAACATCTTGCCGAATTTCCATGATACTTTCACAGGAACATCGGTGAATGTGCTTAATCCTGATGCTGGATAATAGTCGGTAAACTCATCGCCTTCTTCATTATAAGCGACGAAGTCTTTGATGCTCATCTTTTCATTTACATCGTGGTTTGTGAATTTTATTGTTATCTCAACATTTTGAGCGCCTCTGTTACCGATGAGCGATACCAACTCAACGCTGATTTTGTCTGGATTTGAATTGTTGATCTTAATGGTTGGAGAACTTTCTTTGACATTGACGACTGTCTCATTCTTGTTCTCGCTTACGTTCTTTTTCTTCTTTGTTATTACTTGTTCTTGCTCTGTATTCCATCCTTCATTAACTTTTTTGGAACTCTGATTCAAAGGGTCGTTTGATTGAGCGAAACATTGACTCGCGAATATAGTAATGATGAATAATGTGAATAATAAGAGACATTTTTTCATGATACTATAACGTTATGATTTATTATTCGCAAAGGTAATTTTTTTTCAATTTAATAACAAGAAAAAATAATAATAAAAAATCGAAATTTTTCTGAAGTTCTAAAGTTCTGAGATTCTGAATTTCTTTCTTTGGGCGTTCCGGCTCCGCTTCCAGCTCCGCCGTCGGGCTTTCCGCTATATCTTTTTCCGCTTCGCTCCAAAAGGATGCCGTTCCAATCCCTAACGCAGTGGAATAAACCCTCTATTCCCTCTGCACCTCTAATCCCTAAACTCCTGAACTCCTAAAAAAAGAAGCGCCACTTTTAACAGCAGCGCTTCAACTTATAGTTTAAAGGCAATAACTTTAGTCATTTGCCATTAGTCATTAGTCTTATTGAGTTACTCTTTCTAACCATTTAACCATGCCGAACATGACGCCCATAGAGATGAGACATACTACCAAGAATACTGTCCAGCATTGCCAGATTGGCCAAGCGTTGTACATGAGAGGTCCGATCCATAATAAGAGGTTGCCGAGTGCTGTTGCACCTAACCATAAACCTTGGCA
>JAZLAI010000027.1:0-21082 GCA_045613105.1 Bacteroidales bacterium | reverse complement strand
TTGATTGCATTGGGGTTCATATTTTGCAGGGATTCCGCTGCGCTCCATCACCTGCCTATGCTCTGTCACCCTTTCAGGGTTATTTTCTCAATTAAATAATAACCACTTGATTATATAATAATTCTTATATCGAACTCACGTGAAATTAGGGTCTCCATAACTATATAATTGTCGATTTTTAAGATATGCTTTCGAATGTCTCGGAGACTTTTCTCTTTTTTGCCACATGAAAAACACTAATGCAAAAGCAATATCGTTATAGAAGTGTTCCTCAATTTTATCTTTGTGATTTTTTGAAAGTAAACGTATAAAAGTTATTTTATTTTTATAAAAAAATATAAGTCTTGGGGGCTTATTCTGCTTCGGCAGACAATTTTTTATAAACGCTAATTGCAATTGGTATCGCTAATAAGAATGTGCAAACGTCGGCCATGGCTTGTGTCATCTCAACGCCTTGCAATCCAAGGAATCTAGGTGCGATGTATAATATTGGAAGGAAGAATATTCCTTGGCGGCACATCGATAAAATGGTGGCTGGCAATGTCTTTCTGATGGTCTGCAGCAACATATTCGTCGATGTGGATAATCCGATGAGAGGGAATGCGATACATTGCCATCTCAGCACTCTGCTTCCTATCTCGATGAGCACCTGGTCTTCGTTTCTGAAGAAACTGATGATATGTGGTGCGAAGATATATCCTAATGTTCCGGAAATAAGCAGGAACATCGTCATGATGCTCATGGTGAATGTGTATGATTCTCTTACTCTTCCGTATAGCTTTGCTCCGTAGTTGAATCCGCATATAGGCTGGAATCCTTGTCCAATGCCGAGCACTATGGAGAAGGCGAACATCATGCATCTCGACACTATGGAGAATGCCGCTATGGTTGATGCTTCGTTGCCTGCTGTGGCATAAATCGCTGCCGAGTGATTGAGACAAATGGTTGCTGTACAAGCCAATGCCTGACGGCATAATGAAGGAAGTCCTCCGTCAAGTATTTTCTTGTAATGTTCTATGTTGGGAGAGAATTTTTTCAGTTTTATATGAACGTTGCCTTCTCTGAAAGTGCCTGCCAGCAATATCATCCAGCTTATGATCTGACTTATGCATGTCGCCAATGATGCACCTGTCACATCCATTTTCAAGACCACGATGAAAATGGTGTCTAGTATGATGTTGAGTATGGCACCAGAGGTTATTCCTATCATGGCGTAGTTGGCGTTACCCTGCAGTCGCAGCTGGCTGTTCAATGCTAATGCCGACATCATGAAAGGCGTTCCGATAAGGATGTAAAACAGATAATCATTTGATAATGATAATATGTCTGGTGTCGCGCCGATGGCTTTTGACAAAGGTGTGAGGAATATCAATCCTAATATTCCTGCTATCGTGCCTAAGATGAATGGCGACAGAAATCCTGTTGCTGCCATTCTTTCTGCGTCGGAGTATTTTTTTGCTCCTAAGGCCTGCGAGATGAAGTTGCCGGAACCGTGACCGAAGAAGAATCCGAAGGCGTTGATGAAGGTCATATACGCGAACGACACTCCTACCGCCGCTGCCGCTTCAGTGCTGATATGTCCAACAAAGGCAGCATCGATGATGTTGTATAACGAAGTGACCAACATACTGATGATTGTCGGTCCCGACATCTTGAGGACCAGCTTCTTGATAGGAGACTGTGTCATCATGATGTAGCGTTCGTTGCGCTTTCGTTCGTCTTCTTCAATATTTAAAGTTCTGTGTTGCACCTTTTTTATTTCTTGACGATAGGCATTTCTCTCATTGCAAATGGCTTAGGCGACACTGCCAACACAGGAGCGAGCTGGAAACGCTTGAAGTCGTTTCTGTAAACCATCTTCACGACTTTATTGACAACAGCTTCGTCATAGCCTTGAGCTATGATATCGGCGGCTGACTTATTACATTCTATATATTGATATAAAATGGCATCCAAAATAGGGTAGTCAGGAAGGCTGTCAGTGTCTTGTTGTCCTGGTCTCAGTTCTGCTGATGGTGGTTTGTTGATGGTATGCCAAGGTATTATTTCCTTGTCCCTGTTGATATAACGGCACAGTTCAAAAGCTTCTGTCTTGTAAAGGTCGCCGATAACGGAGAGGCTGCCGCACAGGTCACCGTATAATGTTCCGTAACCTACTGAGGCTTCGCTTTTGTTGCTGGTGTTTAAAAGTATGTTGCCGAATTTGTTTGAAATGGCCATGACGATGACGCCTCGGCTTCTTGCCTGCAGGTTTTCTTCAGTGACATCAAAAGGCATGTCGTTGAAGATGGGCTTTAGTATTTCCTCAAAGGTGTCGAAGGCAGGCTTTATAGGTACGATATGGTAAGGACATCCGAGGTTTTCCGCTGAAGCGATGGCGTCGCTGACGGAATGGTCGGAAGAATACTGCGATGGCATCAGTATGCCCATCACGTTCTCTGCTCCTAAAGCCTTTGCTGCCAGTGCAATCACGAGGGCCGAGTCTAATCCGCCCGACAGTCCTAGTATGGCTTTCTTGAAACCTTGTTTGTTGAAGAAGTCGCGGATGCCGAGTACCAAAGCATCGTGGATGAGATTCATCTTTTCAGGGATGACTTGAGTGTCTTCTCTCTTCATTGAGATGAAAAGCTCGCAGTCGAAGGTCGTTACTTCTTCCTGGAAGAAAGGCAGGCTCTTGATGACGTAGCCCATATATCCGAAGACCATGGAGCCGCCGTCGTATATGAGTCCTGCGTTGCCGCCTACTTGGTTTACATAGATAAGAGGTATCTCATGTTTCAAGGCTGTCATGCGAAGAATTTCTCTTCTCTTGGCAGCACGCTGATAGTCGAAGCGGTCGGCGGCGAGGTTGACGATGATCTCAGGTTTATCTTCAAAGTCATCGACACGGTTTGTCATAAGAAACTCGTCTTCACCTATATTATATAAGTCTTCGCCTATGGTGACGGCAACTTTCATGCAGCCGAGCTGTAGTATGTTGGTCTCGTCGGCTGGTTCAAAATAATCTGAATTGACATTTTTCTTTTTGAAGATCTGACGTTTTCCCTGATGCAGGAAGACGGCAGCGTTGAAGAGAGGCTTGCCTTTTCCGGAGGTGTTCCTGACAGGAGCTCCGATCAATAGAGGTATGGTGTCGCATTGCTCTGCTATTTCATCGATGGCTTTTTCACAACGGTCGATGAAGTCGGGATAGGATAATAGATTGTATGGAGGGAAGCCGCATAGCGACAATTCCGAAAATACTACCAAAGAAGAACCCTTGGATTGTTGGGCGGCAGCTATGATTTTATCTTTGTTACCTTCTATGTCGCCAACGATGAAATTTATCTGAGCTAATGTGATTTTCATTTGTGATGACTTTCAATTAAAACATGAAACCTATTTCTAAACACAAATTGTTTAACAAAACATTCTGTTGATTGTCTTTATAAATGTTGGTGAAATTGTTGTTAAATGCCAGAGATGTAGTAATGCAGCTTGACTTGTGGATATAATACTCAAGGCCTAATTTGACGATGAGGGCATGGCGCATTTTGTTGTATTCTGTCACCATTATAACCTCTTCCTGATTCGTGTTGTAGTTTTTCTCGTTGATGTTTAATAGGAAACCTAATCCGTAACTGACATTACCCATGATTCTTACGTCACCAATTTTCTCGGTGCGCATTGTCAGACCAAGAGGTATCTCCAGATATTGGTTTTGGATGGTACGTGTGATTGTGCCGTTTATCGTGTTGCTGATGTCGGAAGCTGTCGTGAATGAATATTCGTTATTCATGAATTTGATGTTGAAACCTGTGGAGAGACCATAGTTTTCTACGAAATAAATGTTGCCGACAAATCCCCAATTGAAGTTTATTTTTGTCTTGTTGTCGAAAAGATGTTCTGAATTAAGTTTGGCCCATCCTATGCCTGGTTCGACTTTTAATCCGAACTGAAATGGTTTGTATTGGGCTGAAACATTGATTGTCAATGCTGTTAGAATTGCGATTGTGAGTAGGATTTTTTTCATGATTCTTAAATTTTTAAAATACGAAATTACAATTTTTTTTGGTGTCGTTTATTAATTGTTTACAAATATTTTTTTTATCTTTGTTCAAATTTAAAAAAGCACGAAAATGAAAAAAGTATTATTATTATTTGTAGCATTATTTATCGCTACAGCAGCAAATGCTCAATTTGACATTGCTATTGGCCCTAAGGTTGGTTATCAAACAACAAAGTTATCTACTAATAGACAGACTATCAAATCTGATTTCAAAGGTAATATGGCATTCGGTGCGTTCGCACGTGTGACATTCATGGGTGTCGTCGTTCAGCCAGAATTGTTATATTATAAGTCAGGAAAGATTTTTGAAGTCAGCCCATTAGGTGATGATTGGGGTCTTGGTAATCTTATTCCAAATCCAACACTTTCTATCAGTCAAAGCAATTTGGCAATGCCTATTTATTTGGGTTATCAGTTTATCAGCACTCCTTTGATCAAGATGAGAGCTAACGTAGGTCCTGTGTTCTACTTCGCTATCGGTAAGGCTGAATATTCTGTTAATGGCGAAAATGTCCCATATCTTTCATCAGATGATATTACAGAAGATATGACAATGGGTGCCGCTTTGAACCTTGGTGTTGACTTGTGGCGTTTCACTTTGGACATAAGCTACAGCCTCGGATTGGATGATGTTTTGGATGATGAAATAGACGTCCCAGGTATCGGTGAAGTTGATCTTGGTGATGATACAAAACAAAATGTTTTTACAGTGACATTAGGATTTAAACTTTTATAATAGATAAAAGACTAATGACTAAAGGCTAAAGATTTTAATCTCTAGCCTTTTTTTATATAAAATTATTTGTTGATTTATCTGCGTATTGTGGTTTTTTATACCTTTGAAAATTGAAAGTGATATAATGAAAAATAGTTTTTTTATCGTTGTAAAAATGTAAAAGTATGAACAATAAAAATATAAACAACAGTCTTTTTATAAAGAACAGAAAGAATTTCTCCGAGAAACTTTCTAAAAATTCCATGGCAGTATTTTGTGCCAATGAAGAGATGCCTCGTAATGGCGACCAGTTTTATCCATATCGTCAGCAGTCTGATTTCTTCTATCTCACCGGCATCGACCGCGACTGTGCCTACCTTATATTATGTCCCGACCATCCGAATCCTGCCATGCGCGAGATTCTTTTCGTGGAACCTTATAGCGAAAGCAAGGTGATATGGCGCGGCGAGATGATCGACTCTAAAGAAGCTGCGAAGATTTCGGGTGTCTCTAATGTGATGTATTCCGACAGTTTCAACGCCGTGCTTCAAGACGTCGCACTTTCTTGTGATACTATTTACCTCAATGCTTTTGAATATCCTCGCTATGAATGTAAGGTCGTTACTATCCAGCAACGTTTTCTCGAAGAGATGAAGGCAAAGTTCCCTCTGCATAAGTTCGAACGTTCTGCACCTATATTGAATAAACTGCGTATGATCAAATCGCAGGAAGAATTTGAGGTGACACAACAGGCATGCGATATTACTTCTGAAGCATTCCGTCGTTGTTTGAAAACGGTAAAGCCTGGACTTAATGAATATCAAATACAAGCTGAGATAGAATATATCTTTAAATATAATGGAGCTAACGGACATGCTTATTATCCTATAGTAGCTGCCGGCAAAAACGCTTGCTGCCTTCATTATTCTGCAAACAACAGCATCTTGAAAGACGGTGATTTGATACTCTTCGATATAGGATGTGAATACAAGAATTATTCTTCCGACTTGAGCCGCACAATTCCTATCAACGGAAAATTCACTCAAAGACAGAAAGACTGCTATAACGCAGTGCTGCGCGTCATGAAAGAGATAACTAAATTATATAAGGTGGGCGGAACCATCGACGAAGTCAACAGAACGACATATAAACTGATGGAGGAAGAGATGATAAAACTCGGTCTCTTCACGGCTCAAGATGTCGTGAATCAAGATCCTGATTTTCCATTATATCGTAAATATCTCATGCACGGAATGGCTCATCATATCGGACTTGATGTCCACGACAGTGTAGATAAATTTGAACCTTTCAAAGCCGGAATGATACTCACCTGCGAACCTGGTATTTATATCAGAGAAGAAGGCATCGGCATCAGAATTGAAAACGACCTCCTCATTACTGAAGGCGAACCGATAAACCTCTTCGAAGGACTTCCTATTGAAGTGGAAGAAATAGAAGAAGCGATGAAAAATAAGGAATGATTTGTAGAGACGTATCAATTACACCATAAAAAATAAACAATATGTAATTGCTGCGTCTATTAAAATAGAAATTGTTTAAAAAAATAACCATAAAAATTTTAACGACATGAAAAAGTCATTGACAATTTTACTTCTCATGATTTTCATGGGATTAGGTTTTGCTGCAAAGGCACAGAATCTTCAAGTGATGTATGACTTCGGCGAAGAACGCCAATACGTCACAACGACATTTGAGATGTATAAAGCCGACAAATGGGGCGGCACTTTCTTCTTCGCAGATTTCTATCATAATGGAAAAAAACATCCTAACAACTATGGCATGATGGGAACTTATATGGAAATCGAAAGAGCATTGAATTTCTGGCAAAACAGCAAACTCAAGAATTTAAGCGCACACGTTGAATATACTGGAGGTTTAGGCGTTATTCCAGGAGGTTTTGGCTACAACATCAACAACGCTTGGATGTTCGGTGCCGAATATTTCTTACACTCGGAAGATTACAGAAACACTTTGACGGTTTATGCGTTGTACAAAACCATCTCTCATAAAGAACAGATGATTCCATTGCAATTCTCTATCGTATGGGGAATGCAAGACATCTTCAATGTGAAAGGTTTGAGATTTAGCGGTTTCGCTGATTTATGGTGGGAAGAAAATTCATGGATGGGTTGCCTAGGTCCATATACAACACAATTCAGCTTCATCACAGAACCACAGATTTGGTATAACGTAGGACAATTCTTCAACTGCCCTAACTTCAACATTGGCGGTGAAGTTGAAATGTCATACAATTTCAGCGGACTCAAGAAACCTAATAAATTATGCGTCAATCCATGTTTAGGTGTTAAATGGGATTTTTGAGTAATTCATAATTCATAATGCATAATTAAGAGACGTGTTGATGACGCCGATGAAACAAGGTGTCATTGATGCGTCTCTTGATTGTATATGAATTGCTTTATCTCATAACTTGAGCTTCTGCCGCCGCTTTCGGTTTTGATAAGGATGTCGCGATTGAGCAAATCTTGTATGTCGCGTAATGCCGTCGCTTGTGAGGTGTGACAAATCTTGGCGTATTTAGATGTAGTGAGTTTACCTTCAAAACCATCGAGCAGTCTGTTTAAAATCTTGACTTGTCTTTCATTAAAAGTGACTTCACTATTATTCTGCCAAAAGATAGCTTTATGCCTTATCTTCAGAAGCGTGTCGTAAGAACGGATGATGGCGTTTTCCATTGTCTCCAAAAACCATAACAGCCAATCTGTGATACATAAATCTCCTGTCGTTGTCTTTTGCAATATCTCGTAATATGAATTACGTTTTCCCATTATTTCCGCAGACATACTATAAAAACGTAGTCTTTGTCCGTCGGATTTGGAGAGCATCATATCAGTGATGGTACGTGTGAGTCTTCCGTTTCCGTCATCGAAAGGATGTATCGCGACAAACCATAAATGCGCGATTGCCGCTTTTATTACCGGGTCGATGTCACAGGGTTTGTTTATCCACTCTAAAAACAAATTCATCTCGCGAGGAACATCAGAACTTGAAGGTGCCTCGTAATGAATCTTCTCGTGTCCCATAGCTCCAGATACGATCTGCATCGGTTCCTCGCCTTGCCGATATTCAGCGACAGAAATTTTATACATTCCGCTTCTGCCTGTCGGGAAAAGCGCGGCATGCCAGTCGCATAGTCGTTCTTTTGTCAAAGGCTCATTATAATTCTTTATTGCATCTATCATCACTTGAACAACACCATCCGTGTAGTGGTCTGGAGTAGGAAGTCCTTGTGTGCTTAATCCCAAGCGTGATGCAACAGAAGATCTGACTCTTGCAGGATCCAATATAATGCCTTCGATTTCAGATGAACTAATCACGTCAGTAGTTATTATTTCTAACGAAGCGTTGTTCTGTAATTCAAAACCAAATGTGTTGAGTTCGCCCAACAACTTGCCTTGCAGCAACCTGACTCGTGATAATAAAGTAATTATTCTACTGTCATCCCAGTAGAATTTAGGCCAGTTCTTCTGTTGCCATATCCAAATTGCTCTCATACTATTTAACCCTATGACGTGATTATTCATTTTATTCGCGTCATTTTTTGACGTGAATAGCAATTGCAAATATAACATTTTATTAAACCAAAATATTAATTCTAACAATAAAAATCATTATCTTTGTTGCAATGAAAAAAATGGCTAAAGACAAATGTCTAAAGTCTAATGGTTAATGACTAAAGATAATAATTAATAAATGTGGACGAAGACTGTTGACTGTTGACTGTTGACCGTTGTCCTTAAAAAAGAATATACTATGTTTTCAAAAGAAGTTTTTGCTGGCCGTCGTGCCGCTTTATTAAAATCAGGTCTCAAAGGTATAGCATTCTTCCCAGCTAACGACGAGGCTTCTCTCAATTATCCAGACAACACTTATCGCTATCGTCAAGATAGTAACTTCGCTTATTTCTTCGGCCTCGACACTCCTGACTTGGTGGGCGTTATCGACTTCGAATCAGGCGAGGAAATTCTCTTCGGAAGAGAAATAACAATAGACGACATCATCTGGTGTGGCAATCTCCCATCTCTCACTGAACAAGGTGAGATGATAGCTGTAAGACAAACACGCGACATCAACGGTTTCGGTGAATATCTCCGCGACGCTGTCGCTAAAGGCAGACAAATCCACATGCTTCCTCCTTACCGCGGCGACATGAAGATAAAACTCAGCCGCTGGTTCAACACCGACATCGACAATCTTTCAAAATATGTAAGCCAAGAACTTATCCAAGAAGTCGTCAAACTTCGTGAAATCAAGACTGATGTCGAGATTGAAGATATGGAAAAGGCAGCTGTCACAGCTTATTATATGCACACTACAGCTATGAAGATGTGTAAGCCAGGTGTCATAGAACAAGAAATAGCCGGCGCTGTTGAAGGCATCGCTATATCAAACGGTTATGGAGTTTCTTTCCCTGTAATCTTAAGCGTTGACGGACAAACTCTCCATAACCACAATCACAACAACGTGCTTCAAGAAGGAAGAATGGTCGTCTGTGACGCTGGTGCTGAGACAAAGAACTATTACGCTTCTGACTTCACCCGTACAATACCTGTAGGCGGTAAATTTAACTCACGTCAAAGTGATATTTATAATATCGTGTTGAAAGCTAACATGGAAGTCATCAACAACACACGTCCTTTTAACAGATATTTCGACATGCATACTCTTGCAGTACGTACTATCATCGAAGGCTTGAACGCTGTAGGTTTGATGAAAGGCAATGTTGACGATGCTCTCGCAGCAGGTGCTCATTATCTATTCATGCCTCACGGACTTGGACACGCAATGGGTATGGATGTTCATGATATGGAAGGCTTAGGTGAAAATAACGTAGGCTACGATGCAGAAACTCCACGTTCAACAAAAGAAGGTTTCAAGGGCTTGCGCTGCGGCAAAGTCTTGAGACCAGGAATGGTTGTTACTGACGAACCTGGAATCTATTTTATCCCAACATTGATCGATATCTGGAAAGCAGAAGGCAAACATAAAGATTTTATCAACTACGATAAGGTTGAAACATTCAAAGACTTCGGCGGAATTAGAATTGAAGACGACTTATTGATAACAAATGACGGAGTCAGAGTCCTCGGTCGTCCGATACCAAAGACAGTGGCAGAGGTTGAAGCCTGCTGTGCTGAAGGAAGAGAATGGATGAGAATTCCAGGTGTTATATGATATTAAAAGAAAAAGCCGCTTTATAAAGCGGCTTTTTCTTGTAGTATCGGGTAGGGGATTCGAACCCCTGTTTCGACAGTGAGAGTGTCGTTACCTGACCGACTAGTAGAACCCGACATCTGTCTTTTTTGCGGTGCAAAGATAAATATTTTTTTTAAACAATTATAGTTTATTTAATAGAATTTTCATACAAGACAAGGTGTTTTCATTGCCATATCCAGCTCCTCCGCGATGCGCTGTAACAATCACATCATTATCAATATTTCCTGACGTTGAAAACAACGACTGTACCAATGAAATTCCCGACCATAACGCTATTGTCAAAACAGCAAGCAATGTCATTATTATAATTCTCTTTATCATAGCGTATTAATATTCAACAAAATTACAAAAAATCATATTCATAATGTTGTATTATGTGCAGATGATTATAAATGGAATCGGCAGGTGAATATATTTTTTAATAATCTTCCTTTTTATATCACCTCATCGTCAAAAAAAATCTATCTTTGGATTTCAAAATATTTGTTAGGATTTATACTTCAAATCATGAATTGGTTTAATACTATTACCGAAGATGGTAAAATAAAGGTCTTCGACCCTATACGTAAAATATATTGTGCATTGACTCCTGAAGAACAGGTTCGCCAGAAGACTCTTTATTATCTCGTTGAAGGTAAAAAATATCCAGCAGGTCTCATGGCGGTGGAATATTCCATAAAGGTAAACAACCTGCCGAAACGATGTGACATTGTCGTCTTTAACAAACAGGGCTCTCCCGAGATGATAGTGGAATGTAAGGCAGAGTCGGTGCCGATAACACAGAAAGTCCTTGACCAGGCAATTCGTTATTATTCAGGTTTGAATGTCAAATATCTTCTTTTGACAAATGGCAAGACGATATTCTGTTATTATATTGATGTCAAGAATCAGAAGGTAGAGGCTTTAGGTGAAGTGCCTGGATTTGAGTCGCTATAAACGTGAAGACGCAGGGCTTTCATATGTGAAAGCTCGGCGTCTTTGTGATATGCTGTCTTTATCAGAATGATAAGATAGTCTCTTTGATGATTTCTATTGCTGCGCGCAATTCTTCTTCAGTTATTACTAAAGGAGGAGCGAAGCGGATGATATGTTGGTGTGTTGGTTTTGCCAATACGCCGTTTTCTTTCATCTTCATACATACATCCCATGCTTCTTTACCGTCTTTTGGCTTGATGATGACAGCGTTGAGCAAGCCTTTTCCGCGTACCAGCTCTATCATAGGGCTGTCAATCTTTCTCATCTCTTCACGGAAGATGTTGCCGAGATATTCTGCTCTCTCCATGAGTTTTTCATCTTTGACGACTTGAAGAGCTGCCATACTTACCTTAGCTGCGATTGGGTTGCCACCGAATGTTGAGCCGTGTTCACCTGGTTTGATGTTCATCATGATATAGTCGTCAGCCAATACTGCTGATACAGGGACGACGCCGCCGCTCAATGCCTTGCCTAAGATGAGAATGTCAGGACGTACGTTTTCGTGGTCGCAGGCTAACATCTTGCCTGTACGTGCGATACCGCTTTGTACTTCGTCGGCCATGAACAAGACGTTGTATTTCTTACAGATGTCATAACATTTTTTGAGATAACCTTCGTCTGGAACATAGACACCTGCTTCACCTTGGATTGGTTCTAACAAGAAACCTGCGATTTTGTGTCCGTGTTCTGCCAAGACAGCTTCCAATGCATCTGGGTCATTATAAGGGATGCGGATGAAACCAGGTGTCAAAGGACCATAGTTGGCGTATGAGTCAGGGTCGTTAGACATGGTGATGATGGTGATGGTACGACCATGGAAGTTGCCTTCGCAGCATACTATAGTAACTTCATCATTTGGAATGCCTTTGCATACAGTACCCCAACGGCGTGCCAGTTTGAGTGCAGTCTCGTCGGCTTCTGCACCAGTGTTCATAGGAAGAACCTTGTCGTATCCGAAATATTCTGTGATGTATTTTTCCCATACACCAAGGCTGTCGTTGTAAAATGCACGTGAGCTTAATGTCAGGTTTTGTGCTTGGTCGCATAATGCCTTGATGATTGCAGGATGGCAGTGTCCTTGGTTTACTGCTGAATAAGCTGATAAGAAATCATAATATTCTTTGCCTTCAACATCCCATACTTTTGCGCCTTTTCCTTTTGCTAAAACTACAGGAAGTGGATGATAGTTGTGAGCTCCGTATTTTGCTTCCAACTCCATTGCTAATTGTGAAGTCATTTTTTCTGTCATATTTTTACATATTTAATAAGGTTTATTATCTATTAATTGCCGTTTTTTTTGAAATTGTTGATTCCAAAAAGTCACTTACAAAGATATGTTTTTTTTTGAAAAAAAACAAGATTTTTGGCGTATCTTTGTAGCAAAAGTTAAAATTATGATTAAATCGATGACAGGCTATGGTAAAGCCGAACAGATATATCTGACAAAAAGAATTGTTGTTGAGGTTAAAACACTGAACTCTAAGCAATTGGATCTTTCAGTGAAGTTGCCTCAAGAAATTCGTCCTCAGGAACTGGAATATAGAAATGAAATTGCATCGGCATTACAAAGAGGTAAAATCGATGTGATGATATCTATCACCGACACTAACGTGGATCAAAATACTCATATAGAGAAGGAAGTCATAGCTTCTTATCTTAAACAGGTGAAAGAGATTTCTGAAGAATATAACATCCCTCAATCTGCTGATCTGGCAATGCTTCTCTTCAAGATGCCTGGTATCTTTGTGACTCCGGAACAGGAATACGATGAAACATTTCTGGAAAAAGTCAAGGAGACTTTACTCTCTGCCATTGCCATGACAGACGACTTCCGTAAGAAAGAAGGAATCGTGCTTAAAAATGACTTGCTTAAAAGGAAAGACCTTATCATGCAATATCTTACAGAAGTGTCTCCTTTTGAAAAAGATCGTCACGAGAATATCAAAAACAAATTGATGAAAAATCTCACTGAACTCACGACTTCAGGACAATATGATGAAAATCGTTTTGAACAGGAATTGATATTCTATCTAGAGAAACTGGATGTTACAGAAGAGAAGGTGCGCCTTGAAAAACATTGTTCCTATTTTGACGAGACAATCGATGAGGAAGGCGCAGGAAAGAAACTGGGCTTCATAGCTCAAGAAATGGGCCGCGAAATAAATACTCTTGGCTCTAAAGCTAATAACGCAGACATTCAACGTCTTGTCGTTATGATGAAAGATGAACTTGAGAAAATAAAAGAACAACTCTATAATATATTGTAATGATGAAAAATAAGGTCGGTCTGTTTTTTGGCTCCTTCAATCCTGTCCATAACGGACATCTGATGCTTGCCAACTATATAGTGGAATATACCGATCTTGATTCTATATGGTTTGTCGTCAGCCCTCAAAACCCGTTCAAAGACATAAACTCACTTCTTCAAGACAGCCATCGTCTTGAGATGTTGAGAAGAGCTATTGGAAATGACTCGCGTTTTGAGGTCTGCGACATAGAGTTTGACATGCCAAAACCGTCTTATACTATTGACACTCTCAGATGTCTGTCGTCAAAGTATCCAAATACAGATTTCTATCTCATCTGCGGAATGGATAACCTTGTCAATTTCAGGAAATGGAAAGACTATCAGTCTATACTCGACAACTATCGCCTTATGGTTTATCCGAGAAAGAATTATGACGGAGGCGATATGCTAAGTCATGAATCGGTACAAATAGTTGACGCGCCTGAGATAGAGATTTCATCCACTTTTATAAGAAATGCTGTGTCTGAAGGTAAGGATATAAGATATTTCATGCCAGAGGGTTCTTATAAATATATGACAGACAATAATTTCTATAAATATTAATTTTTCTTTAAACTTTATTTGTCGAATGTTGTTTTCAGGATAAAATCCCTTGATATGAAAACAACAAACATCCAGCCTGCGACTAAGACATTAAGTTCTTTATTGTTTCTCACCGACGAGCCAGATGAGCACTTATATATTAATATAGCAGATGCGATACTGGCGTATGGAGAAGCGGCAATACCATTTCTCAAGATGAAAATTGGAGAGACGAGCGATGTGTTTCAACGGAATAGGTTGAAGTCGTTGATTTATATTATCGAGCGCCGTAGCATTGTCGAGAAGCTGAAGTTGTGGCGCGAGAAACGTGAATATGATCTGATGGAGCCGTATTTCATATTGTCGAAATATCGTTTTCCTAAAGCTGACTGGGCATCTGTTGGTTTTCAGTTGGTTATGATTATAGAACAGGCCGAGAAGGAAATTGACCAGGATCTGACACCTTTGGAACAGGTTAAGATATTGAATCATATAATATATGACATCAACAAATTCCGTGGTGACACTCTTTCTATAAATAATCCTAATTATTATTTTATCAATACTCTTTTGGAGACTCGTGTGGGAAATCCTCTTTCGTTGGGAATGTTGTATTGTATTGTGGCAGAACGTCTTGGGATTCCTATCTATGGTATAGATCTGCCTAATCACTTTATATTGGCTTTTTGTAAAAAGACTGAAGGTTTTCCTAAACTTGAAGATGTCTTGTTTTATATAAATCCTTATAACAAAGGTAATGTGTTGACAAGGAATGATATACGTAATTATCTTAGAGAGATAGATGTGAAGTCGGAACTTAAATATTTTGAGCCTTCCGGAAATACTTTGATAGTGAAAAAATGGTTCAATACCTTGATAGAGACATATTCTACTATAGGTAAAAATAATGAAGCCAATGAGATGAGGGAGATAATGAATTATTAATTCATTGAGCCACTTGATGTCAGTGACTCAATGAATTGCAGTATTCTTATTCGAGACCTTCTAGGCAGTCGGCGATGTTCTTTTCGATACGTTTCAGTATATCGTCAGAATCGTCGGCTTTTTCAAATTTCATGCCTGTCACTTTTTCATAAAGCTCGATATAACGTTCTGAAATGCTGTTGACGATTTCAGGAGTCATTTCTGGAACTTGTTGACCTTCTTGGCCTTGGAATCCATTGGCCATGAGCCATTCGCGTACGAATTCTTTTGAAAGTTGTTTTACAGGAAGACCTTTTTCAAAACATTCTTGGTATTGGTCGGCTATGAAATAACGTGATGAGTCTGGAGTATGGATCTCGTCCATGAGATATATTTGGTCGCCTATCTTACCAAATTCGTATTTAGTGTCAACGAGGATAAGTCCGTGTTTGGCGGCAATCTCGCTTCCGCGTTGGAACAGTTTATATGTTATTTCTTCTATTTGTTTGTAATCTTCTTCACTGATAAGACCTTGACGGATAATTTCTTCACGGGATATGTCTTCGTCGTGGCCTTCGTCGGCTTTTGTTGTAGGAGTGATGATTGGTTTTTCAAAACGTTGATGTTCTTTCATTCCGTCAGGGATTTCTACGCCGCATATTGTACGTTGTCCGCTTTTGTAAGTACGCCATGAACTTCCGGTGAGGTAGCTGCGGATAATCATCTCGACAGGGAAAGGTTTGCAAAGTCTGCCTACTGTCACCATTGGGTCTGGTGTCGCGATTTTCCAGTTAGGGACGATGTCGCTTGTCTCGTCCAAGAATAAAGAAGCTATTTGGTTCAAGACCTGTCCTTTGTAAGGGATGCCTTCAGGAAGGATGACGTCGAAAGCTGAGATACGGTCGCTGGCGACCATCACAAGATATTTGTTATCAATGAAATAGACATCACGTACTTTTCCGTGATATACTTTTGTTTGTCCTTTGAAATTAAATTCAGTTTTTGTTAAAGCGTTCATTTTTTATATTTTTTGAATTAACAATTTTTAGCTATTAGTTCTCAGCTTTAGTATCAGTTGAGGTGTTGCTGACAACTGACGGCTGACGGCTGATTGTTTTTTCTTCATTGTCGGAATAATATCGTTTATATGCATTTACGATATCGGTGACGAGTTTATGACGGACGACATCTTTCTCGTTAAGATGTATGAATGCGATTCCGTTAACATCTTTTAACACTTCCATTGCCTGAGGCAGGCCTGAAGGCTGGTTTTTAGGCAAGTCTATTTGTGTGATATCGCCAGTGATGACGAATTTTGCAGAGCGACCCATACGGGTGAGGAACATTTTCAGCTGTGACTGAGTGGCGTTCTGTGCTTCATCGAGTATCACGAAAGCATGGTCGAGAGTGCGTCCGCGCATGAAGGCGAGAGGTGCTATCTCTATAATGCCTTCTTCCATAAATCCTTGCAGTTTGGCCTGTGGCAGCATGTCGCGCAAGGCATCATAAAGAGGTTGTAAATAAGGGTCTAGCTTTTCTTTGAGGTCGCCAGGAAGGAAACCTAGGTTCTCGCCGGCTTCGACGGCTGGACGTGTGAGGATGATACGTCTTACCTCTTTGTTCTTCAAGGCTCTGACGGCTAAGGCGACAGCTGTATATGTCTTTCCTGTTCCAGCAGGTCCTATGGCAAAGATCATGTCTTTTTCTTCACATGCCTTGACCATAAGTTTTTGGTTGGCAGTCATTGCCTTGATCTGTAGTCCGTTACGTCCATATACCAAGACGTCGCTGTCGTTGAGGTTCTTGATGAAGTCGGTCTCTCCTGCACATAACATAACGTCTTCTATGACCTTGGCACTGATGTTGCCGTATCGCTCCAAGTGCAATATCAATAAATTGAGACGGTTGATGAAATATTCTACATCTTCGTCTTTGCCTATAATCTTGATGAAATCGCCGCGAGCTATTATCTTGATCTTGGGAAACAATGACTTTATCATTGTAAGATGCTGATCATTAGCACCGTATAAATCACTCGGATTGACATTTTCTACTTGAACAATTTGTTCTGCCATTATTACTTTCGCTTATTTAAAAAATATCTACAAATATAAGCGTAATCATGATAAGAATTGTAAAAATGTTCATAAAAATTTTTCTCAGCTCTTTTTTTACTATTTTTAATGACGTATATTTGCAACACGCATTTTTATATTGTTTTTAACATTTTTTAACAATGGCTATCATAACATTAACAAGCGATTGGGGCACTGCCGATTTTTATCTTCCTGCCGTAAAAGGGACGATATATTCTGCTTTGCCTGATGTTAATGTGGTTGATATAACTCACAATATCGAGCCCTTCGACATCAGGTCGGCGGCTTTTATAGTGAAAAATTGTTATAGAAACTTTCCTGAAGGAACAATACATATTCTGGCTGTAGATACCGAGGAATCGACAGAGAATCCTCATGTCGCTCTTAAGGCTAACGGACATTTCTTCATCGGTACCGACAATTCCATCTTTTCTTTAATATTAGGTGAAGAGCCTTACGATGCTGTCATCATCGACATTATGCAGGATAGCGATTTCTTTACTTTCAGCACAAAAGACCGCTTCGTGAAGGTGGCAGCTATGTTGTATAATGGTGCTGACTTGTCGGAAATAGGCAAGCCTTATCAGATTAAAGAGAAGATAGAGATAAAACCTTCTTACGACGCAAATGCAATTCACGGTCTGGTGAATTTCATCGACTCTTATGAAAATCTTGTGACAAATATCCCTAAGACTCTGTTCGATAAAATAAGAAACGGTCGTCGTTTTACTATTAAAATATGTGGCGGAATATACAAGATTTTCGATATCTGCGAAGGTTATAAAGACGTATATGATTCTGAAATACTTGCTTTGTTTGGAACTCACGGTTTCCTGGAAATAGCACAAAGCTATGGTAAGGCTTCTTCTCTCCTCGGAATGGAACGTGACTATCCTATCGACATATATTTCGAGGATGCTGAATCAGCACCTAAAAGTTATTCTTTGTTCTGATGAAGTGTTAAGAAATCTTAACATAATAATGTCGCATAATACGGATTAATCACAAAAATCTTAATTAGTGTTAAAAAATAAAAAACTATTGTTTTTCGTTGTATCTTTGCATTCGCGACATGATAAAAGTCGCTGTTGTAGGTTATATAAAAATCAAAATTATATGAAAAAAACACTCTGTATATTGAAATCATTTTTACATGACTCATCTTCATTGATAATGTCATCATTGCTGTTGCTTTTATTGTCCTCATGTCATAACAATGATGTCCATAAGGCAAAGCTGCAAATAAAATGTGATAATATGCAGCCCCAAGAAATCAAGATTAAGAATTATTCCAAAGCGCTGTTTTCTCTCGATACTGCTAATTTTGCTGAAGGTCTTAAGATGATACAGAAAGATTACCATGTTTTCCTGAATGGCGACATCGACAATCCTAAAGTCGTTTCCTACCTGAAGGATTTTGTGACAGATACCTTTTGTATAGGAATAAATGCTATGGCTGAGAAAAAGTTTTCAGATACCAAGCAGCTTGCAAAGGATATAAAGTCAGTGTGCCAACATTTTCATTATTATTATCCTGATGTCAGGCTTCCTGAAGAGACGTATGTGTATGTGTCGGGTATAGATTATGAGATACCTCCTGTCATGGTATATGATGAAGGTATTCTTGTCAGCTGTGATTATTATCTAGGTAATGATGACAATATTTATGATTATATAGGTATGCCGCGTTTTCGTTCAATGCGATGTCAGCCTGCGTATATAAGCCGCGACTTGGCGGAGTCTATATATTCTTCGTATGTAAATATTGATAGAAGGCAGAAAGACGTGCTGACGGAGATGGTCAATATAGGAAAGAAATTATATTTCATCGAAGCCATGAATCCTGCTATGCATGATTCTGTGCTGATGGGGTATTCGTCTAAGCAGATACAATGGGCCGAGAACTATGAGGCTGATGTCTGGGCTTCCATTGTCGGAAACAATATGTTATATTCTAATTCGATGGACGCGTTCCGGACATTCTTCGGCGACGCACCTTTTACACAGGCTTTCTCTAATGAAGCGCCGGCACGTCTGGGTGAATATATAGGATTGCAGATAATACGTTCTTATATGACAAATAATGATGTGAGCCTCCGAGATATGATGGATGATAAAGATGTTCAGCGGATATTCCAGATGTCGCAGTACAAACCTAGGAAGAAGTAGTGAGCTTCGGGCTTTAATGCTGGCTGTTGAACTTTGAACCTAAACCTACTTGAAAATTTAAAACCTTAAACCTTAACCAAAATGTTAGTGAAAACCTATGGAAGTGCCTTGAATGGCATTGAAGCTATTACTGTCACCATTGAAGTTAATATTGACAGAGGTGTACAGTTTTTTCTTGTCGGTTTGCCCGACAGTGCTGTCAAAGAAAGTCAGCAGAGAATAGAAGCTGCCTTGTGTAACAATAATTTTAAATATCCTAAGAAGAAGATTACCATCAATATGGCGCCTGCCGACATAAGGAAGGAGGGCTCTTCTTACGACCTCCCCATTGCTATTGCGATATTGGCAGCATCCGAACAGATAAGTGCATCTCTTCTTGACAGGTATGTGATAATGGGAGAGTTGTCATTGGACGGGAGCCTCAATCCTATACGAGGTGTCTTGCCTATCGCAATACGTGCCATGCAGGACGGATTCAAAGGACTGATACTTCCGATGGCTAATGCCAGAGAGGCTGCTGTGGTGGAAGACTTGGATGTCTATGGCGTCAACAATATCATGGAGGTTATCTCTTTACTCAATGGCTCGTCATCATTACATCCAGTCGCTATTTCCAGATATGAAGAAGAGTCGGATGATGTTTATGCCTTTGACTTTGCCGACGTGAAAGGGCAAGAAAATATCAAGAGAGCTTTGGAGGTGTCGGCCGCCGGTTCTCATAACGTGATACTCATCGGCAGCCCAGGTAGCGGCAAGACGATGTTGGCAAAACGTCTTCCTACTATCATGCCGCCCATGACGTTGCGTGAAGCCTTAGAGACAACAAAGATACATTCTGTCGTTGGTCTGGTAGGTGACGGACTTTCATTGTTGAAGACGCGTCCTTTCAGAAGCCCGCATCATACTACATCATACGTTGGTCTGGTGGGTGGCGGAGCCTATCCACAACCTGGGGAAATTTCTTTGGCGCACAATGGAGTGCTCTTCCTTGATGAATTGCCGGAATTTAAACGTAACGTCCTAGAAGTGCTGCGGCAGCCGATGGAAGACAGAATGGTGACAATAGCAAGAGCGAAACAGACGATAGAGTTTCCTGCTAACTTCATGCTCGTCGCGGCGATGAACCCTTGTCCTTGCGGCTATTACAACCATCCCACACAGGACTGTAGCTGTCAGCCAGGAACGGTGGAGAAATATCTTAACAGAATATCGGGACCTCTGCTCGACAGGATAGACCTTCATGTCGAAGTGGTACCAGTGCCTTTTGAGGAGCTATCGAAAAAAAGCCTTGGTGAGAGAAGCAGCGAGGTGAGAGCAAGGGTGATGCGAGCTCGTAAGATACAGACAGAACGCTTTTCCGACATACCTCATATTCATTCAAATGCCCAAATGACATCAAAACTGATACAGAGATATTGTTCTTTGGATGAGGAGTGTTCCTCGCTGCTTAAAAGTGCAATGGATAGACTTAATCTATCGGCCAGAGCTTACGATAGGATTCTTAAGGTGTCGCGTACTATAGCTGATCTCGCTGATTCGGATGATATAAAACCAGAACATCTGGCAGAGGCGATACAATATAGAAGCTTGGATAGAGAGAGCTGGGGGAAGTGAGCTAGGAGTGTAAAGGTGAAGGTATTTATAAAAAAAGACGTCACCTCCTTTGAAGTGACGTCTTGTCGATCATAGACGTATAGTCTTATTTTGCTGATGATTTTCTACGTATTCCGTATGCCAATCCCATACCTGCCAACAGCAGCAATCCTGAGCCGAGAGGTGCTGGTTCTGCATTGTAGTCGAAATTGGTGCCATGTTGATCTGGCAACAATGGCATATCCAATGCCCATACGTTTTCTCTGTATTCAGTATAATTACCGCTTGTGAAGAATCCGTCGGTCTGAACCTTGTTGTATTCTCCTATCTGCGCATTGACATTCATTCCGAAGCCAAGTGCAATCGCTAATGTTATTATATATTTTTTCATGACTGTTTCTTTTTTAAAGGTCAACAGGCAACGGACTTCGTCCATTTCTTTCATGGTCATCGTCCGCATATTCACGGACTGT
>JAZLAI010000026.1:0-46622 GCA_045613105.1 Bacteroidales bacterium | reverse complement strand
TTTTATTCAAAGATGTTTCTGATTGAAACGCCGTTGTTGAAATTTTCTACACCTTTCTTCAAGAAGTCAACGAAAGCGTCTTTATCGAGGTTATATGAACGTGGTTCAACCAAGAGTTCGCCATTGTGACCCATGAGGCAGTAGTAAGGTTGAGCATTTGCATCAAATTTAGAGATTTGGAATGCAGAGTTTTTGCTACCTATAGAAGTTTTTTTCTTCTTACCTTTTGAATTTACCATCCATTCGTCTTCTGGGAGAGTAGTTTTATCGTCTACATAGAGAGCGATGATGACATATTCGTTGCGTAACATTTCGAGGACGCGAGGGTCGCTCCATACGTTAGCTTCCATTTCGCGGCAGTTAACGCAGCCGTGGCCTGTGAAGTCGATGTAGATAGGTTTATTTTGAGCCTTTGCACAAGCGAGACCTTGTTCGTAATCGTAGTAACCTTTAAGGCCGTGAGGCAAATGCAAGAAATCTGCATATTTAGGTTCTTCACACAATACTGAGCTAACTTTTTTGTCAACTTGTTCTGTTTGAACAGAGATGTTAGACATCTTAGCGTCTACATATTGGATAACCTTATCAGAGTTTTCTTGGTTGATACGTTTGAGGTCGAAGTCCATAGTTTGTTGTGGTGGCAAGTAGCCAGACAAAGCTTTAAGAGGAGCACCCCACATACCTGGAATCATATAAACTACGAATGTGAAAACTACGATAGAGAGAACGAGACGGAATACTGACAAATGAGGAACGTCAGAGTCGTGAGCGAATTTGATTTTTCCTAAGAGGTAGAAACCTAACAATGTGAATGTCACGATCCAGATAGCGAGGTAAACTTCGCGGTCGAGGATACCCCAGTGGTATGTTTGGTCAGCTACGCTTAAGAATTTGAATCCGAGAGCGATTTCAATGAAACCGAGAACAACCTTAACTGAGTTGAGCCAGCCACCGCTCTTAGGCATATTTTGTAACAATGATGGGAACAAAGCGCATAAAGCGAATGGAAGACCGAATGTCATTGCGAATACCAACATTGTGAGAATTGGAGCCCAAAATTCACCTGACAAAGATTGAATAAGAGCTGTACCAACGATAGGACCTGTACATGCGAATGATACGAGAACGAGTACCAATGCCATGAAGAATACGCCGCCTAAACCTTTGCTTGTGCTTGTCTTACTATCAGCTTTGTTAACCCATGAACTTGGTAATGTCAATTCGAATGCGCCGAAGAATGAAGCAGCGAATACCATGAATATCAAGAAGAACAAGATGTTGATCCATGATGTTGAAATCCAGTTAAAGATACTTGCTGTTGTATCTTCACCACCGCCAAATCTAGCAATCAAAATGAGGACTGCAATTGGAAGTGTATAAAGAGTTACGATGAAAATGTAGTACATGATAGCTTTGAAACGACCTACAGCCTTGCTTTCGTCACCGTGTAAGAAGAATGACACTGTCATAGGAATCATAGGGAAAACGCAAGGAGTCATAAGAGCTGCCAAACCCCAGATAACTGCGCCTAACAACATGCCGAAAAGACCTTTACTTCCTGATTTTTCAGCTTCATTTGCTGAATCAGCTTCAACTACTGCAGGTTCACCAAGTTGAACTTCAAAGTCATAAGTAATTGGAACACATTGTTCTTTGCAACTTTGACCAGTGATAACACCAGATACTGTTGCTACGCCGTCTAATAATTTAACTTTTTGTGTGAAAACAGCTTCTTTTTCAAAGAAATGTTCGTCGATTTCAAAAACGTCGCTATAATGAACTATAGCTTTTGGTTCTGCAACGCCACCGATGCGTTCAATGCCGAGTGTGTCGATGAATTCGAAATAGAGAGGCATTGGGCCACCGAATGGAGTGTTTTGTGAATAAAGATGCCAACCATCTTCGATTTCTGCTTTGAATACGATGTTGTATTCATTCTTGTTTAATTTCTCTGTTTCTACAGTCCATTGTACAGGTTCCAAGATCTGAGCCTTAGCAACAAATGGAAGTAACAAAACCAAGAAAGTAAAGAGTTTTAAAAACTTTTTCATGATTTTTTGTTGATTTATTATGATTTAGTTAATTATTTTCAACCTAAAAATGAGGGTGCAAAATTAAGAAAAAATTCATTCATTTTAAAGTACATTGAAAAATTACTTTTGTAGAATTAGATATTTTAGCCTTATCGTTAATTCTATATCCAACAACCCACAGAATCACACCGTTAGCATCTTCCATAATCCATACATTATGTTTCTGGTACGCTGAGAATCCTTGGTCGTTGAAGAAATCGCTCAACAATTTGGAACCTTTCATTCCTAAAGGTCTGAATCTATCGCCTTGTTTCCAATGTCGTAGCTTCAAAGGAAACATCACCTTATCCATATCAAACTGCGCCGCAACGGAAGGGTCTTTAATCAATGTAAAATCATCATCCTTATTGATCATGGAAAAACGTATTCCTTGAATCATGGCATCATTCAAATCCTCAATTCCTGAAATACAAATCTCCTCATCACCTACCCTTTCTTCAAAAATCTCTATCTTATCTTTTTGCACCGACACGACCAAACGCGCACAAAGCCTGTTGTCCGTTGTCTGTTGTCCGTTGTCATTATAAAACATCACTCCCGACTTGCCATTCTTCATCGCTTCGAACATCGACTCGGATTGTTCGAAATTAAATCCAAATCCTCTCACCCATTCGAAAAGCAGCTGTCGGCCGTTTTCATTTTCTAAAAAATATTTAACATCGATGCTTCTGCAATCGCCATCGACGTGTTCTATCGCAGACAGTTTTTCATCTATAAGACTTCGATACAGATCATTTTCGGAAGAGAGACAGTTGATAGAGAAGTTAAGACTCTGACGAGCGTTGTTTTTCATCTCGTCGAAAATTGGAATTATATTATGACGAATCTTATTTCTGAGATAAACGGTTTCCTGGTTTGTATAATCCTCCACCCATTGAATACTGTTCTCTTTAGCGTAAGTCTCAATTTCATTTCTGTTAGACCAAAGAAGAGGTCGGATATAGAAATCATTTTGCGGTTTCATGCCTTTGAGGCCTTTGATTCCAGAGCCGCGCAGGAAGTTGATGAAGAAAGTCTCAATCTGGTCGTCGCCATGATGAGCGAGAGCCACCTTATTAAAATTATGAGTCTCTTTCAACTCCTTGAACCAATCGTAACGCAGTTCACGCGCCGCCATCTCGATAGAGAGAGAATTTTCCTTGGCATATTTCTCCGTATCGAAATGCTTTATAAAAATAGGTATATTGTTTTCTTTCGCGAAGTCTGTAACGAATTTCTCATCACGATTAGAGTCATCGCCACGCAGATGGAAGTTACAATGAGCGAAAGATATTGGACTTTGGACTTTGGACTTTGGACTTTGAAATCAGACTGTTGTCCGTTGTCTGTTGTCTGTTGACTTAATAAAAGAAGTTTCGCCAACACCATAGAATCGACGCCGCCGCTGAGAGCAAGCAGCACTCTGTCATCCTTAGCGATGAGATTATGTTTATCGACAAAACTCTTAAATTCTTTTAACATAATTCTTATTTACTCATGAAATAAACGATAAGAAAACCTATACTCAAACCGATTGCTCCGCATAAGATATATATCAACATTTTTTTAGGAGTGAGACCTTCTTCCAGAATCTCGTCGATTTTCTTTTTCACAACATCACCCACCTTGACGCTTTCATATTCTTCAGGAAGAGAAAACACTGGCTCTTCGAATGTCATATCGCAATCCTTGACAGGCTGAGGTCTTTTTTCAAAATTATAATCTAAAGCATAATTATCTTCGAGAATAAATCTTACTGCTGTTGGCGCTTCGACAGGCTCAGCGACCGATTCTTTGTGACTCAGTGTCTCTGCGTCTTTGCGACTACAGAAAATCATCGCACGTTTACCTTCATTCTGTTTCAACAAAACTTCTGTATCATCGATAGTAATATAGGCTGTTGACTGTTGACTGTTGACTGTTGTCTCAAAATAAAGAACGAGCAAGGCCACTGCCATCGAGCTTAAATCCTCGTGAAGCTCAACGATGACATCACCATCAGCGAGCTGATAGATCTTAAACTCCACATCAGGAGCAAAAGAGTTAGGATATAATTTCATCCAGTCTTTTAATAAGTCTTTGATTTCGTCAACTGTTTGCTGTTGGCCGTTGGCTGTTGGCGCTTCGACAGGCTCAGCGACCATACACTGACCGCTGACTGCTGACCACTGACTGCTAATTCTGATATAATCCATAAATTTATTTTTTGGTTTTGTTTCTTCTCTTATCCACTGAGAATCCGAATCCACCGATCTTCTCCCCTATAGTATAATATTTTCCATGCGAATATGTGATGAGGTCGGCTTGGTTTAGTTGAAACTGGCCTGTGCTTGGATCATAGAACCTAGTATCGCCGTTGACAGCAACCACATTAGCGATGAACATATCATGAGAACCGAGTTCTTTCACTTCCACCACCTGACATTCGATATTAAGCGGCGACTCAGCGATGAGAGGAGCTTTCACGATCTGGCCTTGTTCTGGAGTGAGATGCATCTCCTTGAACTTGTTATATTCACGGCCAGAGCGCACTCCGCACCAGTCTGTAGCACGAGCCAGCTCTTCTGTCGTCACGTTGATGACGAATTCCTTAGTACGCGATATTATCTCATGCGAGTGACGTTCCTTGCGTATTGACACATAACACATCGGCGGGTTAGTGCAGATGGTTCCCGTCCATGCTGCCGTCATGATATTATAATTTTCGGGACTATCGCCGCAGCTCACCATCACGGCAGGCAACGGATAAATCATAGTACCCGGCTTGAATGACATTTTCATCTGTGGATTTTTTATTTTTTTGCAAAGATAGAAAAAAGGCCAAAGGCCAAAGGCTAAAGGCTAAAGTTTTTTAGCACTGTCAAAAGAAAGGCTGCCGTTTATTGACAGCAGCCTTCATTCTAACATCAATACTTATACATCAATCTTTCACGATCTTACTGACAATATCGCCAACCTTGACGATATACATGCCCTTAGCGAGACCGCTGATGTCTAGATTCATTTCGTCATCGGTAATGGCTTGCGTCATGAGCACTCTGCCTGAAATATCAGATATTGTAACATTATCATTATTATTATAATCGCCTATCTTTATCGTGACGACATCCTTAGCAGGATTAGGATATATCTCCATCACAGATGAAGCCATATCATTCACAGACGTTCCTTCGTAACAAACGATTCTGATATCGTCCATCGCCATCTGATATGTTCCGTTTTTCACGAAAGCTATAATAATGTCTTTTCCTTTCCACTTGTCTAGGACAAATTTATATTCTTCTGTATAATGATAAGGTGAGTTAAACTCGTTAGCCATTATATAAGCCTGCTCCCATACTTCCTGCTCACAGTCGAACACCATGATATAGAATGTATTGACATACATAGCTTCTGAATGATACCATAGCCAATAATACATGACGGTCATAGCATCCTCTGGTATTGATATTACAGGAGTCATCAGCCAATCGTGAGTCGGTTCTTGATACAAGGTTCCGCCGATCCATGCTGCAGAGTCGCCTGAATGTACATAACCAAAAGGAGTGGTGTCGGTGATATCCCATTTCTCCCATGGATCCAAGCCATATTCAGGATAATCCTGTGGCTCCAGATCTATTCCTTGCGATACGCCCATAGTCCATCCCTCATCAAAGCCAGGACCTTCAAAGCTCGTTTCAAGAAGTACGTTTTGTGCCGACAGACCAAAAACACATAAAATGCTAAACAATAATACAATGTAATGTTTTTTCATAGTTGAGTCAGTTTTAGTTTGACATTATTTTAATGCTGTAAAGATAGGAAAAGAACTCAATATATACGATAATATCTTTTATTTTTTACGATAAAAAAACATATCATTCATACGGACTTGCTGCATCATAACTTCCAAGTCGGTAGCCCAATAGGTTTCTTTCGGCTTAGCGTAACGTAATATTCCAGAGCCACCCATTTCTGTGAGAAGATAATCGAAGCTCGCGACGGTGTATGTCTTTTCCAATTCCACCGCTTCATATTCGCCAGTCATGGAGTTCAATATTTTAAGATTAGAGATGCGACGTTCATCATCGGCAACGTATGAGAAAAGATTTTCATCATCTATGACTACATGTGTCGGTATAGAAGCATCTACTTCATAACTAATTCCACTAACTTGCAGGAAAGCACCCGACTCATAAGGCAGCATGCTCACTGAGAACTCCATGACATCGAGCAACTGTTGTCCTGTCATAGTTGCGGTACATGCGAAATTGCCGAAAGGCATGACTGCAAGAATATCGTTGATTGTAACATCTCCCCTCTTAAAGCCGGCACGTATGCCGCCTCCGTTGATAAGAGCGAGGTCGGCGCCAGTAAACACACGGAAAGCATCCGCGATAAATTCTCCTATTTCCGTCTGCTGCACCCTGACAAGTCTCTTGCCATTCATATCATAAATATCCAAATCCTTGTCCAAATAACCGACCACTTTCTGTCCAGACAGCTCCACTTTCATCTTGACGCTATCCACGAAACGCTGTGTCGCCACATCGGTGAGAGAAGTGTCAGATTCAATATTTATAAGTCTCGACGACATACTTCCATCTGCATTGATACGCAACACACCTATGTTCTTAAAAGCAAAACCAGATGAAGTAAGCAACACTGGATCACCATCTTCATTCATCAGCCAACGTTCCTCAATGACATGATGATCATGACCGTCTATGACAGCATCTAGACCTTTTGTATTAGCAATGAGACTTGTAGAACTAGGATTATTGCCAATTGTCTTAGAATCGCCAAGATGAGTGAGCGCCACCACATATTCTGCACCATTGTCGCGAGCCTCGTCGATGAATTTCTGAGCATTGTCGTAGAACTCATCACGCATGAAGCTATATAAAGGATTAGCGTTTTCATCACTGAGAGTCATCACCGTACCACTCGATGTTGTAGTGAGACCGAGGTAAGCCACATCGATGTCGTCATAGCTTACGATATGATATGCAGGGAAAGGATATTCGTTGGTTTGTATGTTTTTAAGGTTCGCGCACACCACCTCAGCGTCGAGAGCGCCAGTGAAGGCGAAGAGCTGTTCCATTCCATAGTCAAGTTCATGGTTGCCGAGCGTCACCACGTCATAATCAACCTTATTCATTATATCAATCACGAACTCGCCCTCCGATGCAGCAGCTATCACGCCACCGCTAGCGAAGTCGCCGCAAGAGACTGTCGTCACGAACTCGGTGCTGTCGTGCATGACATCACGCAGAGCGACAAGTTTAGAATAACCATCGACGGCACAATGCACATCGTTATCGTAGATGATGACTATCGGCTGCTGGCTGTTGGCTGTTGAACTTTGAACATTAGCCTTTAGCCTTTTGTCGTTAGTCTTTACATGCGAGTCGCAGGATGTAAGCAGCGACATTAGTATTATCAGTGGCAATAGTTTAAGCATAGTATGATGTTTTATGCAAAGATAAGAAAATGGTGAAAGGCCAATGTCGAAAGACTAAAGTTTTTTGGTATGGATTCATAACTCCTAACTAAAACTTGTTGTCTTTCACAAAAAATCATATCGTCACCAAACATTTTAGCGATTTTTTTATTAAATTTGCGGATAGTTATTTAATAAACTTAAGCAATAAAAATTAGACCAATGACCAAGATTTCTATTAGATTTTACAATGACCATGAAGTCAGAGCCCTTTGGGACGAAGATAATTCAAAATGGTGGTTTTCAGTGCTTGATATTATAGGTGCAATCAATAATCAAGATGATTATCAAAAGAACCGCAACTATTGGAAATATCTGAAAACTAAATTAAAAAAAGAAAGTAACGAACTGGTTAGTCTCACTAACCAGTTGAAGTTAGTCGCACCTGACGGCAAAAAACGTTTAACGGAAAAGCGTTGTTGACCCATCCGAAATCAAACGACTTCTACAATCAGCATTAACAGACAAGATTCACGACCGCGAGACCTTCATGAAAGGAATTGATTATTCGTATTATTACGAGCAAGAAGGTTGAACTAAGGCTATTGGCTGTTAGCTGTTTGCTATTGGCTGTTGAATTAAGAACCTTGGCGACTTGCTGACTTAAAAATTCCTCATACCCTTAGTTCCTCATACCCTTAATTCCTAATTATATTCGAACTTGGTACGACTGTGGTACGAAGATGGTACGAACTTGATAGGGAGATGATAGGGAGGAAAATCATTGAAGAAATTATATTTTTACGAATTATTTGCGAGAGGATTTTTATTAAATTTGCCTTACAAAAAGAATTGATTTATATCTATTATTTACAAGAATACATCTTCTACTTATGTTAAAAAAAGGCATATACGAACACATCGTAAACAAAGAAACGGAAGACAAAATACAACAATCTGAAAATTCAGGACTTGTTTGTATCAAGCAGCCTATAGATGATGCAGAATCACCACAGATGTTAGCAAATTATCTAGCAAATGCTATCCGTCAAAAGCTTGAAGAAACAGAAGAACATAATGAGAGAGTAAAAATAATCAATCGCATTATGATTGATGCCGGTTTGGTTGATGAAAAGCAAATTATAAATGATAAGGAGATACTTACTGAAGTAATGAGTCACCAACAATCAATTCTTCAAAATCAAAGCAATTTTCAAACAATCCGTCCTATATCAGGATTTCGTGTCAGCAACCTTTTTACTGGTGGCAATAGCACTTTATCATTAGGAGAAGAAATTCGTCGTGAAATAGCAAGTGCAAACGAAATATGCTTCATCGTATCTTTCTTAAAAGTATCTGGAATTCGCATTATACTTGATGATTTAAAAAAATTTTGTAATCGAGAAGGAAGCAAATTACGCATCATAACAACTACATATTGCGGTGCAACACAAGCAAAAGCAATCGAACAATTAGCGAAACTTCCTAATACAGAAATAAAGATATCGTACAATACAGAAATAGAGCGCTTACATGCTAAAGCATATATTTTTGTTAGAAATTCAGGAATGAATACTGCCTACATTGGATCTTCAAATCTTTCAAAATCAGCGCAGACTGAGGGATTAGAGTGGAATATGCGAGCTACTAGCATCGAAAATCCTCATATCATAAAAACTGCACTAGCAACGTTTGATATGTATTGGAACAGTCCAAACTTTGAAGATTTTAGCATTGGTGGAACAGAAAAGTTCAACAAAGAAATTCAGCGTAATACATTTCATTCAGGAAACTCTGAAACCACATTACAACACTATACGCTTCTACCTCATCAGAAACAAATTCTTGATAAATTACATGTAGAACGTGAAAATAAAGGTAATTTTAAAAATTTAATCGTTGCGGCTACAGGAACTGGTAAAACTGTAATTTCAGCTTTCGACTATCAAGAATTCGCACGTACACATTCCAGTTCTCGCATTCTTTTCACCGCCCATAGAGAAGAAATTCTTATACAATCATTAAAAACATACAGATCTGTTTTACAAGACTCAAATTTTGGAACATTGTGGGTTGGCAACAATAGTCCAAAAGAAGCTGACGAATACGAACATTTATTCATTTCAATCAACATGTTCAACACTCGTTATGAAGAACTTTTCTCCAAACTAGACCCTAATTTCTATGATTACATTGTTATAGACGAAGCACACCATAGTCAAGCTGACAGTTACAGAAAACTTTTCGAGCATTTCAATCCTCAACTTCTGATAGGACTTACAGCTACGCCAGAACGTATGGACGGACGTGATTTACGTCCTGATTTCGGAGGTTATATCAGTGCAGAAATACGTTTACCACAAGCTTTACAAGCTGGTTTACTCACTCCATTTCAATATTTATGTGTTTCTGATGACACAGATCTTAGCGACGATAATTTATGGAACGGACAAAAATACAACACAAACCTTCTTGCCAACAAACTATGTTCTAAAGCTCGAGCACAACTTATCGTCAATTCATTACACAAATATTTAGCAGACGAATATACATGTAAAGCCCTATGTTTCTGCGTAAATAAACAACATGCAGATTTTATGGCAGAACAACTAAAACAATCTGGATTTGGTGCAGAAAGCCTAACATCTGACACTCCATCTGATAAAAGAAAACAACTTGCCAAAGATCTCGCAAACGGCACTCTACATTATCTTTGTGTCGTAGATATTTTCAATGAAGGCGTTGACATTCCAGAAGTCGACACTGTATTATTTTTACGACCAACAGAAAGCTTAACAATATTTTTACAACAACTAGGTCGTGGGCTAAGATTGTCTGCGGGTAAAACTGAACTTACTGTATTAGACTTTGTAGCTCAAGCAAACCGCAAATATGATTTTGCCAGTCGTTTTCGTGCATTAACATTGCATCCAGAAAAAAATATTCAGAAACAAATAAAAGAAGGATTTTCATTCTTGCCATTAGGATGCAGTATTGTAATGGAGAAAAAAGCACGACAATATATTCTTGACAATATTCAAAGTGCTATTTATAATAAAACTCGATTAATAAAAGAAATAAATTCATACCATACAACTCCAACCCTTTCTCAATTTCTTGAGAATAATGGACAAGATATTCGTATTGTTTATCAAGGAACAAATTGTTGGTCTTCACTTAAACGTTCAGCAGGCAGAATAACTTATGTAGATAACGCTATAACAAAACGTTTAGAAAAAGGTATGGCAAATTTAATACACCATAACACGACCTCATTTCTTAACTTTATAAAAAGATTCATTGCCGGCGAAGATGTAATAGAAGCTAACAATTCGTATGCACTAATGCTTTATTATGCATTATTCCAAGATAAAATTAGCAAAACAGAATTCAGTTCTATTCATGAAGCCTTGGAAGTAATCCACGAACCACAATACGCATGTTTCAAGCAAGAAATTTCAGAAATAGTTTCTTACCTTTTAGAGCATTTAGAAATCAAAACCAAGCCTATTGGCGCTGATATTATTCCAGGATTAGAGTTATACGGATGCTATACACGTGAGGAAATTTTCACTTTAGTGGGACGACAAACTGCAGATCTAAGAATGCAAGGAACTGTTTCAGGTGTATTTAATATACAAGAACATAATGCCACATTGTTATTTGTTACATTAAACAAATCCGAAAAAGACTTCTCTCCTTCCACCCAATACAACGACTACCTCATCAACGAAAAATATTTTCACTGGCAATCTCAAAACACAGACTCTCATAACAACAATGGAGGACGACGATATACTGAGCAAGAACAAACCCAAAATAAAATCATATTATTTGTTCGTGAAGAAAAGAAAGACGGTTTTGGAAATACCTCTCCATTCCATTGTTTCGGATTAGTCAAGTACATTTCATCAAACGAAGACTACCCGATGAATGTCACATGGGAATTACACGAACCTGCAATGGCACAATACATTAAAGCGATCTAAAATATGAAAACAATAGAAGTCGTAGCAGCAATAATATATAAGGACGGAACATACTTTGCCACACAACGTGGATATGGTGAATTCGAAGGATTATGGGAATTTCCTGGTGGAAAAATTGAACCAGGCGAAAGTCACGAAACTGCTTTAAAACGCGAAATAGAAGAAGAACTTGGCATTGATATTTCCGTTAAAGATTTATTATGCACAACCAATTACGATTACCCTTCATTTCATTTGACCATGCACTGTTATCTGTGCAACATTGCTTCTGGCGAAATAGAATTAAGAGAACACAAGTCCGCCCGTTGGTTAAAACCAGAAGCACTTAACAACGTAGAATGGTTACCTGCTGATAAAGATATTATTGAAAAATTAGTATAACTATGCTCCACTCCTACATCAACCATTTCTCTAACTTACATTCCAATAAGTTAAAAGGCATGACAGCTCCGCATAAAGCAATCATGCTTATTAGTGTTATTGACATGATAGCAAGTGGAAAAATAAGTTCTAACCAAATTGAATTAACAGAAGAACTTGAAGAGTGTTTCTTAAGGAATTGGAAACTTTTTGTCAAAGATGATTCTATATTCAAACCGAAAGCAGGAACACCGTTCTGGCATCTTCATTATGAACCTTTCTGGAAATTAGTTCCATTCTCTGGCGGTGAGGAAATCATATCTCAACTGAAAAAATCTAATCCGTATTCTCCTGGGACAATACGAAAATATATCCGTCATGCGGAAATTGATATAGAACTTTTTGAACTTCTAAAAAACGAAGAAGACAGAAATGTATTAAGAGAAGTTTTAGTAAAGTCTGTAATTAATTAAATCTCACCTCTTCACCTCAACCAAACTTTCTCCAAAGAATGTGGAAAGCATAGCTAATGTACGAAGTGTGAAGTTATGCTGTCCGCTCAGCCATTTGGTTACCTCACTTGGTCGCTTGCCAATGGCATCAGCAAATTCTTTCTTCGATAAACCTTTTTCCTTTATCAGACTTTCAAGGCGTTCCGCTATAGCAAATGACAAATCTATTTCTGCTTTTATTACAGCAGGAACTTCTGAAACCATTTCCTTAAAAGCCATATTTATCGTTTTCATATATATATTATCTTTCCACAAAGATAATATTAACATTTCACTTATAAGTAAAATTTACAGTTTTTTTTACAAGTTTAGCAAAACACCTCTGTCGTACCTTCGGCACTCAGATATTAGTCTAGTCTTATTTGCAGGCATTCCGAGCTTCGCTCTCCATACCTGCCTAGAAACTATCGTCCCTAACGGAAGTTTATTTGAGTTGAAAACGGAAAACTGAAAATGGAAAGATAGCTGCCATCTATCAGCATCTATTTTTCCTCAAATCCCCAATCCCCTCAATTCCTTAATTTCTCATATCCTCAGCACATCCCCTTCATCGAAATCATCAATATCCTTATCGAAACAATCTGTTTGACCGATATTTGTTTTCGCTATATTTTTGCGTCGTGAATGTGAGGGAACAATGACACCTCAAACACAAGAAAACAAAACTAACATTAACAATAAAAAACGAAATATTATGGCAACAAAATTTTATAAATGCAATCACTGCGGAAATGTAATAGAAAAAATAGTCGATTCTAAAGTCCCTGTCTTCTGCTGCGGCGAAAAGATGGAAGAACTCATCCCTAACACTGTCGAGGCTAGCGGTGAGAAACACATCCCAGTGGTGACATTCCTCGAAGATAATATCATAAAAATAGAAGTTGGCAGCGTCCATCATCCTATGCTACCAGAACATCACATCTCATTCATATATATAGAAACAGACCAAGGTGGCATCCGCGTCGACTTAAAAGACCAACCAGTAGCAGTAGTCCACCTCGGCAATGCTAAGGCAATAGCTGTATATGAATACTGCAACCTCCACGGTCTCTGGAAAGTGGAATTGTAAAAACAACAAAACCTTATATCCTAACTCAACTATACCAACTGACATTAACTAAACAACAACAGAACAAATCAACTAATAATACTGCCATTAGCTATAACAACAAAATCAAATCTACTAAGACTACTAAACTAACTGCCACTACTTAAAACAAACTACTAACAACAAAAAAATCCGCTACTCTCAGTAACGGATTTTTTATTTTATGGACAAAAGCCTGTTGACTGTTGTCCGTTGTCTTTAACCTTTAGTCTTATTCAATATCCCATGTGCTACCGCTGTTCAACAAGTCATCAACACATTTGATGTTTGATTTTGCTGTCTCAGCTTCGATAACACCGTCCAAACACTGGTTGTATGTTGGAGCTTCAACGTTACGGATAACACCTATTGCTACTGGGAATTCAGGTGGTGCCATGTGAGCTAACATCATGTGGATACCAGTTGTCTTTTCTGTTTCGTCATGTACCAAGATGTCTGCTTCTGTAACACCGTTTTCACCGATTGTAACAACTTCAAGACGGTTGCCAACCAAAACGATACCTTTGTCACGGTTCTTACCGAAGATCAATGGTTTTCCGTGGATACACTTAACTTGCATATCGTCACGTACTTCCTTAGCTGTGATGTTTTCGTGGATACCGTTTGAGAAGATCATACAGTTTTGAAGGACTTCAACAACTGAAAGACCGTCATGGTTCTTAGCTTGGTGACAGATCTCTGTGAGTTCTGTTGTGTTGACGTCAACGCCACGTGCGAAGAATTTACCGCCAGCACCGATTACGAGTTCACCAACATTGAATGGATCTTCATATGTTCCTTGAGGAGATGTCTTTGTCACTGTACCACGGAATGTACATGGTGAGAACTGACCTTTTGTCAAGCCGTAGATACGGTTGTTGAAAAGAAGGAGGTTCATGTCGATGTTACGACGTACGGCATGGATGAAGTGGTTACCACCGATAGCTGTACAGTCGCCGTCACCTGTGATAACCCATACGGAGAGGTTAGGATTAGCAAGTTTCACACCTGTAGCGATAGCTGCTGCACGGCCGTGGATGCTATGGAATCCGTATGTGTTCATATAATATGGGAAGCGTGAAGAACATCCGATACCTGAAACAACGACGATATCTTCTTTCTTCTTTCCTAATTTTGGAAATACGTCTTCAACTGCTTTCAAGATTGCATGGTCGCCACAACCTGGGCACCATTTAACTATTTGATCGCTTACGAAATCTTCTTTTGTAAGATTAACAACCTGATTGTTATTCATATTTTCCATAGTACTTTCTTATTTTAAAAGGTCATTAAACTTATTTTCTAATTCGGCTGTCAAGAATGGCAAGCCTTGTACTTTATTGTATTGTTCGTAGATATGTCCAGGGTGTTTCATGCGCAAGTAGTTAGCGAACTGACCTCTGTTCATTTCACAAACGACGATCTTCTTATGACCGCTCAACACTTGTTCTGTGTTCTTTGGAAGTGGAGAGATGTGACGGAAGTGAGCATGTGCTACTGACTTGCCTTCAGCGATCATCTTTTCAACAACTGAAAGAACGACACCGTAAGTACCGCCCCAGCTTACTACGAGGAGATCAGCGTTAGGATCACCGAGGATTTCCTGTTCTGGGATGAAGTTAGCAACGCGGTTGACTTTTTCTTCACGGAGTTGAGTCATGAGTTCGTGATTTCTTGGGTCGTGAGAAACGTTACCTTTGCCGTTTTCTTTTTCTAGACCACCGATGCGGTGACGTAAGCCTTCTGTTCCAGGGATAGCCCATTCGCGGCGTAATTTTTCTTCATCGCGGCGATATGGTTGGTAATCTGGGTCATTAGCTTTAGCGATTGGAGGAACGATTGCTGGAAGGTCAGCGACTCTTGGGATACGGAAGATTTCAGTACCGTTGCCGAGAGCACCGTCTGTCAACAAGATAACAGGAGTCATGTGTTCCAATGCGAGTTTACAAGCTTCGAATGCTGAGTAGAAGCAATCTACAGAGCTCTTTGCTGCCAATACGATGAGAGGAGCGTCGCCGTTACGGCCGTATAAAGCTTGCATCAAGTCGCTTTGTTCTGTCTTAGTAGGAAGACCTGTTGAAGGACCGCCGCGTTGTACGTCGATGATGACGAGAGGAAGCTCTGTCATGACAGCGAGGCCGAGGGCTTCTGACTTAAGAGAGAGACCAGGACCTGAAGTTGTTGTCACTGATAAACAACCTGCGAATGAAGCGCCGATTGATGATGTGATACCAGCGATTTCGTCTTCAGCTTGATAAGCCTTTACTTTTAAGTTTTTGTATTTTGTGAGTTCAACCAAGATGTCTGTAGCAGGAGTGATAGGATAAGAACCTATAAACAATTGGCGACCTGAGCGTTCGCTTGCTGCCATGAGACCCCATGCTGTAGCGACGTTACCAGAGATGTCGCGATATTTTCCCTTAGGGAGTTCAGCAGGTTGAATACGATATGTGTTAGCAAAGATTTCGAGAGTGTCTGCGTAGCTATAACCAGCAGCGACAACAGTCTTGTTTGCTTCAATAACCTGAGGTTTGTTTTTGAATTTTGTTTCAAAATAATGGTTAAGCTGAGTAATGTCGCGGTTGAAGAGGTACATCACTATACCGAGAGCGAACATATTCTTTGACTTAAGCATTGATTTTCTATCCATTCCGAAGTCTTTCAAAGCTTCCATTGTAAGTGATGAGATAGGAGCTTTTATGACTTTATATTGGCTGAGGGTATCATCTGTTGTTGGGTCGGCTGTATAACCGGCTTTCTCGAGAGATTTGTCAGTCAATGAATCGACGTCGAAAATAATAGTTGTTCCTGGTTTAAGCCAGCGCATATTAGCTTTGATAGAAGCTGGATTCATCGCAACCAACACATCACAGAGGTCACCTGTTGTGTGGACTGGTTTATGACCGAAATGCACTTGGAATCCAGAAACACCTGATACTGTACCTTGAGGAGGACGAATTTCTGCCGGATAGTCCGGGAATGTGGCGAAGTCGTTGCCAGCGAATGCTGTTGAATCTGAGAACAAATTACCAGTCAACTGCATACCGTCTCCAGAGTCACCCGCAAAGCGGATAACTACTTGTTCGAGTTCTACAACTTTTGATATTTTTGTCATAGGAAACTATATTAATATTGTATTAATTTTGTTTGTTCAAATTTTCTGCAAATGTAGTTATTTATTCATTAGTATAGCAAAAAATATCATAAAAAGATTTTTTTTATTTTTTCATTTTTTTTGAGCTACATACCGATTATCTTTATATCTTTGCAGCAGTAATTCAAAATTTAAAAATTATGGCTTATAAAATTTTAGACAATTGTGTAGCATGTGGTACTTGCATCGATGAGTGCCCAGTTGGTGCTATTTCTGAAGGTGACATCTATGTAATTGACGCTGATGCATGTGTTGGCTGCGGCTCATGTGCTGGTGCATGTCCAAATGATGCTATCGTAGAAGATTAAGAATTAAATTTTTTATTCGTTAAAAGGGAAAAAAAGCTCGGTAAAAACCGAGCTTTTTTTTATTTCTTGTCAACAGACAGCCGTCAACAGACTTTGGATATACGATATCTTCGACAGACTATATGCAAGAGGTGGAATGCAAAGTACAAAACCCCTGCATTCTTAAGCAGAATTAATATAATAAAGGTGCAAAGATCCTGCACCTTTATTTATAGTTGAATGTTAAAAAATGGAAATAAAATTGATTTTCAGCTTTCAATTTTTTCGTTAGCTTTATCAATGTTACTTTTGATCTGATTCATCACTTTGTCGAATGCCATCAGGTCTTCTTCACCAATATCTTTTAGAACTTTCTGCATCATATTTATAGCCACTTCCGTAGTCTGGTCTTTAAGCTTCTTGCCTTCTTCCGACACTATGATGTTGTTGACGCGACGATCCTTTTTGTTCACAGCTCTGTAAACAAATCCTTTCTTTTCCAATGAGTCGATAAACTTAGTTACCGAGTTCTTGTCTTTCTGAATGATATCGGCTATGGCTTGTTGCGACAATGTCTCAACATCCCAAAGGATATCCATGACCAGATATTGTTCTGGTGTCAAGTTAATGTTGTTTTTGTTCAGTTCCTTTGCAAAATATTTTATCAAGGAACAATTAAGAATGTTAATGTTAACAGCTATTTTCTTTATTAAAAGCATGATAATTATTGTTTTTTCAATGGACTATCCGGTTCATTAGCCATCATTCTGTATTCTACTTTATCTGTAACCCTAGGCATCTGCCTGCTTGCAAAGAGAGTCGCCTTTCCGAGCGGTGTCAACACCATATGCGTTCTTCTCCTCATGATACCTCTAGCCAAGATCTTAGCCACTCGCTCCGCAGACATCATCCTTTCTTCATTACGAGGAGTCTCGCCTTGAGGAGATCCGTCAGCCGTCAAGGCCACATGACGTATGTTGGACGCTGTAAAACCTGGAGCAAAGACCATGACATGCAAGCCGTCGTACAAATGTTCTATTCTCAGTGTCTCAAGAAATCCTCTCACCGCAAACTTAGATGCCGAATATCCTGTGCGGGCAGGAAGTCCTACATATCCTGCTGTAGATATGACTCCTACAACGCTGCCCTTCGACTCCAAAAGATATGGCAAGGCATATTTGGTACAATAGACAGTCCCCCAGAAATTGGTATCCATCAACGATTTCATCACCTTAAGATCCATATCTTTAAAGACCGCTCTCATAGAGATGCCGGCATTATTTACCAGAATGTCTATCTTTCCAAAAAAATCGACAGTCTTCTCAATGAGATTCTTGCAATCCTCCTCTTTAGTGACATCCGTCTTGACGCAACAAGCTATTGGCTGCGAGCTATGAGCATTGAGTTCCTCTGCTATCTTCTCTAGTTTATCCAAAGAGCGTGAAGCTAATACAAGCTTTGCGCCCATTGAAGCAAACTTACGAGCAGAAGCCAACCCAATACCTGAGCTGGCTCCTGTTACTATGATGACTTTACCTTTATAAAAATTTATCATATTAAAAAAATGTGTTACCAGATTGCCATATTCGGCATCTCGTCAGAGTCATACTTACCTTCAGCAAGTTTTCTCTTAACATCAGCAAACGCATTCAATGTGTAGTTGACATCTTCTAGCGTATGAGCTGCTGTCGGGATGATTCTGAAGATTATCATACCTCTTGGAATAACCGGATATGTAACGATAGAACAGAAAATCTTGTAATTTGTTCTAAGATCTTTAGCAATTTGTGCAGCTTGTTCTTCGTTACCTGGCAAGAAGATAGGTGTCACACATGCTTCGGCAGGTCCGATTTCAAAGCCTAAGTTACGGAAACCGTCTTGCAATGCACGTGTCACTGTCCATAATTTCTTACGCAACTCATCACCTTCTTCACTTCTTATTATCTCAAGACGTTTCAAACAGCCTTCAACGATTGGCATTGGTAATGACTTGGCATACATCTGTGAACGCATGTTGTAACGTAAATAGTCGATGACATATTTAGGACCTGCAACGAAACCACCGATGATTGCCATTGACTTTGCGTAAGCACCGATATAAAGATCTATTTCGTCCATGACACCGAAATGTTCTGAAGTACCGCGACCAGTAGGTCCCATGACACCAAATCCGTGAGCGTCGTCGATAAGAATACGGAATTTATATTTTTTCTTTAATTCTACGATTTGATCCAAGATACCGAGAGCACCTGTCATACCGAAAACACCTTCTGTAATGAGCAATATGCCGCCGCCTGTCTTTTCAACGATTTCCGTTGCTTTCTTGAGAGTCTGTTCACAACTTACGATATCGTTGTGTTTGAAATGGAAAGACTTGCCGAGATGGAGACGTTTGCCGTCAATCAAGCAAGCATGTGACTCAGAGTCAAAAACGATGACATCATGACGTGTCACCAAAGCATCTATTGTTGATACTATACCTTGATATCCGAAGTTAAATTCGTAGGCTGCTTCTTTTCTTTCGAAGTCTGCAAGCTCTTGTTCGAGTCTTTCATGAAGACGAGTGTTGCCACTCATCATACGAGCACCCATAGGATACGCCATACCCCAACGTGCTGCTGCTTCAGCATCGACCCTTCTGATTTCAGGATGGTTAGCTAAACCTAAATAATTGTTCAAGCTCCAGTTCAAGACATCAACACCATTGAAACGCATGTGAGGTCCCAACTCACCTTCTAATCTTGGGAAAACAAAATAACCGTGTGCACGGTCTCTGTATTGACCAATAGGACCACCTGAGTCCTTTGCTATTCTTTCAAAAATTTCCATTTTATTCTGATATTAATTAGGATTTTATTTTTTCAGTGCAAAAATAGTAAATATATTTACTTTACCAAATTGATTTAATAAAATATTTTATCATTATTTTTAAAAATTGTTCTAAATTTGCGCCTAATAAAAAAGACGACATGCAACTAATCAACGACTGTTGTCCGTTGTCCGTTGACTGTTGTCCATAAACACAACATTATGATAAACTTCAAAGACAAATATGCGCTTGTCACCGGAGCCAGTTCCGGCATAGGAGCTGCAATTGCCAAACAACTTTCCAGAGAAGGTTGTAACTTATTTATAACAGGACTCGACAAAGGACAATTAGAAGAAACGAAAAAAGCCTGCGAATCTGATGGCGTCAAAGTATTCGCCAAGGAAAGCAATTTCGCTGAATTTTCAAGCATAGACGATTTCGTTCAATTTGTTAAATCACATAACACAAACATCGACCTTTTTGTTTTAAACGCAGGCATCTCACAAAGAGCTAAAGCCTTTGAAACTGATTTCGCCACAGACCAGAAGATAATGCAGATCAATTACTGGAGTTCGGTCTATCTCATCAAGCAGTTTAAAGATGAAATTATCAAGTCGAAACATACCAGCATTTCCGTCACCACTTCTCTTGCCGGACTGTTCGGTTTCCCATTAAGAACATCTTATTGTTCATCAAAGCACGCACTCTTTGGATTCTTCGAGTCGATGGATTTAGAATACGACAACGTCAGCGTCACCTTCCTGATTCCTGGACGTATCAACACCAATATCAGCAAGAGCGCTCTTCTTGGCGACGGACAGCGTTACGACAAGATGGATCCAGGTCAGGCAAAAGGCCTCGACGTTGACAAAGCCGCCAAAATAGCGGTAAAAGCCATAAAGAAAAAGAAACACAGAAAACTCATTGGAAAATACGAGTTGCTCATGGCACATATTAATAGGTATCTTCCAAGTCTTTATTACATACTTTCCAAACATATTTCACCAACATAAAAATTCAAGATATGAAAGAAAAAATAATATGCGGCATTCAACAAGTAGGTATAGGCGTTGAAGAATTATTGGAACCATGGAAATGGTATAACAAGGTTATGGGATTCGAGATGAAGATCTTCGACGATGAAGGCGTCGCTGAACGTATGCTTCCTTACACGGGAGGCAAGCCACAACCAAGACGCGCTGTATTGGCGTTCAACCCTCGAGGCGGCGGCGGATTCGAGGTGTGGCAGCCTAAAGGAAGAAAAGTGAAATTCCCTGAACGTCCTCTCCTACTCGGCGACTACGGCATCAACATATGCAAACTAAAAGCAAAAAACGTTGACAAATCATTCGCTCATCTTAAGACTAACGGAGCAACAATGCTCAGCGATGTATGCTCCTCTCCTTTCGGTTTCAAGCACTTCTATTTCAAAGACCCATGGAACAACATCTTTGAAGTAGAACAAAACGACTACGCTTTCATCGATGACAAGAACAAGACCAACGGAGGTGTCAACGGCGTTGTTATCGGTGTTAAAGATATGGAGAAATCAATAGAGTTCTACGGTAAGTTGTTGGATTACGACACAATCGTCGGTGATGTAACTGGCACTTTCGATGAGTTAGGAAACATCAACGGTGGCAATGACGAATTTCGTCGTGTGATGTTAAAACGTTCCAAACCAATTCAAGGTCCTCTTTCTGACATGATGGGAGATTCTCATATTGAATTGATTCAATATATTAGTACGGACGCGATTGATTGCGTCACTACAGATCGCGTTCCTACATTAGAAAACAGATATTGGGGCGATCCTGGTTACATTCATTTATGTTTTGATGTACGTAACATGGAATGTATCAAAGAAGCTGCCGAGGCGTTAGGACATCCTTTCGTATGCGACGGCGGACGCGACTTCGATATGGGTGATGCCAACGGTCATTTCACCTACGTGGAAGACCCTAACGGCACATTGATAGAATTCGTAGAAACATTCAAGGTTCCTGTCATGAAGAAATTCGGCATCTATCTCAACCTCGGCGACAGAGACGATTACAAGCCGCTTCCAAAATTCATGACGAAAGCCATGAGGTTTAGCAAGATCAAACCAGAGAAGATTAAATAAGAACTACGGTTTTTAGCTGTTGGCTTTTAAACTAAGGATGCCGGAGCTTGTCGAAGTGCAGACATTGTATCTTCGACAAGCTCCGACTTCTTTTTTTGTCAACGAACATCGGACTTCGTCCACATCTTTGATTATCACCCCACCTTTAATTTAATCTATATTGGCGAACTATTCTTAAACGCAATTCCTGTAGTATCTTCATAAACGCCTGTTTGCAAAAATCCAATTATGCTATTAACAATCTGCGTCAATGGATTTTCAACTTTCGCCATTCTTTTGCCATAATATACATATTCATCAAGACGAACTTCATCGTGCGGTTTGAAGGTGTTTGTCTTGAAACGTTTGCTTATAACAATACTTAAATTATACTCTAAATCAACACCATTATCAATGTATGTCATAACATTACTATTATGATTTGTTATTCTTAAAGATGCTTGCAAGTAACTGCCATCTTTTTTAGGAATAATAACATAACCATATTTACTTGCGCCACGAGAATCAGGAATACCTAAAGCAATCCTTAAATCTGTAAGAAATCCTTGAGGATTCGTTATTCCTATATATAATTTCGCAAGTATCCCTAATTTTTGTATCGCCATGTCATTATTTATTATTATTTTTGCACCATCACTCGTTTGAGAAGCACTAGTGACCTCGAGTCTGCTTAATAAGTTCAAACGAGTGTTTTTTTTATTTTTATCTTCTCCCATAAATCACCAAACTGCATTTTAATAAAATTCATCAATAACACCTTTTTATGGAGCCCAATAGAAGTGACAGCTCTACAAGAGACGCTTCACCATCAATAATCTAAAATACAGAAATCTTTTCCCGATATGGGAGCATTTTCTGTTTCACAAATTATTTACATTGGTTTTTGATTCTGCAAAATTAAGATTTCATTTTCAGATAAAAAAGTTAAAAAATGTTAATTTTGAGGTTCCACGTATCTACGTTTCTTCTGAGGTTCTGAATTTCTTAGTTTTAAAAACAATAAAAACCTCCCTTCAACGTTTCCTCCAAAAAAACTTGTTGTCTTGTAGTCTTGTAAAAATGAAACATCTTGTCATAATCGGAATAATCTTTTTAAGCTGTCTTTCATTGAAAGCACAGAACAAATATTTCCCGATATATGGAAGAATTCTTTCTGCCGACAGCCTCGCTCCTATTCCTGACGCCCATATATTAAGCGAATTGTCATATTACGGAACGACATCCGACTCTGATGGAAAATTTTCTATGCTCATAAGAAAAGCAGATAGTCTGAGGATAAGCAGCATCGGTTTTTCAACAAAAGTAATATGCGTAAATTACGACAGTATCAATGTCAACAACTATGAGATTGTCATGTATAGAGATACCGTTATGTTGCAAGAAATTGATGTCTTTCCTTATCTTGACAATCATACTGTCGAGGAAATAATCAGCAAGATTCCCGTGATGAAACCAATGATAATAAAAGGCGTGAATGAAAACATCGAAAGTGTCTTATACCAGAAACCGAAGAAGACACCTGACAGTAAGGGCATTTTAAGTCCTATTCAGAGTTTATATAATCGTTTCAACAAAAAAGAAAGACTTAAGAGAAAACTGGAAAGAAACAGAAAAAAATATTTGAAATCTGAAGAAAGTATTTAAAAACTTTTCTGAAGTTCCGAGATTTTGAATTTATGAGTTTCTTTCTTGGGCGTTCCGTCTCCGCTTCCAGCTCCGCCGTCGGGCTTTCCGCTATATCTTTTTCCGTTCCGCCTCCGTTCTTCGCCCTTGCCCTCGTCATCGCATCCAAAATCCGCCTCCGCCTCCATCATCCGTCTCCGCCTCCGCCTCCATAATGCTCCGCTCCAAAAGGATGCCGCTCCAATCCCTAACGCGGGACGAGTTCTGGAAATTTAGAATTCTAGAACTTTAGAATTTATTAATTTAGAGAAGCATCTTTAATTATCATCTCACTGTAGAGACGTCACCCCTGTGGCGCCTCAAAAAAAAGTCCGAAGATTTTTCAACCTCCGGACTTTTGTCTTTAAACATTAGACTTATTATATTCCTAATTTAGCTTTAACATCTGAAGTAATGTCGATTGCATTGTCACCGATGAAAACAACAACACCAGCTGCTTTATCGAGGATATATGTAAAACCTTTTTCCTTACCTACTGCGTTGACAGCGTTTTGTACTTTTTCGATAAGTGGGTTTAATAATTCTACTTGTTTGCTTTGCATTGCATATTCAGCATTGCTTTGGAATTCACCGATTCTTGTTTCGAGGTCAACGATTTCTTTTTCCTTTGATTGACGTACCAAGTTTGACATTGTAGCTTGATTAGCTTGATAGTCTTGGATTTTGGTTTGGTATTCAGCACCCATAGCTTGTAATTCAGCCTGCAATTCTGCTGCGTATGCTTGGATGTCTTGTTCAATCTTAGCTCTTTCTGGCATAATTTCCATGATAGCAGCTGAATCGACATGACCGATTTTTAATGATTGAGCTTTAACGCCACAACTTACTCCCACTGTCAATACAACAGCGAATAATAACTTTACTAATTTCTTCATTTTTTTATTTTTTTATTGTTCTTATTTTCTTGTGCAAAGATACAAATTTTAACAATAATTTATATCAATATTTTTCAAGTCAGACTATAAAAAGTCACATTGAAAGACATTATCAATTTTTCTTTCTGTCTTCACGACGTACGGTCTGCATCACATTACCTATTTCATCGAGCACGTCATCGCTGATATCATTCTTGTCGTTACAATAGAGCATTGTTGTTCCAGAGGCCTTGTCAAATACAAATGCATAGTTTTTCAACTGAGCCAATGTATTGATTGCATTATATACTTTCTCTTGAATAGGTTGGATAAGTTCTGCTCTCTTTGTATAGAGTTCGCCTTCTGGTCCGTAGTATTGCATTCTCAAAGCTTCAGCTTCTTGGCGTTTTGCTGTAATTGCTTCTTTTTTCTTTCTCTTTTGATCTTCTGAGAGGAGCACTGATTCTGTCTGATATTCACGATCCAGTTCTTGAGCTTCTTGGAAAAGTGCTGTTATCTCTTTTTCCCATTTTTTAGAAAGCTGATTGATTTCTTCTTGAGCGTCTCCGTATTCAGGAATATTTTCCAAGATATAATCAGAATCCACATAAGCTATTTTCTGATTCTGTTGAGCGTTAATAGTTGTAATTCCAAGGAGGAACATTACAGCGAGCAATAAGGTTGTTTTCTTTGTTTTCATATTCTTAATAATTTTTTAATATTTCTAATAATACATTATTAATTATCAAATGTTCATCATGAATTAATCTATTGATCCTCCGATTGAGAAATGGAACTGACTCTTGTTGCCGCCACTCAAGCCAGGGATGTCATCGAAGCCGTAGCCCCAGTCGATACCAAGCATACCGAACATTGGAAGATAGATACGGACACCGAGACCTGCAGAACGATATACTTTGAACGGGTCAAAGTTTTCTACACCGAACCAGTCGTTACCTGCTTCCAAGAAACCTAATGCATAGATTGTTGCTGTCGGGTTAAGAGACAAAGGATAACGCAATTCCATTGTATATTTGGTAAATATGTTACCACCGAAGTTCTTGTCTATAGAATAATAAGGAGTAAGGTTTTCATTACCATAACCACGCATACCTATAATTTCTCTACCGTCGAAGTTATAGTTAGACAAGCCGTCGCCACCGAGGTAGAATCTCTGGAATGGTGTGATGCCGATGTCTTGATTATAGCAACCGAGGAAACCGAAGCGTACTCTTGTCATGAGGACGAGTTTATCGTACAATTCTGTGTACCATGCCAATTTGAATTTCCATTTATGGAATTCAACCCAACGGTACATGTGGTCTTCTCGTTTTGCTCTGTTAGCTTCACCAGGATAAAGCTCATCATAGTCAGTATCGGTAAAAGCAGAATAAGGAGGTGTCAATTCCAAAGACATGATTAATTCCGATCCATAACGAGGATAGATAGGCTGGCTTACCGAGTTACGTCCGACACTGATGTTATAACTGATAACATTAAAAAATCCATTACCTGTACCGAAGTTAAATATTGAAGAATAGTTATGCAACTTATATCTCATCAAGTTGATACCATGATAGATGGTGAAGTAATCGTCAGGCCATGTCAATCTCTTTCCCAATCCGAAAGAAATACCAGTAGTCTTGAAAGTACCATAATTAGGGCTAGACCTATCGTATTGAGTAGCAAAAGTTGAGTGATATATAGACGCAGTGAAAGCATTAGGTTTCTTTCCGCCGAGCCATGGTTCTGTGAAAGATGCGCCATAATACAAATATTGACGTCCGTATGTCTGGACTCTAAGAGACAATTTCTGTCCGTCACCGCCTGGTATCGGAGTCCAAGCCTCTTTCTTGAACATATTCTTAAGGGAGAAGTTATTAAGAGTCAATCCAAGTGTAAGGATCAATTTATTATATCCCCATCCAGCCGACATCTCTATCTGGTCTGAAGAAGTTTCTTCAACTTGATATTCAATATCCACTGTTCCATCAGATGGATCTGGCTGTATGTTAGGATTTAAGGTTTCCGCATTGAAATATCCAAGCGCAGCTAATTCTCTTGTTGTTCTGATGACATCACTTCTGCTGAATAGCTGTCCTGGTTTTGTAAACATTTCACGTATGACAACATGGTCGTTGGTTTTTGTATTACCTGTAACAGACACTTTGCCTATAGTAGCCTGGTCGCCTTCATATATTCTGATTTCAAGGTCAATGGAATCATTTTCAACTCTAACTTCAACAGGATCGACTTGGAAGAAGAGATAGCCGTCGTCCATATAGATAGAGCTGATGTCGTATCCACCTTCATTATAAGTAAGATTGGTTTGCAGAAGTTCCTTGTTATAGACATCACCTTTATGGATTCCCAGCACTCTGTTCAAGGTTGCGGTGTCATATTTGGTATTACCGACCCAGTTGATATCTCTGAAATAATATTTATCACCTTCATCCACTTTAATAGCGATGCCAAGGTTTTTGTCATCAATTTTATATACGGAGTCACTGACTATATATGCATCACGATATCCGCTTTGATTATACTTAGCTATGATATTATTTTTATCGTCTTCATAATTATTCTCTATATATTTAGAGCTTTTGAAGATACGCAGGCGATAGTTATCACAGAAATAATCGGTCAATTTAGCCATAGCCTCTTGAGGCTTAATTCTTATGAAATCCCAAACTGCGCCATATACAGCAGGAGCCAGAGGGACGAGAGGATCGAAGTTACCTTTGACCTTTGTTTCTTTCATAGCCTTACGCACCTGATTGTCGCTAAGGTCTTCATTACCTTCTATAACAATCTCGGAGATACGCACTTTAGAACCTTTATTTATATCGAGGATGATATTAACATAATTATCGCGTGTAGTATCGTTTTCAGCCTGTACATCGACCAATGCATTATGGAATCCTTTTTCGTAATAATAATCTTCAATAATTCTGGTAGTTTTGGTATAGGTATGTTCCGTTGCCACATCGCCGCGAGTAAGGTTTATCTTCTTTCTCAGCTCTTCAGCTTCCGATTTCTTCACCCCTTTGAAAGAATATTTAGAGATACGAGGGCGTTCTTTAAGATCTATATTGAGGAAGATCTTTCTACCAATCTTATTGACACAAGTGATGCTTACATCCTCGAAAAGACCTTGATCCCACAACTTTCTGATGGCACTTGTTATCTTGTCGCCAGGAACATCTATCGTTTCACCGACTTGCAATCCAGATATCATCACGAGCACTTGAGGGTCAAGATACTTCACTCCTGTCACTGTGATACCGCCGATTTCATATTCGCGTGGAAGAGAGTAATCGATATCCGACATATCGTTACCGACTTGAATCTGAGCCTTAACATTAAAGTCTATGGCTACTAAAAATAATAAAAACAATACTTTGGTAATATATCTTCGTATCATTGTTTTTTGCCTGTTAATTGTTCACTTGTTTTGCCGAATCTGCGTTCACGATTTTGATAATCCACTATGGCTGCATATAAGTCTTCTTTACCAAAATCAGGCCAGAATTTATCTGTAAAATAAAATTCAGAATATGCCAATTGCCACAACAAGAAATTACTGATTCTCTCTTCACCGCTTGTTCTTATAAGCAATTCCGGATCTGGCATGCCACTTGTATTCAAATAATCAGAAAAACATTTTTCGTCAATTTGTTCAATAGTGATATTTCCGTTTTTAACATCTTCTGCAATACGTTTTGCTGCCTGCATTATTTCCCATCGTCCCGAATAGCTCAGACACAGTGTCAATGTCATCCTTTTATTGTCTTTTGTCTCATCGATAGTTTTCATCAATGCATCGTAGTTATACTTAGGAAGACGTTCCAGATCTCCTATCGCATTAAGGCGAATATCATTATCATTCAATGTTTTCACCTCTTCTGCTATAGTCTTCGACAGCAGTCGCATCAAGGCATCAACCTCTATTTGCGAACGATTCCAGTTTTCTGTAGAGAATGCATATAGCGTAAGATATTTGACACCGAGTTCTGCGCAGGCTTCAGAGACAGCGCGTACTGCTCCAACACCATTCTGATGTCCGAATATTCTCATCTTACCTTGTTCTTTAGCCCAACGACCATTGCCGTCCATAATGACAGCAATATGTTCAGGCAATCTTTCTATATTTATTTTATCTTTCAATGTTTCCATAATAAAAAATCAATAACGAGTCCTTATACCAGTATGACAGGCATCATTTTTGGGCATATTGAATCTATATACCACCGACAATCCTAGCATATTATACCAATCACATTCATATCTAAATGGTTGTTTTTTTGTAACAGGCTTACCGTTTTCAACAACAACATATTCATTATCTACAATATGACCATCCAAACGATCAGTAAAAGACTTATGTATTCTCCATTCCAAGGTAACGCCTACCCTATCAGATAAGCTATATTTTACGCCAACGCCAAAAGGCACCGACATAGAAACATCATGATTTTCTTTCAACCAGTCTCTCCATCCGTCATAGGATTTGTGATCGATTTCATAGCCGAAAACAGACAATCCGGCAAACAAGTAAGGACTAATAAAACTACGTTTACTTCCTGTCCAATAGTCAAAGAAATTAAACTCTGCCATAAAAGAAAAGTCTGAAATCTTACATTCAAACTGATCATAATCAGAGAAAGGACGAGGCTCATAGGATACATTCATATTTGAATACTGAAGTCTGAATGCCCAGCGTAAATTATTATAATATCTCACAAGAGCTCCAAATCCAAAATCACTCTGGGAGAGGTGTGATTTAGGATTGACATCACCGATGTAGTATGACATGCCAGCAGTGGCGCCCACCTCTATTATCTGAGCTTTTGCCTTTTCTGGCATCATAAATGACATTGTCACAAGAAGAAACAATGCCATGATTCTATTTATTTTCGTATTGACTTTCACCCCGATTGAACAAATTTTTTACAAACTACAAAATTACGATTATTTTGTTAATTTATTATATACATTTCAAAATTAATTTCTAAGATCATTACCCCATAAAAGTTTCTTTCTTATGGTCTCGAAAAAGTTTTTATTAGGCATCTTCACCATATTGAAATTGAAATCAGTTTTTCTTATTTCTATTTCCATCGATTTGTCAGCCATGATAATACGAGAATCCAGTCCGAGCGCAAAATGATCGCTTCTACCTCTAACTTTTACCTTCACCTCGCTTCTGTTAGGTATAACGACAGGACGTACGCTTAAATTGTGCGCTGCTATAGGAGTAATCAAGAAACTTTCGGCATTAGGAGTCATGATCGGGCCACCGACGCTCATGGAATAAGCAGTCGAACCTGTTGGTGTAGCCAGAATGATACCATCTGCCCAATATGTATTAAGCAGCATATTATCAATATATACATCTACAACAAGAAGAGAGCCATTGTCCTTACGGCATATACTGACTTCATTCAATGCGTAATTGATTCCATTGAAAACATTTTCTGAATCATTTATCTGTATCAAAGAACGTTGTTCTATTTCATAATTTCCAGCGATGATATTTTTCACAGCCTCGCCCGTTTCCTGAGGCGAAACACATGAAAGGAAACCCAATGTACCAGTATTGATTCCAAGAACAGGGATACCGCTATCACGAATCAGAGGTACCGAATCCAAGATTGTTCCGTCGCCACCAAAAGAAAACATGATATCGACACAGCCTTTTATATCGTCCGACTTATCGAACAGTTCATACTCGCAAATATCGCCAACACAATGTTTTATATCTCTGAAGAACGGCTCATATATCACAATATCTACCGACGAATCTTTAAGAAGACGAAGAACATCACTCATGAGTTCGTTATAGTCAGAGCCGAAGGCTTTACCGTATAATGCTATTTTCATGACAATAATTTTTATTATATAGGAGCTACGAAATGAATAAACAGACCACTCTCACCCATATCATTGACTCCATATTCAAAACGAATGACTTTATCATAATAAGTGACGAAATCCAAACCCAATCCCGTTCCAAAGATAAATTTATTATCTAAGAAAGACGTCGTGTTTTCTGGCACTTTCCACGAATAGGCGCAATCAAAAAAAACATTGGCATACAATGCAAAATGTATTTTTCCGAAACGTTCGTTCTTTATAAAAGGCAGATATCTCGTCACCGGATTCAAGATCGCATATTTCAAGTTATTCTTTACCAATGTAAAATTCATCGCATCGATAACATACAGCTCATAAGTCCTCACATAATCATTCTTATAGCCCAATCCTTGATTAAAGGAATATGGCGCATCATAATCATCCGACATCTTCATCGTAAGATTAGAAGCCCAATACCAGCGTCCTTTTATTGGCTGATACCAGTCAGCCGTTATCTTTCCATAAAACACGTCTGGAGATGTTTCAAAAACGCCTAGACCTATCTTCTCGAGCAGCACTTCAAAATAATGACCATCCAAAGGATAATTCTGTTCATCGCGATAGTCGTTTTTAAACGTCAACGACAGTGCAAAATATTGCAAATCCGTCTGTTCTGACTTTATAAAATCAGGATTCAAAGATGGAAGCGTATCGTGATACGACGTGTTGTTATAGCTGAAATTCAAGAATAATTTATTACGATGTCCAAAACGAAAATAAGGTTCAACGAACATCAGCGCTGACTGTCTCGCAAATTCATCATCACCATTGAAATACAATATCTTATTATTTTCGGTTGTGTATGCCACCTCTTTATCTCTCTTGTAAGCAGCTCCTAATTCAACACCAAAATAGTGTTTGTCAACAAGATAAGGAATATCGTATGAAAAGCTATAATTTTGATTATATCCAGCTATAAATGTCATTTTCAGCAGATTCTTCTTACCTAGAAAGTTTCTATGTTCGGTGTCAAATCCATAGCTGAAACGTTTTATATTGTCAGCCTCATACCACGCATTGATATTTCTATCAGCATAAGATATATATGGATAAACCCAGAAATACCATCTTTCAGTGACATCTATGAAAACACTTATCTCATCATCATTTTCATGACATTCAAAATCGACAAAATTGAATAATGTTGTATTCTGAACATTTTCCTTGCTAAGACGCAGTTCTTCATCCCACTCAGCAGCCGGTATGGTATCGCCGACTGAGAAAGTCAGCTCTTTAAGGATTATCGATGACTTTGTCACGTCATTTCCATTTATCGCAATATCAGACACAACAACATACAAACAAGTATCACGTTGAGCCTCAACAACGAATGGCAACAATATCAAAAGAAATGACAAAAGTCGCTTCATACATCAATCTTCCATCATTTTACAATAATCCTCATAACGCCAGTCGGCTATAAGATTTTTTTCAACAGCATCTTTTATAGCGCAATGAGGTTCATGAAGATGTGTACAATTAGAGAACTTACATTCATGCATAAGGTTACGCATTTCCGGGAAACGCTGGGCAAGAGTCTCTTTTTCCATGTCATAAAGACCGAACTCCTTTATTCCAGGAGAATCGATGATATAACCTCCAAAAGAAAGCGGGAACATCTGAGAGAATGTCGTAGTGTGTTTTCCTTTTTCATGGACATCGGATATTTCACCGACGCGCACATTAAGATTAGGGTCGAGACGATTTATGAGAGCCGACTTTCCTACGCCAGAATGACCTGAAAAAAGACTGACTTTGTCTTTCATGATCTCTTTCAATTCATCACATTGAAAACCAGTTTTGGCAGAAATCATAAAAGAATGATAGCCAATATTCTTGAATGTAGATATTAGCTCTTCAGCCTGAGCGAGCTGTTCCTCATCGTACAAATCGCATTTGTTAAACACAATAGTTGTTGGAATATGATAAGCCTCTGCGGTGACAAGAAATCTGTCCATAAATCCTGTGGAAGTCCTTGGCTGAGCAATTGTAGCCACCAAGATAGCTTGGTCGATGTTAGATGCTATGATATGAGAAGCCTTTGAAAGGTTCACCGATTTTCTCACTATTACGTTAAATCGAGGCAAAATTTTGTTTATAACACATGTATCCTTGTTGTTTTCTTTCTCAAAGATAACTTTATCGCCGACAGCGACAGGATTTGTGGTTCTGAGTCCATCCAGGCGTATTTTACCTCTCAATCGACAAAGCACCATTTCACCATGTTCGTCTCTTACTTCGTACCAACTTCCAGTTGATTTAATTACAACTCCTTCTTGCATTTATCATATTTTGTTGCAAATGTACATATTTTTATTTTATCATCATAATTTTTGATAACGTTTTCCCGGCAAAGCCGTCAAAATTCCGTCAAATTCCAAAGAAAGCAGAATAGATGCTATTTTCGTAGGCGACAAGTTAGTGTCTGTGATTATTTTATCCAGATAAACAACATTGTCATCACCGAACACTTCCATCACCATCTGTTCTTCAAGGCTGAAGTCACGGAACATACGCATTTGTCGCGGCTGTACTTTTTTATCCTCGTTCCAACGCATTATATAACGAATATCATCAATGCTTGTCAACAAGTTAGCCTTACTATTCCTGACAATTTTATTACATCCTTCGCTATAGACATCACCCAACCTTCCTGGAACAGCAAACACTTCCCTATCATAGTTATTTGCAATTTCCGCCGTAATGAGTGCTCCGCCTTTGGCAGCGCTCTCCACCACTATCAGGCAATCTATCATACCAGAAACGATTCTGTTTCTCTTAGGAAAATTCTCCCTATCAGGTTCTGTTCCGCTTATATGCTCCGTAATCAGGCAGCCGCCGTTCTCTATCATTTTACGTGCAAGACCTACATTTGCCGGAGGATAGAGCGTTTGAAATCCATGAGCCAGGACCGCTGCTGTGACAAGATTGTTTTTCAACGCAGCCTTATGAGCACAAGTATCGACACCGTATGCCAATCCACTTACGACCAAGACATTATCATCAACAAGATCATTGATCAGCTTATCCGTCATCATCTTGCCATACTCCGTCACATTACGAGTGCCGACAACACCTACTACCTTCTCAACATTAAGATTCGTTGAACCTTTGCAATATAAGATGACTGGACTGTCATAACAATGCTGAAGACGTTTGGGATAATCGTGATTAAGATAATAAAGAATCCTGATGCCATTTCTCTCTGTAAACGACAACTCCTTTTCGGCTCGCGACAAGACATTCTGCGACACTATAGATTCTACCGTTCGCTCGCCTATGCCTGCTATCTGAAGAAGATGCTTTTTCTTCTCTTGAAAAACAGCTTCAGCACCTCCGCAATATGCGACCAATTTCTTGGCATTGACATCTCCAATACCAGGAATCATAGTCAATGCAACTTCATATAACAAATTACCTTCCACAACTTGCAACTCACAATTAAAGATGCAAAGATATGGAATTTATATAATTGTTTATCAATATTTTATGTTAAAATTTATTAACACAATCAAGGAAGTGTATCCAACCAATTTTCTAAAAATTCATTAAGATTATACCCACCTTCTCCAAAGTAACCCTTCACATTCTCACTAGGTGTCTTAACGTTTTTTAACACAAAGTCACTTTGTTTGCAAGAGTTGAACAAACCTTTTTTTGTCAGATAATCTGCCAGATATTCTTGTTCCGTCTGACCTGGAGTAGGAACAAGAAAAGCATTTCTATCAAGAGCCACCAGATCCATCAGTGAGGAATATCCACCTCTACATATTATATTTTTCGACTTAGATACCAGTTCCACGAAGAAATCATCATCAACATGGTTAAACATAACCACATTATCCGAGATGCCATATGGCAATTCATTCTGATTTGGCTTAGCTCTCAACACCACAACACGACCTTCCACATCTGGAGCTTGTCTTATTATGATATTTTCCAGAATCGTCCTTTGTGGCTCTGGTCCCGACAGAATCACTAAATATTCAATATCTTTATCCTCTTCAGCTCTTCCTTTATCAAAACGGCTGAGAGCGCCGATGTAAGAAGTCTTTATTCCAGCATCAGCAGGGTGTGCCAATACTCCCGACAAAGACGGTTCTTCTTCAACGTCTGGAATCCATAATTCATCATAATGACGTATATAGTTAGCGTTCATCATATTGATTATAGGATAAGTCCATTTGAAGAAATGCGGTGTCTGTATATGAAGCTGGTGTGTGATGAAAACCGAACGGACATTCTTGCTCCAGCATCCGAATCTATTATCTGATATGACAGCATCAATGTTATACTCTTTGACAATACTCTCAACATCCTGATGTTCTTTCTTAAAATCCATCAAGGCTCTAGGTATAGAAGACAACAACTTAAATACCTGAGAATCGCCTTTTGAATATAAAGGCTCGAATCCAGGGAGCTTTATCATCTCAATATCAGGAAATTCTTTCTGCAGAAACGACAGAGGAGCTTTATCTGCAGCTACTACAGGGTTATGGCCCAATTCCAACAACGCCTTGACTATAGGCACGCAGCGCGTAGCATGTCCGAGCCCCCAGTTCAAAGGCGTAACGAGAATCTTGTACGACTTAGTCATACTTTATTATCTATGAGAGCTTTTAAAACTTCTTACCACAAAATATATACCTGCTACAAGAAACGGCATACTCAGCCATTGACCCATATCAAGGACCATATTATCTTCAAACGCAACTTGATGGTTCTTGATAAATTCTATCAATATTCTTGATCCGAAAACGACAATCAAGAAAATACCGAACATTAAACCTGGTCGTTTATCAGCTACATTCTGTTTAAAATAGGCATACATGAGATATACGAAAACCGCCACACAGAAAAGTGCTTCATATATCTGTGTTGGATGGCATGCCGGTATGTTTTCCAACAGCATTCCGACAGGATAATCTCTCACGAATTTGAATCCCCAAGGAAGAGCTGTAGGCTGCCCGTATATTTCTGAGTTCATCAAGTTTCCCAAACGAATAAAAGCGCCACCTATAGCTACAGGTATCACTATTCTGTCAAGAATCCATATATATGGCTTACCGATCTTTCTGGCATAGATATAAAGTCCTATCAATATTCCTATAGCTCCGCCATGACTTGCCAGACCGCCTTCCCATACGTACAGAAACTTAATCGGATTCGAGAAATAATATGCTGGCTCATAGAAAAGGCAATGACCCAAACGTGCTCCGATGATGGTAGAAACCAACATATACATCAATAACTTTTCTAGTTTATCATCATCGAGTTTTTCTCTTTTATAAACTTTTTGCATTATATAATATCCGACGAGAAAAACCATCGCCCATAAAAGTCCGTACCATGCGATAGGACGACCTCCCAAAAACTCAGGGAGATGAAAGATATAAGGATTGACATCCCACACAATGTAGTTCAGTTCCATATTTTTTCCTTGATTAAAAAGTCATGAGCCATGAACGGAAGTTCATAGCTCATACTTATAGAAGTTAAAATAAACTTACAAATTTATCAAATTCCTGATCGAGGAGATTCTCCAACGACACCTTCAGTTCCATACGCTGGTTTCTTGCAGCCACATTGCTCATCTCGTTTATAACAGCGAGATTCTCACGAATAGCATCTGCATAATACGCAACGAATCTAGGTTCTATCTCATTGAAATAACGTAAATTATCAATACAATTATCTATTATTTTATTGATGAGTTCGTCGCCTTTTTCCACAGCGCCAGCTTTATAATAGACTTCAGGATAAGATATCATATAATAATCGTATGGTATTTTCTCATTAGGGAAGAACTCTTGACATTTGTCGAGGACTGCCACTGCAGAATCGTTTTGGTTACGATTTACCAATGCCTGAGCCAGGCGCATATATGCCTGTTTAACAAACAACAGGTTACGGCGGCTTTCTGGGTCAACAGCGACATCAGCGTGGTTGAGGTTACCCCAGCGAATATCGTCAGACATAAGCAACTCATAAGAACCTTCAATATAGACACCACCAGCGTCTTTATAATAATCAGCAGCTACGATAGGCATAAAACGATGAGCAAGACCTTCTTGATGCAAATATTTATCTATGCCCAATACATTTTTAATATCGCTAAGACTTGTGAAATATACAGCGCGTGTCCAATCGTTTGTAGCCATGAAGTCGAGAAGCATCAAATCGTTTTTATACAAATAGTTAACGCTTTCAGGTATTCTCCATACTATCTCATCAACGATTTGATCTTTCATACTTTCTGGAACGATGCCGTTACGTACCACTGCTTCCTTATCGACAGTAAGCTTAAGATTACGGGCTGGCAAATAGTTGGCCTTTGTTCCTGACATCAATGACACTTTGGTTCTTACATTATCGCTCTTGATAAAATCTATAGCATCTTTAAGTTCCACTGGTCCCTCGAAGACTTCTTGTATAAACACAGGCTCATTGACACCATTATCGTATTGTTCTGGTGTTAAAGTAAGTGGAAGTCGTTCCGAATCATATTGTTTACGTCCCATTTGATGTACATACCAATAACCTGAAGAAAGCATATAGTTACATACGCGTACATCTGTACGATAGCCTTCAACTTCCTGTACATACCACAATGGGAATGTATCATTGTCACCACGGGTAAAGATTACTGCATTTTCTGGAAGGTTCTTAAGATAATTCTTACCCCAATCTAATGCCGAAGTCTTGTCAGAACGATTATGACCTTCCCAGCCAGAAGCTGCCATGACAGTTGGAACCGAAAGACATAATATGAAAGCCACCGCTGCAGCTGCCATTTTGTTTTTAATGAATTTCTGAAGAAGCTCTACTATTGAAAGCAAGCCTATTCCGATCCAGATACAGAAGGCATAGAAAGAACCTGCGTATGCATAGTCACGTTCACGAGGCTGATATGGTGTCTGGTTAAGATAGATCACGATTGCTAGACCTGTCATAAAGAACAACAGGAATACGACCCATGAGTTGTTGATATCCTTCTTGATCTGATAGAAAAGACCTACAAGACCCAATATCAATGGTAAGAAATAAAAAGCTGTACGGCCTGAATTCGCCATTGATTTAGGAAGATTGGTCTGATCACCTAGACGAGCGTTATCTATGAATTTTATTCCGCTGATCCAGTTGCCGTTTTCCAACTCACCATGTCCTTGGATGTCATTCTGACGGCCAACGAAATTCCACATGAAATAACGCCAATACATGTGATTACACTGATATCCGATAAAGAACTTAAGGTTCTGCATAAATGTAGGACGCAACACTGTTTCGACAGTTCCATCCGACTTCTTCATTGTTGTAGGTACCATCTTTGTCCTATCAATATATTGATTATATGTACTGATATAAGATGATTTTGTACCATTCCACATACGAGGGAATAATGTCATGACATTGTCATCATAAATAGGATCTGTTCCTTCCCTATCATCCGTGATGACATATTTGCCTTTAGCTTCATCTCTGACATAAATAGGAGAGCTGTTGTTTGCGTCGTAAGGCTTTGCCATGTAATATGGTCCATACAAAAGAGGCCAGCTTCCATATTGTTCGCGTTTCAGATAAGAAAGCATCGAAACAGCTTCGCTAGGTTCATTCTCATTGATAGGAGTATTTGCATTAGCACGGATTACTAGCATGAAAAATGAAGAATAACCTATCAGGATAAACATAAATGAAAGTACTGCTGTATTGAGAATAACTTTCTTGTATTTGTTTGTAAAATAGATTCCGAGTACTATTATGGCTATCAATAACGCGAAGTAAATGAATGTACCGAGGTTGAATGGTGCGCCTAAAGTGTTTACAAAGAACAACTCGAACTTACCGCATATCGACACTATAGCAGGAATAAGAATCACCTGGATGAAACCTACAAGCACCACTGATATTATACCAGCTACGATGAAACCTTTCAACGTGACATTCTTGTATTTTTTGAAATATACAACATATACGACAGCTGGAATACACAAGAGGTTCAACAGGTGAACACCGATTGAAAGACCTATGAGATAGGCTATAAATATGAGCCAACGATAGTTATATGGCTCGTCAGCAACCTGTTCCCACTTCAATATAGCCCAGAAAGTTATTGCAGTAAAAAGAGAAGACATTGCATACACTTCACCTTCTACGGCAGAGAACCAGAATGAATCTGAAAAAGTATATGCCAAAGCGCCGATGACACCAGAAGCCAATACTGCTATCTGATTTGAAAGAGGTGCGTTATCACCTTCTTTCATCCATATCTTTCTTGTAAGAAGAGTGATTGTCCAGAAAAGGAACAATATAGTGAAGCTACTACAAAGAGCCGACATTGCATTTATCATAAGAGCCACTTTTGTAACATCACCGAAGGCAAAGAGTGAGAAGAATCTGCCTATCATCTGAAAGAGAGGTGCTCCTGGCGGATGACCTACTTGCAACTTATAAGCTGTCGAGATGTATTCACCGCAGTCCCACCAACTGACGGTTGACTCTAATGTCATGAAGTAAACGATGGTTGCGACAAGAAAGACCAACCATCCAACAATGTTGTTTAATTTTTTGAAACCCATTAGTATATTTATTTTTTTATATTTTCAAAATGGCATAATTTACAATTTGCAAAGATAAAATATAATTCATAATTCATAAAGCATAATCAATACTTTTTTTTATATTAATAACGATCACGCACGAGTTTATTTTTTCAAACAAAAAATATATCGAAACCACCTGAATTTAACGCTGTATTTCGTAACGAAACTGAAAAAAGGAGTAATTATTGCGTTTATATCCATAATATACACATCAAAATTACTACAATCAAGCATTGTGAAAAGCATTTTATGATAATTTTTATCATTATTTTAATATTAAGGTTAATAATCAATAAGGTATAAAAAAATATTTTAAAAAAAAATTAAAAAAGTTATTTTTTTGTTGCGAGTATAAAAAAAAGCTGTATCTTTGCACTCACATTCAAGATACGAAATAATGATTGTCGAATGGTGTAATGGTAGCACTGCAGATTTTGGTTCTGCCTGTCAAGGTTCGAATCCTTGTTCGACAACAAAATTATAAATTGAAAACCTGCTACGGAATGTAACAGGTTTTTTTATTGTCAAAAATTATGATAACAAAGGAACAAATAATACAATTATCAAACGAAGCTTTAGAAAACACAGACCGTTTTATCGTTGATATAACGGTATCTAAAAGCAATGTCATTTTCATTTATATTGATGCAGACAGCTCTGTAACAATAGACCACTGCGTAGAATTGAGCCGATTCATTGAAGGTCGCCTTGACAGAGAAGTCGAAGATTACGAACTCAGCGTATCATCTGCAGGTATCGACTATCCTTTGTTACAACATCGTCAGTTGAACAAATATATCGAGAAAGAACTGGAGATTCTCAGCAATGAAGGAATAAAGAAAATCTTCAAGCTCATTTCGTTCAACGAAGAAGGTCTCGAAGTCCAAGAAGCTGTCAAGAAAAAACTAGGCAAGCTGACTAAGACAGCATATTCTGAGACAAGCAAGATCTCATTCAATGATATTAAAGAAATTAAACCATACGTTAACTTTTAAGTATTAAAATTTATATGGAATTATCAAACTTAATCGACACCTTTTCTGAATTTAAAGAATTCAAGAATATCGACCGTGAAGCAATGATGCACATCATTCAGGATGTGTTCAAGGCAATGCTTGCAAAGAAACATGGAAGCGATGAGTATTTTGAGATCGTTGTCAACACCGACAAGGGTGTCCTCGAAATATACCACAACCGCATTATCGTCGAAGATGGTGAAGTAGAAGACCCACTCAGAGAGATTTCATATTCTGAAGCAATCAAAATCGAGCCTGATTTTGAAGTAGGTGAAGAAGTTTCAGAAGTTGTCGATATTAAGGATTTCGGAAGAAGAGAAATATTAGCCATCCGCCAGAACCTTCAAACCAAGGTCATGGAATTTGAAAAAGAAAATATCTTCTTGAAATATAAAGATAAAGTTGGTGAGATAATCACTGCCGAAGTTTATCAAGTATGGCGTAAGGAAATGCTCATCGTTGATGAAGACGGCATAGAATTAGTCCTTCCAAAAACAGAACAGATTCCATCTGACAGCTATAAGAAAGGTGACACCATCAGAGCTATCGTAAAAAGCGTCGAGAACAAAAACGGTTCTCCTGTCATCATATTATCAAGAACATCAGAAATCTTCCTTCAACGTTTGTTCGAGATGGAAGTTCCAGAAGTTTATGATGGTTTGATTACTATCCGTAAAATCGTCAGAGAACCAGGTCAAAGAGCCAAGATAGCCGTTGAATCATACGACGAACGTATCGACCCTGTCGGAGCTTGCGTCGGTATGAAAGGTTCACGTATCCACGGTATTGTCAGAGAACTTCGTAACGAAAATATCGATGTCATCAACTACACAACAAAACCTGACTTGTTCATCACAAGAGCTTTAAGCCCTGCTAAGATTTCATCAATCGTAGTCGATGATACCAAGAAAGTCGCTGAGGTTTATATGGAAAATGACCAAGTAAGTCTCGCCATCGGTAAAGGCGGTTACAACATCAAGCTGGCTGGTAAGTTGACTGGCTACGAAATAGACGTTTATCGTAACACCGAAGAAGCTGAAATGGAAGACGACGTCGATCTTAAAGAATTCATCGATGAAATCGACGAATGGGTCATCGACAGTCTTAAAAACATGGGTTGCGACACAGCGAAAGCAGTTTTGGCATATACACCAGAAGAAATCGCAACACGTGCTGACTTGGAAATAGAAACAGTATATGACGTCATCGAAATACTCCAATCAGAGTTTGAAGATGAAGATCAATAAATAAATGTTCGAGAAATTTAAAAGGTTATTATATTAACATTAAAGATATTATATGTCCGAAGATTCAAAGAAAAGTATCAGATTATCTAAAGCCGCTATAGAATTTAACGTTGGAAGGGATGTCATCGTAGAATTTCTTGGAAAGAAAGGCTATAAGTTAGACCCATCGCCAAACACAAAACTTAACGAAGAGATGTATGTTCTCTTGGTCAAAGAATATCAAGGCGAAAAAGAAGTTAAGAAAAACGCTGATCAGCTCGGCAATTTCAGCTATAAAGGTAAAAGCATTACCGTAGAATCTACCATCAAACATACTGATGAAGATGACTATGAAGAAGAATTGTCTATAAGAGTGAGCGGTTCAGTGTCTGCAGAAAAGAAGAAACAGGCCCAAGCAGAAGAGAAAACCAAGACAGAAAAAGTTGAGGAAGTGAAGAAGGAAGAAGAAAAAGTCGTGACTGCAACACCTAAAGTTGAAGAAAAGACTTCTGTCATTGTGACTCCTGCAGCTGAAGCACATGCTGAAGTAAAAAAAGAAGAAGTTGCTGTCAAAGAAAAACCTGCAACAGAAGCAGTCGTGACCGAGACAGTGAAAGAAAATAAAGAAGAGGCCAAGACACCTCAATCACAAAACAAGGAAACTGTTACAGCAGAATCCCCAAAGGACATCCACAATAATAATTCGGACAAGAAAAACAATAGCGGCATACAATTAACTGTAGTTGGAAAAATTCCATTGGAAGATAAAAAATCTAAGGACAAAAAAGATAACAGAGGTAAAGATAACAAGGCTAAAGACAACAAGCATAACAACAATGCTAATAGCAATGCTAACAAGCCTCAAGACAAACAGAGCGTAAAACCAGCTCAACCACAAAACCAGCCTAAGCCACAAGCTCAATCTCAAGCTCAGCCACAGGCTCAAGCTCAACCTAAAGAAGAAAAACCTGTCAACTTCATCCCTACTCAAGTGAAGAAGCTTGAAGGTCCAAAGATCGTTGACAAGATCGAACTCCCAACAGAGCGCAAGCCTAAAGCTAAGCAACCTATCGCTTCATCAGGAGACGATAACAAAGCCTTTGGCAACAAAGACAAGAAGAAAAAACGCAAACGTATCGGCTCAGAAGGAAACGCTGCCAACACAAGCAACGATTCTTCTAACAACAAAAACAATAATGCCAATACAAACAACAATAAGAACAGCAACAACAAAGCTGGCGGTGCTGCAAAACCTAACGACGACAAACGTAATGAAAAGCGTAAGAACGATAAGTTCAAGAAGCCTGTCAAACCTGTAGTTGAAGAAAAGGTAGAGCTTTCAGACGAAGAAATCCAAAAACAAATCAAAGAGACTTTAGCACGTTTGTCACCACTCGGCAAGTCAAAGACATCAAAACACCGTCGCGAAAAACGTCACAACATAGCAAACGAACTGGAGGAGGAAAGACTTCACGAACAAGAAGAAAAGAAAATCCTCAAAGTCACTGAGTTCGTTACCGCGAACGAGTTGGCTAACATGATGAACATACCTGTCACCAAGGTTATCTCAACATGTATGAGTTTGGGAGTTTTTGTTTCAATCAACCAACGTCTTGATGCTGAAATCTTGACATTAGTTGCAGAAGAGTTCGGTTTTAAAGTTGAATTTATCAGTATCGATGTTCAAGAAGCATTGGCAAGCAACGACGAGGATGACAACCCAGAAGATCTTATCCCAAGAGCTCCTATCGTCACCGTCATGGGTCACGTTGACCACGGTAAGACACGACTTTTGGATAGTATCCGTAATGCCAACGTCGCAGCAGGTGAAGCTGGCGGTATCACACAGCACATCGGTGCTTACGAAGTGACTACAGCATCCGGCAAGAAGATCTCATTCTTGGATACTCCTGGTCACGAAGCTTTTACAGCTATGCGTGCACGTGGCGCTAGCTTGACAGACGTAGCTATCATCGTCATCGCAGCTGACGACAGCGTCATGCCTCAGACAGTTGAAGCTATCAACCACGCTCAGGCAGCTAACGTACCTATCGTTTTTGCTATTAACAAAATAGACAAACCAACAGCCAACGTACAAAAAATATATCAAGAGTTGGCTCAGATGAATATACTCGTTGAAGAATGGGGTGGCAAATATCAGTCACAAGAGATTTCCGCTAAACAAGGTCTTAATGTAGATAAGTTGTTAGACAAAGTCTTGTTGGAAGCAGAATTTCTCGACCTTCAAGCAAACCCTAAGAAATTAGCTAAAGGTACCATTATAGAATCTGCTTTGGACAAAGGTCGTGGTTATGTCGCTAAAATCATGGTTCAAGACGGAACACTTAAAGTCGGAGACATGGTTCTGGCAGGAACAACATACGGCAAGGTCAAGGCTATGTTCAACGAACAGAACAAGTCTGTAAAATCAGCCGGACCATCAACACCAGTATTGATGTTAGGTCTCAACGGTGCACCTCAGGCTGGCGACAACTTCAACGTATTCGACGATGAAAAAGAAGTCAAATCAATCGTGTCACGTCGTCAACAATTACAAAGAGAACAAGGCTTGCGTACTCAAAAACACATCACTTTGGACGAAATCGGAAGACGTATCGCTATCGGTGACTTCAAAGAACTCAACATCATCGTCAAGGCCGACGTTGACGGTTCTTCTGAAGCATTGGCTGACTCATTGTTGAAACTCTCTACACAGGAAGTACAAGTCAATGTCATCCACAAGTCAGTCGGTGCTATTAGCGAATCTGATATCTTATTGGCTTCAGCATCAAATGCTATCATCGTTGGTTTCAATGTACGTCCTACATTACAAGCAAGACGTCTTGCAGAGAAAGAAGAAATCGATATCCGCCTCTACTCTATCATCTATACAGCCATCGAAGAAATCAAGTCTGCTATCGAAGGTATGTTGGCTCCTGAAATCGAAGAAGTTGTCACATGCAACATAGAAATCAGAGAAGTGTTCAACATCAGCAAGGTCGGTCGCATCGCAGGTTGTATGGTCCTCGACGGCAAAGTCAACCGCCAGACCAAGATACGTATCATCAGAGACGGCATCGTGGTACACACAGGCTCACTGGGCTCCTTGAAACGTTATAAAGACGATGTCAAAGAAGTCAGTGCCGGTTTTGAATGCGGTTTGAATATCGATGGTTATAACGACATCAAAGTCGGTGACATCATCGAAGGTTACACAATCAAAGAAATAAGCAGAAAACTATAATAGAGACTATACTCTATAATTAAAACAAAAGGCTAATGAGCAAGGATATTCTTTGCAATTAGCCTTTTTTATTTAAACCTATAACCATTAATAATGAAATTTCCCATCACAGCTCTTATCTAAATTCACGTCGAAAAATTCATTGAAAAAAATATTACTTTCAATGAAAAAAAATCATTTTTTTTTATAAATTTGCGCTCTCTTAAATTTAAGGAAAACGTTGCAGAGAATGATAACGAGTTCGACTTTCTCCTACAACGTGATTAATTTAAATCGAACTCATTTTTAACAGGTTAGAATATAGATTATACATTTACTTTAAAGCATATAGAGAGAATACATTTTATTATATAAGACGAATATGATATCCTTAAATGGAATATCATTATTTATTTTTTTATCAGACAACATTACAATTAACTTATATTTATAATTAATCATTAACATTATGAGAAAATTTCTAGCAAGTTTGATGCTTTTGGTCCTGATGGCACCATTCGCATTGAGAGCCGATGAAATTATCATTGGCACAGGAACGGAAAGTGCTAACATGGTTCCGTTCGGAAATTGTTACAGTTACTCTTGGATGGAAATGCTTTATCCAAGCAGTGAAATCGGACAAGCTGGTACAATCAGCACTTTGTCATTCAACTGTGTTAACCCAGCTGCTGACTACAACTATGCAGTAGATCTCAAGATCTATCTTGCTGAAGTAAGCAAAACTGAATTAACAACAGGCAATTTCACACCTGAAACAGACCTCACATTGGTCTATGAAGGAAATGGCATCTTTATTGGTGAAGAAGAATGGGAAACAATCACCCTCGACACTCCTTTCGCCTATAGCGGTGAAAACAACCTCGCTCTCGTTGTTTCTAAAAGTGCAAACGGCACATCATTAAACATGAAATGGGCTTACACAACTGTCCCTAACAGTTTATTGATAGAAATGAGCGATTCAAATCCTGCTGGTGCCTTGTATCCTAACGAAGGAAGCCAATTTGGCGGAGAAGGCTACGCTCTTAACAGACGTCCTAACATCAAGATAGGAATGGGCGAAGCTACACCAGACAACGGTGACACAAATTTAGAATACCCAACAACATTCTCTTTCGATTTCAATGACGGTTCAATAGATGACTTCACATTGATCGATTCTGACGGTGACGGTGTTGACTGGTATGTAAAAGCTGCTAACAATACAGTCCTCGGAACATATTGCATAGCTTCTGATTCATACGGTATTTATCCTGGTGATACTTACTATTCAGCATTCACACCAGACAACTATATCGTAACACCTAGCAAATACGCTTTGCTTTCAAATTCAGAATTGACATTCTTCGTAAGCTGCCCATATAACGAACACTATGGCGTAGCAATATCAGAAGACGGCACTAACTTCACAACAGTATTTGAAGAATCATATCAAAACAACTCTGGCAAAGAAGTTACAGTTGACCTCAGCGCATACGCAGGCACATACGCTTACATAGCATTACGCCACTTCGACTGCACAGACGGTTATTATCTTATAATGGACAATCTCGTATTAACAGGCGACGGTGAATTCGTTGACCCAACTCCAGATCCAGACCCAACTCCAGATCCAGACCCAACTCCAGATCCAGAAGTTGCTCAATACCGTATCAAATCAGCTTCAACAAACAAATACCTCAATGTATTCAACACTACAGCTCATGAAGGCGGTGCTTTCGGCGGTGTTGGCGTTGCTGATTATGCAGAATCAGACGCTCAGATCTTCACTATCGAAGACGCTGGCAACAATCAAGCCTATCTCCTCTCAGCTAATGGCAACTACATCAAATGCTGGGCATGGAACGTTGACGCTTACAGCACAACAGACAAAACTGCTATCGAAATGGTTGATGCAGGTGATGATACTTTCTATATCAAGAACTGCGACAACAACAAGTACTTCAAAGTCGAATATGTAGCTGACGGCGGTGAATATTTCATCTTCGGCGACTGCGACGGCAACAATGGCACAATTGAGACATGGAGCCTCGAAGCTATTGAAGGCGACGACAACAATGACGATAACGAAGACAACGAAGACAACGAAGGTAATGAAGGTAACGAAAACGTCCAATTATTCTTCTACGACTTCAACAATGCTAACATGGATGGCTGGAGAGAAATAGACCAAGACGGTGACTCTTATACATGGCAAATCGGATCTGGATTAGGTATCGATGGAACAACATGTATTATATCTTGCGCTTATATCGGAGCTTCACTTACT
>JAZLAI010000025.1:0-2112 GCA_045613105.1 Bacteroidales bacterium | reverse complement strand
AAAGTTGTATCTTTGCACTCGCAATCAGATGGTGGATGTAGCTCAGTTGGTTAGAGTACCGGATTGTGGTTCCGTGGGTCGTGGGTTCGAGTCCCATCTTCCACCCTCAAAAAAGAGACGATGAAAATCGCCTCTTTTTTTTATGCTTATAAGTTTTGTTTTAGATATAAAAATAAAGACGTCATATGACGTCTCTATATTTTGCTTCAACAGCTCAACAGCTTAAAATTCTTATACCGAAAGATTATATTCTCTCAAAACATCGTTCAAAGATGTCTTCTTGTCTGTCGATTCTTTTCTCTTTCCTATAATCAAGGCGCAGGCTACATTATAATCTCCTGCAGGGAAATGTTTGGTGTATGATCCAGGAATCACGACGGAACGTGCAGGAACGTAGCCTTTATATTCAACAGGTTCGCTTCCGCTGACGTCGATGATTTTTGTCGATGCAGTGATGACTGTGTTGGCTCCAAGTACAGCTTCTTCTTCAATTCTCACGCCTTCAACGATGATACATCTTGAACCGATGAAGCAGTTGTCTTCAATAATGACAGGTGCTGCTTGTAATGGTTCGAGTACGCCGCCGATGCCGACGCCGCCACTCAAGTGTACGTTCTTTCCAATCTGTGCGCATGAACCTACAGTTGCCCAGGTGTCAACCATTGTACCACTATCGACATATGCTCCGATGTTGACATACGATGGCATCAAAATCACACCTTTATTAATAAAGGCTCCATATCTTGCTGTCGCTGGCGGAACTACACGCACGCCTGCTTCTTCAAATCCTCTCTTCAAAGGCATCTTGTCGTAATATTCAAAAACGCCGCTCTCCATGACTTCCATCTTGTTGATAGGGAAGTACATCAAAACGGCTTTCTTCAGCCATTCGTTGATAGTCCATTCGCCATTAATCTTTTCGGCAATGCGAAACTCGCCTTTGTCTAACTTTTCAATGACATCGCAAATGGCATTGCGAACTTCTTCCTTTTCTAATAAAGCTCGGTTCTCCCAAGCGTTCTCTATGATATTTCTTAAATTTTCCATAATTATTTAGTAATGTAGTAATGTTGTTATGAAGTAATGCAAATATACGAAAAAGTTTAAGGTTTAAGGATATATAAAATAAAATACATCATGCAGAAAGATGATGAATGCAGAAAGATATCTTCGTAAACCATAAAACGAAAAACAAAGGATAAAAAGTCTGTTTTACAATAGGATTTTTCGTTTTTTATTTGTATATTTGCAAAGAACTAAATTAAAAGGAGGTCGTTATGATTTTATATGTGCTTATGATGGTTGGTGTTTTTTTTGTAGCAAAGTTTCTTTTAAGAGTTCTTATCTACATTATTACAGGCGGCAAAGATCCGAAGTACAATAAACACTGGTTTTAAGCAAATCAATAAAATTAAAAGGAGGTAGGTATGTTGTTATTGATCTTGGTTATTATCGGAGTTGTAACTTACATCAAAGTTCTCAAAGGCATAAAAGACGGCAGATATTATTGAATTTGCAGAGAACTAAATTAAAAGGAGGTCGTTATGGGTGACACATTAGGCATGATATGGGGTATCGTTTTAATAGTCGGTTTGATAAAAATCTATGTTAGCAATCGAGGTACAAAATACTAAACACTCAATTTAAAAGGAGGTCGTTATGTTTATAACATTTGCGTGGCTTTTATTATTCGGATGGATATTAGTATTCATTTTCGACTCACCTTTCAAAAAGAAGAAAAAATAGTCTAATTGCATAAAACTGCATTAAAGAGATTTCATTTTGAAGTCTCTTTTTTTGTCGTTTTATTCTTTTTCTGCAGGCGTAAATTCGCAGAAAAGAGAATAAGCACGGCAAATAACGATGTAAAGGCCTTATTTTTTTTTGATGTTTATGTAATTTCTAATTGAAAAGACAACAAGTTTTTTAGAAAATTTATTTTTCAAAATAATTATAGAATCGCAAAAAAAATCCTCATACCCTCAGTTCCTCAATTCCTACCTCCTAATTCCTAACTTCTAACTAAAAAATCTGTTGTCCGTTGTCCGTTGTCTGTTGACTATTTATTATCTTTGCAAACAAAAATTAAGAAATGGCAAGAATAATGGCAAT
>JAZLAI010000024.1:0-11025 GCA_045613105.1 Bacteroidales bacterium | reverse complement strand
CTTTAGCCTTTAGCCTTTTGTCTTTCGCCATCATTTCCTCCATAATTTCAAGGGCGATAAGATAATGCTCGCATGCTCCAACAATGTCGTCTTTTTCGGTTAGACCTACGGCATGGTAATAGTGCGCTTTAGCGCAGTTATAATTTATGTCAACAGTCAACGGACAACAGTCAACAGTCCTTGGGTATGCGGTTGCTGAGCTTGTCGAAGCGCCGAGAGTTGTGCCTTCGACAGGCTCAGGCACCGTGCACATTGTTCTTTGTCTTTTGTTTGGAAAAATTCTGTGCACAAAGCCTGTTGTCCGTTGACTGTTGTCTGTTGTCAGCTGAACGCTATCAAAGAACTCAACGGCGGCTTTCACTTCTTCGAAGTTATATTGAGGGAGATAATTCTTATATAAAGAGTCTGCAATATGAATCTGTTTTTCATAATAGTCAACAGACAACGGACAACAGTCAACAGTCGTTGGGTATGCGGTCGCTGAGCTTGTCGAAGCGCCGAGAGTTGTGCCTTCGACAGGCTCAGGCACCGTACACAAAGTCTGTTGTCCGTTGACTGTTGTCTGTTGACAGCTGACAGCTAAGAGTAATATTAAAATCCAGATTCGTCTCATGATGTGCAAAGGTAATAAAAAAGTCGCGGAATTCTTAAAAAAAAATCCGCGACTTTATATCTTAGAGACTTAGCATCTCTGTATATAAGTTTCTTATTCTTACCAAGCGAACAATGGGAATTGTGACATCATTTCGTTGACTTTTTCTCTTACTGTAGTAATTTTAGCAGCGTTGTCGATGTTGCTGATTACGTCGTCAATCAATTCAACGATAGGTTCCATGTGTTCTTCTTTGAGACCACGTGTTGTGATAGCTGGAGTACCTACGCGGAGACCTGATGTTTGGAATGGTGAACGGCTGTCGAATGGAACCATGTTCTTGTTGACTGTGATGTCGGCTTGAACGAGAATGTCTTCAACTTTTCTACCTGTGATTTCAGGGAATTTAGAACGGAGGTCGATGAGCATGAGGTGGTTGTCTGTGCCGCCTGAGATGATGTTGTAACCTCTGTCTGTGAAAGCTTTAGCCATGACAGCAGCGTTCTTTTTGACTTGGAGGATATATTCGAAGTATTCATCTGAAAGAGCTTCGCCGAAAGCGACTGCCTTACTTGCGATGACGTGTTCGAGTGGACCGCCTTGTACGCCTGGGAATACTGCGCTGTTGAGGAGAGCAGACATCATCTTGACTTCTCCCTTAGGTGTTGTCAAACCCCATGGGTTTTCGAAGTCGTCACGCATCAAGATCATACCGCCACGTGGACCGCGGAGTGTCTTGTGTGTTGTTGTTGTGATGATGTGACAGTAATCCAATGGGTCGTTGAGGATACCGCGAGCGATGAGACCTGAAGGGTGTGAAACGTCAGCCATCAAGATAGCGCCGATTTTGTCAGCGATTTCGCGCATACGTTTGTAGTCCCAGTCACGTGAATAAGCTGAAGCACCAGCGATGATGAGTTTAGGTTTTTTCTCGAGAGCTACCTTTTCCATGTTGTCGTAGTCAACGCGGCCTGTTTCAGGGCTTACTTGGTATGCTACTGGATTGTAGAGGATACCTGATGAGTTGACAGGTGAACCGTGTGAAAGGTGACCACCGTGTGCGAGGTCGAGACCCATGAATGTATCACCTGGTTGTAAGCATGTTAACATGACTGCCATGTTAGCTTGTGCGCCTGAGTGTGGTTGAACGTTTGCATATGTTGCGTTGAATAATTCGCATGCTCTTGCTATTGCGATTTCTTCTGTTTGGTCAACTATTTGACAACCACCATAGTAACGTTTGCCAGGATAACCTTCAGCATATTTGTTTGTCATTACTGAACCCATGGCTTTCATAACTTGGTCGCTTACGAAGTTTTCTGAAGCGATAAGTTCGATACCATGCATTTGGCGTTGTTTTTCTTTACGAATCAAGTTAAAAACTTTAGTGTCTTTTTTCATGATTTATCTATTTTGTTGATATTAAATAAATTACATCTTTAAGCTGTAGTCTTTCCTCTACGCTCTTTTGAACTCTCAAAGGTATAATATTTTTTTGAATAAAAAAGAAATTTATTAAAAATAATGCAATGAACCTTGAGTTGTGAGCAGTGAATACGGGCACTGTGTTTGTCGATGTGATTTTTTTATTTCTCGCAAAGACGCAAAGAACGCAAAGTGTTTATTTGTGCATTTCCAAAGTCCGTAGTCTGTTGACTGTTGTATTTTGTCTTTTCTTTGGGCGTTCGGCTACGCCGCCGGGCTTTCCGCTATATCTTTTCTCGCCTCCGCTTTCGCCTCCGCCTCCGCTTCCGCTTCCGCCTCCGCTACCGCCTCCGTCTCCAGCCTCCGTCTCCAGCATCCGTCTCCAAAAGGATGCCGCTCCAATCCCTAACGCATTGGTGGCTACTAATCCTTAGTCGCAGGATTTAAACAATAATTTTCAACTAATAAGACGCAACAATTACATATTGTTTATTTTAATGGTGTAATTGGTACGTCTCTACGTTTATTTCTAACTAAAAAAAACTTTAGCCTTTAGTCTTTAGCCTTTAGTCTTTTTCTATCTTTGTAAAAAAATAAAATCTCCAATGAACAAGCTCGACGCGATAAAGAAAACGATAGAACCTGAATTGAAGCAATTCAATGTTTTTCTTGAAGATAGTCTTAAGTCTCCAATGCCTTTGCTTAATAAGATACTTAAATATGTCTTGAAGCAAAAAGGCAAGCAAGTAAGACCTTTGTTCGTTCTGCTGTCGGCGAAATGTCATGGTGAAATAAATGAAAACACTTATCGTGCCGCTGCTTTCATAGAGTTGCTGCACACTGCCACTTTGATTCATGATGACGTGGTGGATAACTCCGACAAACGTCGTGGCATGTTCTCTCTTAATGCTTTATGGAAAAATAAGATATCTGTCCTCATCGGCGATTATCTTCTTTCTAAAGGCATGCTTCTCGCTCTTCAGAATAAAGATTATCAGATGTTGGATTGTATCTCCGAGACTGTCAAGGCGATGAGTGAGGGTGAGATTTATCAGATGGAAAAGGCGAGACGAATGGATATCACTGAAGAGGATTATTATGATATTATAGAAAGAAAGACTGCTTCTTTGATAGCTTCTTGTTGTACCGTCGGCGCTTTGTCTGTTGGTGCAGATGAAAATAAGGTTGAGAAGATGAAACGCTTCGGAACATTGGCGGGCATAGCATTCCAGATAAAAGACGATATCTTCGATTATCAGTTGGATAATAAGACAGGCAAACCTGCAGGTAATGATATACAGGAACATAAGATGACTTTGCCTTTGATACATCTTCTTAAGATAAGCAGCAATAGTGAGAGAAGAAGCATCATAAGAAAGATTAAATATCATAGCGATGATGTCGAGGCTCGTATGTGTGTTATTAATAAGGTAAATGAAAACGATTGCCTTGTTTATGCTGAGGAAAAGATGAATGAGTTCGTTGAAGATGCCTTGTCGCAACTTGATGAAATCAATAATAATGAGGCTTTGTCATCATTGAAGGAATTGGTTGAATTTTGTATTAAACGAGAAAAATAGATTGTCATGAAAAGAATAGTGTTATTAATAACGGTGACATTTGCGTTTGTCACGGCGGCTTTTTCGCAAGAGTTTTTTGGAGGATTGATCTTGGGCGGAACCACGTCACAGATAGGCGGCGATGGCAGAGGCGGCTATAATAAAATAGGAATCGCAGGCGGTGTTTTTGCAGGTCTGGATCTGTCGCAGGATCTGGATGTTCAGATGGAATTGAAATACATACAGAAAGGAGCTCTTTCTACTGATGTGGAAAACAGGCCTGTTTACGACCCGTTTAGGATACAGGTAGATTATGTAGAGATGCCTGTCGTTTTCGGATATAATCTTAATAAAGTCAATGTCAATAACGTGAATCTCCGATGGCTTAAGTTTGAGTTCGGATTGAGTCTGGATGTCTTGGTGAGAACTCGTCAGGAGATACAAGGTGTTCCAGTTTCGGAAAACGATATGTGGAACAAATTCGTCGTCAATACCATTCTTGGTGTAAGAGTCGATGTCAAAGAAAATCTAGCGATAGGATTGAGGACCATCAACTCTATGACATCCATTTGTGATAGTTTTAAATATCAATATTCAAACGGCAATGTGACATATACTAGAAGGTTGTTCCCATATTATGGAATGTTCAACGATGTCTTGCAGTTGGCGTTGTTTTGGAAGATATTGTAACTTCCTAAAACAACTCCAGTTCTCCATTGACGGCACCTCTTGTCCTTCCGAGGTGTCTGTATGCAAATTCTGTCGCTTCTCTTCCGCGAGGTGTTCTCATGAGGTATCCTTCTTGTATCAGGAATGGTTCATAGACCTCCTCAATGGTACCAGCTTCTTCGCCTACGGCGGTAGCTATGGTGTTGAGTCCGACAGGACCACCTTTGAATTTATCAATTATTGTAGATAAGATACGATTGTCCATATCGTCGAGGCCATGTTGATCGACGTTGAGAGCTTTCAGTCCGATTCGAGCTATGTCGAGAGTTATCGTTCCGTTGCCTTGTATCTGTGCGAAGTCTCTGACGCGCCGCAGCAAGAGATTTGCTATACGCGGAGTTCCACGGCTGCGGCGCGCTATCTCGAATGCTGCTTCATGTTCGATGGGCACTCTCAATATAGAAGCCGAGCGTTTTATGATTCCTGATAGTGTAGTGGCATTATAATATTCCAATCTCATATTGATGCCGAAGCGAGCGCGTAACGGAGCGGTAAGCAGTCCCGAACGTGTGGTGGCACCTATCAAGGTGAAAGGGTTAAGGGCAATCTGTACAGAACGGGCATTAGGTCCGCTTTCGATCATGATGTCGATGCGGTAATCTTCCATGGCGGAATAGAGATATTCTTCCACTATCGGGCTTAGACGATGTATCTCGTCGATGAAGAGCACGTCGTTTTTTTCGAGGCTGGTGAGCAGTCCTGCAAGGTTGCCTGGCTTATCCAACACAGGGCCGGAAGTCATCTTCATGCCGACACCGAGTTCGTTGGCGATGATGTGAGAGAGCGTTGTCTTTCCCAATCCCGGAGGCCCATGCAATAAAACGTGGTCTAACGACTCTCCTCTTTGTACAGCAGCGCGCGTGAAGATGAGAAGGTTTTCAACGACTTGCTCTTGTCCGGCGAAGTTTTGAAAAGCTTCTGGACGTAAGGCTCGCTCTATCTCTAACTCTTGCTTGCTAAATGATTTACCGTAAGCGTCTAAATTCTCGTTCATAACAAAATCCTATTCTACAAAATTACGTATTTTTGTGACACTTGTATCGTTTTTTTCTCTATTTTAGCAAAAAAATTGGATACTGATGTTAAGGTACTTTTTGATATTATTATTAAGCTTTTTATCCTTGTCATGCTTAGCTCAAAATGAAGGCTATCTTCTTATAGAACAGGATCAGCGTATCGAACAGCTCATTCAAAGACAAAAGGAAATACATTCTGCTGATAATACCATCGACGGTTTTAGAATACAGATATTTATGGAATCAGGTAATGAAGCTGTCGAGATGGCTAACCAAGCTATGGAGGAGTTCAAGGAAAAATATCCCGACATACCTGTCTATCTGGTGTTCGGTCAGCCTTATTACAGACTTCGTGTCGGTGATTTTAGAACACGTCTCGAGGCCGAAAAGGCTTTCCAGACATTGAGCAAAGATTATAAGAAAGCATTTGTCACTTCTGATAGAATACAACTTCCATACAACATGTTCTGCGACCCTTATTCTGAATGGGAAGAAATTGAGGAGATGAAGAACGATACTGTTAATATGGATAATTTTTATTACGAAAATTAAATAAGTCAAAAATCATATACTATTATCTGACAACTGACGTTTTGTGCTAAACTGGGAATGGTTTTTGATTCGGCAGGCTTAAATTTTACAGATATGGAAAATGAAAATATAAAGAAACAGATGGAAGAACTTTTCAGGTTGTTCAAGAAGATGATGGAGAAATATCCACCTGAATCTATGCCTGGCATCGATAAGGCTCAAGCTGAACAACTTAAGATGATGCTGTCTAACTGTGACGGTATGGACATCAGCTTCTCTTCTGATATGTTCGGCATCTTTGACGAAGAAACAACACAGAAGATACTTTCCAGACTTATCAAACAACTGCGCGACCAATTGGGAGAAGACGCATACGAAGAACCTGAAACACCAAAACTTTCTATCGTGGATAAGAAAGAACAGGAGTTTGAACAGCTCCCTACAGAGGACCGCTACGTGGCATTGCTCGATGCCATAGACTCAGAATTGAAGAAACCTGGACTGTCAATGGATGAGATAGATAACCTTTTAGATAGAAGAAAAAAAATACAAGATAAGATATCAAAATAATCACATTGTTAATAATACCATTATGAAAAAAACATCCGTATTACTATTTTTATTGTTTTTCCTGACATCGCTTTCTCAAGCTCAGTCATTGTCTCAAAGAACAGAAGGTCTGGTGATAATAGGCCTGGATATGTTTACTGACTTCAATAGCGGCGCTGCATACGAAAACTTCAACCTTCGTGATATAAATCAAGGTGTCAGCGTCTATACGATGTTCAACTTCAAGTTTGACAACACTCCTCATTTCGCTTCTATAGGTGTGGGCTATACCGGTCATAACTTTTATATGAAAGATGCTTATCTTGCAAGACCTTATAACGATGTCACAGAATTTGTACAAGTACCTTACGATTATGAACGTAGTAAGATAAATACCAACTATATCGATATTCCTTTGGAGGTGAGCTTCAAGATCAAGGATCAATTTAAAGTGAGTGCTGGCTTTAAGTTCGGAATCTTGGCTATGGGAAAATCAAAGTATGTAGGCGAACTTCTTAACGATGACAAGACATTAAGATTAAAAGCCAATAGAATCAATAATCTTGAAAAATATGTCTATTCTATAACAATGAGAGTCGCATATAAAAGCGTCCATCTCTTCGCTGCATATCAGTTCTCAAATACTTTCAAAAGTGGTTTTGGCCCAGAAATAAAACCTATATCTATCGGTATCGGAGTGAGACCATTTTAATGGCTATAGGCTTGAGACCAAAGACTAAAGTTTTTATATAAGATTATATATTAATAAAGGTATAATGAATCCTACGGTGAATCCGGTGTAAACCTGTGATTCGCTGTGGGATTTTAAGTATAGACGCGATGTGCCTACAATGCCCGACAGCAAAAGGCTTATGATGAAATAGGGAAGGAAAATCCTTGATGATATCGTGGCAAGCAGCAGAAGCATGGATGAAAAGGCTCCCCATCCAATTCCGTGCATACTGATCTTCCAATATATGTTGATCCAAAATGTCACAACACATAGAAGCAGATTGCATATCAGATAGAAGTTGTATAAAGCTAATACGATTATGCCGTTGAAGAAACGGCTTGTCACATAAAGGAAAATCACCATGATGAAAAGTGGAATGAACCGTTCTTCTCTTTTCTTCATCGTGAAGCTTTCTATTATCTTGAATCTTTTCAATAATATCAGCGATAATGCGGGGAATACGAATGTAGTGACGAAGACAACAGCCAGACCGATGTCGATGCGTATGAATGAGATTTCGCATATTCCGGAAGCTATAAATATCAAGAACATCCATGTCGGTAATAAAACAGGATGGAATATCACTGATATGAATTGAGTTAACTTATTCATAAGTCGTTACAATTCTTTACGTAATCTCGCTACAGGAATATCCAGTTGTTCGCGGTATTTGGCGATGGTGCGTCTTGCGATGTTGTAGCCCTTCTCTTTTAAAATCTGTGCTAATACGTCATCTGTCAATGGCTTTGACTTGTCTTCTTGTTCGATGCAGTCCATGAGGATCTTCTTTATCTCTCTTGTCGATACTTCTTCGCCTTCGTCGTTGGTAAGCGACTCGCTGAAGAAACTTTTTAGAGAAAACGTGCCGTATGCTGTCTGTACGTATTTGCTGTTAGCGACACGAGAAATTGTCGAGATATCGAGACCTACCTTTTCCGAGATGTCTTTAAGGATCATCGGCTTTAGTTTTGTCTCATCGCCGGTAAGGAAATATTCCTTCTGATATTCCATGATGGCTTCCATCGTCGTATAGAGTGTGTTGTGTCTTTGTTTGATGGCTTCGATGAACCATTTGGCAGACTCGATCTTGTTTTTTACGAAGTTGATGGCTTCTCTGTTGCTTTTGTTGTTTTTCTGTTTTGAGAAATCTGTCAACATCTCGATATAATCTTTGTTGACGTGAAGCTCCGGCGTGTTGCGGCTGTTGAGTGTGAGTTCCAGCTTGCCACAGTTGTTGTAGATGGCGAAGTCGGGGACGACGTAGTTGGAGCGTTGTGATTCTCCTACTGTTCCGCCTGGTTTAGGATTTAGTTTCAGTATCTCTTTGAGTGCGGCACGGAACTGTCTTTCGCTTATGCCGCTTTTCTTGATGATCTTGTCGTAATGTTTCTTTGTGAACTCGTTGAAATACTGTTCTATGATCATGATAGGAAGAGTATAGTCGGTGTCTTCTTCATTTTCATCTCTAAGTCGGTGAAGCTGGATGAGCAGACATTCCTGAAGGTTGGTGGCTCCCACACCTGCAGGGTCAAATTCCTGAATGATGTGAAGCACTTCTGTTACTTCTTCTTCGCTTACGTCAAGATTCTGGCTGAAGAGCAAATCGTCAACGATGCCCGTTATAGGACGGCTTAAATAACCTGAGTCGTCGAGATTGCCGATGATATAAGTGCCGATTTTATACTTTTTCTCGTCAAGGTTTCTGTAACCTAGTTGTTCTGTGAGTACATCTTGAAAGCTCTCTTCATTTGAGATAGGAGCTTCATAATGTTCATCATCAGGGCTGTAGTTGTTGGTTCTTAGTTTATATGCGGCAGCGTCATCATCGTCGTCCTGCATATAATCATCGAAGTCGGAGAGTGGGTCGTAGTCGTCAGACTCTTCACGATCTTGTCTTTCTTCAAACGACTCCTCTTCGTTGTTGTGAATGTCGTCGTCGAATGTCTCGTTCTCACTCTCTTCAAGAGCAGGATTCTCTTCTATCTCCTCTTTGATACGTGAGCTGAGTTCCATTGTCGGTATCTGCAACAGCTTCATAAGCAGAATCTGTTGAGGCGACAGTTTCTGGAGCATCTTCTGCGTTTGTGTCAGTCGTTGTGAGGACATAGAAGAAAATCCTTTTTTATCTTTAAAAATTAATATTCACAGTTTTTAGGAGTACGTGGGAATGCGATAACGTCGCGGATGTTGCCCATGCCTGTGATGAATAACATAAGACGTTCGAAGCCGAGGCCGTAACCTGAGTGAGGCACTGAACCGAAACGACGTGTGTCTAAGTACCATTCCATTGATTCTGCTGGAATACCGACTTCTTCCATACGTTTCAACAATTTGTTGAGATCTGTCTCACGTTCTGAACCGCCGATGATTTCACCGATGCCTGGGAACAATACGTCCATAGCTCTAACAGTCTTGCCGTCTTCATTTTGTTTCATGTAGAAAGCTTTGATTTCCATTGGGTAGTCAGTCAAGATAACTGGTCTCTTGAAATGTTTTTCAACGAGATAGCGTTCATGTTCTGATTGTAAGTCAACGCCCCAGCCTGTAACAGGATATTGGAATTTGCCTTTCTTGTTGTAGTTGCTGTTCTTGAGGATATCAATAGCTTCAGTGTAGGTCAATCTTTGGAATGGGTTTTCTAAGATGAAATGTAATTTTTCGATCAATTCCATTGATTTTTCTTCAGCTTTCTTATTCTTTTCTTCTTCTTGGAGACGTTTGCTTAAGAATTGGAGATCGTCCATGCAGTTATCCAATGCATATTGGATCAAGAATTTAAGCATTTCTTCTGCCAAATCCATATTGTCGTTGATGTCGTAGAATGCCATTTCTGGTTCAATCATCCAGAACTCAGCGAGGTGGCGTGAAGTGTTTGAGTTTTCAGCGCGGAAAGTAGGACCGAAAGTATAGATCTTGCCTAATGCTGTTGCTGCGAGTTCGCCTTCGAGCTGACCTGACACTGTGAGGTTTGTAGCTTTTCCGAAGAAATCTTGTGAGAAGTCGATTTTGCCTTCTTCAGTCTTTGGCAAGTTATTGAGGTCTAATGTTGTTACTTGGAACATTTCGCCAGCGCCTTCACAGTCAGATGCTGTGATAAGAGGAGTGTGAATGTTATAGAAACCTTTATCGTTGAAGAATTTGTGGATACCGAACACCATGCAGTGACGTAAACGCATGATAGCACTGAAGGTATTTGTACGGAAACGGAGGTGAGCTATTTCGCGTAAGAATTCGAGTGAGTGTTTCTTAGGTTGTAATGGATATTTGTCAGGATCTGCTGCGCCGATGAGTTCGATGCTTGTGACATTCATCTCAACGCTTTGTCCGCTACCTGCTGATTTCACCAAGTTGCCTGTTGCTGATACTGATGCGCCGGTGTGCATCAAAGCGAGGTTTTCTTCTGGAATGACATTGAGGTCGATCACCAACTGAAGGTTATTAATTGTAGAACCATCGTTCAAAGCGATGAAGGCTACGTTCTTGCTGCCGCGTTTATTACGCACCCAACCCTTGACATTTATCTCTTTGTCAAGCTCTTGCATTTGTAATGCATCTTTAATTTCTGTACGTTTCACAACTATATATCTTTTAAATTATTTCTGATTTTAATTAACTTACAAAGATAAGAAAAAGTCTAAAGACAAAAGACAAAAGACAAAAGATTTTTTTGAATTAAGTTTATGTGCTTTAATAAAAAAAAACGTCACTTGTTTCCCAATGACGTCTTTTAAATTTTGTCTTACCTTAATCCCTAATCATGATTAGTTTTGTCTTATAAATATCGAACGTTGAAGTTCAATGTCGTGTTCTACACGACGGATAGTAAGTTTATTGGCGTTATAATATTCATCAAAACAAATACTTACATATCCATCAGCAACCATGTAAATA
>JAZLAI010000023.1:0-9694 GCA_045613105.1 Bacteroidales bacterium | reverse complement strand
AGTTTTTCAGCACCCATACCGATGATATCAACTGGATCACCAACTTTGATGATACCTGTTTCGATACGACCTGTAGCAACTGTACCACGACCAGTGATTGAGAAAACGTCTTCGATTGGCATCAAGAATGGTTTGTCAACTAATCTTTCTGGTTCTGGAATCCATGTATCGCAAGCTTCCATTAATTCATCGAGTTTAGGAGCCCATGTTGGGTCATCATTCAAGCCACCGAGAGCTGAACCACGGATGATAGGAGTATTGTCACCATCGAATTCGTATGTTGATAACAAATCTCTAACTTCCATTTCAACGAGGTCTAACAATTCTGGATCGTCAACCAAGTCACATTTGTTCAAGAAAACAACTAATCTTGGAACACCAACTTGACGTGCGAGAAGGATGTGTTCACGAGTTTGAGGCATTGGACCATCTGTTGCAGCAACAACGATGATAGCACCGTCCATCTGAGCAGCACCAGTAACCATGTTCTTAACGTAGTCAGCGTGACCAGGACAGTCAACGTGTGCATAGTGACGATTTTCTGTTTGGTATTCTACGTGAGCTGTATTAATAGTGATACCTCTTTCTTTTTCTTCTGGAGCAGCATCGATTGAGTCGAATGATTTAACTTCTGACAAACCTTTTTTTGCAAGATGGAATGTGATAGCTGCTGTTAAGGTTGTTTTACCGTGGTCAACGTGGCCAATAGTACCGATATTGACGTGTGGTTTTGACCTTTCAAATTTTTCTTTTGCCATAGCTATTTATTTTACTTAAGGTTAATATTTTATTTCTTCTTTCTGAAGAGCCGGCGACGAGATTTGAACTCGTGACCCCTTCCTTACCAAGGAAGTGCTCTACCCCTGAGCTACGCTGGCTTTCTTTCTTGAGCGGAAGACGGGGCTCGAACCCGCTACCTAAAGCTTGGAAGGCTTTCGCTCTGCCAAATGAGCTACTTCCGCAAGTGTGGGGGAGGGTGGACTCGAACCACCGAACTCATCCGAGGACAGATTTACAGTCTGTTGCAATTGCCACTATGCGACTCCCCCAAAAATTCTTTTTCAAGAATTTCATGAGCCGGCGGAGGGATTTGGACCCCCGACCCCGAGATTACAAATCACGTGCTCTACCGCTGAGCTACGCCGGCCTATCCTCATAATTTTAAAGAACTTTATTTGCAAACCATCTCTTTGGTAATCCTCTGAAATGGTTTGCAAAAATAATCATATTTCTTGAATCTACAAACGTTTTATTAAAAAAAAATCTATTTTTTTTGTTTTTTTATGCAAACTCTTGAAAATCAATAATTGATATCATCCCTCCATCTTGCCTTTATACTTCTCTAATTGTTTTTTCAACGCATCAATGGCCAAATCAGTTGATTCTTCAAATGATTTACTTACTTTACTTGCGTACAAATCATTTCCTTTCAACATAATTCTAATATCTACTATTTTATTTTCAGGTGTATCGGTGTTATCTAATTTTAAAGTTACTTCCGAGCCTATCGCATCTGATAATTTAGAACAAACCTTTTCAATTTTTTGTGTAATGAAATCTTCTAGTTTTGAGTCAGCTTTAAAGTGTACTGAATTGATGTTGATTTTCATAGTAACCTCCTGTTTTAAATTGGTTATAATAATAATGTTTTTGGATTTTCTATTTATCTCCGTATGGATGTGAATCCTTATATATTTCTTTTAATTTATCTATTGTATTGTATGTGTATATTTGCGTTGAACTCAAGCTATCATGGCCTAACATTTTTTGAATTGCCCTAATATCCGCACCTCTATTAAGCAAATGTGTCGCAAACGTATGTCTTAAGACATGAGGACTTTTTTGTTCTATCGTTGTTATTCCACTTAAGACTCTATTTACAATCGTGTATATGAACTTAGGTGTTGCTTCTTCACCTTTGTTATTAACAATCAATTTAACGTTTTTCTTTTCCGGAAATTGTCTATTTCTTATTTTTTTATATTGTTCAATTAATTTTAGCAAATCTGCTTCTATTGGGACAACACGATCTTTATTTCTTTTACCATGTATTTTTATCTGAAACTTATTTCCATCTATATCACTGTCTAATATCGAACGTAATTCTGTTTGTCTTATGCCTGTTTGATATAGGATCTCTATTACAAGTTCATCTCTTCTCACTGTAAATTCCTCCGTTTTTTCAAATGATATATTTTCCATATCACATTCCGGAACAAATTTCGCCAACTCCCTTGGCTGCCTCAATGATTTTATTTCCGACAAAGGAGAGTTTTTGATTTTTTTTTCTCTTATACAATACATATAAAATGTTCTCAATGAAGATATTTTTCTATTAATACTTCTATTTTCCAAACCATGATCCTTTAGATGTATTATATACGATCTTACCTTATCGGAATCTACATGTAGCATATTACTTATTTCATAATATTTTTGAAGATAATTTCTGAACTGATCAATATCCCGTTTATACGCATTAACGGTATGCATGGAATATCGTTTTTCAATTTCAATATATTTCAAAAAATCATTTAGCATAGCTATATCATCATGCGTCAAAGGTACATATTATTTTTGTAAAAAACAATATTAATAAAAAAAACTTTGTCCAAAATATTTGGACAAAGTTTCTCTGAAATCATTCTTGCAAAAAATGCAAACAACAAATTAGTTGTTTTCTTCTGCTTGACGGAGCTGCTGAACGTAAATAGCCTTCATACGTTGTTCACGCTTGATAATTGAAGGTTTTGTGAATTTTTGACGGTTACGTAATTCTTTTACAACACCAGTTTTTTCATACTTTCTCTTGTAACGTTTCAGAGCGCGATCAATGCTTTCGCCTTCTTTTACAGGAACAATAATCATGTTAATACTCTCTCTTTCTTTAATTTGTTAAACTAAAATCTTTTTTTCTAAGCGGGTGCAAAAATAATTATTTTTTTAATACAAAAATTATTTTTCCAAAAGATTTTCAAACAAGAAATTATTTATTTTTTCAAACAAATGCATTCTCACTTCTTTACCATCACTTTCATAAGTACCATAAATACTATGATTCTTATTTGGATACACCATCAAATCAAATTGTTTTCCTTCCGAAATCAAAGCTTTTATCAATTCCATGGCATTTTGGAAATGTACATTATCATCACCACTTCCATGGCACAACAGATAATTTCCTTTTAATTGATCCACAAAGTTAATCGGAGAATTATCGTCATATCCTGAAGGATTTTCTTGTGGTGTACGCATAAATCTTTCTGTGTAGATATTATCATAATAACGCCAGTTTGTAACAGGAGCAACAGCAACAGCTGTACTGATATAATCAGCACCTTTTGTAATACCAGATGTTGCCATAAAACCGCCATAACTCCATCCGTAGATAGCTATCTTTTCTGGATTTACATAAGGTTGTGCTGCCATATATTTAGCCAAAGTAATCATATCTTCGGTCTCATATTTGCCAAGTTGTTGGTAAGTCATTTTCTTGAACACTTCACCTCTTGCGCCACCACCTCTATTATTGATTGAAACACATATAATACCTCTTTGAGCAAGCAATTGCATCCATGAGAAATCGTCACTACCCCATGCATTATTGACTGTTTGATGTCCAGGACCTCCATAAACATAAATCAAAACAGGATATTTTTTATTTGGATCGAAATCAGGAGGCAAAATACGCCAAGTTTCCATTTCTATTTGTGTACCATCTGGCAAAGTGAAAGCAGGATCTGTGATTGTGATAAATTCTTTTTTACCTAAATTATATTCTTTGATTCTTTCAGCAAATTCTTTGTTATCTTCCAAAATCCTAACCTGTTTACCTTTGTTATCGAACAAAACATATTGATGAGGCTGATCTACGCTTGAATTTATATTGATTAAATATTTGAAATTAGAACTGAATCGTGCGTTATTTGTACCCACCTTATTAATTAATGTACGCATTTCACCTTTTAAGTTTACTGCATAAATTTGACGTTCTATTGAGCTATTTTTTGCAGCTTGGAAATAAACTTCCTTACCATCAAAACCATAAACATTTGTAACCTCCCAATTTCCGTCAGTAAGCTGCTTAACAGGTGTACCATCCATCATATACAAATAAATATGGTTATACCCATCTTTTTCGCTTGTCATCAAAAATCTGTTACCATCCTCAAGGAATGTCCAATTATCTGTAATATCTATATAATAAGGATTTGTTTCATCGTAGAAAACCGATGTTTCACCTGTTGTTGCATCAGCAGCCAAGATCTCAAGATGATTTTGATGACGGTTTAATCTTTGGATAGCCAAGATGTTAGGATCTTGTGTCCATTTGATTCTTGGAAGATAAATATCTGTTTCCTCACCTGTATCCATTTTCTTTGTCTCACCAGAAGCAAGGTCATATACATAGACTTCCACTATTGAATTATCTTCACCAGCTTTTGGATATTTAAATTTATAATCCTGCATATACAAACCTTCTGTCATTTGCATATTAAATTCTTTGACATTAGATTCATCGAAGCGATAATATGCGATTTTTTTACTGTCAGGTGACCAGTAAAAACCTTGAGCGAAACCGAATTCTTCCTCATATACCCAGTCTGGAGCACCATTGATTACATGATTCCATTCGCCATCATGGGTAAATTTGATTTCTTCGTTTGTTTTCAAATCTTTAATAAAAAGGTTATTGTCACGCATAAAAGCCACTTTTGTAGCATCAGGCGAGAATGTTGCGAGACGTTGATCTCCGTTCTCTGAAAGAGGAGACAACTCCTTATTATTAATATCATATACATAGAAACTTGCTGTGTAAGAATGACGATAAATAGGATTCATATTGTTCATGAACAACACCTTTGACTCGTCATCGCTGAGTTCGTATGTTGAATAGAGAGGAAGAGGAAGTGAATCTCCAGGAAGTACAAGTTCTCTCATATCGAAGAGAGTCTTTACAAGTTTACCTGTTTTATAGTTATAGATATTGAGTTTACCTTTCTCAAGAGTAGCGTATGTGTCGCCATCTTTCATAGGATTCATGCCAGCAACGCCTTTCATTCTAAATGTAGGACGTTCATAAATATCGGCCAATTCAAAGTTTTTTTTCTCCTGAGCATTTATCGCGAACAATCCGCTCATCAGGAACACACTGATTAATAGATACTTAATTTTATTCATAATTATAAATTTAGGAAATTCAAAAATAAAATAAAAAATGAAACAAAAAATATTTGGTGGAATAAAAAAAAGTTGTATCTTTGCACTCGCAAATGGGACGGTAGCTCAGTTGGTTTAGAGCGCATGCTTGACAGGCATGAGGTCACAAGTTCGATTCTTGTTCGCCCCACAAAGAACGCCCATGAGGCGTTTTTTTATTATTAGGCAGGCGGGACGTTAGCCCAGTTGGTTTAGAGCGCTGCCTTCACACGGCAGAGGTCACTGGTTCGAGTCCAGTACGTCCCACATAAAAACGGAAGCAAAATAATCGCTTCCGTTTTTATTTTATATATCATTGACGTTAAGCCTGTTAGTTATAATCCTATACTCTTTTGGAATATTTCATGACATCTGTCTTTGTGATTCCACATACAACAATCCGGCATAGTTTATTTATTTTTAAAACCTATTGCAATATAAAAGCCTTCATGAACTGCCGAAACCGTTGCAATGCAACATACAAATACAGCACTATATCTCAATTCTATAAAAGATAATGTTAAAGGCAAAATAAACAACAACAATCCCGTAACTTTATTCATTATAGTATGCAGTGTTATAAACCGTTTTGCACAAAGACTTCCACATACAATATTACTTATTTTAATAATTGCAATTGCACTACTCCATATCAATAACCACAATGGTACATGTATTATTGGCAACAATTTAATCGAAGCGGCAACAACAAACACAAAATCAGCCACAGCATCAAACTTTCCACCAAAAATGCTGTCACTGTTTGTCATCCTTGCGATAGTACCATCCACCATATCAGTAAGACCACAGAAGATATATACGATATAAAATTCTAATGTTAATACAGGAGAAAACAACAATAATACACTACCGAGAATACGGCAGCCTGTGAGTATATTTGCAATATGTCTTGTCATCAGCACACCCAAAAATCCGATTTATAGACCGTAAAGTTATACAAAATATCAAAGCATAAACATTATGGCATACTATAAATTAAAACATCATCTAATTTCAACTAACAACAGTAAATAAAATAGGAATACAAATCATGATTTAAGGAGTCACATAAACAAAAGACATTCACACAAAAACTTCAACTAAAAAATATTCTTCGTTTAAGACTTTTTATATTAAATATTTTCATAATTTTGACGTTGGAAGAATTTTGGAAATTTTAAACAAAAAAGTCAACATATTATCATGAAGAATAACATTGTACCGGTTGAAGTAGCTCAGAAAGTTTTTAGCGAAAGCAACCTTTCTTGCATTGGAAAAGCAGGTATTCGTGAAATCAACAAACTTGCAAGAGACCTTGAAACAGCAAGTGGCGTAAAATTCATTCACATGGAAATGGGCAACCCAGGTCTTCCTGCTGTCCAAGCAGGCGTTGAAGCTCAAATCAAAGCTCTACAAGATGGAGTTGCAGCCACTTATCCTCCAATAGATGGTGTCCCTGCAATTAAAAATGAAGCATCACGTTTTATCAAAAATTTCCTTGACCTTGATGTTGATGCGACAAACTGCATCCCTACAGTAGGCTCTATGCAAGGAGCATTCGCTTCATTTATGATTTGCGGACATATAAACAAAGAAAAAGACACTGTATTATTTATCGACCCAGGATTCCCTGTACACAAATTCCAAAACAAAGTGCTCGGAATTCCTATGGAAAGCTTCGACATTTATGAATATCGTGGAGAAAAACTTCGCGAGAAATTAGAAAGCATCTTTGCTACAGGCAAGATACATAGCGTATTATATTCCAACCCTAACAATCCAACATGGGTTTGTCTGACAGATGAAGAACTTCGTATAATAGGCGAACTTGCCAACAAATACGATGTCATCGTACTTGAAGACTTAGCATACTTCGGAATGGACTTCCGTAAAGACTACAGTCATCCAGGTGTAGCACCTTATCAACCAACAGTTGGTAAATATACAGACAATTATATCTTGATGATTTCCAGCTCAAAAGCATTCAGCTATGCTGGCGAACGCTGTGCAATCTTAGGCATAAGCAACAAATTGGCAGAACGTCGTTATCCAGACATGAAAGAGTTCTGCGGTCAGGATGTATTCTTAAGAGGAATCCTCTTCGGAGCATTACACCCACTCAGTTCAGGAACATCACACTCTGCACAATATGCAGTAGCAGGTGTTTTAAAAGCTGTCAACGACGGCACATACAACTATCGTGAAGACGTATTAGAGTATGGTCACAAGGCAAAAATGATGAAAGACGCATTCTTGTCAAACGGATTTGAGTTCACATACGACGAAGATCTCGGCGAGCCAATAGCAGACGGATTCTATTTCACATACTGCTATCCAGGCTTCACAGGTCCAGAATTGTTGGAAGCAATGTTATACTATGGTATCTCAGCTATCTCTTTGGACACTTGCGGCAGCACACGTCAAGGCATCCGCGCATGTACATCATTAATACAAAGAGATGAAATCCCAGTACTGGCAGAAAGATTAAAACGTTTTGCAGAAGACCATCCTATAAAATAAATATTTTTTTACGAATCTTGATTCAGATTAAAAAAAAATATATATTTTTGTAAGTCTCGACAAAAAAGAATTAAGGAAACAACAAACATTATAAGTAACTTAAAAACAAATAATTATGGCAAGTTTCAAAGGAGCCATCGTAGTTAACACAGAACGTTGTAAAGGTTGTGGTGTATGCGCCGCAAACTGTCCGGTCGGTGTCATTAGCTTGGCTAAAGAAGTAAATGGAAAAGGTTACAATTACGCTTATATGGCGGAACCTGACAAATGTATCGGTTGTGCATCATGCGGCATGGTATGTCCAGATGGTGTTATCACTGTTTATAAAGTCAAGTTGTAATCAAAATCAATGTCTAACATTTAAAATTAACACATAATGGGAGAATTAAAACTGATGAAGGGTAACGAAGCATTAGCCGAAGCAGCTATTCGCTACGGTTGTGATGCTTATTATGGATATCCTATCACTCCACAATCAGAAGTGATTGAATATCTTATGGAACAAAACCCTTACGAACGTACCGGCATGGTCGTTTTACAAGCAGAAAGTGAAATAGCAGCTATCAACATGGTTTATGCTGCAGGTGCATCCGGAAAACGCGTGATGACATCATCATCAAGTCCTGGTGTAAGTTTGAAACAAGAAGGTATTGCATATATCGCTGGTGCAGAAGTACCATGCGTTTACGCTGACGTAGTTCGTGGCGGCCCGGGTTTAGGAACAATCCAACCATCACAAGCAGACTACTTCCAAGCATGTAAAGGTGGTGGCAATGGCGACTACAAAAACATCGTCTTAGCTCCTGCTTCAGTACAAGAAATGGCAGACTTCGTAGCATTAGGCTTCGAGTTGGCATTCAAATATCGTATGGCATGCTGCATCTTATCAGATGGTGCTATAGGTCAAATGATGGAAAAAGTTGTTCTTCCAGAACAAAAACCACGTATGACTGAAGAAGAAATCAAAGCTAACTATCCTTGGGCAACAACAGGTCGTAAGAGAGGTACACAACACCGTATCATCACATCTTTAGACTTAGACTCAGTAAAGATGGAAGCTCACAACCGTCACCTCCAAGAAAAATACAGAATGGTTGAAGAAAACGAAGTACGTTTTGAAGAAATCGAATGCGAAGATGCAGAATATGTATTCGTAGCTTACGGTTCAAGTGCTCGTATCGCTCAAAAATCTGTACAATTGGCACGCGCTGAAGGTTTGAAAGTCGGTTTGTTACGTCCAATCACATTGTTCCCATTCCCAACCAAGGCTATCCAAAACCTCATCGACAGAGGCACTAAAGGCTTCTTAGCAGTTGAGTTAAGCTGCGGTCAAATGATTGAAGACGTTAAATTGGCTGTCAACGGTCGCGTTAAAGCTGAACACTTCGGCCGCGTCGGTGGTATCATCCACACACCAGAAGAAGTGCTCGAAGCAATGAAAAAACAAATTATAGGAGAATAATAAGATGACAATAGAAGATATCATTAAACCTGAAAACTTAGTCTATCAAAAATCTAAGTTATTGACCGAAAAACCATTCCACTATTGTCCTGGTTGCGGTCACGGTACAACACACCGTATCATCGCTGAAGTATTGGAAGAACTCGGCGTTGACGAAGATACAATCGGCGTAGCTCCTGTAGGTTGTTCAGTTATGGCTTACGACTACTTCGATGTTGACTTCCAAGAAGCAGCTCACGGCCGTGCTCCAGCATTGGCAACAGGCCTCAAACGCGTATGGCCTAACAAAGTTATCTTCACATATCAAGGTGACGGTGACTTGGCAGCTATCGGTACAGCAGAAACAATCCACGCTTGTAACCGCGGCGAAAACATCACAATGATTTTCGTTAACAACGGTATCTACGGTATGACAGGTGGTCAAATGGCTCCAACAACATTGGAAGGCATGAAGACAGCTACAACACCTTACGGCCGTAAAGCTACTTTACCAGCAGGCGCAGGTTTCGACGG
>JAZLAI010000022.1:0-30267 GCA_045613105.1 Bacteroidales bacterium | reverse complement strand
AATAATTGAATAATGGTTTAAGGATTATGTTTTAAGCTCAATGGGTGGAGAGAATCTTCACTTTAAGCTATAAGACTTAAGAAGTAACTAAAAAAATCAAATCATGAGAAAAACATTACTTTTAACGATTGCATTATTGTTCTCAGCAACGATTTTCGCGCAAAGCAGAAGCATCATCTTAAGAGAGACCTTCGACTCATCATCATTACCTGAAGGATGGACTACCTCTGACCCAGGATCAGGAAACTGGATCATATCAGAGACCAACAAAGCAGGCGGTGAAGCTTCTGAGTTAAAGCTCAACCCAACTCCTCAAAGCGTAGGTGTGATACGCATCATCACCAAGCCTGTAGATTTGAGCGGATTGAGCAAAGTGACACTCTCACTACGTCACTATTTCGAGAAGAAATCCATCAGCGGAACAGTAGGTGTCGCCACATCAAGCACCAACGGCAACTCATGGAGTCAGGCATGGTCAAAGACATATTCAGAAGAAGACAGATATACAATTGTTGAAGACATCAGCAACAACGACATGGGAAAAAGCAACGTATTGTTCTGCATCTATTTCCAAGGCAACACCAACAATGTCAATGGATGGTATTTCGACGACTTTGAGATTTCGGTAATGGAAGAGAACGATGCTAAATTTGAAAGCATAAACATAGCCGACTTCATCCCTGCCGGTAAACAAGACGTCAATTTCAGCGTACAAAACAACGGCACTGAAGAAATAACATCTTTTGAAGCCACATATCAAGTCAACGACATCACAGTTACAGAGACTTTTGAAACAAGCCTTGCCACATTTGAAACAGGCGACTTCTCATTTGAAGAAAAGATGTATCTCACTCCAGGAAGCTACAATATAGAGATCAACATCAACAGTGTCAATGGCAACGAAGACCAGAACACAACAAACAACAAGCAAAATAAGGACTTGAACGTCGCTTTAGGCGGAACACAGAAAATCCCTATGATAGAACATTTCTCAAGTTCAACATGCGCATCCTGTGTCCCTCTCAACGCCACCATGCTCGAACTCACAGAAAACAATCCTGGCAAATACACTTATACAAAATATGCCATGAACTTCCCTTCATACGGCGATGATTATTATACAGCAGAAGCAGGAGCAAGAAAGAACTATTATGATGTGACTGGCGTACCTCATATCTGCTTCAACGGCGGCAACCACGAATACCATCCTGTAACACAAGAAGAACTTGACGAAGACTACAACACACCTGCTTTCGTCAACATAAAAGGAGCCTTCTATCTCGAAGGAAACACCATCAACATCATCACCGATGTCATGTCTTATATCAACTTATCAGACAAAAAGCTATTCGTAACAGTGAACGAAAAGACAACCGTAGAGAATGTTGAAGCCATCAACAATGCCGATTCAGCTTTCCATCACATCATGATGAAGATGATCACAGGATCACAAGGCAGCAGCATCGACCTCAACGAAGGCGAATATAAACATTTTGAGTTCAGCCACGACATGTCAACAACTTTCGTTGAAGACATCAACGATCTGGAAGTAGCAGTATGGATTCAGGATTATGATACCAGAGAAATATACAACAGCCGTTATCTGTATGAATACACCGACCATCCATATCCTGCCCAAAACCTTCAGATGCACAATGAAAACGGCATCTTGAACATCAGCTGGGAAGCTCCTGAAAAAGGCAATCCTACAGGATATAACCTATACGTCAACGGTGACTTGGTTTTGGAAAACAGCAACGAGATGTCATATACATTAGCAAATACAGCAAGCTATAACTCAGCAGAAGTAGTGGCATTATACGAAGACGACAAAGAATCAATAGCACTTATCACAGTACAAGACTTGTCTGTGACAGAAGCTCATGAAACAAATATTGCAATATATCCAAACCCTGCAAAAGACTTCGTCAAGCTATTGTCAGCCAACAACCATATTTCAGTGCTGAAAATATACAACACACTCGGAATGTTAATAGATGAATTGAAAGTAAATTCCAACGAAGTAGAAATCAATATCTCTAATTATAACAGCGGCATCTATTTCATTGAGGCAATAAGTGAAAAAGGAAATAATATTATAAAGATAATCAAAGAATAATTGATGGTTTAAGGTTTAAGGATTTAAGAAGCCTTGTCTTTACTTTAAACTTTGAACCTTAAACATTAAATAAAAGAACATATATGAAAAAGACATTACTTTTAACGATTGCATTGTTGTTCTCAGTATCAATTTTTGCTCAGGACGCACCTACCAATCTCATCATCGACGAGCATTTCGATTCAACCAGCTTACCAGAAGGATGGACTACAATATCTGCCAACGGCAATGAGACGAGCAACTGGAGTATTAGCAACACATCCAATGCAGGCGGTGAAGCCAACGAGCTTAAGTTAGGATGGTATCCTGAATTTGTAGGTGTGACACGTATTGTTTCGGCACCTGTCGATCTCACCGGCATACAGAATATCGTCATAACCATGAACCATTATTTCGACAATTTCAACTCAGCCACAAGCACTATAGGCATCGCCACCTCAATCGATAACGGCTATTCATGGCACAACGTATGGACAAAGTCATATTCCAACAGCGGACGTTATAGCATAGAAGAAAAGATATTATCACCACACATGGGATATGAAGGAGTCTTATTCTGCATCTTCTTCGACGGAGCGTCAATTAACTTCAACAACTGGTACTTCGACGATTTCGTCGTTAAGATTCAAGACGACCTATCATTAAGACTTAGCGAGATCAACCTCAACGACAGAATGAGTTCCGGACCTCTCAACGTAAAATTCACCGTCCAGAACATGGGAAGCACAGCCATCCAATCGATAAAGGCAACCTATCAGATAGAAGGACAAGAACCAGTAACAGAGACATTCTCCGTATATCTCACCTCTTTTGAAAATAACACACTCACATTCACCACTACAGAGACACTTCTTCCAGACACATACTCACTTGACTTATATATCTCAGAAGTCAATGGCTTCACGATGGAACAAGAAGAACACACTCTGTCGAAGACATTCAGCATAGCGATAGCACAGACACAACGCATCCCTATGATAGAACATTTCTCAAGTTCAACATGCGCGCCATGTGTCCTGATCAATTCCTTGATGTTGAATCTCACCAACAACAACCCTGGAAAATTCACATACGTGAAATATCCTGTCAACTGGCCAGGTGTCGGCGACCCATATTTCATACAAGAAGGCTACGAACGCTGTCTTTATTACGGTGTAAGTTCTGTACCTCTGGTATTTCTTGACGCCGTAGCACAAGTAGCCAACTCTACAGCACAGCCTGTCACCAACTCAGCTCTTATGGCAAGATACAACACACCAGCTTTCGCCAACATAAGAGGATCTTTCAAAATTGAAGGCGACAACATCGTTCTCAGTGCCGACGTCATGTCGTATATCGACCTTAACGATGTAAAGACATATATCACCGTCAACGAAAAGACAACCACAGAAAACACCGTAGAATACGGAGGCAACGGAGAACAAGAGTTCCATCATATCGCAATGGTGATGTTAGACGAAGGTCATGGATTCGATACAGACATCAATGCTGGAGAATACAAGAGATTTGAATATACTTACGACATGACACAAACCAATGTGGAAGAGATGGACGACCTTGAAGTTGCAGTATGGATCCAAGATCCAGTCACTAAAGAAATATTCAACAGCCATTTCCTATATGAAAACGTAGATCACCCATACCCTGCACAGAATCTACAGTTCACATTAGGCAACAGACTGAAGATAACATGGGATGCTCCAGAAAACACAGAACCTACAGGCTACGACCTATACGTCAACAATTCATTGATATTGAGCAATACAACCCAGACATCATTCAGCGTTGATGCAACAGATTTCTGTCTCGCTGAAGTTGTGGCTTTATATGACGACAAAACATCAGTAGGAACAGTGAAGATATATTCTTCATCATTTGCCACACCGCAAAACATAGAAGCAATTGTCAACGACAATGAAATAAACGTAACATGGGATGCAGTGGAAGGTGCAACATCATATCACCTTTATCGTAACGGACTGTTCTTCGCAGAGGCTGCAACAAACGAATACACCGACACCCAACTTGAAAACAACACTGAATATTGCTATAAGGTAAAAGCCATCTTTGGCAACAATGAATCAGCGTTATCTGAAGAGACATGTGTATTATATGAAGGAATAGGCATCGATGAACTAGAAACAAAATTCTTCATAACACCTAACCCTGCAAAAGACTACGTAAAATTGTCTGCCTACAACGGTCAGCTTTCAAAAGTTAAAATCTATAACACACTCGGAATGTTAGTGGAAGAGATAGCAGTAAATTCCAACGAGATAGAAATCAACGTCTTAAATTATAACAAAGGAATTTATTTCATCAATCTGCAGACAGTAAACGGAGCAGTTACCAAGAAAATGATTGTAGAATAACAGTCATCTGACAAATACAAAAGAGACTCGTCGTGTCAAAAGGCATCAGGCGAGTCTCTTTTTTATTGTAATACAACAAGATTCACAAGAAATAAATTTATCATGAAGCCATATTTTCATAACGATATAATTCGTATCTTTGCGTTATTAACTAATTACATTTAATTTCACAAATCTATGAAGAAAACATTACTTTTATTACTCGCGTTGCTTTTCACAGCAGCATTCTCGTCAAAGGCCATAGCCTGCGATGCCCCAACAAATTTAAGATCACTCGTTGAACAAGACGTTCCAGGCTACGGTTACAAATACAAAGTTACATTAAGCTGGGACGCAGTAGATAACGCAGACGCTTATTCCATCTATTTCTATTCAGACAATTATCCTAACGGCATGTGGTTAGGCGACACCGACGGTCTCTATTATATAGCAGGAGCCAATACAGAAGCTGTATTTTATTTTGCAGTAAAAACACACTGCAGCGACGGTAGCACATCAGAACAATCAGAACAATGCGCTGTCGTCATCGAAGACGGAGCATCACCATGTCTGATGCCTACCAACCTTCAAGTTACAATAGAAGAAGACATTCCTGGCAACGAATATTATTACACCATCTATCTGACATGGGATGCTGTAGATAATGCTGCTGGATATGAAGTTTACATCAACGGCGATCATCTTGCAAACACAAGCACAAACTCATACACATTCGGAACAGGTCAACCTCAAATCCTTTATCTCTCTGTAGCTACTGTATGCGAAGACGGAAGCTTATCATTGGTAAGCCCTAGCATCAAAGTTGACATCGACCCATGCCTGCCTCCTACCAACCTTCAAGCCACAGTGGAAGAAAATGTCCCAGGTTACAATCACAAATATAAAGTCACTTTGACATGGGATGCCAACAGCGATGCCTCCTCATATACAATATATGAAAACGGACTCTGGAAAGGTTATGCTTCAACAACATCATTTGAAATAGGATACGACAACCCTACAACAACATTCTTCAACGTTACATCATCATGCGAAAACGGAGAATCAGACCTGACAGATCCTTTGACAGTAGTGATCGGTGGCAGCGATGAACCTTGCAACGCTCCAACAAACTTAGGTGCTACAATAGAACAAGATGTTGAAGGATATGAATATAAGTTTAAAGTCACAATGACATGGGACGCCGTTGACGGAGCTCAAGCTTACATCGTTTATGTAAACGGACAACAATTCGGAGCTTCAAGTACTAACTCTTACATAGCAGGCTCTGACAACGAAGGATCATTCAACTTCACTGTCGTTACCGTCTGCGCCAACAGTGAGTCTGAAGAATCAGATCCATACACAGTGTTAATACAAGAGGTTTCTTTAGAAGAATATGCAAACAAATTCGAGATATATCCTAATCCAGCTAATGAAGTTCTTTTTGTCAACACTACAGAAAACATCAATGAAGTCAATATCTACAACATCGTAGGTGTCTTGGTTTACAGTAATCATAACTTCAACGGAACAATAGACTTAAGCAACTTCAACGATGGAATTTACTTCGTCAAAATAAACACCGACAAAGGTGACATCACAAAGAGATTCATCAAACAATAACATGTAAATTAATAATCAAAAGCAGTGAAGTTTTTCACTGCTTTTTTTATTTACACAGAAGTTATCAATAACCAAGGTTCGGAACATACGAGTTGAATGATTACACAGACAACATAATTGATTTAGACACAATGACACAAACTTGAATTATATAGGATTTTTGTTCATTTACGCTCTATGTTTCAAAATTGTTTATCATAAAAAATACATACTTTCATAGGTAAAAAAAATCTTGTCTCACAACGAGATTTTTTTTATCTTTGTAGATTCAAACATTTGAGAATTTTTTAACAAAATAAAAGAAAATGAATCGTAAAAAAAACATCGTTTTGTTAGCATTGGCATTCATACTCTCAATGCCTGCAACACTCTTCGCTCAAGAACGCGTTTATCAAATCACAGATGATGTAGTAGTACCTCACACTTCTGTCAAGAACCAATCACAGTCAGGAACTTGCTGGTGTTTCGCTGGCGTTGCCATGATCGAAGCAGAAATCATGAAAAAATACAATGTAGAGATTGACCTCTCAGAAATGTATCTCGTACGCTGGGCATACGCCAACAAATTCGAGAAATATATAAGAATGCAAGGTGTCTGCAACTTCAGCCCTGGCGGTGAAGTATTCGACGCTTTATATGCCATCAACGAAAGCGGCATGATAACTGACGAAGCATACAACGGACTCGTATTAGGAGAAAACAAACATCAACACGGTGAGCTTCATACAGTTCTTGCAGAATACGGAAAAATCGTCAACAAACAACATAACGGAAAAATCAGCAAAGCATGGCCTAACATGGTACAATCTATCTTAGACGTATATCTAGGAGAAGTCCCTGCAACATTCAACTTTGACGGTGCAGAATATAACGCAAAATCATTTGCTGAAAAATATCCTCTCAACATCGACGACTACGTACAAATCAGTGCGTTCACAAACCACGAAAACTACAAGCCTTACATCATGCCTATCCAAGACAACTGGGCAAACACAATGTCATACAACATGCCTTTGGATGAATTGATGTCAGAACTCGACAATGCCTTGAACAACGGCTACACTGTAGGCTGGGCACAAGACGTAAGCGACAAAGGTTTCAGCCGTAACGCAGGTGTCGGTGTCGTACTCGAAGATAACGTAGAAAAAATCAGACAATCAGATGAAAAGAAATACAAGAAGATGAGCGACGACGAAATCCTCGCTTCATTATATAAATTCGAAAGCGTAATGCCTGAGAAAGAAGTGACTGAAGAAATGCACCAGGAAGCTTACGAAAACGGACAGACAACAGACGACCACAGCATGCTCATCGTAGGCATCGCATACGACCAGAACGGAACAAAATACTACAAAGTGAAAAACTCATGGAGCGAAGCTTACGGATATGAAGGATATTGGTATTGCTCAGTACCTTTCGTACGTCTCCACACAATGTTCTTCACTATCAACAAAGACGGTTTGACAAATGAAATGAAATCCAAATTAGAATTATAATATTTATTAACATTAAATTAAAAAAACTATGAACTTTAAGAAATTCTTAGCAGCATCAGCATTAGCATTCGTAATGCCATGCTTCGTAAATGCACAAGAAGCTGAACAAGCTCCTGAAAAAGAAGGTTGGATCTTCTCAGAAGAAGTAAGACTTCCTATCACATCTATGAAAGACCAGAATGCAGCAGGTACATGCTGGTGCTATTCAACATTATCATTCGTTGAAGCTGAATTGTTACGTATGGGCAAACCAGCATACGACTTCTCAGAAATGTTCATCGTATGGAACACATACATGGACCGCGCACAAGCAACAGTTCGTACACACGGTGACATCTCTTTCTCACAAGGTGGTTCATTCTACGATGTACTTTACGGTATCAAACATTACGGCTTGGTTCCAGATTCAGAATTGCCAGCTGGTGTTAAACACAACGACACATTATCAGACTTCTCAGAATTCTCAAGAGTATGCGATCCATTCGTAGAAGCTATCGTTAAAGGAAGAAAACTCCAAACAAACGCTGAAGGCAATCCATTATGGAAAGAAGCTTTAGCAGGCATCCTCAATGCTTACATCGGCGAACGTCCAGAAACATTCGTTTATGAAGGTAAAGAATATACTCCAAAATCATTCGCTGAATCAACAGGCTTCAACCCAGATGACTATGTAAACTTAGCTTCTTTCTCACACCACCCATTCTACGATGAATTCGTCATCGAAGTACAAGACAACTGGAGATGGGGCACAGCTTACAACCTCCCAATTGACGAACTCATGGAAGTTATGAACTACGCTATCGACAACGGTTATACTTTCGCTTGGGGTTCAGACGTAAGTGAAAAAGGTTTCTTAAGAGGTGACAACTTCGGTATCATGGTTCTTCCTGACCTCGATGCAAAAGAAAACAACGACGCTGCTACAGACAAAGCACGTTGGGCAGGTCTCAGCGCAGAACAAAGAGCTAAAGAAGCTTACTCACAACCAACTCCACAACGCTGGGTTTCTCAAGAAGACCGTCAAATCGCTTACGACAACTATGAAACAGGCGACGACCACGGTATGATCATCTACGGTAAAGCTAAAGATCAACTTGGCAACAACTACTTCATCGTAAAGAACTCATGGGGTGTAACAGGCAACTATGATGGTACATTCTACGCATCAGAAGCTTTCGTACGTTACAAAACTATGAACATCGTTCTTCACAAAGATGCTCTTCCAAAACACATCAAGAAAGCTCTCGGTATAAAATAAGAATTTTATAACTGAAGAAGATATAAGCTGCTATGGAAACATGGCAGCTTTTTTTGTGCTAAAGAGCAGATAAGAGACTTTGTCATCATGGAACAAAAAAAAGAGCTTCAGTGTTACTGAAGCTCTTTTAGTACCTGAGGCCGGAATCGAACCGGCACGCCCGAAATGGGCACAGGATTTTAAGTCCGGCGCGTCTACCTATTCCGCCACTCAGGCACTTATCCTGTTTACAAAAAATCCCGACTTTCTATCGGGACTTTGAGCGGAAAACGAGACTCGAACTCGCGACCCCGACCTTGGCAAGGTCGTGCTCTACCAACTGAGCTATTTCCGCGTTGTTGTTTGATGATGCAAAGATACGCAAAATATCATTCCGCGCAAGTATTTTTTAAACTTTTTTTATTTTTTTTGAAATTATTTTTTTATTCACTGATTATCAAATATATACAAATCAATATTTTTTAAAAAAATCTTTAAAAAAGGCATTATGATCTGTTTTTTTACCATATTTCACTACTTTTTTTACAAAAAAATATCACATTTTTCAAAAAAACACGTTTTTTTAGCAAAAAAATAGTACTTTTGTAATGTTAATTTCAAAACAAAATCGTCATGAAAACATTAAATTTTTTAGCATTATTCCTATTATTAGGTATATTTTCAGCAAAAGCACAGGAAAACATCAAAGTCGGAGACATCTATACATTTGATGACAACACAAAAGGCATCGTTTTTTACGTTAACGATGGTCACGGACTAGCAGTTTCTTTATCTCAAGAGAAAAGAAGATGGGAAGATGAAACCAATTATGTTTATTGCCAAGACATCGTAAGCATAACAAATGAACTGATGCCTATACTTGATTTAAATATAGGATTAGGAAAACACAACACAGCATATATATTAGGACAACTGAAAGATGTAAAACCTATAGCTGCAAAATACTGCCGTCAAGAAGGCATCGAATGGTATCTTCCTTCTGCTGGTGAATTATACAGACTCATGATCGCCAACGCTGACGACATCATCAACAATGTCCTTATCGAGAACGGATACGAAAAAATAGAAGGCTGGTACTGGACAAGTTCTGAATACGGACAAGGAGAAGCATGGCGCATAAATCATAAAGGGAAAGCAAAACGCTGCTCAAAACTATCTCTTCATATCAACACTAGAGCAATAAGAATGTTTTAAAAAAACATATATATAAACAGGAGCCATATATCATTCACGGCTCCTGTTTCTTTATGCTTACTTTTATTTAAGCAACTTCTTTATCTCATTCAATTTCATCAAAGCCTCTACTGGTGTCAAGATATCTATATTGGTATTCAAAATATCCTCCTTGATCTGTAACAACAAAGGATCATCCAGCTGAATAAAACTAAGCTGCATACTATCGCATCCCTTAGTCTCTTTTACAGCCTTGTTCAAAGACTCATGCGAATGAGACTTCTCCAACATAGCAAGCAAAGCATCAGCCCTATCGATGACTTTACGAGGCATACCTGCCATAGCTGCGACATGGATACCGAAACTATGAGCGCTACCACCCTTTTTCAACTTTCTTAAAAAGATTACTTTGTCATTCATCTCTTTAACACTGACATGATAGTTCTTGATTCTTTTGAAAGAATTTTCCATCTCGATAAGTTCATGATAATGCGTTGCAAACAACACTTTAGCCTTGCATTGAGGATGTTCATGAAGATATTCAGTAATTGCCCATGCTATGCTTATTCCATCGTATGTGCTAGTTCCTCTACCTATTTCATCGAGAAGCACAAGACTTCTATTGGAGATATTATTCAAGATGCTTGCCGTTTCATTCATCTCAACCATGAATGTAGATTCTCCTGATGAAATATTATCGCTCGCCCCTACCCTAGTAAAAATTTTATCCACCAATCCAATGCGAGCCGACTCTGCCGGAACGAAGCAACCGATCTGTGCAAGCAACACAATCAGAGCTGTCTGTCGTAAAAGTGCCGACTTACCCGACATATTCGGTCCTGTTATAATAATGATCTGCTGTTTCTCTCTGTCCAAATATACATCATTAGAAATATACGGTTCGCCTACAGGCATCATCTGTTCAATAACAGGATGACGGCCTTCTTTAATATCAATAACATACGATTCATCAATCGTTGGCTTAACATATTTGTTCTTTATAGCGACAGCTGCGAAGCTAACAAGACAATCTATCTTGGCAATTAGCGTAGCATCAAGTTGTACAGGAGCCACAAATTCACTACATGCATTTATCAGTTCGAAATAAAGTCGTTCTTCTATGGCATGTATCTTCTCGTCTGCACCAAGTATTTTATGTTCATATTCCTTCAGCTCTTCCGTAATATATCGTTCCGCATTAGCAAGTGTCTGTTTACGGATCCATTCCGCAGGCACTTTGTCTTTATGAAGGTTCGTCACTTCAAGATAATATCCGAACACATTATTATAACCCACTTTCAAAGAAGATATTCCTGTTGCCGCGACTTCCCTTTTCTGAATATCAACAAGATATTCCTTGCCGGAACGAGACAAAGCACGCAGTTCATCAAGTTCATCATCAATGCCTTCATTAATATAATTACCTTTCGACAACAAAGCAGGCGAATCATGATTAAGGGTCTTTTTTATTCTTTGTCTGATGGTATCACAAACGTTAAGCTGTTCGGCATATAACTTCAACGATTCATTTTCGCTTTCAGAACATAGATTCTTGATTATCTCGATCTGGTCGAGGGCACGTGCCACCTGCAACATCTCACGAGGGTTGACGCGCAACAAAGACACTTTTGAAATCAGACGTTCCAGATCACCGACCTGACGAATCGTATCTTGGAATAACGACACCAAGTCATTGTTTTTCACGAAGAAATCAACAATATCATAACGAGCCGTTATCTGCTCTTTATTTTTCAATGGAAGAGAAAGCCATCGGCGCATCATACGGCTGCCCATAGGAGAGGCTGTCCTGTCGATGACATCGATTAGAGTTTTTGCTCCAACGTTAGACGAATGTAATAATTCCAGGTTTCTGATTGTGAATTTGTCCAGCCACACAAACTGACCTTGGTCGATGCGCGACAAAGAACTGATATAAGAAATCTTGTCATGCTGAGTTTCGTGAAGATAATGTATAGCAGCACCAGCAGCGATAATTCCTTTGGGGAAATCATCGACACCGAACCCCTTGAGTGAGTTCGTATTGAAATGACGAGTCAAAATATCGTTGGCATAATCACACGTGAAGACCCAGTCATCAAAGACGGTAAGATAATATTTGTCGCTGAAGTTTTCAACGAATGACTTACGTTTGTTACGCTGACAAAGTATTTCCGAAGGGTTGAAACTTTGGATCAGCTTATCGATATATTCATTATTACCTTGGGTAAGGTAAAACTCCCCTGTTGACACATCAAGAAATGCTATTCCCGACTCCTTATCTTCTATATGTATTGAAGCAAGGTAATTATTTTCCTTTTGGATCAATACATTATCATCATAAGTAACACCAGGTGTCACCAATTCTGTGATTCCACGCTTCACCAGTTTCTTCGTCATTTTGGGATCCTCAAGCTGTTCGCACACTGCCACTTTCTGACCAGCTTTCACCAGCTTAGGCAGATAAGTATCGAGAGCATGATGAGGAAAGCCAGCAAGTTCGGTAGCCGTAGCCGCCGACTTGCCTCTTTTTGTCAAGACGATACCTAGTATCTCCGAAGTTTTTATGGCATCTTCACCGAATGTCTCATAGAAGTCACCCACCCTGAACAACAACAAAGCTTCTGGATATTTAGCTTTAAAAGAATAGTATTGTTTCATCAAAGGGGTTTCAAGTTCTTGATTTTCTTTTTCTGTTTTTGCCATAAATCTTTTCTTATTTTCATCACAAAGATAAATATTTTTATTTTCGTTTTGTTTTCGATAAAACATTATTTTTGTCACAAAATAAACAAAGATGCGCAAACTGACAATGCCAGAGTTAAACAGATTAAGTTTAACTGAATATCAACAAGTTGAAAAAATAGACGTAATTATAGTATTAGATAACGTCCGTTCATTAAGCAATATCGGATCGTTTTTCCGCACTGCTGACGCATTCAGGATCGGCGAGATATTCCTTTGCGGCATAACAGCATGTCCGCCACATCGCGAGATACACAAGACAGCTCTCGGTGCAGAAGAAAGCGTGAAATGGCGTTATTTCGACACAACAGAAGACGCATGCAAATATCTTAAAGACAACAGTTATACCATCCATGCCGTAGAGCAAATAGAAGACAGTGTTATGCTCAACGACTTCATTCCTGAAGAAAAAAGTGCATACATATTCGGCAACGAGGTGGATGGCGTTGACGATGATATATTGCAATATTGCGACACGGCAATAGAGATTCCTCAAGAAGGAACAAAACATTCGCTTAACGTGTCGATAAGTGGTGGCATAGTGATGTATCATCTTTTCAATTCCCTTTGGAAAAAATAAGTTAAGACTTGAACCAAGACCTTTCATCTTTGTTGTTTCGTAAACATAAAAAACAACAAAATATGAAACGTTTTAATTCTCTATTTAAGGCAATCGCCATCGTTTTTATCTTAACGATGACACCCATGGTCTTTCAGGCAAAGAACCATGATGTTAAAGGTATGGCAAAACATTTTGACAAGGTATATCTTGCCGCCACACCTGATATTTTGGAAACCAGAGGCAATGCTATCACTGTCACTATAGAAGCTGAGTTTCCGCCTCGATATTTCAACAAGAAGGCCGTCATCAACATAACACCAGTTTTGGTGTATGAAGAAGGCGAGACCGAGTTGCCATCAATGAATTTCATTGGGGAAAAAGTCACTGGCGACGGCATCGTCGTTGACAAGCGCCAAGGTGGAGCATATTCTTACACCGTGACAATCCCTTACAATGATGAGATGTACAATTCCTTATTAATAGTAGAGCCTTTGATCTACAAATTCAAAGAGACGGTACATCCCAACAGTCAAAGCATCAGAGATAATGGCGAGTTCGCGTCAGCCAATGCATTTTTAATTGCAGAAGGTGTCATCAACACAGCGCAGAACATCGACAAGACCGCTCTCAAGAAAGCCTACGTGCAGCCAGATATGCAACAGGACATCATGACGGACAACGGAGATATTTTCTTCATGGTAAATTCAGACGCCATCAACTGGGCTGTTCCTCTAAACAAAGACACGAAGAATAAGACCGCAGTCAACGATCTGACATCACATATCATGAAAGGATGGAATATTAAAAACATCGAGATCAACGGCTGGGCTTCTCCTGAAGGACCTCTTAGTTACAACAAAGACCTGTCGAACAAAAGAGCTAAGATGACAGAAAACTTCCTAAAGAAAAGACTTGCATCATTATCTGCATCCAAAGACACTCATGTAAGTTATAAGAATGTCAACGACATCACTTTCGTCACTACTGGCAACGGTGCCGACTGGAATGGTCTGATGGCCGCCATCGAAAAGTCCAATATCAAGGATAAGCAAAACATACTTAACACATTAAAAAAACAGTCGCCAGAACAAAGAGTCGCTCAGCTGAATCAATATATAAAGCAATACCCAGAGTTTGAAAAGAGTATTCTGCCTTCGTTGAGACGTACTATTGTAAAAGTAAAAACCATCGAGCCTAACATGACCGACGATCAAATCACCAAAGCTTGTACGAGCAATCCTAAATCGTTGAGCTGCGACCAGATGATGTATGCTGCCACACTAGTTAAAGAACTTAAAAACAAGGAGATGATATATCTCACAGCAATAGAGACATATCCTAACGAAGCCGACCCTTATTGTAACGCAGGTGCCATAGCAATCGAAAAAGGCAACACTCGACATGCCAAACAGCTTCTACATCAAGCTATCGAAATTGACGACTTGCTAGCTGAAGCGTACAATAACCTTGGCATTGTTGCGATATTGGAAAACGACTACAACGCAGCTGCCGACTTGTTCAAGCAGGCAAACAAATTAGGATTGAATACCAACTACAATGAAGGTGTCGTCCATATCAACAAAGGCAACTACGACAAAGCCGTCAAATTGATGACAAAAGACAATCCTAATTGTGATTATAACGTTGCATTGGCACAGACATTAGATAAGAAATACGTCATTGCGGAAGAAACCATCAAATGTCTAGAAGAAAATGGAAAAACATTATATCTGCAAGCTATAATAGCAATGAGGACAAAAGACATTGATAAAAGCTTGAAACATCTGGCAAAAGCCATCAAAAGAGATTCAAAGATAAAGAACATGGCGAAACACGATATGGAATTTGCATATCTATATGACAATCCTGACTTTATCGCTCTGGTAGAATAAACAGAAGATCTTCTACAACAAAATGGCAGCAATGCTGTCATTTTGTTGTTTTAAATGACATCTGATAAAATTATTATTGCTATCTTTGCAAGATAATTTTAAAAGACTACACAAACAGTGTTAAACAAAAGGAATATATTAGTATTTGTAACTATTTTTACAATTTTATGCTTAAGGGCCGAAAATATTTTTGGTCAGATAAAAGGTCTGTCAACGCATGTTGGCCATAACACATACACATATATATCCAATAGAAATCTATCATTTTCAGCAGAAAGCGGCATTACAATACTAGCCGCAGACAATGTCGCATATAAACCTGCTAATAATGCACAAATAGGTATAGGATATCAATTATCAAACATTATAGTATTCAAAGCGACTATAGGTTACGGAAGTCTTGATGGGGATTTCTCCAACAACGGCAAAATATTAATTGTTTCTGATTATCTTGAGGCCAATATGATTGTAAAGATCAACCTTCACAATCTGATTTTCGGTTTATATTCATACAACAAGTACAACGTATTCCCTCACTTCGGCTTAGGTCAAATGCACATAAGATCAGCCATGTATAACACTGGCACTAACAATATAACATATACAGGATACGAGAACCAGATAGGCGCCGGCAACGGACTTTTCGGACGATTGGTTGTATTGAAATATTCATTAGGTGTAGAGTTCAACATGAAAATAACCAACAATATGGACCTTTTCATAGACATAACAACAAACGTAGCCGACTCTGACAGAATTGATGGTGTACCTATTAATGGTAGTAGTGCCGACTGGTATCACACATGTAATTTCGGTATAAACTATTATTTAAAACATAATCTCAGCAAAAATTCCTCAAAAGGCGAATCCGTTTTTCACAAACAAAACAAAGGGATAAGAGGATGGTAAAAAAACTTTTTTATTTTTTAACAAACTTATAAACAGTCAAAAATATTTGTATATTTGTGCGATAAAACTAAACTGTATTTAATTACTAAATTATAATATTATGAAGAGATTAAGATTTACAAAATTTTATGCAATTATCTGCTTAGTATTGTGTTCCACAATGCTTTATGGACAAAGCGATAATACTGCAAAAAACAACTTCAACAACTTTGAGAAATACATTTACCTTTCAGGAGATTTAGGCCTCGGAGCTTTGTCAGGAGATAACAACAGTTTCAGATTAAAACCTAATGCTCATTTAGGTATCGGTTATCAATTTGATAACATATTAGGAGCTAAATTAAATTTAGGTTATGGTGTTTTGACTGGCAGCTTTAGCAATGCTGATATCGCAGGTCTCAATTACATTGAATCTAATGTCAATTTAACAATCAGTTTATTGGACATTATTTTAGGATACAATCCTGATAGAAGATTAAATGTTGTTCCTCACATCGGTTTCGGACAAATCCAATACAGAGTCAGAGTTGTTGACGCTAACGGCAACACAACATACAAAGCTGGTTTCAACGAAGCTCAAGATAACATCATGGGTGACGGTCTCAACAGAAGAAAAGTCGTTGCTACATTACCAATGGGTTTGGAAGTAAACTATGCTATCAACCCTAAATGGACTGCATTCGTTGACTTCACATCAACATATGCAGATACCGATGCTCTCGATGGTTTCATTTCTGGTAAAAACGACTGGTTCGCATCAGCTAATCTCGGTGCTACATACAGATTGAGCAATAATATCTTCAATACAAAAAATGAATATTGCAACTACTGGTTCACGACATTAGACGGCGGTGCTTCATTCATCTTCGGTGACAATAAATTCTCATTCGATGATATTAAAGGCAATGTTAATCTCGGTGGTGGTATCAACTTCAGCAATCATTACAGATTCTATGCTAAGTTAGGATACGGCATCTACAATGCAGGTCATGGATCTTCATTCCGACTTAAATACGGTGACTATTATGAAATCAACTTCAATATCGCTGCTGACGTAATCGGTTTGGCATTTGGATATGACGAAGCTCGTAGAGTTGCCTTATATCCTCACATTGGTTTCGGACAAATGCAATACAAAGCCACAACTATCTACAACGATGGTCATGCTGTACAAGTAGGTTATAACAACAACAGCGCATCAAACAGAAAAGGCGGTGGTTTATTTGGCAGAAGAGTTGCTATGACAATCCCAATGGGTATCGAATTCGCTTATAAACTCAACAATGCATACGAAGCATACGCAGACGCAACAGCAACATACGTTGACAGCGACTTGTTAGATGCTGTATCTTCAGGCAAGAGCAGAGACAGACACGTTTATTTCAACTTCGGTTTACGCTATAAATTCAACAGCTCATGCTTCAAGACAGAAGAAGAAATAATCGCAGAAGAAGAAAACAACAGCTGCATCACTCCAGAAGAAATCAAAGAAGCTATCCAAAATGCTATGGAAGAACAAGAAGCTGACAGAGCTGAAGCAGTAAGAACAGCTGTTGAAGCTGCAGTTGAAAATATGGTTGAAGACACTGTAGTTTATCACAAGAACTTCGCTAACATCGTATTCCCAATCAACAAGTCAGAAAAATTAGGTTCACAAACTAATATCGACGCTCTCAACAGAGCTTCTAAAGAAATGAAAGACGGCTTCGCAGTCAACAAGATCATTGTTGAAGGCTATGCTTCACCTGATGGCAACAAAGAACTCAACGATCGTCTCGCTCAAGAACGCGCTGAAGAAGTCAAGGCATTCGTACAAAAAACTCTCGGCACAAATGTTGAAATAGAAATCAATTCTAAAGGTGCTGACTGGGATGGTCTCATCAAAGCTATCGAATGTTCAGACATTGAAAATAAAGATGAAATAGCTAACATGATTAGAACATCTTCAGACCGTGAACAAACATTACGTAAGTTGATGGCTGAATATCCACAAATCAAAGAATTGTTACCACAATTACGTCGTGCTGGTGTCACAATCACAACTGTTAAATAAAAAAGAATTCCTATAAAGAAAAAGAGGTTGCTCAAACGAGCAACCTCTTTTATTTTACCCTAACAACACAACACCCAAACTATCTACACATTCATCTAACAGTTCCTTGTTGGTCTTATTTAAAACAGGATGGACAAAGTCTGGAGCAATATCACATAAAGGCTTTAACACAAACCTTCGCAGATGTAACCTCGGATGCGGTAACACCAACATTTCATCATCATTGACCATATCGCCATAATAAATTACATCTAAGTCTATAGGACGGGATTGATATCCGACAACACCTTCTTTCCTGACCCTTCCAAGCTCTGCCTCTATCTTCAACAACGACTTCAGGAAATCATGAGCAGACATATCCGTCTCAACACATATTGCTTGATTGATAAAATTCTGTTCTGTGTCAAAACCCCAAGGCTCCGACTCATAACACGACGATTTCTTCACAATCTTACCGCAACGATTCTTTATCATTTCAACAGCTTCATTCAAAATCGCAACTCTATCACCCATATTGGAGCCCATCAAAACAAATGAAAATTTCGACATAAATATTTATTTTTAATTTGCAAAAATAAAAAATATTCGTACTTTTGATAAATAATAATAACTCTAAAAAAATATAATCATGAAATCATTTTTTAAGACTTTTATGGCTTCATTTTTAGGATCAGCCGTATTGTTAGGTGTTATTGTGATATTTTTCATCACCAGTCTAATAGCTTCAATAGCAGATTCTTCAGGAACAAATATAACATTAAAACCAAAGACAGTTCTTTATATGGACCTTAAATATGATATTCCTGAAAGAACAAGTAAGAATAGTATGGAAATGCTGTTTAACATGAAAGATAATATTGATATGGCTGGTATGAACGACATCCTTAACAACATCGATGCTGCTGCCACCGACCCTAATATAGAAGGTATATTCTTAGATTTATCTGTTGTAGGCACATCATCAGCCAATATCGAAGAAATCAGAGACCGTCTCATTAGTTTTAAAGAATCAGGAAAATTCATTATCAGTTATTCTGAAACATATAGTCAAAGCGCATATTATTTAGCAAGTGTATCAGATAAAATATACATGCTTCCAGACGGCATTTTAGATATTCACGGCATGGCTTCACAGGCTACGTTCTACAAACATCTTCTCGAAAAATTAGACATAGAGATGCAGATTATCAGACCTGCAAACAATAAATTCAAAAGTGCCGTAGAGCCATATTTCCTCGATGAAATGAGCGAAGCTAACAAAGAACAAACAAGCGTCTTGTTAAATTCTATATGGAATAAAATTTGCAATGACATCAGCGTTTCAAGAAATATTGATGTCAACACCATCAACAAATTGGCTGATGATTTAACATTGATGTTCAACCCACAAGCTGCCGTTGATAACGGCTTCATCGACGAATTAATTTACAAAGATGAACTTCTTGCAAAACTTCACGAACTCACAAATACACCTGATAACAAAAAGTTAAACATCATCAAGAACACACAATATGCTAAGTTAAGACCAACGTTGATGACAGGCGAAGACAATATCGCTATCGTTTATGCTTCAGGACAGATTATTGACGGTAAAGGCGATGATACAACAATTGGCTCCACTACCCTTTCTGCAGCAATCCGTAAAGCAAGAACAGATAAAAAAGTCAAGGCTATCGTTATGAGAGTCAACTCTCCTGGCGGCAGCGCTGTTGCTTCAGAAGTCATCCGCCGCGAAGTGGAACTCGCCGCTAAAGAAAAACCATTTATCGTCTCAATGGGAACTTACGCAGCATCAGGCGGCTATTGGATTTCATCAAGCTCCGATTACATCTTCGCCGACCCTAATACTTTAACTGGTTCCATTGGCGTTTTCGGAACAGTCCCTAACTTAAAAGGTTTCCTCAACGACAAAATAGGTCTCACTTTCGATGAAGTAAAGACAAATGCAAATTCAGACTTCGGTTCATTGTATAAACCATTAACTCCATATCAAATGACAATGATGCAAAAACACGTCACCGACACTTACGATGATTTCATCACATTGGTTTCTAACGAAAGAAGCTTAAGCAAGACTTTCGTCGATAGCATCGGACAAGGAAGAGTATGGAGCGGTAGCGACGCTATCGGTATAGGTTTAGTTGACGAACTCGGCGGCATCGACAAAGCTATCGCTTACGCTGCTGACAAAGCAGGTCTGACTTCTTATTCAATAAAAGAATTTCCTAAACAAGAAGATCCTTTTGAGAATCTCCTCAAGAGTGAAACACAGGAATATTATACAAAAGCTGTCATGAAGAAAAACTTCGGCAGTTCATACAAATATTTTGAAGCAATAGAAAACATCAACAAAATCGAAGGCATCCAAGCCTTGATGCCAATAATGGTGGTTGAATAATAAACTGCCGCCTAATAAACTAAGGCCATTGAACCGATACTAGTTCAATGGCCTTAATTTTTTAAATACTCATAGATTTCTCTTCCCACTGGTTCATCAGATCTTGAAGTTTCTCTTTCTTCTCTCCATATGATGAATACCAAGCGTTATCAATATTAACGTTAGGATGGTCCGTCGGAGACGACATCACAGCGTCCATCTCAGCTATCTCCATTTCCAACAATTCAATCTGTTCTTCAATTTTCTTTATTTCACGCTCAATACGTTTTATCTCCCTGTCATTTTGTTTCTTAAGTTCGTAATCCAATTTGCCTTGAGAGACTTTATTTTCCGTAGGTTGAAGCTTTTGTCTTTTATTAAGGTCATCGAGTTCCTTCAGTTTCTTTTCTTCAAGAAAATCATAAATATCGCCTATATATTCTTTGATATTAGGTTTCTTAAACTCATATACCTTTGATGTAAGACCTTGGAGGAAGTCACGGTCGTGAGAGACTATTATCAATGTTCCGTCAAATTGCAATAATGCCGACTTCAAAATATCTTTCGAGAGCATATCGAGATGGTTGGTAGGCTCGTCAAGGATGAGCAAGTTCGTTGGGAAAAGGAGCATCTTTGCCAACGAGAGACGCGCTTTCTCTCCACCCGACAACACCTTCACTTTTTTCTCTATCGCCTCTCCGCTGAAGAGGAAGGCACCAAGAAGCGACTTCACCTTGACACGCATATCGCCAGTAGCGACATCGTCGAGAGTCTCAAAGACAGTCTTCTCTGGATCCAACATATCCTGTTGGTTCTGTGCATAATAACCAATCTGCACCTCATGACCGAGTTTCACCTCGCCCTCATAATCCAAGACGCCTGCTATTATCTTTGACAATGTCGATTTTCCTTCTCCATTACGTCCGACAAAAGCAATCTTCTCCCCTCTCGGTATGAGAAGGTTAATGTCACCTAAAATATTTTTCTCGCCATACGATTTACAGACATTATTAAGTTCGAGAGTCACCTTGCCAGAATGTGGTGCTGGCGGGAACTTAAAATGCATTGCTGACTTATCCTGGTCGTCGATCTGTACGACATCCATCTTTTCCAATAGCTTCACGCGCGACTGAACCTGTTTCGCCTTAGTCGCCTTATATCTGAAACGTTCTATAAACGCTTCTATCTCCTTAATCTCCTTCTGCTGATTGTCGAAAGCCGCTTTCTGTATATCAATACGCTCTTCTCTTCTTTCTATAAATTCAGAATATGAACATTTATAATCGTAAATCTTGCCGCATGAAATCTCTATTGTTCTTATGGTGATATGGTCGAGGAATGCCCTATCGTGCGACACCATGAAGATAGCGCCGTAATAATTTTTCAAGAAACCTTCCAGCCATTGTATCGACTCGATATCGAGGTGGTTGGTCGGCTCGTCGAGAAGAAGAAGCTTCGGTTTTCTGAGAAGTATCTTAGCTAACTCCACGCGCATCTGCCATCCGTTGCTGAACTCTCTCATCGGGCGTTGCATGTCGTTATGTTCAAAACCCAGACCGATAAGAATCTGCTCAGCCTCGCCTTCGATGGAATGACCGCCCATTATTGTAAGACGCTCATTGAGATGACTCATCTTCTCACAGAGACGCTGATATGAAGCACTTTCATAATCTTCTCTGTTAGAAAGTTCATCCTGCAATTTAGCGAGCTGACGTTCTATCTCGTAATATTCTTCAAAAGCCGTCATCGCCTCATCGAGGACAGTCTTCTCGCTCTTGACATTCTTTTCCTGAGGAAGATAGCCGACGGTGACGTCATCCGACATTATCACGTCGCCTTTATAAGGTTGCTCGAGTCCGCACAAAAGACGAATGAGAGTAGTCTTGCCAGCGCCGTTTTTGCCGACGAGACCTATTCTGTCTTTCTCACGAATCATAAAATTGATGTCGGTGAAGAGGTCTTCACCTGTAAACTGCATGCTAAGATTTTGTACTGATATCATAGATGCAAAGATACAAAAAAAGTCAACAAGACTACAAGGCTACAAGACCACAAGTTTTTTTAATTATGAGTTGTAGAGACGCGTCAATCACACAAAAAAATAACAATATGTGATTGACACATCTTTTAAATTAGAAATGATTTTCTTGAAGCATTAAACTTTAAATTGTTCATATCCTCCGTTTTTGGCAACGCCTTTAAAAATTATTAGTTTTTTATCACTTAATTTTTTCAAATATCGCTGTGTGGTTCTAAGGCTTCGACCTAATCTCTTTGATAAAGCCGGGGCATTCAATCCTGGATTGCTTATAATTGTATCTAATAACAATTTTTCAAAATCTATTTTTTGAGGTTCTGGTTCTATCTCACGGAAAAATCTAAGTATCTCCAACTGTGTCATCATTATTCTATCTGCAATAAATGATGTAAAAATCTCATCATCATCATGCGCTTTTTCCAATACTTCTATATATTCCGCTCTTGTTACTGCTGGTATTATCGCGATATTATAATCATTGCGCATTAAAGACAAGTTCATTAACAAACGTGCAACACGACCATTACCATCTATAAACGGATGTATGAATACAAATCGTTTGTGTAATTCTGCTGCCAAAATAACAGGATGCAATTTATTTTCATTGTTGTTATACCATTGAACCAGTTGTCGCATTCGTTTGCTTATTTCCGATACTGGTGCCACGACATATCTGCTGCCACTAATAAAAACAGGAACCTTACGGAATTCGCCTGCTTTTTCAACATCAATCTGCTGATAAAAAAGTCTATGAATATTGCATATTATTTCTTCGGTGATTGGTTCTTCACGATTTAGTTCGTACAAATAATCGTATGCTTTGGCATGTCCTACAGCTTCATAAATATCGCGTAATGGTTTTCCTTCTATGGTCAAACCGTTCTCAATAATAACTTTTGTCTCCGATTCCGTCAAACTATTTCCTTCGATAGCATTACTTGAATATGTTGTTCCTATTCTGTAATATTCTTTCAATGACATCAATGTCTCAGGTGACAACGGACGATATGACCAAAGTTCCTGTTGAAAAGCGTCACATTGATTTATTTTGTTTTGCAAGTCATTTGAAATCATAAAACAAGATCATTATTATTATAATTACAAAGATAACAAATTTAACGACATAAATATTTTTACACCGCCACTTTTTTTAATTTACACCGCCAAATTGCAATTTTACACCGCCACTTTTTTTAAAACTCAGAAATTCAGAAGAACTCTGAACTTTGAACCAAGGATATTGAACCTAAAACCATGAATTCCTGAGTTCTTAAAATAGTTCCGAAGGAACGACAAGGCCCAAGCAGGCGGTAAAGCGCATAGCACGGAACCCCTGCAAAAAAGGTTTACAAAAGAAATTAAAGTGCCGAAGGCACGACAGAAAAATCATTCATATTTCTGTCGTACTTTCGGCACTCTGATTAATATCTAGTCTTAAAAGCAGGCATTCCGAGCTTCGCTCTTCATACCTGCCTATTTTCTTTCGTCCCTACGGGACTATCTGGATTTAGAATTTCGAGATTCTTTCAACAGCAACGCCATTGTCTGTTACGATGCGTATCATATAAACACCAGCTTCAAATTGTGTCATGTCGATGATTGCGCTGTCAGAATCGGCAACGATATCATATACAACTTGACCCAATGTGTTTATGATAGTGATTTGGTTCATGCCTTCGGCAGTAATGTTCAAGTTACCATTTGTTGGGTTAGGATAAACCATCATGCCTTCAACGCCGTTTTCATCTATTGATGTAGCCACAACAACGATATAATCTTGTTCTGGATTTTCGTATGAGTTAGCTGGAGCTGATTCACATTCTTCGCCATCGACAGTATATACTGATGTCACTTGATAGTAATATGTACCTGGTTCAACTACGTCGAAGTAGTTACCTACTGTAGGTTCTGCTACGATTTCCATATTGCTGCTTGAAGTGCCGCGATATACGTTATAATGTTCGAAGACATCTTCTCTGTTATTGAGTTCCACAGTGCCTTTGAGTTCGCTTGTCACGAAAGCACGAATCATCCATGTGTAGTTCATTGCTTGAGTAGCGACGTCAACCCAATAGCTGCCGTCGAATGAAATCCAGCGGCCGTTAGGATCATCTGTTGGATTACATACCGCTGCTGGGAAGCTGCCGTTATTGTTGTTGAAAGTAACCCACAAGTTCATAGAAGGATCTACTGGAAGTGGAGCTGTGAGGTCAAACTCAACGAACTGTCCTGAGCCTGTACATACATAAGGCTGGCTATGAACCAAGACTTCAGGAGCTTCGTCACCGCCATAATAGATATTGATGTTACCATCGTGACCTTCTCTGTCGTACATTGCAACCTTTGTAAGATATGTTCCGCCGTAGAATTCGAGATCTTCAGCAGGGAACATGATTCCCCAATAGAATGGTTCACCACCAATGCCGAGAGCTGTTACTACTGTACCGTCATCATAATACATCCATTCTGAACCATGTAATGTATAAGGCCATACTAATGATACTCCGCTTTCACCGTTATCGTTGAAGCCTTCTTCACCGTAGAGGTTTTTAGGAGCATCACAAACTCTTTCAACTGTAACTTCTTCTGTCAAAGGACAAGACATTGCGTAGTATGAATCTTCTTCACCGCCATAAACAACTCTGATTGAATATTCAATATCGCCATAACCTGGATTTACGTCAGTGAATGACTCTTTATCGATTGGTTCTAATGTGATGAGTTGACCGTTACGATAGACCATTGCGCCAAGCACTTCAAGATCTGTAACGTTTGGTTCTTCTTTTGAAGATGATGTCAATGTCAAGTTATCGATGTTGATGAAGAACTGACCGAAGCAGTCGAAGTGACGGATTGCGATATATACATCCTGTCCAGCGTATGCGCTTAAATCAACAACTTTTTCGTAATATGTACCTTGAGCACGTTCGTTGCGATCTGCCTTAGCGCCTTCCTTAGCTGTCAATGTTTCTTCCCAAATCATGGTGAAGTCAGCTGCATCTGTATTGCTGTTTGTTGAAATAGCAACACCATAATGTTCTGCACAGTATATTTGATTTTCAGCACATACTCTGAAAACGAGTTTAGAGTTAGCTGTTATGTTATATTTCTTAGCTGTAACCAAATAATCGTCAGGTTGAATGTCATAGAAATTATAGTATGAACATGAAATTGCGCTGTAATGACTTTCATATCCGCAGTCAACATTTGAATGTTGGCTAGAGTTCATCCATGACACACCATCGTTGTTAGCGTCAATTGTGACGAATCCATCTAATGTAGTATCTTCAAAGTCGAACATGAATTCTTTTGCATAAGCTCCTATTGGAAGTTGCCATGAGAGTTCTACGCTATTTCCATTAACGACAGCTTCAAATTCGTTAGCGTTTACAAAGTTTTCACATGCATTGTATGTCCATGTGTATTCCATTGCTTCTTCGCCTATAACTTTTGCTGTATATTCTTGACCTTGAACGAGACTTGTAACATCAAATTGATAGTAATATGACCATACGTCTGCTACCCATTCGCCATCTAACATAACTTCATAAGTCTCAGCAGAATCAGCTTTCCACATTGCCCAGCCTGTTGGAGAGACATAGAGATCGCCAACATTGAAATTCTCTTCGAGAGTACATTCAACTACTGTTGCTTCTGTGATTTCGATAATTTCATCTGTTGCACATGATTCAAAGCCATCCAAAGCGATAGTATATTTATAAGTACCGACACGGATATCGTCCCTTGTAAAAGTACCAGATTCACCTAATATCATTTCATAATTGTATGAAGTTTCGTTGATATTAGAGAAAGTAACACGTGTTCCTGCTACAGAAGCGCCGTTAGATGCTTCTACGTTGACAGTAACAGATGTTGTCATGTTCTTGTCTAAGCTGTTAGACCAAATGATAGGAGTTTCATATTTTGAATCTACATAAACTACAGATACACCATATTTATAAACACCTTGAGCTGCGCTGCCCCATGTTGCATCTACGTATGTTGTGTCTGTTACGTTATTAGCGATGAGTTCTGCTTCACCGTTTGTGTAGGTATTCTTTCTATAAACTTTGAAGTTAGACATTTCTGGAGTTTCTTCTTTAGCATTCATGAAGTTCCAGCTCCATACGATACTTGCCTTGCTATTGTCAATTTCTTGAGCAACGACTTCAGCAACCATATTGTAGCCACCATTGCCTGTATTGATAGAGACTGAGAACTCTTCTGTTGCAGAAGCTACGAGATAATAAGTACCGGCAGGTATAGTGAGGTTATTAATTATATTATCTCTTTTCTCGTTTCCTGATATAAGCTGTACGTTATCGATAAGGATAGCGTATTCATTAGTACAGTTGAAGTGACGCAATCCTACAAATACGTTACGTCCTGCATAACTGCTGAGGTCGATAGTCTTATATTGCCATTCTGCCACTTCATTATAAGCCACCGTATGTTCCCAAATTGTTGTGAAGTTGACACCGTCAATTGATACAACAACACCGTAATGTTCATCGCTATAATAAGTGTCTAAAGGCAATGCATGGAATGAAAGTGTTGAATTTTCTGTTATTGTATAAACGCCGTCAGTATAGATATAGTTATCTGGAGTAAGAGGTGAGTTTGATGTTGGTGAATATGATTCTGAGTAGATACATTTTGATCCGCCATATCCTTCTATGCCGCCTCCGTTAGAGACTGCCCAGTTACAATAGTCACCGTCAACGTCTTTTGTTTTCCAGCCTTCCAATGAACCGTCGTTGAAGTCGAAGAAGAAAGATTCACCCAATGGTTCTTGATATGGATCATCATTATTGTCATCGTCGTCTTCCGCATCTGCTCCGTAATAGTTATTAACATCAGGACCGCCTTTGCCGTTGAAGTGTGTTGCATATAACGCCACCTTACCATTTGCGCCTACCACAGAAGCTGAGATTGTTGTCTCTTCTGAGAAGTTAAGACGATACACAACATCAGCGCCGTCTTGTTCATCACCAGGAAGCATATAGTTGTTTTGCAATGAACTATATTCTGGCATTTCAATGAAAGGATATGAAGAAACCACTTTTGGCATTTCCCATACGTCGCCATTTTGAGGAGTATATGCTATTGCTGTAACAGGGATAGCATCAGAGCCGAATGTATGGTTGATGATGATAGATCCATTTTGTTGACCTTCATTACCAGAGAAATGAGACACATTCAATTTCAAAGAATTTTCAGTTGACAACTCATAAGGTAATTCTATCTCACTGACTGTAAAGAATGGATTTGATGATGAGATAGAAGTGATTGTCAATGGTTCTTCTGCTGTCAACTCAACTTCCATAGAACGCATCCATGATCCGAGTGGACGATAGCCGAGATTCAAAGAAGAAGGATTGATAGACAAAGGAGAATCCAATTCACCGTATGCTATGTCTAATTTAATGTTAGGTCTATATGATATTTTTCCACTAGCTTGATAACCATTTGGAAATTCATCTGCTACAGATTCGAGACCGTCGCTTTGACGATACATAACGGTATTTTCTGTTTGAGCATCTTTTGTATAATACCATTTTAACTTCATATTAAAGTCGAAGTCTGTTTTCTTGGCAATGACAACAACGAGGTTGCCTTCGCCAGGATAGTAGAAAGGAGCATCTAAGCTGATTGTTTCCCATTTTGTATCACCTAGTACTACATTCTCGCCGGAGTAAACCAGTGCAAGGTCAGCAGCAGGAGTCCAGTCTAACATTGAAGACATAACATTTCTTTGAGTAATACCCATATAAACATTAAGCTCTGTCAATGTAATAGTCGGGATAGTGTCAGCTGCATTGCAGTTAAAAGCGATTGAATTGATTGTACCAGCATTGCCTATCTCGCTGCCAGGATAGATTATCTCACACCATGTATAGGTGTAGTCTGTTCCAAATGGTACAGTATAAGATTCTTCTGTACCTGTGCCAATGATGACTTCATCAGCTTTCATTGCATAAGGTGCCAAAAACACCAAAAGCAATAAAGTAGTTAAAAACTTTCTCATAACTATTTTATAAATTTATTAATATTTTAATTCAATTATTCTTCAATCCATTCTGCATAAGAGCCTTCTGTCTCTTTCATAAAAATCTTAACAAGCTTCACATTATCAGGAAGTCTTTGTTTTATTTTCTTGGAAAATTCAATAAGCATCAGTTCAGTGGTAGGTTGAAAAGGAAGTACTATTATTCTGTCGTAGTGGCGTTTCACCTCATCGATAAAGTCTTGAGGCATATTATGATTTATAATGAAGGCATGGTCATAATGGTCTATTATCTCTTCATTGACAATTTTCTTAAGGTCGCCGAAATCCATCACCATACCGTTTTTAGGATTATTGTCATCCATGATAGGCATACCTTTTATAGTGACGCGCATCTCATAGGAATGACCATGAACATTACGGCATCTGCCATCATATCCCATGAGGGCATGAGCTGCTTCAAAACGAAAGATTTTTGTAAGATGAATCATTATTATGCCACTAAAAATTAGTGCGCAAAGATACAAAAAAGGCGAAAAGCGAAAGACAAAAGATGAAAGATTTTTTAAACTTTTTCTATCTCTTATCACACCAATTCCAGCAATCCTATCACAACTATTACTGCTGCGAATATGACGTTAAGAAAGCTGTTTAGAGTAAGTTTCACTTTGGTAAATGGTATAATAATAGAAACAACGGCCCATACAAAAGCTGCTGCCATAATAATATAAGGTGTCCTATCTTGGAACAACGGCATAAAGTCCGCCATCAGTCCGGCAATGAAAGCGTTGACGCCCAGTGCTACCGACAATAATATCAGATGTAGGTTCTTCTCTATCATAATGAGATTACTTCCATTTTTTATCTTCAAAGTGTCGAGAAGCATTCTGTATGAAATCGAGAAACAAAGTGCGAACACCACCAATTTTGAAAATGACTCCATCATATGCATGAACGTACCACCGAGCAAGCTTCCAAGAGAATACATCACACCCTGTCCCAATGCCACTACGAAAGCATAAAACCATTTTTTTTCAAACTGTGAATTGTTAATAGCAAATTGTTCATAGTTAATTCCAAATGCCGTTGAAGCAACCGCTACTGGAAATGTAAGGGCGATGATAAAAAAGATGTTGAGAATCATATTGGTTATTGGTTTTGGCTATTGGCCATTGGCTGTTGGCCGTTGAACTAAGTTCAAGAGCCAATAGCCAAAAGCTAATAGTTTTAATTATATCAATCTTCAATTCTTTCTAATTGAACTGTGAAGTGACGCATAAGTTCTGTTTCCCATGTGATGCGTACACCGTGTTTGATTTCGTTACGACGGTCGTAAACGTTCTTCAAAGCTGCTGCGATAACATCCATGTGGTTGTTTGTATAGACGCGGCGAGCGATGCAGAGACGGAGAAGGTCTAAGCCACCGAAACGATTTTCGCGTGTGACAGGGTCACGGTCAGCGAGGATGTAACCGATTTCGCAACCACGAACGCCAGCTTCGAGATAAAGCTCGATAGCGAGTGTTTGTGCTGGGAATTCTTCTTTAGGAACGTTTGTGAGAACGCGGTCAGCGTCAACGAAAATAGCGTGACCACCAACAGGGCGTTGGTAAGGAATGCCGTATTCGTCTAATTTTGCTGCAAGGTATTGAACTTGTTTAACAC
>JAZLAI010000021.1:0-20611 GCA_045613105.1 Bacteroidales bacterium | reverse complement strand
GCATTCGTATTCTGGCTTGATGCCGCGTTCTAACATACGTTTGCCGAAAGCGCGCATTGTTGGCATTGTGTTGTCGAAGATTTCATCGCCGAAGTTACATGTACCGCAGTCCAATGTTGCCATTTCTGGAAGTGGGTTTGTATCTGTTGATTGGAGACGTTCGTCTGGTGTCATACCGACAGCACCGCCTGTTGAAGGAATCAAGATTACGTTAGGACATGCTTTGTAGATTGCTTCTTCGCATTCTTGGAAACGAGCAGCGTTTTGTGTTGGAGTGCCGTCGTCGAAACGAACGTGAAGGTGAACGATAGCAGCGCCAGCGTCAACAGCTGACTTAGCTTCTCTAACGATTTCCTCTACTGTATAAGGAACAGCAGGGTTTTGTTCTTTAGTTACTTCAGCGCCGCAGATAGCAGCAGTGATGATAAGTTTTTCCATAGTATATATCTTTAGTATTTATCTTTCAATTCTTTGACATTGTTTTGGAACTACGCATGTACCGCTAGCACGGCAAACAACGATTGGTTCTGGCAATACGTCAGCTGCTGAGTCAGAGATGTCTGGACGTGGGATGATGACCTTACGTGCCACGAATTCCATCTTACGTGAAGTGTTACCTATTTTTGTAACCCAGCCTTCTGCTTCGATATAGTCGCCAGCGTAAACTGGAGCTAAGAATTCGATATTGTCATATGCGCAGAAGAGACCTTCGTCGCCGTCTGTCATGATTAACAATTCTGTTGCGACATCGCCGAAGAGGTGAACCATGTGAGCACCATCAACCAAGTTACCGCCGTAGTGAGCGTCTTTTGCACTCATACGCAATCTAATAAGTGATCTATATTCTTTTTCCATTTTATATATATTTTTTAAGTCAACGGACAACAGACTACAGTCAACAGTCTTTGTCCACAATATTTTAATTTTTAATTATTTCTCTAAATAAATTCCATCAACGAAGATACCAGAAGCGTGGATTTGTTCTGGAGCTATCTCGCCTCTCTTGACAAGTTTTTCTGCTTCAACAACGACGTAGTCAGCTGCCATTGCCATAAGAGGATTGAAGTTTTGTGATGTTCCGAGGAATACCATGTTACCGTCTTCGTCAACGATGTTAGCGCGTAAGTAAGCGATGTCGGCTTTCAATGGTTTTTCCAAGATATAATCTTTACCGTCAACGTTGACGATTTGTTTTCCGTCTTGAATGATTGTTCCCAAGCCTGTTGGAGTGAGCACTCCGCCGAGACCTGCGCCGTAAGCTCTGATACGTTCTGCGAGTGTGCCTTGTGGTACGTATTCAACTTCAAGAGTGCCGGCGTTCTTTTGTGCAGCGGTTTCTTTATTGGTTCCTGTATGTGATACAATAGCTTTCTTTACTTGATGATTTGCAACAAGTTTGCCATGAGCAACATTATCGTATGCAGTATCGTTAGCAATGATTGTGAGGTCTTTAACGCCTTTCTCGACAATAGCATCAATAATTTGAACGGCACTTCCTACTCCGAGGAATCCGGCAAACATAATTGTCATACCGTCGTGTACCTTTGCAACGGCTTCTTCTAATGTTATCTGCTTATTCATATATGTTATTTTTGATTTATTTCCTATTTTACAACAAAGCGCAAATTTAACTTTTTTTTCCTAATATCTAACATTTTTCAAATAATATTTTTCACATCAAACCTTATACAATAAAAGTCACAAAAACACCTTTCATCCAAAAGTTTTTTTATCTTTGTGAGTGATTATTTTTATTATCTTCCACTTTTAAACGTCAAAAACGTTATATAACTTTGCAAGATGAAATTCTCTGTAAAAAAAACAAAAAACATATTAGGCATCTCGGCATTATTGCCATTATTGTCAGCTTGTAGCGACAAGGCTCAAAAACCTATGAACATATTGTTCATCATGTCAGATGACCATTCATATCAGACCATAAGCGCATACGACACTTCGTTCATACGCACACCAAATCTTGATCGCATCGCCAACGAAGGAGTTCGTTTCAACAACAGCTTTGTAGCCAACTCCATCAGCGCTCCTTCACGAGCATGTCTATTGACAGGAAAACACAGCAAAGCCAACGGATTCACCGACAACAGCTGTGTCTTTGACGGCACTCAGCAGACTTTCCCAAAACTGATACACGACAAATACGAGACCGCTATAATAGGAAAATGGCATCTCAACTCAGACCCTACCGGCTTCGACCATTGGGACATACTGATCGGTCAGGGCGATTACTACAACCCGACCTTCATACGTAATGGCGAGAAAATACAACGCGAAGGTTATGCCACCAACATAACCACCGACATAGCCTTGGAATGGCTTGAAAACGAACGCGACAAAAAGAAACCATTTTGCCTGCTGTTACATCACAAGGCTCCTCATCGAACATGGATGCCCGACACATGCGACCTGAAGCTTTTCAAAGACAGCGTCTTTCCTCTCCCTGAGACATTCTATGACGATTACGAAGGCCGTCTCGCCGCAAAAGAAAACAAGATGTCGATAAGCAAAGACATGGATCTGGTATATGACTTGAAACTTGCCGACAAAGACAGCCTGATTCATAGCAACCCTAATCTGGAACATTGGGGAAGAATCATGTATAACAATATGAACCCCGATCAGAAAAAAGCATGGGATGCTCATTATGATGCTGTTATTGAAAAATTTAAAAAGACCAATCCTACAGGAGAAGAACTAGACAAATGGAAATACCAACAATATATGCGGGATTATCTTCGTGTGATAACGTCAATAGACCGTAATGTAGGACGTGTCATAGATTATCTAGAGGATGAAGATCTATGGGAAAACACTCTCGTCATCTATACATCAGACCAAGGTTTCTACATGGGCGAACACGGATGGTTCGACAAACGATGGATGTACGAAGAGTCGTTCAGAACACCATTGCTAGTACATTATCCAGGCGGCATCAAAGGCGAGATTGAAGAGATGGTGCAAAACATAGACTACGCTCCGACATTTCTGGAACTTGCAGGAATTGACGTGCCATCAGACATCCACGGACAATCATTTCTACCTTTACTAAAAGGCGAGAAATATGAAGCAAAACGAGAAGGCATTTATTATCATTATTATGAATTTCCCGACGAACATCATGTAAAGCCTCATCTCGGAATACGTACAGAAACTCACAAACTCATTCACTTTTATGAAGACGACGTATGGGAATTGTACGACATGCGACACGACGGAAATGAAATCAACAATATCTACGGACAAAAAGGAACCGAGAAGATAACGACAATACTTAAAGACAAACTGAATAGGTTGAAAGAACAATATGGGGAATGAAGCTCTATAACAGAGACTTCATCCTCACTCTGTAATGACAGAAAACTCAGCTATGCCGCAGTTTTTCGCATTGTCAGTATTGCTTCTAGGAACGAATGTAACTTCTTTTCCCATCACACCTTCAAATCTCACGACCTGCTCTATCGGGTTATTCTTGATATTTCCAAAAGTTCCGTCTTTAACAAGTCTGCCATCAACATAAAATTCATAATCAACGATATGACGCGATGCGTCTCTGCTTTGATTCGGCAAATATCTTAATCCGCATATCGTTTGCTCTTCGTCAAACTCTATCGCAAGGGCTTCATCATTATTGATATACATCGTTGAATACACATTGGCATCGATGATTTTATTTGTACCTTCTTTAGGTTCGATGATGTTAAAGAAATCATGCGACAAATCCAATTCCTTTATAGCGACAGCACTTTTATTTTTAGATCCAATGTCGTATGAGATGGCTTTAATCACACCGTTTCTATTGTAGAAGAAAGGTTTGTCATACTTCAAAGAATTTTCATCAGGTTCAGAGCCGTCGGTCGTATAGAAAATAACAGCAGCTTTATCTGATGATTCTATCTTTACATAATTATCATAATTACGGGAAATGACAGGTTCCGTCAATAAAATTGGCGCACAATATGCTTCTATATTATTGATACACAAAGGACCTTTGCTTTCTTCAAAATAAATTATAAGTTTGTCAAGTTCCACTGTGTTGAAACGAACGATACGCTTGTAACCAATAGTTGACAATGTATCAAATGGATTGATTTTAAACCATTCGCCGTTCAATTCACCTTCCAGATAAAAATCACTTACTCTCTGACCGAGTGAGATATATTCTTGAAGCACTACCCTATTCATTTTCACGGGATTATCGAATGTAAACGAAATAGTTCCAAAATTGTAATCGTCTTCTGTCGCCCAATATGTCTCCCAATCACCATCGATGACATTTTCCGCTTTATATTTACGACCTCTTTCGCTATCGGCATTCACCTTAGCATCTTTCAAGATGTTATCTTTCAAATCGTTAGAAATAACATTATACCATTCCATCGCTCTTATAGAATCTAATGCCGGGATTTTTCCGTCAAGATTTATAGGAAAGTTAAGAAGAAGATTTGCGTTATGACCGACGCTACGATAGTAAATGTCAGTAAGTTGTGCAAGACTTTTCACCTGATGGTCTTCCCTTTCGTGATAGAACCAACCAGGACGAACAGAGACATCGACTTCCGCTGGAATCCAATGTGTTCCGTTTGCAGAACCATGAGTTAGATATCTGTGATTGTTATCCATTTCTGGATTTATCATACACCAGTCGGTGTCGCCTGCCCAACCTTGTTCATTGCCGACCCAACGTATTGTCTGACAAGTGCCACCGAAAATCATCGCATTAGGATGACGATTCAAGATAGTATCGCGAGCACGTTCATAATCATAATATTCTTTAGCGTTTATAGAACGAGACTCGTTAGTCCCGCCGTAATAACCGTTACCGCCGTTTGCGCCGTCAAACCAAAACTCGAAGAGTTCACCGTAGTTGCTTGTAAGTTCATCTATCTGATTATGATATACTTCAACATAATCTTCATATCCATATTGAGCGTGATTTCTATCCCAAGGAGAAAGATAGAGGCCGAATTTGAGACCATGTTTCTTGCAAGCATCGGAGAGTTCCTTCACCATGTCGCCTTTACCATTTTTATAAGGAGAGTTAGCGATGCTGTAATCGGTAGTTTTTGTTTGCCAGAGGCAGAAACCGTCGTGATGTTTGGCTGTGAGAATCACGCCTTTCATTCCACATTGTTTCAAGGTAGAAACCCATTGTTCGCAGTCGAGTTCTGTTGGGTTGAAAGTAGAAACCGGAGTGTCGCCGTAACCCCATTCGAGGTCGTTGTAAGTATTTAAACCGAAATGAACGAAGGCGTAGGTTTCAAGTTTTTGCCACTCGATTTGTTGTTGAGTTGGAGTTGGTTCAATTGCCGCAGGGACGCGACGAATCGCATCCGTACAGGACGATAATATGCTAATTATCAATATATAAAATAATGTTTTTTTCATAAACGGGAATTTGTTACAAATATACAATTAATTATCGTAACAAAATCCTCTTATTTTTTAAAATCTTCATATTATCAATCCGAAACAGGTCTTACACTATATCCATAACAACGCATAGCACCTGCACCAAATCCTATATAACCTCCACTGCAAAATATTTCGTAAGCGCAATTTTGAAGTTCGTTGTTATATGGCGTAGAACTCCAATAGTAACAATCGCTTCCGACACCTTCCAAACCATACCAGTTATGACAACCAGCAGCTGGCAAAAAAATACTATTGCCATTAGGGCCTGTCACTTTATAACCATTTCCTTGTTTAACCCATTCACAATCTTCATACAACTCTTCCAATTCATTTTTCTTTGGCATTCTCCAAGTGCCTCCCCACTTATTTCTTGCCACATCATAAACAGGATCGCCGGAGATGTCACCCATGCTTACGCCATGAGTCACACTGTTATCCATAGTATATTCCGTTTTTGTCTCAATTTCTCCCCATGCATAAAGATCGCCATATTCTTCTGGCGTCGTTGCACCGACATTATGTGTAGCCCATTTAGTTCCGCTCGCCAATCCAAGATCAACCCACTCATAACCATTTATTGTTCCAGATGTTGGAGGTATATCGTCAATTGTCGTAAAAACGACTTCTTCTCCATAGCTAGTTCCTTTGCTGTTGACGGCATAAGCTCTTACGTAATATTTAGTATTTGGAGTCAAGTTGTCAACTACAACCTCGAATGAGCCGACTCCGTTACCGCTTCCCATCGAGAGACCATCTTCCAAGGTTGGGTTATTTGTTATGCTCCAGCACACACCTCTTAACGTGACTTCAGCGCCTCCATCTGATGTGATATTGCCACCGCATACCGCAGAAATCGCTGTGACGTCATATACAGCATTAGTTGATATCTCAGGAGTTCCCACCATATTTTTAGTAGCAAACACATTCACATCACCATAAGCAACGCCCTCGCTATTAACAGCATACGCTCTGATATAATAGGTGGTGCTTGGTTTGAGTTCATTTATCTCGATTTCAAAATTACCCAAGCCGCTGCCGCATCCAACAGACAATCCGTTTTCTATTGTAGGATTGTCAGTGTCACTCCAGCAAAGTCCTCTGGATGTAACTTCCGCACCGCCGTCAGATATCACATTGCCACCACAAAAGACAGATGTTTCTGTTATATCTGAAACCAAATTTGTCGTAACAGTAGGTATATCAACTAATCTTTTTGTAGTGAACACCTTTGTTTCACCATAGCCTATACCTACACTATTGACAGCATAAGCACGAGCATAATACGTTGTAAACGGATTAAGATTCTCAATGACAATTTCATAAATACCGATTCCGCTACCAGAGTTTATAATGGCATCTGTTTCAATCACAGGAATTTCGTTAGTGCTCCAGCAGAGACCTCTCACAGTGACATCCGCTCCGCCATCGTCTGTAACTTCACAAATGACATTTGCAGCATTAGATGTGATAGATGACACTTCTTTTGTTAATACTGTTGGTTTTTCTGGATCGGGTTTACATCCTACCAACATCACACACAAAGCTATAATTAAAAGACAGATTTTTTTCATGACAGTATTTTTTATGTTAGTATTATTTTATTAGCTTAAGTTAGTTATTGTATAAAAAAGTCTCTGCAGATGAACAGCAATTCAAATCTTACAGAGACTTTATTTAATAAATTTGTTCTTACCTAATATATGTATTTTATTATCCATACTATTTCCTTTCATTTGTATTCCGCAAAGTTTGTAATTTAATTCCAAAAAAGCAAACATTTTTTTAGTTTTTTTCACATTTTTAGGGGGGGGGTAAATTATTGAGTATCATAAAAAAGCAGAGTCACAAGATACCAAAGAACTTTTTAAAATACAATAAATTCAGAATCCAAGAAAGTATAGAGTTTCTGAAATTCTGAGATTCAGAGTTTCTTTTTCTGGGCGTTCCGGCTTTGCCGTCGGGCTTTCCGCTATATCTTTTTCCGCTCCGCTTCAAAAGGATGCCGCTCCAATCCCTAACGCAAAGGGGCGATTGAAAATTGAAAATTAACTTTCATATTTCATTTTTCAGATTTCGACTCAATGGTTAAAAATCCTTAACATCATTTCTTAATATTTCACTGATTTTATGTTAAAAATTGTTAAAACTGAAATATTTCCTTTGCAAATGCTTGACAAAAGAGTGAGATGGTTGTAGTTTTGTAAAACCAAAATTTAGAAATCATGGAAAAAGTCATTAATACTAAAGAGGAACGTTTCTTCTTAGATTCATTAAAAGATATTGTTAAGTCAGCGATAACTCTCAGAAGTGAGAGAAACTGAATAAATAATATTATAATCCAAAAACACAAGATATGAAACCTATTGATAATATAGAACCATTGCCTGCTAAATTTATTACGGATGTACGCAATATCATAGAAAACGGTCGCAAAAAAGCGTACGACTCCATTGTTAGAACAAGTATTAGGACATTTTGGGATGTTGGTAAACGCATTATTGAAGAAGAGCAAAAAGGAAAGACTCGTGCAAAATATGGCACACATCTTATAAAAAACCTTTCACAAGTTCTTACGCCTATATATGGGAATAGTTATAATAAACGTAATCTAGAATATTATAGAAAATTTTATACTCTATTCCCTAACGCCGAAATTGTGAACACGCGTGTTCACAATCTTGAATGGTCTCACATACGTCGTGTTTTATCTGTATCCAATCCAGAAGCTCGTTTGTGGTATTTGGAAAATGCATCATCTAACATGTGGAGCGTTCGTGAACTCGACCGTAATATCTCAACCCAATATTTTGAAAGAAGACTCGCCGCACAACTTAGTGCTAACATTGAAGAACTACCCCAAATAACGGACAAAGGTCCTCTTGATTATATCAAAAACCCTATGGTTGCAGAATTCATGGGATTTCATCGTGACTCTTCATATTCTGAATCAGACTTGGAGCAAGCTCTTATTAATAATCTTGAAAAGTTTATTTTGGAATTAGGACGCGGTTTTGCTTTTGTTGAACGTCAACAGCATATCTCAACTGACACAGCCGACTTTTTCATCGATTTGGTATTTTATAATTTCAAAATGAAAAGATTCGTGATTTTTGAATTAAAAACACACAAACTAACACACCAAGATATTGGGCAACTTGATATGTATGTCAGAATGTATGACGATATGATAAAAGACAAAAATGATTTACCAACAATAGGTGTATTGCTATGTACCGACACTGACAACACCATCGCAAGATATTCAGTTCTGCATGATAGTGACCAAATATTTGCTACCAAATACATGACATACATGCCTACAGAAGATGAGTTACGTCAAGAAATAGAACAGCAAAAACAATTCTTCATGGAACAACATATATCCAATGAACCCTCAAAAAATTGACAACTCCCCTATCTTTAGACTTTTGTCTTTAGCCCCTTGCACAATTGATTTCGCTTTTGAATTGATTCTTTCTCTTTTTTCCCGCAAAAAAGAGAAACAGAAAAAGCTCGCCGCTGCGGAGAAATACGCTAAAATTATGATTCTTTCGCTAAACAAAAAGAACTCGCTGCGCTCAGACAGCTTTTTGTTCTTAACGCTTCAGACTCATAATTTCTTAACGCTATTTCTCCGAGGCGGCAGAGATTACTACCAAGACAAATATTCGATTAAAAACGAAAGTCTGTTGACTGTTGTCCGTTGACTCCCCCACTTCGAACTTGGTACGACTGTGGTACGAAGATGGTACGAACTTGATAGGAATAAAAAAACTGATTATTTTTCGAGCATGAGTGTTGTATTGCCACTTTGTAATTTCTCTTGCATAGTTCGTTGATATTGCACCCAAGATTGATAACAAGCATTATCTATGGCTGACAGTTGTGTATCTGCCATATCCGACTCGTTCATAAAGGTTTTATACATTACATATTGTGCTATGGGTCTTTCTTTTGAATCTTCACTTTTTACTAATTGCATATCTGTCTGTGTGAAGCAGAATCCGTCTCTGACACGATATCCGTACATTGCACCTTCTCCGTATTTGTCTAAACGTCTGTTAATCTCATCATTCATTTCAATTGGCATTGCATTATCTTGATTTCTTGACAGATATATGCAAGCGATATCATTTGCATTGAGTGAGATGTCTTTATATCTTGGTTCTTTGTTTAACCAGCGTTCTTTATATCTAGCGAAAAAGTGAGTTGTATATAGCTGTATTTCTCTGAGAAGCATCATTTCTCCACCATCTGGCACAAAACACCTTGCGCCCCACGTAATTACATTTCTGCCATCTTCATCGTATGCAAGACAAAAATAATCTGTTTTAGGATTTTCAACAGAGAATTTGTTATCTGCATAGAAGAATATTACATACTTATTACCCGAGGCTGGAATCGTATATTCATAGTATCTCCAAGCAGGAAATCTCATTTCCTTTTTGAGTTCCTTAACAGCCCTCGGCAAAAGATATTCTTTCTTTATCTTAATCTTTTCAAGGTCTGCTGCGAGATTATCGTACATCTCTTTATATGTCATTGATGGAAGTAGCATTATTAATATAATAAATAATAATAAATTAATATTGATTTTTATTTAACACAACTTCATATTCTATAGAACTAAAAGCACTTATAAGCATTGTTTTATTTTCTTGCACAACAGATGGAATACATTCTGTTTGATATTTTTTAAAATCTTCTATTACCTTTTCAATAGGAAAAGATTCCTTAGAACAAGAATTCTCATGATTTATTTTGGCAATAGTATTCTCCATAATTTTACTGTTAATAAGTTCAATCATATCTTGTGCTTTCGCTTTTGTTTCATCAGTTGCCTGAATTACATATATGCATTTATCATAATCTTCATTCTTTTTATAAATTCCAGATGCATTTATACCAGGGAAAGGATGCAATTGTATTGAAAATACAGAAGAGCCAATACTAGCATCAAACATATTACCACTACTATTAGTTCCTAATTTATATGATTGATCTTGATAATATATATTCAGTATAAACAATGCTGCCAATGAACGTATGAAATGTTTAATATTCCCCATAGATAGGGAACGAACTCTATTATGTTTAACTGCTTGATATGCCTTTTTCCAATCGGATGAACTAGAACTTCTTTTATAAGCTTTATGAAGAGGTGTTAAATAGATATTATCATTTTTCTCAAAATATAATATTGGTGATGAAATCATTACAACTTTTTTACTTAGATTCCATTTTGATTCTAATAAATTTAAGCAATCTGTATCAAAATATAAATCATTATCGTTATTCTTTGTTCCACCTTCTCTAAAATATAACTCTTTAGATATAGATTCAATTTCAACACTTGTACGAATTAACAAATCTGCAATTTTCATTGAATATATATTAAGTTGTTTATCATCTATATGTATAACATCCGCCAATGCAACAAATTCTTTTTCCAAAGATTTATATACGTTCCAATATAAATTATTATTCATTGTCAAATTATTGTATTAACGTTATTAAAATATTCTTTTATTTCATTTTGACATTGTGGGAATATTTAATGTATATCTAAATGAATCTATCAACTTATTTCTTGCTTCATTATACTTATCAATATTGAACTCTGCAAATATATCAAAACATCTATGCGCTCTATCTTTCTCTGAGATTGATAAGTCCATAATAACATCGCTTGCCTTTTCGAGTAATACCAAAAATTCTTTATAAGCTTTCAATAGTTCATAATATTGATCAAGTGAAAAAAAGAACTCATTTGATTCAAACCAATAGGTTGCTTCTATCAAATAGTTCCTCATTTCAAATACAATTTTAGTATAATTGACAATACATTCATTAGGGCATTCTGATTTGCAAGGCTTTTCAAAATTCACATTATCCTTACAATCATAGTTTTTATATGAGGCTAATCTATTACAAAGTTTTTCCGTTTCCTGCATTCTAACACAGGCTTCTTTGAATATAACCATACGCTCAGAGAACACATTACCATACGAAATTTTTAAAATTTCAAGTTTTGAATCAAGTTTTGATTTATACTCTGCAAGTTCTTTATCTAATTGTACTTGATACTTTTTATTTCTACGTTCAAACCATTCGTCAATAAGATTCTTACCTAACAATTTGGCAATTGACAATACAATTGTTATAAGCACCGATATACTTCCTCCAATTATTGAAATCCATTCTAAAAACATTCCTAAATTATTCATATTTGACAGATTTATGCTTTTAGACATTGTATTACATTATCAGTTCCTTGTAGTTTTGCCAATATACAATCTGAGTTTGATTCAAATAGACATTCTTTGCCATTTACAACTATTTTAATATTATTAGAAACCTCCATATTTGTAATTTTAAAATAGTCATAGTACATTTGGGATAAATTGTGATTTTGTAAATCCATCACAAATCCATCAACCAACATTTTCATAAACAAAGATTCGTACATTTTTTTCATATTTTCCATATTCTTAAATTGTCCAACCAACATATAATTATAGAACAATCTATTTGGAGTTATCGCATTATATAATGCTGAAGGAGAAAACTTTAGAAGTGATATATAATCATCTATTTTTTCATCAGGCATCTCAAAACCATATTGTATTTCCTGAATTTTATACAATAGTTCTTTATTTATATGATTCTGATAAAAATTAGACACTACTAAATCCAATGGACATCCGGAAAGTAAAATATATCGATAAAAAGGTACAATATCAATACCATCTTTTTGCAATGTTACAATATTTTCTCCTTTATCAAATGCGACAAATGGATTTTGCTTTATAGCCATCTCTAAAATATCAGTATCGATAGTGTCATTATATTTCCGGATTTGTTTCGATGTTTCATCCAATGTGCCAGAGAATCCATCAACAAGGATGGTTAACAAAGCCATGTTTATGGCAGTAAGATGCTGCTGAACTTTTTGATGTTCTTGAATATCAATAAAACAATCTTGAGAATATGGGCTATAGTTTGCGATCAATGAAAAAATATCATTTAGTTCTTCTTTTGTCATTGGATGACCTTTAGCATTACTAATTGTATACTTTCCATCCATAAACGATGTTACCCAGTAAATCTTTCTATCGTAATAAAGGAGATTCATTTCATATATGTCTCCATACGACATTGAAACAAGTCTTTCTCTAACCTTTACTTCTGTCTCTATTTCAAAACATTCAGAAATAAGATTTACAAGGTCCTTATTGGCTATAAGTTGTATTGTTTTATCGTTATGATGTTTTTCATTATACATGCCTATTACAGCACCATTAGCACCAGAAAGACAGACCATAATTCCTATTACATGCGCTCCATTTTCTCTGGCATAATAAATCTTACCCATAAATTTCAACCAATCGGTAATGGTTATTGGCGACTTATGCGCTTTACATTCACCTATCACCTTTGTTTCCTGTTGTCCTATTCCAATAGTAGTAGACCGAGAATATGCAGTAATATCTATTTCATTTCCACCAGCTCCCTGTATATTTGTCGTAACATCTTCTAGACCTTGATGCTCTAATATTTTTACAGTCAATTGCTCTAACTGAGTACCCTTGTCATCGCTATTTTTACCTAGTATATATAGTTGCATAATTGATATTTACTTAATTAGATATTTTCTCATATTCTTCTCTCGTAATAGGCGTCTCAGGATCTACAATTAAAACCTCATCGTAAGTTAGACCATAAAGCTTATATACCATTAAATCTATCTGGTTTTCTAATTCACTTGTGTCTGCTTGAGGATTTTCCTTCTTTGATTTAAGAATCGCATTTACATAATTTTCTAATTTGTCAAATATATCTTTATCATATTTTGGCAACGGAAACTCTTTTAAATCAAGTACTAAAATTTTAGGAAATGCACCTTTAGTCGCTTTGGGTGAATGATTAAAATGATAGAATGTTGCGAGTTTTGAATTTAAGATAGAAAGTACTACCTCTAATGCATAATCACTATCATTATCTAATACAATTAACACAGCTGGATCATTATATAATTCATCCAATGTTATTGTTGCATATATTGACGGATTCGTAATCTCTCTAACCAATAATCTTTTTCCCTTAAAGTATTTTGGTTGTCTTGGATTTGCTATCCCATCACAATAATCTATGTATTCTTTATTATTCCAGTTTACTTCGTATCGTCTAACATCTTCTCCCCACAACCATTTCTTTAATCCTGCCCTATATTCAAAAGAATGATATGCTCTGCTGGAGATAATATCTGAACTCTGACCTCTGTACTTATCATACGCAATCAATCCCTGACTTATATCTGGAAATATTGAAATCAACGATTGTTTATTAGACTTAATCTTTTTAATTAATTGAATAACCTTTTTTGGTCTGGAAAAAGCCAATCCCCAATTTTGATTTAACTGCAATAAGTCTGAAATCTCTAAGTATTGTTTAGGTTCATTTAACAAGTCTACAAAATTTAATGCTCTGGTTGTATTCCTAAATCCAATTGTAGTAAACGTTTCTGAAATTTGTTTTTTACTCCATGTTATAATTGTATTCAACACAGTTGCAGATTCAAATATCGGGAATTTTGTACAATCCAACACTTCTATCAAATTCCAATTCTCCAAGATCTGCATTCTGTAATTAAAAGCATATGTATTAAACAACCATGTGTTAGGTATGATATATGATAATATTCCATGACTACAAATCAAATTCCTTGCACGTTCTATGAAATAATAATAAATTTCGTAATCAGGAACATTTCCATGTATATCAACAACTGCTTTTCTATATTCTCCTTTTATAGAAACTCCATACGGTGGATTTCCAATCACGATATCAAAACCTGTAAAATCGCCTTTTTCATCAAGCAATTGTGGGAATTCAAATCTCCATTCAAAGGCATCTTCATAGACCTTGTTGTTTAAAACATCTTCTCTTTCAGACTCTAACTTCTCAAGTTTTGCTTTCAGCTTTTTCAATTCGCTTTTTTGTGCTTTGGTTAGTTCTTCACCAAAAAGATTAGGCTGTTCTAAATCGTAAATATCCTTCTTAACACCAATTATCTTATTGATTTCTTTCTTGCTTAATTCTGTCTTAAATGTTTTCTTTATCTCTTCAATTGTCTTTCTAAACAAATCTTTCTTCGCATGATTGGAAGTGTTTGTGTAATCATTTACGAGTTGTTTGTATTTTGCTAAAGACAACTTATCATCATCGTTCTTATCCTTGTTGTATTCTATAAACACATTATCTAAAGGCGTATCTAATGCATATCTATTCAATAAGGAATTTCCACAAGTGATTTTATAATCCAAGTTAGGCAATGGATGTGGTTCATCTGCATCTACTACCAATGCTAACCAGAAACGCAGACGTGCTATGTCAACAGCTCCTTGTTCAATGTCAACGCCAAAGATATTATTCTGTATTATATTTCTTTTTGTCTTTGTAGAATCAAAACTTTTGTTTGGTTCGGCATGTGATTGCAGATGATGCAATGCATAATACAAAACATAAAGAATTCCCATTGGGAAAGCTCCAGAACCAATGGCTGGGTCACAAACCTTAACATCCTTTAACAATTCAATAAAACGTGAAGCAGTTGCTTTGTTTTGCAACACAGGTTCAACAACACTTTCGTTTATAAGTCTTTCTATTGCCAAAGAATATTTCTCGTCTGGCTCGTGTGTCTTCAGATATTGTATGAGACTTTGCCTGCACATATACTGTACAATTTCCTTTGGAGTATAAAAAGCACCTTTATCTTTGTTGTCTTCCAATAGGTTTTCAAAAATATGTCCGAGCATTTCTGGGTCAACTCCAACTTCTGCATCATCGGGGTCGTTTTCGTCAATTGTGAAGTTATACTCATTAAAGAACTTCATCAAATCTTCGAAATAGGAATATGGGAAATCTATATCCAAAGCATCAATTTTGTCCTTATCGAACAAGCCTCCGTTAAGATACGGTATCTTTATGTTGTTGCCAAGTCTAGAATCTGCAATATCACCTATCCTTTCTTTGTTTAAAGTATCGAAGAACAAAGGTTCTAATACATCACTCAAAATTCTGTCGTTGCCTTTATATCTCTCAATAAGATTTGCCAGATAGTTTTTATCTCCGCTCTCCCAATTTTCGTTAGAAGCAGGAACACCCATCCAGCCTTTTTTCTGAAGGAATTGCAAAAACACCAAACGACCTAATAACTTCTTGACATAGTCACGATGTTGCTTTTTGTCTTCGAGCAGTTTGAGGAATTTTGCATATTGTTCCTTATAACCTTTGAAAAATTCTTTATTAAGACGCTCAACGGAGAATGTATCAGTAACATCGGCTAAGAAGACTGAACCTGATGATTTTTTATCAGCCAACTCCATAAGACGACTTGCCGCTGTAGTGCAAGGCTCGTTTTTACCTAATAAGAATGTATATCGTTTAGGTGCTGTTTCTTTCTTAACCAATTCTCCATTTTCGTTGAAATAGGTTTGTTTGGCAATAAAGGTCAAACGATAGTCATCTTGGTTTTGCGAATAATAGAAAACCAAAGCACCATGAATCAAACCTTGGTCAACATATTTAGCTGCTATATCACGCAGACTCTTACGGTTACGAGATATTATCACATTATCAGCAACCTCAAAACGGAATATCGCCAATGAGCGTCCATCGTCCAACCTGATATTGCCGATATGTCCACCATCTTTCACATGAATGTCGCTTATCTTGGCAACAGTTGTAAAAATCTCAACTTTAGGAAAAAACTTTTCAAATAATTCTTGCCATACATTAAAATTGAACTTATCCGATAATATGTTTTTCAAATATGCTTGATTCATAATGATAATTTGTTACTTGTTAAAACTTTCTGAAATAATGATTTCTGGCATAAAATCTTTAGACATCTTATATGTTTCCGCATGTTTGTCTGTCACTCTATCTGAAACATGTTCCAATGGATAAGCGGATATAATCTTTATCAACTGTTCGAGCAAAACCACAGGTTTGACTGGAGTTTTCTGTGTTGCCGTCTTCAGTTTATTAACATCTCTCTGCAACTGCTGGAATTTACCAGTTGTAATAGCTCGTTTTGCTTTATTTATCAATTCTATCTCCTGTTCCGTTATATTAGGGATGCTGAGAAAACCATCAAGATATGCAATAGCTTTTTTCTCGTTAGGACCTTGTGCAGGATTAACTTTCTGTTTTGTGTTTTTTGTTTCCTCTTCTTTCATAGCAAAGGCTTCAAGAGCTGCTTTCACTTGTTCGTGGTGCATATCATGTAGCGGAATTGACTTTTCGTCAATACGAGCTTCAAATTCTTTTACCGCTTCCAAAAAAGTGAGTTCTTCTATACTTCCGTCTTCCCTAACAAACGTAAATGAATCACGACGCTTGTTTCGGATAAACACAATAGTGCTGCCAGGTATAAACTTACTCTTACGACCAGTGCGAGCACGAAGCGGAAGTTTAGAAATTCGCTTTATCAAATCAGGGTCTTCTTGTTTAAGTTGTCTGAGCCACATGAGATAACGTAACTTCTCATCGCGTTCTTCGTCAACATCCTTATCGAACAATCCGAAACTTTCAGGATTTTCATCGGTAGAATAAATCTGGCTGTCTTCTCCCAATGCTGCATGGAATGCAAAAAGTTTCATCTTGGCTTTTTTCTCTAACTCAATATCGTCATTGACTTTTGATGTCGGGAAGAAATTGAATATATGAACCTCTTTTGCACTGCTACCAATGCGATTAACACGGCCTATGCGTTGCATCAGTCTCGTAGAATTCCAAGGCGTATCGTAGTTCACAATCACATTAGCACGATGTAGGTTTACGCCTTCAGCAAGAACTTCAGTGGAGATGACGATATCATAATCGTTTTTCTTTTCGCCTTTATAGTTGGCGTCAAAGTTCTCTTTCAAGACAGGCATCTGTGCATCTCTGTTATCACTTTGCACAGTCAAAATCTTACCGAAGCCTTGTTTCTTCAAAGAGTCGAAAAGATATTGGGTAGTTTCTTTAGATTCTGAGAATATGACCAACTTACCTTTGTCGTTTATAGACTTATCAAATAAAGTTTCTTTAAGATATTTGATAAACTCGTCTAATTTCGGGTCAACATTTACAGCATCCCACATCGAAACAAGTTCTTTGAGAATAGCATCGTCATATCTAATACCTTCTTCAAATCCTTTCTCAAAATCATCTGGCGTACAAATCTCAATTGTTGGGTCAGTATATCTTGCTTCTTCTATAAGTTTTATCAGTTCTTCTTCTTTGCCTTCGCTCAACAATTCATTTACTTTCAGATTTGGCGCAATGTATATAGTACCGTTGGCAAACATATCAAGCATCACTTTATTAGCTTCATAATATCGCTTCAAAGATTGCTTGAACGCATAGAAACTGCTGTCTATTCTCTTGACAAGTAAAGTTTTCATAATACCCGCCAACTGAACAGAAATCATATCAGCTTTTTTATATTTGCTTTTCTTGTTTGGTTTCAGATATTTAATAGCTTGGTATCTGTTATATGTAAGACCATCTTTTTTATCACTAAGACACTTTATTGTCTTATCATACAAGGTTTCCAAATCAGAATCTAGCTGATAATAAATCTTACGAGGTGATTTAACATCTGGAAAATGTATATGCTGACTTTCCAAATCTTGGCGATAGGCATCATTTTCCCACAAATCTTTGCGAGTGCGACGAACTGTTAAAGGTTCCACAACCTTAACACGAATTTTCTCATATATAGCCTTGACTTCATCAGCAATGAGAGCCAAGTTTTTCTCTTTTTTAAGTTTATTATATTTATCTATTTGTTCACGGAAAAAGCGTTGCAAATTACCTTCTTCTAAAGTACTATCTTTAGAATCCTGAAACAAATAAACAAGATTTGCAATATCTTCTGGCTTGTTGTTGAGCGGAGTTGCAGAGACGAGTATCACTTTCTTATCGTGAAGTGTGCCGTCATAACGTTTTGTCTTTGTCTTGCACAATTTCTGCAATTCGTTATACATAGATGCTGTATCGCTTCTGAATTTATGAGCTTCATCAACAATAATCAAATCATACAATTCTGGATTTTTGACTTTATGAAGACTTCCGTTAGTTATGATTTTAAAGTTATCCAACTTAAATTCGGTGAGAGTTTCATCCCAGTTTTCTTTCATTGCAGGAGGAACAATCACTAATACATGAGAGCGATGTGTCGGGAATCCATTAGAGAAAAAGAATTTCTTTGCGATGAGCGCAGATACGACGGTTTTTCCCAATCCGACGACATCAGAAAGGAAGAATCCGTTATGTTTCATCATCTTTGCATATCCATCATTAACAGCATCTATCTGATATGACAATTTCATATATCCAGTAGGAAGATCTGATACAGAATTTGGATCGAAGTCAATACTCTTTCCAAAATATTCCAACAAAAACTTTAGATATACTTCGTATGGAGTGAAGTTAGGATTAAGATATGAATCGTTCTTAATCTTATCGATATGAGTTATATCTATCTCTACAGATTCTTCCCATAGTTTTTCAAAAGTTTCAGTAGCAAATTTTATGTCGTCGTCGTAACGTAATTCCACATTAAACTCGAAATTCTTTTCAAGTCCTGCCTCAGTCAAATTACTAGAACCTGTAATGACAGAGCCATAGCCATGAGGATGGTAAACCTCTTCGCGGAATATGTATATCTTGGCATGAATATTTTGCTTAGGATGGATACGCATAGTAATTCTACCCGTCATTATATCTTCAATGAACTGATACATTCCTTCCTCAACTTCTTTGTCGTATTTTGCTTCTTGTATATTACGCTTTATATCGTTAAAAAACTCTTCTTGCGACTGTTCCGCATTAGGATTAAAAAGCAAACCTTGTTGATTTGCCTGGTAAGTAAGTTTATCAACATTTATACCGACCAATATGCGTATATGTGGAGTTTGTTGTATAAACTTCCTGATACGGAAATATCCTGATGCTCTGAAATATCCGACTAGTGCATCAAAGAAATGCACTTTTTTATATTTGAAGACTCCTTCTATCTTTTCAAGAAGAGTATTTTCTTTTTCGTTTGTGAAGAAGTTTGTTCCCATCGCCACTTATTTGACCACTTTTATATTACAAAAAATAATATTTACTAATCATCTACAAATTTAGGAATATTTATCTGATTCATTGAAATTTCGTTAAAAAAAATTATGCTTTTTTATCAACATTTATACGGCAATTAATTTATCCATTTTCATTTAAAAATTAGCACTTCCCTCCTGCATTCCAACAACGCAAAAAAGCTTTTAAACAATATCGGATTTCAGGAATTAAGGAACTAAGGAATTGAGGAAATTAAAGCAACTCCTAACTCCTCATTCCTAACTCCTAACTAAAACTTGTAGTCTTGTGGTCTTGTAGTCTTGTTGACTTTAAAAAAACTCTCGCAAAGACACAGAGAACGCAAAGAAATTGCCTTCGACAGGCTCAGGCACCGTAAACGAAGTCTGATGTCCGTTGTCCGTTGACATAAAACAAAGTTTTATTTATATAAGGTGTCTTTCGTATGATAATATTTTGTACTTTTGAGGGTTAAATATAAATTGAATTTAAATTTGATAATTATGGATACAAGAATCATTGAAGAAAAGTTTAAGTCATTATTTGGCAACGATTATATGGTTTACACCTCCCCTGGTCGCGTCAACCTCATCGGCGAACATACTGATTATAACGGCGGTTTCGTTTTCCCAGGCGCAATCGACAAAGGTATCTACGCAGTCATCAATCCTAACGGCACTGATAAAGTTCGCGCTTATTCTTTGGATTACAGCCAACAATCTGAGTTCGGCATGAATGAAGAGGACGCTCCTCAAGAGTCATGGGCTCGTTATATCTTCGGAGTCTGCCGCGAGATGAAGAAACGTGGCTTCGAACCTAAAGGCTTCGACACTGTATTCGTCGGCGACGTGCCTCTCGGAGCAGGCATGTCATCATCAGCTGCCTTGGAATCAACATTCGCCAATGCCTTGAATGAAATCTTCAACCTCAATATCGACCGCTTCGAACTCGCAAGAATCGGTCAGTCAACAGAACATAACTACTGCGGAGTGAAATGCGGCATCATGGACCAATTCGCTTCTGTCTTCGGAAAGAAAGGTCATCT
>JAZLAI010000020.1:0-18783 GCA_045613105.1 Bacteroidales bacterium | reverse complement strand
TATGAGAGGATGTTTATCGTATGTAATCAGTATAGCAGCAATAGCACTTCTGATATGTATTGTGTGTTGGATGTTCGCAACGGACTTTATTATATTTGACATATTGCTGATACTTGGTTTGATAGCACTACATGTCGTGGTTGCGTTGGTCATAATTGTGATTGTCATTTGGGTCATTAAAGAATTGTTTGGATAAACTCTGTCTATGTGTAACGACAACAACACGGATAGTACGCAAGTGTATGAAACATCGGAAGTGTTGGATTACACGAAATTACAAGACCAAAGGGATAATTCCGTAAGATGTTAAAAAAACGTTTGCGTTCTTGAAATTAAATTATCAACTTTGCGTAACATTAATCAAAAAGAATCTTCAATTGTGGGAATAGTGCGGTTCTGCCTATGATTAAAGATAAAAAAGTTAATAAATAGAAACCGCTATCGTAGAAAAAAATGAAAACAATAGGAATAGCAGATTTTAAGAAACTCGTTATGGAAAGGCTTGCTAACCCAAGAGACTATGCTGGTAGATCGCTTGTCTTATGGAATGCAGATTATATGGACTACGGCATTGCGTACCGTGTAATTGAGCAATGTTGCGAAAGGTATAACGAGGAGAACCCAAACGACCAAGTATGGTTCCGTCGGTCAGATATGTGCTTTACCGACGAAGATTACACCAAACCGGAAACTATTAGGACATGGTACGTACGGGACGAAAATACCCAAAAATATCATATGGAAACAAAGGTGTGCAGATGTGGAATTCTCTTCAATACAGGATGTTATATGCTTTATGATAAAGAGAATTGGCTAACGTTTGTCAATACCCACACCAATCAAAATGGAGGTGTACACCAAGATTGTGCGGTGATCATTTGTGCGCAGGCAGATCAATTGGCTTATTTTCAGTCCTGGGGCTCAAAAGATAAATTTATTCTTAGGGAAGAACAGTTCGGCAGCAATTGCGATATCTATAGCATTCAGCCAACCTATGACGAATGGGTTACATGGATTGCTCCTGACTGCCACCCTGAAATTTTAAGAGTGGTGCGTGCATTTATTGAGAAGAATGGTGCTAAGCATGAACCTTATGGGTTTGATTTATGGCAGAGAACAATTGACTCATTATATAATTTGGTGGAAGATAGTGATTGTCCTTTAAATCAAATACCTAGAGGCGATGTAAAAATGAAACTGAAAGGTAGTTTGGGGACTAATAATCAGACAGTAAATGAATTTATCGACTTTATTTATGAGCAAAGTGCTCAACCCATGATGGAAAATAATGATATTGATCTTGATAGTATCTGGGATGATATTGATCTTGATAGTATGAACTGTGATGATATAAATCCAAACGATAGCAACCCCGAAAATCCAAGTCCTGAAAATGAGCCTGAATCTGAAATTACTGATGAAAATCATGTAAATTCTGACGCAGAAACAAAAGAAAACAAAGATTCAGATACAATTATGACACAGGTAAAACTTTTTGAACAAGTTGGAAAATATAATATTGAGGAGTGCGTTAATCAGTTCTTGCAAGAGAACGCAAATAGTATCAAAGTGATTGATATTAAGTACACAACATATGTTCCCTCCGAAAGGTCAATTTGTGTGTGGACAGCAATGATCATTTACGAAACATTATAAATGCTTATTGAATAATTCAAATGTTGTTATCCTATCTGTTATAAACCTTGGGGTTGGTAGATAGCTGTATTTTTGAAATTAAATTATCAACTTTGCGAAACATAAAATAAAATGAGAATCTTCAATCATAGGAATGGTGCGTTCTGCCTATGATTAAGAGGAAAAATTAATAAATAGAACCTGTCTAATATTATGTCAGATTTTGAAATTAAGGGTGGCATAGCCATCATCAAAGAGGGAACAAGAGTTATTGAAGCGAGTGATTTATCTGGACACACCTTGATTGAGAGTGTCGTGATACCTAAAGGTGTAACTGAGATTGAAGATTATGCTTTCGGGGGTTGTACATCGCTAACTACTGTGATATTATCATCTTTCAGTGTTGGTACAATAGGCAAAGATACATTTAACGGATGTTCGGCACTCACTACCATCTATGTTTCTGCAGATATGGTCGACCACTACAAAAGTCTCCTACCCGTGTATTTGCACGGCAAAATCGCACCCGCAGGTGATATGGGATGGGACGACGCAATCAGAGAGGTATTGGTTGCTAATGGAGCGCCAATGCGCAATATGGAAATTTTAAAAGAGATTATCAAGCAAGGATATAGACTAAATTATGGTGACACTCCGGATATTTCCGTGGGTAAATACTTGAGGGACAACAAAAACGGTTGGTTCGAGTTTGTACGAACAGGTGTTTACACGTTTGTAGGGACATCTGTAACTGCTGCCCATCCTTCTTCTACAGCAGGTTTAACACCAGGTTGGGCAGTTCCGGTAGATGTAAGACCTTCTACTGCATATGCCTATGGTGATTCTAATTACAAAATGGCATCAGATTTCATCGATTCTAAAGTTTTATCTGTTCTGTCTGATGATGAGAAGGAACTTCATGAGCTGATTGTGAATTTCCGTCTTCCTTTGGTGGAAGAAGATGTGTGCTTTGCAGATATTCTGGATGATTTGGAAGTTGAGTTCAGCCCAAAAACAGAAACAGAGGAGGCAATTCGTGAACAATCGGTAGATGCTGCCCTTCTTAGAAAGAAACTTAATAAACTCAATGAGCAGATCAGGAATATAGTTCTTAATCTTAATAATTTGAATGATGCTTCGTCGGAGCGTATGCGCTCCAATTTGGAGCGTATGCGCTCAGCCGCCAGTAAGGCTGAAGAACTCCTCCGTCAAGATCCCGACAATAAGGTGAAGTTTAAGATTAAGCTTTTGGGAAAGTTCGTTTCGGACAACTCACCCAAAGCAAAGGTTGTTATATATTATAAGAACATTATGGATATTTACGGTGCGAGATGGAAGGAAGTTATGGCAGGTGTTTTTGTCCATGAGATGTTCCATGCTTGGAATTATTCCATAGCAGAAAAAAATCCAAGGTCGGTTATGGCAATTGACGAACCGATGGTGGAGTTTGAGACCCTTTACTTTTTGAAAGAACTGGCAGCTTTTACGGATTCTCATCTGCATGGTAAGGTAGAGAGTGTGTATGAGGATAGGAAAAAGCGAGTCCAGAATAAGCAGTCGTCAATAGGTGATGTGGCCGCTTATGGTTTCGGATATTATCTGTTTAAGGAACTGATTAAGATGGATGGTGAGTCAATAAAATGGATAGAAGCTTATTCTAAAAAGTCAGCTTCTATAAAAAAAGTGAAAAAGGTAGAAGATGCCCTGATACCTATATATCCGTTCATGTTAGAGGCTGAGGTAATGCAATGGTTCAAGAAGATCATTTTTGATAGATATACGACTTCTGTGACTGCAGGAAAGTCCGCTGCGACCAAAACTTGGTTACCTGTTTCCTTGCGTGATTTGGTGCTTGCATGTATAAAAACGATTGGACGTAAATACTTTGAGGCGAAGGAACTCTATGCGTTTGCACCTATATTTAAGTTGTGTGCCGCAGTGTCAGGTAATCTGGAGGATACGTTGAAACAGCAACTTGATGAACTTGTCAAGGAAGGTGTCCTTGAAGCTCTTTCACATGATTACTATAGTATGAAATTGGCAGGCATTGAGGTAAAATCCATGTCCCCAGCACCAAGTCCACCTACAAAATCTAAGGGTGGTTATACTAGAGGTCCTAGTATTCCATTTGCTGTAGAGTTTCCTGATGATGATGTTGTATTTAATGAAAGAACGGCAGTTGAGACGTTTATTAAGTCGTTAAAACATATAGGTCTCAGTAGGGTTCAAAGTGTAGGTATAATGATTCAAGGATATAATTTGGTGGATGACAATGAGCGGCCTCCACGTGATGGAAACAAGTGGCAAGATTATGTAGATAATAAATATATTTACACAAAACTTGCTAACTCTTTAAAAATCAAATACCTATATCAAATAGCGAATGAATTAGGGATTAGCATAAAAATTTACGACATCTAAAATTAAGGAATGATATACAATGTTACACCAAAAATAATCTAAATGTCTGAAGTCCATGCTGAAAAGTGTGGACTTTTTATATTAATTTTACAAAATTTTTAGTAAAATTAAACGAAATCAAATTCGTATTATTATGGATGGTAATAATTGTAATTTTGTTATAAAATAAACAAAGACAACTATTAATGAAAGAATTAAAAGTAATGGAGATATATCTGTTGTTAAGGCAAGTGATATGAGATACTACATATATAATGAGAATACAAATCCTTTTGTCGAAGACTACAGTCAACAGTCCAACGGTTTGAATTTAATGTTTTATGCCACGAGTTTTTTTTGACCAAATCTCAAATCTCACGGCTCACAGCAAAAAAATGTGGACAAAGTCTGTTGTCTTTAAATCCCCTGTAACATTTTCCTTCCTTTAAGTATATAATATGGAGCAATGAGCATTTTTGCCCACAGCTCCAAGCTCGTAGCTCACGGCAAAGTCTAAAGTAGATAATTCCGTAAAAAATATTAAAAAACGTTTGCGTTCTTGAAATTTAATTATCAACTTTGCGAAACATAAATCAAAAAGAATCTTCAATCATGGGAATAATGCGGTTCTGCCCATGATTAAAGAGAAAAAAATAATAAATAGAACCAACCTATAATGAACAGTTCTATGATAAAGATTATATTCAATCCGTTTTATGGAAACCATGTTTATGTGGATTTTGACAAGAGAAATTCGGTGATAGGAGAGAAACACGTCAATGGTTCTGAACTGATAAACGAATTGCAGCTTCGTGCTGGTTTGACGTCTGTTATCGCTGATGATATGGAACGTACGGCTCGATACATGAAAGCTATAAATTCTGCTTTGAATGATGCAGCTAATCCTCATGTGAAGATTTTCCGTTCGTCTTTCGATAATGACAGACTTGGTGTGGCGACGACGCTTTTGGGATGGAGAGATACGTTGATTAAGATGGCTTGGTCTCCGGAAAAATATACTAAGTCGCCTAAACTCAATGCTCTTATAGATATTGAAAAGTACTTCGATTGTCCGGGTCTTGCGGATTGTAGAAAAGAACTGCTCGAAAAAATGGAGTCTAAGCAAGTCTCTCTTGAAGACTTGTCTATAGAGTCGATTCTGCCGAATGATAAGTTGCCTTGTTATTTCTCGCGCCTGCTTAATGCTGCTGCTGACTGCGGAGCGACTGTCACTTATTCGGATAGACCATTGCCTGCTGCATCTGAAGGAACAGCATTGAGATTGCTTCAAGAATATTTGTTGGAAGGAAAAAAGGCGAATCTGTCGGATATGAATAGTGATGATAGCTTAAAGCTATGTCGTTTGCATAATGCTGATGATGCGTTGAGATATGCGGCATTATCGCAGCCTGATGTTATCTCGGCAAAAGATTCAGTATTGATTCGTGAAGTGTTCCGTGCAAAGAATCTTCCTCTGACTCGTACTACGGATTCTTCTGTGCCTCAAGTGGTAAGACTGCTTCCATTGGCATTGTCGCTTAGAAAAAGATATACAGATGTAAATAGTCTGCTCGCATTCCTGTCGATAGAACCTAATCCTCTTTCTTCTTTGAAAGTGAAGGTGACTTCTTCTGATAAAGAATCCTTTGTTTCTGTTAACAGATTGTTGCGCGAGCATTTATTGTCTAAAGGCGGATTTGGAGAAGAATGGTATGATATCTTGAATGGTGAGATGTATGACTGGGAAGGCCAGCCTGTCAAAAAAACAAATAAGATTCTGGAACTGATTGCCAAGATGGAATCTTATGACGGCACTATGACAAAGGAAGAATTGGATACTATTCTGAAACAGCTCATGTCATGGTCAACAAAGGATATGGATTCAAGAGGTGCGTTGTTGCGTTATTGTCGTTTTGTGAAATGTTTGATTGAAGATGATGAGAACATAGAAGTCGATTCTCTCATCCGCTGGCTGTCGTCAGTCGCTGCACCTGCGGCAAATTCTATTCAGCAAGCGGAAGTCGGTTCTTGCGATATGATAGAAACACCTTCTTCGCTGACAGATCAAGTCGATTGTATGTGCTGGGCAGACTGCTGGCATAATGGGAAAACAACAAACGAACTTGATTTTTTATCACCTATTGACATTGAAGAAATGGGAGTCGCTATCGACAGTGCGCAAAAATTGTATGAGTCCCAAAGGATGGCAATAGCATACGGACTTTCAAAAGTGAAATCGAGAATTGTTATTCTTACTTGCAACAAAGTCGATGGGGAATTGGCACAAGAACATCCGCTTATGATAGAATTGAAGACTCTTTGTGGTTTGAAGGAAGACAGTTGTTCTTATGAAGAATTTACTTCTTTATTTGACATTACCGGGAAACCTGAGCGTAAAATGGAACATAAAGTGAATGAAGAGCATTTTAAGAATTTGCGTAAATCTATAGAAGATGGAGGAATGAGAAGAAAGTGTGAGAGTTATTCCAGTTTGGACAAACTTATCAATTTTCCTTTCGATTATGTGATGGACTATCTGCTGCATTGGAATGCTTATGGTGTTGATGCCATGCCTGATATTGCAATGGTTAAAGGTACGGTAGCTCATAGATATATAGAACTTCTTTTGAAAGATAGCAAATTTGACTTGGTAAAAGCAAAGGATATTCATAATAATAATTTCGATGAAAGGGTGAAGTCGTGTATAGAAGAGAATGGTCTTGTCTTGAATCTTGACGAGAACCGTCTGGCATGCTCATCTTACCTCACCGTTCTTAAATCGGCCGTCACTTCTTTGTTGAGATTTATTGAAGATAATAAACTTACGGTTGTAAGTATGGAAGAAACGATTGATACAAAATTTGACATAATTGGTGATTTTACTGGAAGTATTGACTTGCTTTTGTCAAATGAGGAAGGTAATCTGGTCGTTGTGGATATGAAGTGGAGTGAAGGTGAAACATATAAAAAACGTTTGGAAAAAGGTGATATTCTGCAGTTGGCTTTATATAGAAAAGCCCTTGAGTTAAAGGGACATAAAGTCGTAGGTGTGGGATATTTCGTATTGCCGCAAAGGAAGTTCTTTACGTCAAGCGACAGTTTCACTTCATCTGACATTGTGGAACTTGTTGAAGGAATTAATTTGGGAGATCATTTTGAATTGGCTTGTAATTCCTATGAATATAGGATGAAACAGATAGAGCAAGGTGTTATTGAAGACGCAGAAGGCGCAGCTCTAGCTGACATACAATATCATAACGATATGCATGCTGAAAATTTGTATCCTCTTAAAACGGATTATAATGATCAAACAATAAAAGGTTCTCCTTATGGCAAATCTAATCTTATTTTGAAAGGAGGAATTGAATAATGAAGAATGTTACTTATTATAATGCTGGTGCAGGTTCTGGCAAGACATATAAACTTACAGAGAAACTGATAGAAATCTTCAAAAATGAAGATGTCAAACCTGAGAATGTTATCCTAACTACTTTTACTAGAGAAGCTGCCGCAGATTTCAAGAAAAAGACTCGCGAGAAACTTCTTGATAGGGGAATGTTGACAGAAGTGTCCAGTCTTGAAGATGCTAAAATAGGAACGGTACATTCAGTAGGTCTCTATTATATCCGTAAATATTGGTACATTCTCGGACGTAGTTCTACCTTCACTGAGTTGGATGATGATGCTAAAGCTAAATATATTTCTAGCACGCTTTCAGAGGTGGCTAAAAATGAAGATATAGAACTGTTCAACAAATATGTCAGAGATAGGGACTTGAAAGATAGAGGTAGATATCGCGATGATTTCTGGAAAAATGATCTTGCCGATATAATTGAATATTGCGACAGTTTTGGTATAGATTTAAAACCTTGTATGGAAAAATCATTGGAACATATAGAAACAATGTTCCCAGACGGAAACGTAGATGATGTAAAAGAGGTCGCTGAAAGAATCTTTTCTCTTGCTGAGAAATGGAGAAAAGACTTCAATGATTTTAAGGCTAAAAATAATCTGCTGTCTTTCAGTGATATGGAAAAACTCTTTTTAGAGTTGCTAGATAATGATATTGTGAAGGAAGATATCAGGAACACTATCAAGTATGTGTTTGTAGATGAGTTTCAAGACTCTAATCAGGTACAGCTTAAGATATTTGACAAATTATCTGACTTGGTGTGCAGAAGCTTCTGGGTAGGTGACCCGAAACAGGCAATATATCGTTTCAGGGGTTGCGATACAGAACTTGTGACAGCCATAATGAATTGTTTGAAAAATGGCGAAGAAAATGGCCATAAATATAGCCAAGAACTTGATAAGTCTTGGCGTTCATTGGAACCTTTGGTAAATCTTTCAAATTCAGTATTCGTTCCGTTGTTTAACGACATTCTTGATGAAAAAGATATAATATTACATCCTAAGAGGAAAGAATCTATGGATGCTCCTGTTATATATAATTGGAATATTGCTTCTAGAATTTCTGAAGGTAAACAAAAAGCTGCTGCAAACAGAAACATGCTTGTTGACGCAACGGCTTCTAAGGTAAGAGATGTTCTGAATGGTAGTCATCACATTAAATATGTTAATGATAAAGAGACTGGTAAACTAAGGAAAATACGTCCTTCTGATATTGCGATCTTGATGTTAAAAAATAATCATATAGAAAAACAGATAAGTGCATTGAGGAAGTATGGTGTGCCTGTTGATGCTGTTGAGACATACTCTGATGAAAGGGCTGAGATTCGTCTTGTCAAATGCCTTCTTTCATATATTGTAAATCCAACCCCGCCTCTTTTGAAAGCTGAGATAATCAGTCTTATGTATGGAAAGACATTGGATGAACTTATGTCTCAAGATTATAATTATGATATTTTCACAAATCTTGATGAAATTCGTTCTGATTATAATAAATCATCTGTGTCAAACCTTGTTGTCCGTATAATACACGGACTTAATCTCTCAAAACATTGCGGTCGTTGGGGAGAATCTGAATCAAGGAGTAAAGTCTTAGACGCTATAGTTCGTTTGGCAAGAGAATATGATGAATCAGCTGATGCTACTTTAGATGGATTTTTATCTTCCTTTCCTAAAAAAATAGAAATAAATACTAATCCAGAAGGGGTGAAGGTTAAGACTTATCATAAATCAAAAGGTCTTGAATGGCCTATGGTGATATTGGACCTGCCTTCGCGTGAAAATGAGAACACAGCTCTTAAAAAATTCTGTTTCGGCGTAACTGTCTATAGAGATAATAAACCTACATCAGATTGTCTATACTCTGATTTCAGTCTTCGTTATTGTCCTAGTATGCTGACCACGCCAACTTCTAATGTTGATGAAGATGTAAAAGAAAGAGTAAAAGATATTTTCAATGAATATTATGGAGACATAGTTTCAGACCATCGTCGTCTTCTTTATGTCGGCATGACAAGAGCCAGAGATTATCTGGTTACACTTTCTCAGGATGGAAAAGCAGAATTTTTAGCAGAATGTGGTCTTGATATAAAGTTTAAGGAAAAAGTTAAAGGTAAACAGCAGGATAAGTACGAAGATCAAACACATGTCTGTTTGTGGAGCGCTGCTGCGCCTCAGGTGTTTTTTGAAAAGATTCATGATGAACAGGAAGTTGTTGAGATAGAAAAACCGAAAGAATATAAGGCAATTGAACCATCATCTGAAGAATATGTACATTTATTGAAATATCTTTCGCCAAGTACAATGGAAGGGGATAAGACGGTGGAAGTAGAACATGTGGCAGACATATCGAAACGTATAAATGTTAATAATTGTCCTAAAGATGATTATGCTACATTGGGTACATGTCTGCATAATATGTTTGCAGTATATGACCCAGAACAGGATGAAACTATAACAGCGGAAGTGTTCTCTCGTATTGCAGAATCGTATGGCATGAATGAAGTCTTGAATGATATTCAGTCTATAACAACATCTATAAGAAATCTGTATGAATTCCTTATGGGTAAATATGGAAAAGGTAGCGCATATAAAGAATATCCTTTTAAGTATCGTAATGCAAATGGACAGATAGTAGGAGGTTCGATGGACCTTTTATGGAGAACTGATTCTGGTGTCGTTGTTATAGATTACAAAAATTATCCTGGATATGATGATGTAACTAATCCTGAAAGCGAATTCTATGCTGGTAAATACGGACCGCAATTATCTGCTTATAGAGATGTTGCAAATATGATGTCTGAAGGAAATGTAAAAGATGTTCTCATATATTATTCTGTGCAGGGACGACTCGTTAGAACTAAATAAATTTAGCAGCGAGCATTGAGCTATGAGTTGTGAGCAAAACACCTAAAGCTCACGGCTCATTGCTCAAAACATTAACCAATAAAAATTCATAAATTTTATGTGAGGGATTTTATATAAAATCACCTCATTTTTTTATTTAATTTTTCAAAATATTTTTTAAATTTGCGAATTGTTGTAAAATGTAAAAACAAAGGCTATTGGCCGTTGGCTGTTGAACTAAAATGGTTCAATAGCCAATAGCCAACAGCCAATAGCTAAGGTAAATATGGAATATCAATTTTTAAAATCTGAAATAAAAGACAATGGCGTATGTGTGTTGACAGTGTCAGCTCCTAAGTCATTGAACGCTTTGAATTCTAGAATATTAAGCGAGATTGATTATTTCGCAAGTAATATTGATTTGTCAGTCGTCAAGGCTCTCATCATCACCGGTGATGGCGAGAAGGCATTCGTTGCTGGCGCCGACATCGCTGAGATGAAAGACAAGACATACGCTGAAGCATTGGAATTCGCTAAGTTAGGCGCTGCTGCTTTCAAGAAAGTGGAAGACCTCACTATTCCAGTCATCGCTGCTGTCAACGGCTTCGCTTTAGGTGGCGGCTGTGAACTCGCGATGGCATGCGACATCCGCATCGCTTCAACAAACGCCAAATTCGGTCAGCCTGAAGTAGGCCTCGGCATCATCCCTGGTTTCTCAGGAACATACAGATTGCCAAAGCTCGTAGGTCCAGCTTATGCTAAAGAACTTATCTACACAGGCAAACTCATCGACGCACAAGAAGCACATCGCATCGGTCTCGTCAACGCTGTTTATGAACAAGCAGAATTGATGGACGAAGCAATGAAACTCGTCAAGATGATCTTGAAGAACGCACCTATCGCTGTCGCTGCAGCAAAGAAATGCATCAACGACAACTACGATATGGATATCGATCAAGCACTCGCTTACGAAAACGAATACTTCGCAAAGTGTTTTGAGACAGAAGACCAGAAGAATGGCATGACAGCATTCTTGGCAAAAGAGAAAGCAGTTTTTAAAGGAAAATAATTCACTAAATAAACAAATATTACTATGAAAGTTTACGTTATCGGAACAGGAACAATGGGTGCAGGCGTAGTACAAGCCTTCGCACAAGCTAACATCCCTGTAGTAATGAAAAGTAGAACTCAAGCCAGCTTAGACAAAGCTGTCGGCAAGATTTCTAAATCATTAGCAAAACTCGTTGAAAAAGGCAAAGTTACACAAGAATATATGGATTCTGTTATGGCAAATATCGGCACAACAACAAACTACGCCGATTTCGTTGACGCTGACTTAGTCATCGAAGCAGCATCAGAAGACATGAATCTCAAGAAAGAAGTCTTTGCAGAACTCGCCAAAATTTGCAAACCAGAAACGATCTTCGCAACAAACACATCTTCATTGTCAATCACAGAGATAGCTGCATGTACAGACCGTCCAGCACAGTTCATCGGCATGCACTTCTTCAACCCAGCTCCAGTGATGAAACTCGTTGAAGTCATCAAAGGACAAATGACATCACAAGAAACAAGCAACAAGATTTTCGCATTGGCAACAGAAATGGGCAAGACACCAGTTATGGTAGAAGAAGCTCCAGGTTTCGTCGTCAACCGTATCTTAATCCCTATGATCAATGAAGCTGTTGGCATCTACGCTGAAGGCATCGCATCTGTTGAAGACATCGACAGCGCAATGAAATTAGGTGCTAACCATCCAATGGGACCACTCGCATTAGGCGACCTCATCGGTCTCGACGTCTGCTTGGCAATCATGGAAGTTCTTTACAATGAATTCGCCGACAGCAAATACCGTCCACATCCACTCTTGAAGAAGATGGTAAGAGCAGGTCAGCTCGGACGTAAATCAGGTCAAGGTTTCTATAAATATTAATGAATTAAATATATACAATAATGAACTTTAGTTATTCAAAGACAGAAGAATTATTCTTACAAATGATCAGATCATTTGCTGAGAATGAAGTCAAGCCTTTGGCAGCTGAAATTGACGAGCAAGAACGTTTCCCAATCGAGACCGTCAACAAAATGGCTAAGTTAGGTTTGATGGGTATCCCTGTTCCAAAACAATATGGCGGTGCAGGCGGAAGCGTACAGATGTACATCATGGCAGTTGAAGAACTCTCAAGAGTTTGTGCAACAACAGGTGTTGTCTTGTCAGCTCATACTTCATTATGTGTTGCTCCAATCTTAGAACACGGTACAGAAGAACAAAAAATGAAATATTTGCCAAAACTCGCTTCAGGCGAATGGATTGGCGCTTTCGGTTTGACAGAACCTAATGCTGGTACTGACGCTGCTATGCAACAGACAACAGCTGTTGACGCTGGCGACAAATGGATCCTCAACGGTACTAAGATTTTCATCACCAACGCTTCTAACGCTGACGTATTCATCGTTATGGCAATGACAGACAAGTCAAAAGGTACAAAAGGCATCTCTGCATTCATCGTTGAAAGAGGTTTCAAAGGTTTCTCAATCGGTAAGAAAGAATTGAAACTCGGTATCCGCGGCTCAGCAACATGCGAGTTAGTATTCGAAAACTGCGAAGTTCCAAAAGAAAACCTCTTAGGACAGTTAGGTAAAGGTTTCAGCATTGCTATGAAGACTTTGGACGGCGGCCGTATCGGTATCGCTTCACAAGCTCTCGGTATCGCTCAAGGCGCAATGGATGAGACAGTTAAATATACAAAAGAAAGAAAACAATTCGGCAAGTCAATCGCTTCATTCCAAAACACACAATTCCAAATGGCAGACCTTCAGACTAAAGTCGAGGCAGCTCGTCTCTTAGTCCGTAAAGCTGCATGGAAGAAAGACAATGGTGTTCCTTATTCAGTTGACGCAGCGATGGCTAAATTGTTCGCAGCAGAGACAGCGATGGAAGTGACAACAAAAGCTGTTCAGTTCCACGGCGGTTATGGTTACACACGCGAATATCCAGTAGAACGTATGATGCGTGACGCTAAGATCACTGAAATCTACGAAGGTACTTCAGAAGTTCAAAGAATGGTTATCGCCGGTAATTTATTTAAATAGGAGGGAAGTAATATGAATATAGTAGTATGTATTAAACAAGTTCCAGATACAACAGAAATTAAGATTGACCCGGTCAAAGGTACTTTGATTCGTGACGGCGTTCCAAGCATCATGAACCCAGACGATAAAGGCGGCCTCGAACTCGCTCTTAGAATGAAAGACAACTACGGTGCTAACGTAACAGTTATCACTATGGGTCCTCCACAAGCAGAACTCATCTTGAGAGAAGCTATGGCAATGGGCGCAGACAGAGCAATCTTATTGACAGACAGAAAATTCGCAGGTGCTGACACATTGGCAACATCATACGCTTTAGCAGGCGCAATGAAGACAATGGACTATGACCTCATCATCGCAGGTCGTCAAGCTATCGACGGCGACACAGCACAAGTAGGTCCAGAAATGGCAGAACACCTCGACATTCCTCAAGTATCATACGTCATCAACGCTGAACGCTTGGAAAACGGTAACCTCTTGGTTAAGAAAGAAAGCGAAGAAAGCATCCAGACTTTAGAAGTAGAAGGCAAATGTCTCCTCACAGTCTTGGCATCAGCATTCGACGCACGTTACATGACAGTATCAGGTATCGTTGAAGCTTACGACAAAGAAGTAGAAATCTGGTCAGCAGAAAAGATTGACGTTGATGAAACAAAATTAGGTCTTAAAGGCTCACCTACAAAAGTGTTCCAATCATTCCCTAAAGCTATGAAGGCTCCAGGTGAAGTACACGAAGTAAGCGAAGAAGAAGCTGTAGAACTTATTGTTAATAAACTTAAAGAGAAACACATTATCTAAAAGGAGAAGTTATGAATATTCAAGATTATAAAAACGTATTCGTATTCGCTGAACAACGTAACGGTGTGATTCAACCAGTAGCTTTCGAACTTTTAGGTAAAGCACGCGACTTGGCTGACTCACTCGGCGAAAAAGTAGTTGCAATGTTACTCGGTTATAACGTAAAAGACCAAGCACAGAAACTCATCGAGATGGGTGCTGACGAAGTCCTCGTTGCCGACTGCCCAGAGTTGAAAGACTATATCACAGAGCAATACTCACAAGCAGCATATCAAATCATCACAGAATACAAACCAACTATCGTTCTTTACGGTGCAACAACAATCGGTCGTGACCTCGCTCCACGTCTCGCAGCAAGATTGAACACAGGTCTCACAGCAGACTGTACAAAACTCGAAGTTGCTGACACAGAAGCAGGCGACAAGCAATTCCGTATGACACGTCCTGCATTCGGTGGTAACTTGATGGCTACTATCGTATGTCCAAACAACCGTCCACAGATGTCAACAGTACGTCCAGGCGTTATGCAAAAACGTCAACGTGAAGAAGGTAGAGCAGGCGTTGTTACAATGTTCGAAACTAAGTTCGATACAGCACGTTTCAAAGTAAGACTCGTTGAGACAGAAATGAAATCTTCAAGCAAGGAAGACATCGCAGACGCTAAGATTTTGGTATCAGGCGGTCGTGGCGTGAAGAACGCTGAAGGCTTTGAAAAATTACAAGCATTGGCAGACACATTAGGCGGCATGGTAGCATCATCACGTGCTATGGTTGACGCTGGCGTTGTCGGACACAACATCCAAGTAGGTCAGACAGGTAAGACTGTACGTCCTGAGTTGTACGTAGCATGCGGTATCTCTGGCGCTATCCAACACTTAGCAGGTATGGAAGAATCAGGTTACATCATCGCTATCAACAAAGACAAGTACGCACCAATCTTCAGTGCTGCTGACTTAGGCATCGTTGGCGACCTTCATAAGATCGTTCCAATGTTGAACGAACGCATTAAGAAAGAAATTGAGAAATAATTGGCTAAGGACGAAAGTCTAAAGTCTAAAGATAGTAGAGCTGTCATGAAAAGTGGCGGCTCTTTTTTGTTATATTGTTGCAAACGTAGAGACGTATCAAAATTCGCAGAATTTTGCTGCGTCTCAAAAAACAATACAATTTTTCCCAATGTAGAGACGTATCAATTACACCATAAAAAATGAACAATATGTAATTGCTGCGTCTCAAAAAAAAATGTTTTTTCAGAGACGCAGCAATGATATGGTTAAAACAAGATTATGCTTTTTTGTATTTAATTCCCGTAACCATATCATTGATACGTCTCTACATGGTTCCACAAAACTACAGCCTCCACATCCCTTTGTCAAGCATTTGCAAAGGAAATATTTCGGTTTTAACAATTTTTAACATAAAATCAGTGAAATATTAAGAAATGATGTTAAGGATTGTTAACCATTGAACTAAGGCTTTTGGCTGTTGAACCATTTCTTTCGTTAAGCCCAAGGTTTGGTAATGTTGACCAATTTTGTAACATTACCAAATCATTTTGCGAAATAAGAATTATGTCCTAAAAGGACAATAAGTCTTCAATCTTATCCCATCTATCTCTTGATGATTCTTTCAATGTGCTTTTATATTCCGGACGATTCTTGTTTGCTGGAGTCGTCTCACCTCTTAACCAAGTTAATTCAACACCAACCATTGGTTTCTTTTTTAGTTGTCTGTCATAAAATTCATTGGCATACCAATGACAACTGGTCTTAATAAGTTCAATTATTTCTTCACGGGTTAATACATAAAATTCCATTGAAGAAAATGTTTTGTCTGTATAAACAAATACCCACGGTCCGATAATCTTTTCTTCTAATTTTAATACGGTTCCATTGAGCTCAGATATAAATCCTGCAAGAAGATTTTTTTGAGTTCCTGTTTTTACTTGAATCATTGTACTTTTACCAGTATCAGAATTCATACAGATCAAGTCTGCGTTTTTATAGTTGTTTTTGAAATGGTTAAGGTTTATTACGTCATAACCTAATTTGAGTAATTCCATCGTTACTGCTGTCTCGCCAATTAACCCGATATCAATTTTCTTTTTCATGTCTTTAAATATTAAATTAATGATTTATTTGCAAATATATAAAATTAATCGTTCCCAATTCCGTCAACGACAATAAGATAGATTAAGAGCCAATATGGAAGTATCACATTGTTAAGGTTGTATTTATAGCAATCCCAAAATGTCATGGCAAATTCGTGTCGCATATTTTTAGAAATATTTAATGTTTCTACGAAATCACAGAAAACGTAGTTGGTCTCAGGATGCTTATGTGCCATGAGAGAAAATTCGTCGATATGTTTTTTTATGTTCTCTGTATTGAAATCTTCTTCCTTTATAGTGATGTCATACCTTTTATTAATGGTGTTGTCGGCAAAATCATCGTCAACCAATTCAAGCCATGATCCTTCATCAAAATCACCGTCGGGATGCTCTATAATGAAATTAACTAGTATATCATCATCTTTAATGACATGTTGTGATTCGACCTCTTTCTTATTATACATCCTTTTCCTCATTTTTTTTACCTCTGGCTTGCCGTCAATAAACGATGGTTCTTTTATGGATTGTTGTGCTTTCTCAATGACTTCTTCTCGTCTCATGCCGTAAGGATGAAATTGTTCCGTTGGCCAATATAAATCCCAAATGTCGAATGTGTCGTAAAGCCTTTTGCTTATTTCGCTAAAGACGGTTCCTTCCTTATGAATATCGTCTTTTTCATCAAAAAGAATTTCTGCATTGTCGCCTGCTAATCCTGAAATTCCAGTGTCGCTGAAGTACCGTACAAAAGATGTGTAACATTTATATGAAACGACATCTCCCGTGAAGATTTTACGCAAGCTATTGTCTTTCATTCTTGTTTCCACTCCTGCAAATATCACTAGTACTGTTGACAATAAACTATTGGTAAATATATCTGGTCTGTGATATGATGTGTATTTTCTCTCATCTGTAATCAGCATCATCACGCCTCTTTCATCAAAATAGAAATTGCCGAATTGAGTGTAATCAAATTTTCCCATGGGATTGATGAATCTGATATCACGATGTTCAAGAATGTGACTTATGTCTTTTCTCAAAAGGATTTCTTCAAAATGTTCTTTGCATAATTCCACTATGCCTAAGTAACTGAATTTATTGTATTTCATATTGTTATTTGTATTTGTTTGACATACGTATGATTTTCTCGGACAATTTCTTTCGTAACCATAAAGGTTCAATCACTTCAACATCGTCTCCGTGCCAAAGCAATTCCTGCTGAAAATCAGATTCAGGACGAAGGAAATATTTGAATATGCTGTATTCTTCATTACGTTCTATTTCTTCCTGTGACTCATGTATTTTAAGGTCACGGATGTAGTTGGCTTGTTGTAATGATACTTTTAATTTCACGGTCTGTATGTCAGTTTTATGGTCTGCTATGATTCCGAAACATCCGTTGAAGAATTCATCGGCGTTCCAGTCATTAGGAAAATTAAAGGTTTCATCTTTTATTTGGAGATGCTGGATTCTGTCTAAAGCATATATTCTCAGACCTTGTTCATAATGATGGGAATGAGAAGCCTTGCCGACCATGTACCAGCGTTGACGGAACAGCTTGATATAATAAACATGCACATCAACATCGTTTTCCTCATCTTTTCTGTAACTACGATAGTTGATGTTGATGACTTTGTTTTCTCTCATCGCATCAATGATGTTTTGCAGATGTTTTTGTCCTGACGGGATATATTCAAGAATTATGCGTTCTTTGATATTATAACAGTTTGTAAGACTATTGATTACACTAAAAGTGTTGTATAACCAAGAACTTAGACCATTTGCACTTATGTCTTCTTCGTTTTCTATATAATAACGATATTCGCCACGATTTTCATTGACTATATTTATGCCGAACAAATCCCAGATGGCATATTTCCAATTGTCGAATGTACGTTTGGGAATATCAATGCCGAAGCTTATGTCAGTGTCGTTTAACCATATAGAATTTAATTCTTTGAAAGAAATCTTTTTGTGACGATAAATAGTATTTATCACCCAAACGTATTTGTTAATCTGATTTTGACCTTTGTTGTTTGCCATAATTTCAAATTTATTGCAAATATAAAACAAAGATACGCCATTTAATGGCAGAGGTTATAAAATTGTGCTTATAGCACATCGTTTCATGTTCTTTTCAGGTTTTAAGTAATCATCGTCGTTAACTTACACGAAAATAATTGAGAAGTAATTTCGGCTAAAGACAAAAGTCTAAAGTCAATTTTTAACATAAAATCATGGAAATATTAAGAAATGATGTTAAGAATTTTTAACCATTAACTTTTGGCTATTGACTGTTGAACTTTTTTAAGTCAACAAGACTACAAGACCACAAGTAAGAAGAATCGAATCTTTGTTCTTAGTGGAAATCCCTGCCGCCTTGGAGAAATCGCGTTAAGAAATTAAAGACACAGAGTCGCAGAGACTCAGAGACACAAAGAAACTTTAAGGCTCTGAGTCTTTGTGACTTTGCGTCATTACATATGCGGCGAGCTTTT
>JAZLAI010000019.1:0-4456 GCA_045613105.1 Bacteroidales bacterium | reverse complement strand
TTTTTTTGCTGTGAGCTTTGAACGATGCCTGAGCCTGTCGAAGGCATCTTGTTTGTCACTTCGACAAGCTCAGTGACCGATATTATTTTCTCTCGCAGAGACGCAGAGGAAAATTTTCATTCTTTGTTTTTAAGACGTGTCAATGTGTGTTTATTTTTATGGTTACATTGACGCGTCTCTACATTCATTCCTAATTAATTCCAATCCTTTCAACATACGATTCCCAATGATTCAAGGCATTTCTTTTCTTCGTAACGGCATATAAGTTTCCTTTATAAATGATTATCTTTTCTGTAAGCCATTGATTTGCATTTGCTACAGCACTCGTCTTTCCTGTGTTGACATCAATCTCATTGACGGTAGAACCAAATATCGTATAGAATTTTCCTAAAGCCTTATCCTTATATATCTTATGTTGCCAGAAATCTTCTTCAATTGGATAAGTAATTTCACATTCATGAAGCAGACTCATCTCTTCATCGTAAGTTAGAATCTTGCCGCTTAAATGATCGAAATAATACAAAGTATCATCAATTACATCAAGATGATTGTCTTTGGTATGAAACCATGCAACTTTCACAAACACAGCCCATTCTTCTGGTGTTGGAAACGCACCCGCAAATAATTCTGGCAATTGCTCAAGATATTCTTTATGCCATTGTTTTTCTTCTCCAATATTACGATAAGATTTCGTATCGTCGCAGACAAACATCATCTCCTTTTCTTTAGATTCTTTTCCAATCCTGAAGAATTTAGAATAATAGCCGTCCACCTTCAATTCGTTGAAATAAATATATTTATTAGTAAAGAAGATAATATCCTTCAACACTTTGTCATACCGATCGTTATCTGTCGGGAACTTCAGTTCGTAAGTGCTATTTATTTTAACTATCTGATAAACGGAATCCGTTCCTATTAGCTGACAACTTTCAGTACAATCTGTTATGATCTTCTTTGGCTTAATATGCTTGGAAATACAGATTGTATCGACAGGATCAAGATATAAGTCATGGACCAAGATACGGCATTCGTTCACACTATTACCTTTTCTTTGAAGAATAAAAACTTTATCATCAAATATCTCAAAGTCGAACATCACGTATGAAGGCTCGCTGTATTTTCTGATTTTATTTGCACTAATACCAACCGCTTCAAGCATATAAAAAGTTTCCTTCATCTTGAAGTTAATCTCTATAATATCACGATTAGGAATCACGCTTACCAAAGTGTCTTCATAACCGATACACGAAAACAACAATCCGACTTTGTTTTCCGTCTTAGGTAGCATCATGATGAAGTCGCCTTTGTTGTCAGAACTTACGCCAAAGTCGGTATTGATAATGGAGATGTTGACATTCTTCTCTGCCACGTTTCCTTTAATGATTGAATAATCGCTTTGCGCGAAAGTCGTCATTCCGCAGAGGAATAGAAATATTATTAAAAACAGTTTTTTCATAGTTTTATCCTTTCTATATATGATATTTCCGAATTGCTTGTGTCTCTTTTCCTTTTCAACTGATACAGATTGCCTTTATATATAATATGTAAAGTAATTATGTTTCATTTCATTCTATCACAACTTCATACAATCTTTTATTGTTCGTATAATCATTAGCATATAAGAAATATGCTTTGCCGTTATGGATTCTCAGATTCTCTATAAAAGGGAAGCCTCCCAAGACAGAAACAATTTCCGCAGTTCCGTTTTCAATATCAATCTTTTTTATCGTGGTGATTCCATCTTCTAAAAATATCGTGTAGAAAGTGGAAGTCGCTTCGTCGAATATGACTTTCCTATTCCATTTCTGAACGACCTTCATCTTGCCGCTCCAATGCTTATATTTATGAAATGTCAGAGATTTTTCATCAATATATTCTCCTAAATGATTGTATATTATGGTCTTGTCTTCATCGAATGAGAATAAGACCAAAGCGGAATCTGTCTTAAATATAGGATTGTAAATCGGACGTTGGAACATATCGCCAGCATTTTCAAAACCACCGAACTTCTTCATATTAATAGCCAATTCTCTTCCTTCCTTATCAACAATATGATGTAAAGTATTAGGTTGTTTATCACCATTGGTTTTATAATAATTGTAATAAAGTTCAGTGTTATAGAAGAAATAATGACCCGTCACGATTATGCTGTCCGTCGCACAAGCAACATTTGAAAAAGCTTTGAGAAAATCGCTAAGCGAAGAATGATATAAAAGTCTCATTTCAAAAATCTTATCCTTAGAACTTAGATGTCCAACTTGCCAAACTTCTTTACCAGAAACGAGATGCATCTCACCATAAACATCTTTATAAAGATTATAGAATTTGTTTGAAATCTTAATTTCTTTTAAAGTATCACATGTAAAATTAAGATGAAGCAAAGAAGCATGACGTCGTCTTTTCGCAATTAGATAAATACCTTTCTCATTAATCTCATAATCTTCAATACTTATCACTTTGTTATCGTATGCCACGCGAGGAACATTGCCTACAATTTCCACTTCAGGCAACATCGTTGAAAAGATATTCATCTTTATGACGAGTGTATTTGTATAATCCTGTTTATTGATGACACAACTAACATTCTCGTAAGCGAGATGACTAGCAAAAATAGAATCTCCTTCTTTTGAAGAAAACAATGTGAATCGTCCTTGATTATCACTCACAGCCAACAAAGTAGAATCTATGGAATAAATGCCGACATTTTCAAGAGCCTTGTTTCTATCGTCGAGACAAACACCTTTAATAGGCATCACGCTTTGCGCGAAAGACATCATTCCGCAGAGGATAAGTGTTATTGTGAGTAGTAGTTTTTTCATGGTTTTATTTTTTTGCTGTGAGCTTTGAACGGTGCCTGAGCCTGTCGAAGGCATTCTGTTTGTCACTTCGACAAGCTCAGTGACCGATATTATTTTCTTTCGCAGAGACGCAGAGTCAACAAAACGCCGAGTTTTACGACTTTATCTTACATATCTCGAAAGTGCGTCAGTCATAATTTCGTGTTCCTCAGTTCCTCTGATTGTAAGTATAGTTCCGTCATATTCATCAACAGAAACACTTACGTAGCCATCTACTATTATATCAATATGTTCATTACTAGTAACATTTTCTTTGATTGCATATCGAACTTTCTTTGGTAATTCAATCAGGTACTCATTTGCTGGAGTCTGGCCATGTATGACTTGCGGAATATCTGTTGGTTTTGTAACCTTAAACTTTTCCTGATAAATGACGTATTCATCACCATGTTTAAAACTCAAAAGATTTCCTTCTTCAAATATTAATGTACAATATACATCGTCGTATTTATCTGGCATAAATACAAAACAACCTGTTGACGTAGTCATATTCCACTTCCACGAGCCTTCAATGCCAGGAATGCATTCGGTTAATTCATAGTTTTTTTCTTTGTCACATGAATATATAAACAATGACAATAATGTAGAAAACACAAAGATTATCTTTTTCATATCATTAAAATTTTAAAAAGTTAATTATTTTCTTCTCTTATAAATTTAATTCATCATTCTTGAGACGCAGCAATTACATATTTTTTATTTTTATGGTGTAATTGATGCATCTCTACATTCATTCCTAATCAATTACAATCCTTTCAACATAAGAAACCCATACTCCGGCAGAGTCTCTTTTCTTTGTGACAGCATAAAGATTTCCTTTATGAATAATTATCTTTTCTGTCATCCATTGGTTTGCATTTGCCACTGCACTTGTCTTTCCTGTGTTGACATCAATCTCGTTTACAATAGAGCCGAATATGGTGTAGAATTTTCCCAATGCTTTATCTTTATAAATCTTATGCTGCCAGAAGTCTTCCTTTGTTGGATAGGCAATTTCACATTCGTTGAGAAGGTTCATATTTTCGTCGTATGTCAGAATCTTACTATTGAAATGGTCGAAATAATATAAGGTATCTTGATATCTATCAAGATGATTGTCTTTTGTATGATACCATGATTTACTTACAAACACTTCCCATTCTTCGGCAGAAGGATATGCAGGGAAAGGCGGAAGATTTTCCTTATGCCACTTTACTTCTTTCTTAATTTCCTTATATGTTTTCATGTCATCGCAAGTCATCAGCATCTCTTTCTGCTTTGTCTCGAATCCTATTCTGAAGAAATTCACCACATAGCCGTCCATCTTACTTTCACGGAAATATATATGGTTTTTAGTCATGAAAATAATGTTGTTCATCACTTTAGCATAACGATTCTTTTCAGTCGGATAGTTAATAATATAATTCTTCTTATAGTCTTCTCTAACAACCTGATAAACTGTATCTCGTCCCAGCATTTGCAGACATTCTAAGCCATCGAGGAATAATCTCTCTGGTTCAATGTGTTTTGGAATCGAAATCGTGTCAATTGGATCGAGCCATAAATCTTGAACCAAAATCCTACATTCTTTCATGCTGTTGCCTTTTCTTTGAAGAACG
>JAZLAI010000018.1:0-34881 GCA_045613105.1 Bacteroidales bacterium | reverse complement strand
ACACCATTCCTGACCGAAGCCTGGAAGTCCTCTTCTGTTTGGAGCAACGACGATATAATCGTTGGCTGCCATCATCTGGAAGTTCCAGCGATATGACCAGAACTGACTTACTGCACTTTGTGGTCCGCCTTGGCAGAAGAGCACTGCTGGATATTCTTTGTTCTTGTCGAAATGTGGAGGGTAGATGACCCATGTCAACATTCTCTTGCCGTCGGTGGTCTCAATCCAGCGTTCTTCAACATCACCCATTGTGAGTTGATTGAAGATATTATCGTTGACTTTTGTGAGTTGTGTGGCTTCGCCGCTTTGTGGGTCAACGATATATAACTCTGTTGGACGTGACATTGACTGACGAGCTGCGACTAATTTATCGCCAGCCCAAGCGATGCCGACGTAGTTATGTTTGCCGCTTGTTATCTTTCTGATAGAACCTGTTGCGAGGCTTAAAGCGTAAATCTGTTCTGTAGCGTGAAGGTTGCTGATGAAGTAAATTGATTGTCCATCAGGAGCCCAGAGGAGGTGAGTGGCGTTTTGGTCGAAACCGATAGAGTAGTCTTTCTTTTCGCCTGTATTCAAATCCATCACGAAGAGACGTTGTTTGTCAGCTTCATAACCATCGCGTTCCATGCTTTCCCAAGCGATTTTGTCGCCTTGTGGAGAAACGACGACGTTCATGTCATAACCCATCATGCCTTCAGTGAGGTTGATGCATTCGCCTGTTGGGATGTTATATTTGTAAATGTCGGTATTTGTTGAAGTTGCGTATTCTTTTCCGACTTTCTTTCTGCTTGAATAAAGGATATTTTGTCCGTCTTTGGTCCATGCGATTTGTTCCATGCCGCCCCAAGGTCTGACAGGAGCTTCCCACATTTCACCTTCCATGATATCCATTGTGTTTTTGCCGTTGTCTGCAGTCACAAAGATATGAGCGTATGTGTCAACCCATTGGTCCCAGTGACGATACATCAAGTCGTTGTTGATTCTTCCTGAAGAAAGAGGAAGGTCAGGATAGACGTCAGCGACGTTGTCTTTGAGTTTCACTTCTGCTGTGAATAAGAGTTGTGCCTCGTCAGGAGAGTATTTGAAGCCAGAGATTCCGCCTTCAACGAAAGAGACTTGTTTTCTCTCGCTTCCGTCAGGATTCATTTCCCAGACCTGCATGTCGCCGCTTGCTGCGCTCATGAAGAGAATCTTAGAACCGTCTTTGTTCCAGACAGGGCTATATTCACTTGCTGCTGAGTTTGTGATGCATCTGTTGTTATTGCCGTCGATGTCAATGACATAGATGTCGGTCTTGCTTTTGTTTTCTTCTATAATAAAATAGGTGTTGCTGTAAACGATGTGTTTGCCGTCAGGTGATACAGCGTATTCGCCAAGGCGGTTCATCGACCACATCACTTCCGGAGTCATAATGTCAGACTCGATGACGATGTCTTGAGGTGGTGTGTAAGACTCTGTTTGCTTCACAGGTTTCTCACTGCATGAAGCCAATGTTAAAGCAGCTAATGCCATGATAATAATGTTTTTTCTCATAATGAATAATATTTTTCACAAAGATAAATAAAACTTTTTTACGCGTGCGTCTTGCATATAAAAAAAGCGACTCTTAAAATGAGTCGCTTCGTCATACTTTTTATCTTATTATTATTTCTTGAAGTATCTGTTGAACAAACCTTCGAAACCTTTGCCGTGACGTGCTTCGTCTTTTGCCATTTCGTGTACTGTGTCGTGGATAGCATCGAGGTTACGTTCTTTAGCGATACGTGCGATACGCATTTTATCTTCACAAGCACCGCATTCAGCTTGCATACGTTTTTCCAAGTTTGTCTTTGTGTCCCATACAACGTCGCCTAACAATTCAGCGAATTTTGCGCAGTGTTCAGCTTCTTCCCATGCGTAACGTTTGAAAGCTTCAGCGATTTCTGGATAGCCTTCACGGTCTGCTTGACGGCTCATTGCAAGATACATGCCGACTTCTGTTGCTTCACCCATGAAGTGAGCATTCAAGTCTTTAATCATATCTTCGCCAGTACCTTTAGCGATACCGATAACATGTTCTGTAACGAAGTTCAAAGCAGCACCTTCTTCAAGTACATTCCATTGAACTTTTTGTTTACATTGTGGACATAATTCTGGAGCGTTTTCACCTTCGTGAACATAACCGCAAATAGGACATGCAAATTTTTTATTCATAACGTTAATTTTTTTAATTGGTTAATATTTGTGTCAACAGTCAACAGTCAACGGTCAACAGTCAACGATTTGTTTTTTCTTTATTTTTTAATTTTTAACTTTAGTCTTTTCACCATTAGTCGTTAGTCATTTTTTTTCTTGGGCGTTCCGGCTATGCCGTCGGGCTTTCCGCTATATCTTTTTCCGCTCCGTCTCATTCTCGCTTCCAACATCCGTAACCGTCTCCAACATCCGCCTCCGCTTCAAAAGGATGCCGCTTCAATCCCTAACGCAACCCTGAACCAAAAACGAAGGCTGTTGGCTTTTGAACCTTAATGATACGGGTAATGTACTGCTAGCATTGATCAAATAAGTTCAACGGCCTTAGCTCAAAAGCCTTAGTGTTATTTCACCGCGTGTTTATAACCATCGACTTTATTCCAGTCGCCTCTTGTGAAGTCTGGGAATTTAACTTTCATACCTTCGTTTTCTATTGATGCTGCTGTCAATTCACCGAGGCATGACCACTCGGCAGCGTCGTAAACGTCTTGATCCAATGGAAGTCCGTTTTGTAAGCAATAGATCAAACGATAATCCATGATGAAGTCCATGCCGCCATGACCGCCTACTTGTTTTGCTTTTTCTTCAATGTCTTTTGCAATAGGGTGTTTATATGCTACCATCAATGAATCTCTGATATCGTTAGGTACGAATCCGTGTGAGTCGAGGTCTTCGTGATCTGGGATAACGTCTGAAGGGACGTTTTCTTCTTTCAATGTAAATCCTTGATAAGGATATTTGTTAGCGAAACCTTCTGTACCAGTCAATTGATATAATCTGTCGTAAGGACGTGGTGTATAAACATTATGTTGAATCAGGATGGTCTTACCTTTGTTGGTTTTAATCAATGTTGATGTCATGTCACCGTTAGCAAAAGTATCTACACCCATTTTTTCTTTTGCTATCTTCAAACCGTTGATAGAAGGTGTTGACAATGAAACGAGATAATCCATCTTATCGCCGCGGTGAATGTCGAGCACTTGACAGACAGGTCCGAGGCCATGTGTCGCATAAACGTCGCCTGCGTGTTTCTGGTTGAAATCAAGACGCCAATTGCCTTGATATTCATTCCAGAAAGGTTCCAGGTTATGGATATATGCTCCTTGGGCATGTATCACTTCACCGAAGAGTCCTTGTTGTGCCATGTTGAGACATGTCAATTCAAAGAAGTCGTAACAGCAGTTTTCTAGCATCATGCAGTGACGTTGTGTCTGTTCTGCTACGTCAACGAGTTGCCAGCATTCTTCCACGCTTGTTGCTGCAGGTACTTCAACGGCAACGTGTTTTCCGTGTTGCATAGCATATACTGCCATAGGGACGTGGTTGAGCCAGTCAGTACATATATATACAAGATCTATATCGTCGCGTTCGCATAACGCTTTCCATCCTTCTTCTCCGCTATATTCGGCACATTCAGGAAGGTTCTTTCCTTTGATGACCCAGTTTTGGACAGCTTCCACACGTTCTGGCAACAAGTCGCACAAAGCCTTAAACTCGACACCTTCAATGTTAGAGATACGGTTCACTGCATCAGCACCACGCATACCCAAACCAATGAAACCCATTCTAACTACAGGAATAGGATCGACGGCAAGCTGAAGAACACTCTTCTGACCTTCAATTCTATCTGGTTCATTGAAGACAATAGTGTTATTTTTAATAGTATAAGCCGCATCAGATTTTACATCTGTTGAACAACTTGAAACAAAAACTGTTAGCACCAAAGCTAAAAGGATAAATAAATTCTTTCTATTCATATTTTGATTAGTTTAATTGTTGGTAAAAATAATAATTTTATCCGTACCAAATTATATTGTTTAATTTTTTATTTTTACAAAAAAAATTAGCTATGAAAAACTTAAACGATATCGTATTACAATTCGATATAGAAAAGGAAATCACAGAAGTGAAGCCTCTTGGAGAAGGTCTTATAAATGATACTTTTAAGGTTTATGTAAAAGGTGACGATAAGCCAGAATATGTGTTGCAACGTATCAACAATGCGATATTTCAGGATGTGGAGATGCTTCAGGATAATATTGAGAAAGTGACAAGGCACATCCGCAAGAAGCTTGTTGAAAAGAATGAAAAAGACATAAGCCGAAAAGTCCTGAATTTCATAAAGACAAAAGATGGCAATAACTACTATTATGACGGTGAGAAATATTGGCGACTCATGACATTCATCGCTGACTCATATACCTATCAGGCCGTCACTCCTGAATATTCATATGCTGCAGGTCTGGCTTTCGGCGAGTTCCAGTCGATGCTTTCTGATATTGACGAGACATTAGGTGAGACGATACCGTCATTCCATAATATAGAGCTGCGTCTTGACCAGCTGAAGGAAGCTGTTGAAAAAGATGTAGCCGGACGTGTCAAAGAGGTTAAATATTATTTAGACGAAATCGAGAAAAGGGCAGAGGCAATGTGTCTTGGTGAACGTCTCTATCGTGAAGGTAAGCTTCCTAAGAGAATATGTCACTGCGATACCAAAGTCAATAACATGCTTTTTGACAAAGAAGGAAATGTTTTATGCGTGATAGATCTTGACACCGTCATGCCTAGTTTCATCTTCTCCGACTTCGGCGATTTCCTGCGTTCTGCCGCCAATACAGGTGCAGAAGATGACAAAGATCTTGATAACATCAACTTCAATATGGATGTTTTCAAGGCTTTCGCAAAAGGCTATTTGGAAGGTACAAAATCGTTCTTGCTCCCAATAGAAAAAGAAAATCTCCCTTATGCGGCAAAGTTGTTCCCTTATATGCAGACAGTACGATTCCTTGCTGATTATATCAATGGTGACATTTATTATAAGATACAATATCCGGAGCATAACCTGGTTCGTACCAAAGCCCAATGGAAGCTTTTTGAATGTGCAGAAAATAAAGAAGCTGAAATGAAAGAATTTATTTCGGCATACTGATATGGAATATTAGACAAAGATATTTAGTGAAATCTTTGTAACTAACTGATAATAAAAAATAACTTTGAGATTATCAAAGTTATTTTTTTGTTAAAAAGAAGAATTTAATTTAAGCTCGATTATATTATTTGCCAGCTTTTTTAGCTTCTTTCTTTTGTAATTTCTTCAATTCCTTATTGATAGTCTTCTGATGTATCTTAGGATTGTCTCCATGGAATTGATATTCGTCATATATATACTCGCTTCTGTTTTCATTTATGACATATATCAAACGGAATGTGAGACAGTTGTTGTATTGGTCGCGAGGACAGTCAGGATCTCCGGTGGCGAGATAGAAAGGACGTGTCCTGATTTTATCCATAGAATATTGATAACGGACTCCCAATTTCAGTCTTTCGTGTAATCTTATCTTCGCATCTGCCAGAAAACAGAAATCATACAAGTTATATTTGTCGATACCATCATAATCGATGTTGATGTCTGTCTTGATGCCATGTTCATATTCTTCAAGTTTCATGATCTTGCCGTATGACGCTCCCAATCCTAAAGAATATATCTGTTTATCCGAGAAATATAATAAGACGGGAACTTCCAGATAGTTAATATATATATCATATTCTCCCGTTATGCCATTGCCGTTATCGATATATATAGCTCTTTGATGAGATCCTCTCTGATTATATACAACTTCCATAGAAAATTCTATGTCAAAAAAACCTTTCTTATATACTGGGACCAAGACTCCCAAGCCGCCGTGAATTCCATAACGGTCGTAGCCATAGGCATTGTCACCGTCAATTTGTGACATGTTCAATCCTAAAAATGCTTCACCTTTAATTATCTGTGCCTTCGCTTCCGAATGTAATAATGACAGGCAGGCGCATATTATTAATATTGTATAGATTCTTTTCATGTTTTTATAACGATATACTTTATATTAAATTATCTTGTCATGATATTTTTCATGCTGAGACTTATTCTTTTTCTTTCGATATCAACTTCCGTTACTGTCACTTTGACTTTCTGATTCAGTTTGACAATCTCGTTAGGATCTTTGATGAACTGGTTAGACATCTGGCTGATATGAACGAGTCCGTCCTGATGGACACCAACATCAACGAAACATCCGAATGCCGTGATGTTTGTCACTATACCTACTAGCTGCATCCCGACTTTAAGGTCGTTCATGGTACGTATATCCTTGTTAAATTCAAAAACTTCAAAAGTCTTACGCGGGTCCCGGCCTGGTTTTTCGAGCTCGTCTATAATATCGTTGATTGTTTCTATACCGAAGTCCTTTTCGATAAAGTCTTTAGGATTTATCTTCGCTATAAGCTCTTTGTTGCCAATCATATCTTTGACTTCCACATTGAGTCTCTTTGCCATTTTCTCTACTATATGATAGCTTTCGGGATGGACAGCGCTAGCGTCCAGAGGCTGTGCAGCTCCATGTATCCTCAAGAATCCAGCACATTGTTCATAGGCTTTCTCACCAAGACGCGGAACTTTCAGCAGTTGCTTGCGGCTTTTGAAGCCACCGTTTTCATTACGATATTTTACGATGTTACTTGCAATCTGAGGACCCACGCCGCTCACATACGACAGCAGTTGTTCGCTTGCAGAGTTGAGTTCTACACCTACAGCGTTGACGCAGCTCTCTACGACATGACCTAATTCGTCGTTGAGAAGTTTCTGATTCACATCATGCTGATATTGTCCTACGCCTATCGACTTAGGATCTATCTTGACCAGTTCGGCTAACGGATCCATGAGACGACGTCCTATGCTTACAGCACCTCTCACTGTTATGTCATATTCAGGAAACTCGTCTCTTGCCACTTTAGAGGCTGAATATACCGAAGCGCCGCTTTCATTCACCATGACTGCTATGATATCGCGGTCGAATTGAATACCTCTGATGAAGTCTTCTGTCTCACGTCCTGCAGTGCCATTGCCGATAGCAATGACTTCTATCTTATATGCATTGACAAGAGAACGTATTTTGTTTGTCGCTTGTCGCACCTCGTTATGTGGAGGGTGAGGGAAGATGGTCTCGTTATGCAACAAAGCTCCGTATTCGTTAAGTATTACGACCTTACAGCCTGTCCTGAATCCAGGGTCTAAGGCAAGGACGCGTTTTTGTCCTATAGGAGCTGCCAGCAGAAGCTGTCTAAGATTCTCGGCAAATACTTTCACTGCCACTTCGTCGGCTTTCTCCTTATATAATGCTCGTATCTCTGTTTCCAACGATGGCTCCAGAAGTCGTTTCCAAGCATCATCTATTGCATCTTGAACAAGGTCGGTCGATGAGTTGTCGGCTTTGATGAAGATATTATCTAAAGTCTTCAGGGCTTCTTCATCATTGATTTTCAGTTTTACTTTCAGAAGACCTTCTGATTCGGCACGGAACATAGCTAATATTCTATGAGAAGGAGCATCGGCAACAGACTCTTTCCAATCGAAATATTGCTGGTATGTCTTTGCCTCTTCTTCCTTGCCTTTTACGAGTGTCGATGAGATGACACCTTCTTTATGATATATGTTACGAATGATATTACGGCCTTTTATGTTTTCAGAAACCCATTCCGCCATGATGTCACAGGCGCCTTTCAAAGCATCCTTTGTATTTTCAACTCCTTTTTCTTTGTCGATATATTTTTCTGCAAGGCCTTCAATGTCATCACTGTTCTGCGACATGATGAGTCGTGCAAGAGGCTCCAGCCCTTTCTGACGAGCTATCTCAGCTCTTGTCTTGCGTTTAGGTTTGTAAGGTAGATAGAGGTCTTCTACATCTTGCATCGTCTTGGCATTTTTGATACTGAGTTCCAGTTCAGGAGTGAGTTTTTCCTGTTCTGCGATAGACTTCAAGACAGCGTCTTTTCTCTTCTCCAACTCGACAAGCTGATCGAGACGTTTCTGTATCGCAGCAACGACTTCTTCATTCATCGTATTGGTCATCTCCTTACGATAACGTGCGATGAAAGGGACAGTACATCCTTCGCTCAAAAGTTTAATTACGTTAGATGCGACTGTGTGTGTCACGGAGAACTCCAATGCTATCTGATTGCTAAAATCCAATATATCGTTCATTATTACAAAGTTTAGAGTTTATGGTATAGAGTTTAAAGTTTTTTGGGTAGAAGTACTTTAATGTCTTATTATTTCAAGTTCTCCAGATATCCCATGCTGCTTCTGCTTGTTCGTGTAACATTGTCAGCCCGTTGAAAGTAGCAGCTTTTTTTAGACGTGCCGTTTTTAAAAATAATGTCTCTTCAGGATTATATATCAAATCAATAAAGACGTGGTGTGGCTCTATAGTAGAGTAGGGAAGTTCCAGACATTTGTCAATATCAGGAGACATCCCGACAGGTGTCGTGTTAATAATCAATGTATATGACTTGAAGCCCATCTCATTGATTTCTTTGTATGTCTTGGTATTGACAGAAGCAGTGCGACTGACTATATCAAATGTGAAATTATTTTTTTTCAAGACATATTGCACAGCCTTTGAAGCTCCTCCACTGCCTAATATCAAAGCTTTATTTTCTTTCAAAGAACATGTCTGCGTTATGTTGTCTAATAATTTCTGAAAGCCAGTTACATCAGTGTTAAAACCTTTTAACGTTCCGGTATCACCTACTTTGACTGTATTTACAGCACCTACTTCTTTTGCAGTGTCATCAATATCGTCAAGAAACGCGATAACACTTTCCTTATATGGAACCGTAACGTTAAAACCTTTTAAGTTTTCATGTCCTTGCACGAAAGAGACAATCTCTCCAACATTGTCGAGCTCTATGTTATGATAAGAATAATTAAGCTCCAGTCTGGAGAATTTATCTGTGAAATATTCTTTGGAAAAAGAATGTCCTAATGACTTTCCCAACAAACCGTATGTCTTTTCGTGAGATAACATCTTTATTGTTGACCTTTCTTTGCCATTTTTTCTGTCAGTACAATGATGCCAGCACCGATCAGTATTATCACGAATGCTATTGCAAATTCAGTGTTGAGCTGAGGAAGATAATAGTCATAACCTGTCACTTTAGCTTCGCTGCCGAAATATGTTATCACATCATTTTTCCATGGCCATATTATTGGCATACTGCCTAAGATGAAACCTGTCAACACTGCTATTGTTATGTCTCTATAATTTTTAAAGATCCATGATAAAAGGTGAGAGAATGCCAGAAGACCTACCACGCCTCCGATTGCTACAGGAAACAATATCTTAAGGTTTAAGTCATTGACGGCGTCAATCATTATGAGCTGGTAGTTGCCCATCAACACCAATACAAAGGAACCTGACAGTCCTGGCAGTATCATGCTACATGTAGCTACAGCACCACAAATGATAAGATATATCAGATTGCTGTTCTCTTTAGCTGGTGTTCCGAATGCTATGAATAAAGCAACCGCCGTTCCTACTATGAAGGCGACAATGACTTTAAAGTCGAACTTTTCTATTGTTATCCCGACATAATATATTGAAACCAATATCATTCCGAAGAAGAATGACCATAAGTATATAGGATATTCCGCGAATAAAAATTCAAAAAGTCGGGCTATGGAAAGTATAGCAACTATAACGCCAGCACCTACCGATGCCAAGAACCAAAGGTCGGTATGTTTTATAAAACCTTTGAAATCACCTTTGAAGAATAATTTTATCGCTGTCAGGTTAAAGGATTTCAATGCATTTATAAGACGTTCAAAAATACCTGTTATCAATGCTATCGTTCCGCCAGACACACCCGGTATTACATTGGCGGATCCTACGCCCATTCCTTTTAAGAAGTTTGAAATGTACTGATTCATCTGATTATAAGTTTCTTTTGTTTTTATATTCGTTTATTAGATTCATTATTTCATCATTATGCATCACGAAGTTAGGGTCGAAATCGATAAACTCCTGCACGCCATCATAATCCAAGCTCAAAGCTTCTTCCAGATTTAACAATCCAGCTTCATAATCTTCATCAACAAAATTGATAAAAGACAATCTATACAGCAAAGGAGCTTGTCGTCCTAACAGTTTCAGCCCTTTTTCTATAGATTTCACAGCCTTCTTGATATCGTCAAGCAAAATATAGACTTCCATATATGCGATGTATATATTCACATCGAAAGGAAAGAGTTCTTCTATTTCTTTCAGATATTTGATGGATGTCTTATACTTGCCCAGTTTATTATGTTGTTCTACCAAGACAAAAAGATAGTCGGTATTGTAAGGTGCTAGTTTATTTGCGTGTTTCAGGAATTTTATCGCCGAGTGATGATTGTTTTCCTCACAGAAAATGAATCCGAGTCCGGCGTATGCCTCTGCGATGTTTTCATCCAGTTCGATAGCCTTCTTGAAATTTGTGATGGCATCTAACTTGTTACCCGTCTTGGCAAGACATTCTCCGTAAAGACAATATAAGATAGGTTTTTTAACATTATTTCTAAAAGCCTCCTCAATGGTGTCGATGCTGTCTTGGAATCTATCCAGCTCATTTAAGATAGTAGCGATGTTGACGTATGCCTTTTCAAAATGTTGGTCTATGGCAAGAGCGTATTCATATTGCTCTATGGCTTTCTCCAGAAGGTGAAGTCGGAGATAACAATTACCCAAGGCCATCCATGCTGCCAAGTTATGAGGATCTTTGTCAATTTCATTCATGAAAAATGTGACAGCTTCATCAGATCTGTCGAGATGGAAGTAGCAGTTGGTTATTTCCACATATTGATCCACTATGTCAAGACATCCTTTCAGACCTTTCTTCAGATAATCAAGAGCTTTTGCATAATCTCTGAGCAGCATGTATTCCATTCCGATGGAACTGTAAATGTCAGGATAGTTGTCTTCTTCAAGAAGTTGAAGTGATTTTTTATATGCCTTTATTGATTTCTTATGTTCGTTCATCAACGAATAGCAATAGCCCAAATTGACGTAAAGGTCAGGATCATTAGTGTTGTTATCTTCTTCGTTAAGATATTTTATGGCATTAGCGGCATCTTGAACAGAGAGATATTTCTTTGCCATGATGGAGTTCAAAGTTGGTCCCCATGCATGAGAATGCAGTTTAACGGCAAGGTCGGCGGCGATGTTTATTTTCTCAATGTCTTCTTTGTTGACATAATATTCGACAATCATATTCAATTCGTCAATGTCATAGAACGATAAATTGTCATTTTCAAGCTGACTTTCAAACTTGTCAACCAACTCCTGTATCTCGTAATCATCGAAAAAATTATCGTCGTTAAAAGCCATATCTTTTTTTTGCAAATTTAAAAAAATCTGTGTTATATTTGCAAAAAATATATACTTATGCCTTTAATAAAATCTATATCTGGTTTTCGTGGAACCATAGGTGGAAAACCGGATTCCGGACTTACTCCGGTTGATATCGTAAAGCTCACATCTGCCTTTATATGTCTGATTCGCCGCTCTGGCGTCAGTCATCCTCGTATCGTCGTCGGTCGCGACGGTCGTCTGTCTGGAACAATGGTAAACCAGCTGGTTTGCGGTAACTTGCAAGCCATGGGTGCCGATGTCATCGACATAGGACTCAGCACTACTCCTACAGTGGAAGTGGCAGTGACAGAAATGAAAGCCGACGGAGGAATCATACTTACCGCTAGTCATAACCCAAGAGAATGGAACGCCCTTAAATTGCTTAACGCAAAAGGTGAGTTTATCTCTAAAGAAGACGGCGAATGGCTGCTTGAAAAAGCCGCTGCCGATGACTATGAATTTTCCTGCATAGATGAGATAGGTTCATATACTCTTGAAAACGACTGGATCGAACGTCATGTCGATATGGTTTGCGAGCTGCCTCTCGTCAATAAGGATATAATAGCCAAAGCTAACCTTAAAGTCGTTGTCGATGCCGTTAATTCAACAGGTGGAATAGCAATTCCTATGTTGCTTAGAAAACTTGGTGTCAATGACATCATCGAACTTAACTGTGAAGTGACAGGCAACTTTGCCCATAATCCAGAGCCTCTGGCAGCTCATCTCGTTGACACTTGTGCAAAGGTAAAAGAGGTCGGTGCTGACTTTGCCATAGTCGTTGACCCTGATGTTGACCGTCTTGCATTTATCAACGAAAAAGGAGAGATGTATGGTGAGGAATATACTCTTGTCACCGTTGCTTCATACATACTTCAACATAAACAAGGCAACACCGTCTCTAATCTCTCATCGACACGTGCCTTACGTGACGTGACAAAACAGTTCGGTGCAGAATATTACGCAGCGGCTGTCGGTGAAGTCAATGTCGTTGAAAAGATGAAAGAAGTCAATGCTGTTATAGGCGGTGAGGGTAACGGAGGCATCATATATCCTGAATTGCATTATGGTCGTGACGCTCTGGTTGGCGTTGGCCTTTTCCTTACATATCTTTGTGAGTCTCAATGTACATGTTCTGAGCTTAAGTCTAAATTCCCTTTATATTATATGTCAAAGAACAAGATTCAGCTAGACGCAACGACAAATGTGGATGAGATCTTGGCTAAGATAGCGGAAAAATTCAAGGATGAAAAAGTCACTACCATCGATGGTGTGAAGATTGACTTTGAAGAAGGATGGGTGCATCTGCGTAAGTCCAATACAGAACCTATTATAAGAGTCTATTCTGAAGGTAACTCGGAAGCTGAAGCAGAACGTCTTGCACAGATTATGCTCGATGAAGCGATGAGAATCAATAATTGAAAAATCTGCTTGTATGTCAGCTAGAAACAATAATAAAAAACGTCGCCGCAGGAATTACAGATACCATGCGGTGACGTTTAAATTGACTGCTGGTCAATATAAGTCTCTGAAGAATTACTGTAAAGCAAGAAAGACGACGCCAATAAAACTAATTAAGAAAAGCATTGAGCGTTTCATCTCTCATTATGAATATGAAGTGCCTTCTGAGTTGTATCTCACAGAAAATCAACTCAACCTTTTCGACTTCGATGAATTTGATCAGCGTGACTGATTCTAAAGACACTCATCTTTCTCAGCCTTTATTATAAGGGATTCTATTTGATATTGATCTTCCCAAGGTCACTTCGTCAGCATATTCCAAAGCATCACCGACTGATATTCCCTTAGCTATGGTACTGATGGTTCCTTTAAAATCTTTTAACACTCTCGACAAATAGTAATTAGTAGTGTCACCTTCAATGGTAGCAGGCAATGCCAAGATAATCTCTTTTATGTCTTCTTTCAGCGTCCTGGCCAGAAGCTCATTTATTCTCAAATCATTTGGAGATATTCCTTCTATAGGATTTATGATTCCTCCTAAAACATGATACAGTCCGTTGAAAGAACAAGTTCGTTCTATTGCAAGAACGTCGCGCATATCTGCCACTACACATAACAAGGATTCGTCTCGTTTTGGATTGGAACATATTGAACATAAATGATCATCGCTTATATTATAGCATCGTTTACATAACACAATATTGTTCCTCATTTCGCTCAACGACTTGCACAGCTGCTCTGTCCTGACCTTCTCTTCACCTAAAAGATGTAAGGCAAGACGCAAGGCGGTCTTCTTGCCGACACCAGGTAGCTTTGATAATTCATCAACAGCTTTTTCCAACAAAATAGAAGAATATTCAGCCATATATAATAAGTTTTTGCAAAGATACGTTAATTCTTAAAACTTTTTAACTTTGCAAAAAAATCATATCATGACAAAAATATTAACATTATTGACATTTCTAATAATTGCATCTTTCTCGCTGAATGCTCAGAATGATTACAACCGAACCGATAATCTAGGACGACGTCAAGGCAAATGGATTGACTATCATCTTAACGGAAATGTCAGATGTAAAGGTGAGTTCAAAGACAACGAGCCTACAGGTGAATTTATATATTATTCAGAAGGCGGAGAAATGATTGCCAAAGGTAAGTACGATAACAAGAAAAAACAAGGACAATGGGAATATTACAGTGCTGATGAAGGCTCCTTGATTCTTGTTGAAAACTATAAAGATGGTATGATAATAGGAAAAACTGTTGCATACTCGCCAATCACTCATAACGTCATTGAAGAGATTGAATATGTAAATAATGTTAAAGAAGGAATTTTTAACAAATATTATGACAACGGACGTCTCATGATTAAAGCATCATACAGAAATGACAAATTAGATGGCAATTACATTTTCTATTATCCAAATACAATGCCTAAAGAAGAAGGTCAATATAAAGAAGGCGATAAAGTAGGAGAATGGAAAACTTACGATATGGAAGGAAATATCATTTCTGTTGATAAATACGACAAGGAATTTTGAACTTTTTTGTAAATTTGCACAAATTTAATTTAGTATGAAAAGATTATTTAAGACAATAGCATTAGCATCTTTATTTTTGCTGATAAGTTGCGGAGAAAATACCGAGAAATCAAGATTATATCTTGACAAAGGAATGGATTATTTATATTGTTCTCAATTTGAAGAGGCCATAGAATATTTCGACAAAGCTCTTCAGTGCCAATCCGACAATCATGAAGCATATTTCTACAGAGGATGCGCCAAGTATAACATCTTCCAAAAAGAATCAGCATTACAAGACTACCTTAAAGTTATAGAAATAAATCCTGAATATCTTCAAGCATATTTCAATTTAGGCATGTATTATAAAAGTATCAATGACCATGATATGGCTTGTTACTATTTCAAGATAGCAGAAGCCAAGGGAAGACCTAACATGGAAGATTATACAAAACATTGCCGATAATGATCAAGACGATAATTTGGGATTGGAACGGCACTTTGCTGGACGATTTGGAGTTGTCCTTAAATTGTGTTAACATTCTATTAAAGGACAGAGGTCTGCCAATATTGTCTGTCGATAAATATAAAGAAATATTTACATTTCCTGTCATTGATTATTACAAGGCTGCCGGCTTTGACTTCGAGAAGGAGGCTTTTGAGGTACCCGCCAAACAATATGTAAGAAAATATAGAGAATGTGAAAATTCTTTAAGATTGTTTTCTGATGCTGTAGAAGTGATAGATCATCTTAAAGAAAAAGGATTCAAGCAAATCATATTGTCTGCAATGAAAGATACCAGTCTGAAAGAAATGGTCAACAATGCTGGCATATTTCATTATTTTGATGGTGTGTATGGTATAAAGGACAATTATGCAAGAGAGAAGGTGTCGTTAGGAAAGCAGATAGTAACAGACATGCATCTTGACGTATCTGAATGTCTTATGATTGGAGACACATTGCATGATGCCGAAGTTGCAGAACACTGCGGTTTCAACTGCCTGTTATATAGCGGAGGCCATGTCTCAAAGCAACGTCTTTCAAACAAGCCTTTTAAGATAATAGACAAATTATCTGATATTAAATCTATAGACTTCTGATTAGAAATAAAGCCAATACGCGCTAAATTCGCCTTGTGAGTCCAACATGATAGCTGGCATAGGAATCTTAATGAAACTTAACACTTTCAAGCTTACTTCTAGAAACTTGTTCTTTACAGGTATTCTTGTAAGATCGATATCTGGAGAAAGGACAAACTGTCGTGTTCTTGTAAATTCTGGAACGGCCTGTCCTTGGTATTGTGTGATATTGTTGATGCTTCCTGTCATTCCGTCACCGCTATAACCCAATGCTATATTCAGCCATGATGGAAATCTTGAATTATCTTTCAAGAAAGATTTTATGTTGCACGACACCCATATAGTCTGTCCGTTATAATCTTTTAACATTTTTTCAGGAAGAGTACTTCCGAGCAAATTGGGATTGTATTGAGGGTATTGTGTGTTATGGTAAGAATATTTCATGGATATTCTCTGTTCATGCCAGAGAGCCTGCTGTCCCATGAACAGTCCTGTTCCTATTGCGTTGGCTACCATATCGCCCCATGAAAATCCCCAGCCTGACGACAAGCCGTCGAAACACTCGACTGTTGTAAGAAATAACAAACCTATTGATCCTCCGTACAGATTGGCTTTTCTTTCATCGCAGCCAGCAAGTCGAAGAGCTTCATAACCAAGCATACCTACATAATAAGATGACATTGTATGACCGATCTTATCCATCTGCAACCAATTGTTGTTGTCGTTATGAAAATGGAATGGCTCCTGATCATAGCCTGCATACCATAGAAAATACAGCCCGCTCATTGTACCTGCATACAATGCAGCTTCAGCACCTAAAACAATCTCAACGTTTCTTTTAACATTTCTTAACGAATCATCTTGAATTGTTGTATTTTCTTGAGATGAAAGATTCAAGGAGAATAAAAGTGTCATTGCAGCCAAGAACCTTGAGGTTGAAGTTATTAGCTTTTGTTTGTCGTCATAATATGTCTTCATTGATTTATTCATTGTAGCATTATTTCAATCATTTCCATATCTTTCTTTTATTCAAAGCTTTTCTATATTTCTCTGCATTGATGTTATGCTCTTTCATGTTTCTTGCAAAGACATGGTATCCCGACAGATCGTCTTTAGCGCAGAAATAATAGTATTTGTGCTTTTCCGCATTCAGAACAGCCTCGATGGCTGCAATAGAAGGAATGCATATAGGTCCGGGAGGAAGACCTTTATATTTATATGTATTATATGGCGATTCTATCTTCTTATGAACGTCGAGTACTCTCTTTATCTCGAAATCACCGAGAGCGAATACCAAGGTAGGGTCGGCTTGAAGCAGCCATCCTTTGTTAAGTCTGTTTAGATAGACACCTGCGATGCTTGGCATCTCTGATACTTTATTGCTTTCTTTGTCAACGATAGATGCCAGGATACTTACTTCAACAGGAGTTAGTTTAAGTTCTTCGGCTTTCCTTAATCTGTCTTCATTCCAGAAACGATTGTATTCGTTGGTCATCTTTTTTATGAAATCATCGGCATCGATATTCCAATATAATTCGTATGTGTTTGGGATAAATAAAGCGGCATATTTCTCTTTGTCGAATCCCATTTCTTTAAGGATGGTGTTTTCTGCCAAAGCTATAAGAAATGAAATGGAATCCATCTCCAACTGTTCATCGACACGACCTGCAAATTGCTCGATTGTCCTTATGTTATTAAAAGTGAAATCGACTGGTGTCTGACTTCCGGAACGTAATTTATTAAGCAGACGATTGTTGTTCATGCCGTCAGTGATGACATAATGTCCTGACTTTATATATTTAGGATAATCAAGTTTTTTGGCAAGCCATTCAAAAGTTTTTTTGTTGATGATGATGCTATCTGAATAAAGCTTTTTCTTTATAGTTTCGAAATCATCGTCAGAATAAATGTATAAAGAATAATCATCGCTTGTCGAGACGTTAGGATTCATTATGGCTTTGTATGTCTTGGTGAATATAATGACCGATAGTATTATAAGTATCCCGAAAACACCGAATATCATTCTTTTCATTTTCTTCATCTTGTCGAGATGATTTTTGTAGTATGATCTTATTGTCTTCATCAAAAGTTTTCGTTAATAAGTTGAAATTCATATTCGTCTATAAATCCGTCAGGTGTTCTTATCCATTCCTTTCTGTAGCCGCACTGTTCAAAGCCCACTTTTCTGAAAAGATTCAAGCTATCTTCGTTGAGAGAATCTATAAGACAATAGACCTGCTTAAGCATCAAGACATTAAAACAATAGTCTATCATAAGTTCCAGTGACTCTTTCGCATAGCCTTTCTTTCTATATTCTTTATTTAACAATATTCCTATTCCTGCCCTGAAATGGACTGGGTCGAAGTCATATACATCGATGCAGCCTATTGCAGCGGAGTCTTCTTTTCTTACTATCATGAAACGCATCTGTCTGACAGCAAACAAGTCGTTATTGTTCAGAAGGAATTGTTCTATCTGGTATATGGAGTAAGGCATATAAGTCTCGCTTACTCTCCATATCTCACGGTCATTTTCCCAATTGTAAATCAATCTGGCATCTTCAGGTTCTGCCGCTCTGATGATTATATTTTCGTTTTGTGCAAACATTATCTTGATATTTATGCTATGAACGATCCGTCAAAGACATGAGTCGCCGGACCAGATAAAACGACATTTTTAAAGCAATTGTTTTGTTTATCGAATCTGACATTCAACTTTGCGATTGTAGTATATATATCTATATTGTCGCCACCGAACCATAGTGAAGCAGCTATTGCAGAAGCGGTAACACCAGTGCCGCATGCCAATGTCTCGTTTTCTACACCTCTTTCGTATGTCCTTATGAATATCTTGTCGTCTTTCTTTAAAAGGAAGTCAACGTTGACACCATCGGCAGAGATGTTTTTGTCATAACGAATCTCAGCACCTTCTTTATTTACATTTAAATTATCCAGATTTTGTACCTTCTTGACATAATGAGGAGATCCTGTGTCGATGAGAAGACTGTCATTTTCCAGTTTGTACGACATAATGTCACGCATGCTCAACTCGACATGATATTCATTTGGAGAAATTTGCGAAACATTAACATTATGACTTCCATCTACAGCTTCGTATGTTGCGGTTTCTTTTATCAATCCTTGCTGGTAGGCGAAAGCTGCAATGCAACGGCCTCCATTGCCACAGAAGGTGCTTTCCTTGCCATCACAATTATAATATCTCATTCTAAAGTTATGGCTTTCAGAAGGCATCAGAATTATCAAGCCGTCAGCACCGATACCAATGCGGCGGTCACACATTTTATATATAATTTCTTCGCTTAATAATATTTGCCCGTTCATTGCGTTAATCATGATGAAATCATTGCCTGCGCCATGATACTTGCTAAATTTAATATGTTGATTTATAATGTTATTCATAATTTATGTCATAAATGTTATGGCAGGAATTTTGATTGTAAAAATAGTAATTTTTTAAAAACAAACCATATCGAAATAAATCTTTATTCTAAGAAGAGATAAGGTATGATGTCACCTGAAAAGATTTTTCAAAACAACGACAGACATCACATTTATTAACCAACTAATTTTAAAATATGAAGAGTAAAACAAAAGTATTATTTCTGACACTGACTGCCGTGATGGTAGCGTTAAGTGTATTGACAATCAACCTTTATTTGTCGCAACGCGATATGAAGAAAAGCTTGGCAGAGGCGGAGTTGCGATCATGTTCAACGAACGACAGTCAAGCTTCTATAATCAGAGCTGCATATATGGCGGGCGATGACGATAACGATTTTGTAGAAGCAGCCGAAAGTACCGTCAATGCTGTTGTTCACATCAGAACGGAAATAGTGTCAAAAGGCAATAGTTATTACGACTTCTTCGGCTCCTTGTTAGAACAGCTTTATGGAGGACAGATGCAGATTCCTGACAATATTTCTGTAGGATACGGCTCTGGAGTGGTGATATCACCTGACGGATATATAGTGACAAACAACCACGTCGTTGAAGGCGCAAATAAGATAGAAGTGACATTCAACGACAAACATAAGAGAACCGCAACCATAATAGGAACAGATCCTAGCACAGATCTTGCCTTGATTAAAGTAGAAGCCAATGATTTGGAATATCTGACTTTCGCCGATTCCGACAAGGTGAGAGTAGGAGAGTGGGTACTTGCAGTAGGAAATCCATTCAATCTCACATCGACAGTAACGGCTGGCATCGTCAGTGCAAAAGCTCGTAACATCAATATTTTAGGTGATGGCAGTACCATCGAGTCTTTCATACAGACCGATGCAGCTATCAATCCGGGCAACAGTGGCGGAGCATTGGTTGACATGAACGGAAATCTTATAGGTATCAATGCAGCCATTGCTTCACGAACCGGAAGTTATGAAGGCTATTCTTTCGCCATACCTTCTAATATTGTCAAAAAAGTGATGGAAGATTTTCTGCAATACGGTACGTTGCAAAGAGCTTATCTTGGTGTAAGCATTGTAGAAATCACAGAAGAGCTGGCTGAGGCGAAAGGCATCACAGAAATGTCGGGTGTTTATGTCATGGCTATCAGCGATAATGGTGGAGCCAAGGCCGCAGGTGTGAAAGAGGACGACATTATACTAAGCATCAACAATATTTCTGTCAATTCCAATTCGCAACTGGTAGGTGTTGTAAGTCAATATCGTCCAGGAGATAAGGTGAAGGTTAAAATCCAACGCAATGGAAATATCATTGAAAAAGAGGTGACTTTGAAGAATCTGGAAGGTACGGAAGAGATGCATAAGGAAGGAGAGTGCTTCTATAACGAAATACTAGGAATCAAAGCTCAGCCGTTGCCAGCATCGTTGAAAAGCGAACTCGGAATAAACTACGGATTGAAGATAGTGGAAGTGAAAGACGGTGTTTTCAAACAAAAAGGCATAACAAACGACTTTATCATATTATCAGTTAATCACCAAAGAGTAAGCACAGAAAACGACCTTAGAAAAGCGTTGAGCAACGACAGAAACGGCAAGGTTCGCATTGAAGGAACTAACTCCACTGGAACTTACAGTATCACCTTCGAGTTCTATAGATGACATCCGTAATTTGCGTTTTAAAAGATTTATCAATTTTTCTAAAAAACGTAAGTCCTGGAAAGGTTTGTCTTATGATTATAATGTGGATTTTATATAAGTCACATGATAAGAGTAGTAAGATAAAACATTTTTGCAAAAACTTTGTTTGACTAACAGTGAATAAAATATGAGACAACTAAAAATTTCTAAATCGATAACTAACAGAGAGCTAGCTTCACTCGATAAATATCTAGCTGATATATCTCGCGAAGAGATGGTTTCTGCTGAAGAAGAAGTCATTTTGGCACAGAGAATAAAATCCGGCGATAAGCTTGCTCTTGAAAGACTTGTAAGAGCCAACCTCAGATTCGTGGTGTCGGTAGCTAAACAATATCAGAATCAAGGACTGAGTCTGCCCGACTTGATCAATGAAGGCAATGTAGGTCTGATAAAAGCAGCCCATCGTTTCGACGAGACAAAAGGATTCAAGTTCATATCATATGCTGTATGGTGGATTCGTCAGGCAATATTACAGGCTGTCGCGGAACAGTCGCGTCTGGTGAGAATACCGATGAACCAAGTAGGTAACTTATCCAAGATAAAGAAGACCTCATCAAGGCTGGAGCAGCTTTATCATCGTCAGCCTACCATAAAAGAGATAGCTGAAGAGCTTGACCTTCCTGAACATAAAGTGATAGCAGCCTACCGCATGAATGCCAAAGAGGTGTCGATGGACTCTCCTGTAGGTGACGACGACGACATGTCGTTGATAGATACCATAATACCTGATGGAACAGTACATACCGACGAACATATAGCTAGGAAACTTGACATCGCTGAGATTCGCCGTTCGATGGCAATACTGACAGATAAGGAAAGAGAAATATTAAATCTCTACTTCGGCATCGACGCGACTCATAACTATACCCTTGAAGAGATAGCATACAGACTGGATCTTACAAGAGAAAGAGTCCGACAAATAAAAGACAAGGCTCTTAAGAAACTGAAACAGAATCCAAGCAAAAACCTGCTTAAGATGTATCTTGAACAATAGAAACTATTGGATAGAATGAATAAAGACGTGTCGATTATAACGATTGACACGTCTTTTTATGTTTTCAGAAACATCTGATATCTGATGTATCACAATTCAAGTAATGTCTCGATTTTATTTCTGACCCAATACTGATCCATATTGAAGATGTCAGACATCGGTTTTGAAAGTGTATTGATAAGGAATAATGTGTTTTCCTGTTTGTTGTTCAGTTCATAGACATATTTCTCGACCTCATCCCATTTTACTTTTACATTAAGAAGCGGTACAAATGTGTAATAGTCGAAGTTCTTTACTTCGAGAGAGAGCAGCCCTTCTGATATGATCTTGGAACTTGTCCTAGTTAATTTTGTCTCTCCAACTTCTTGCAGTACGGTGAGATATTTCTCATATAACACATATTCATTCATCATGAAAGCTATCTCATTTGGAAGAAAAGCTTCCCAGAATGACTTAGGTAAAGGCTTTGCGAGGAAACGTCCGAGCATGAAGGAACCTGCTTCCAGTCCGCTGAGTTTTTCATTTTCACATTTTACTATGATGTTTTTGAAGAAGTCTATTTTCTTGTCAGTATCAAGCAAGTTGAAGACCCTGGACTGTTCGTTATGCGAGCCCATCTTGCTTTCAAGCACCTGTGTCTGATATAATCCTGAATTGAGGTTATACCAAGTGTTGACAATAACAGCGGCTTTTTCTGGATCTTGATTCAGATCGTAGCTGATGATTCGGGCTAGTGAGCTTATATCGTTGATATAATTGACTTTTGTAGAATTGATGATCTGTTGGTATTTCTCGTAAGCAGGTTTAAGTCGCGAGAACACTTTCTCTTCTTTTTCGTCAGTGAAGATGAAATTATCATCATCGATATATTTCCTGAATCGGGCAGGAGTGAAGTTGGCTTTTCCAATATATATGCAATGTTTCTTGCTTGACACTGTTATCCAGTCGTGTTCGTTTATTTCCAAACCATCGCTGTTGACAAGCTTGTTGTCGATGATTTTCACACCATAAAGGCTGAGGTCTAGGAAGGCAGGAATGCCATATCCACGACAAGCCGTCACTACGTGGATGGCAGCAGGTGTCATACTGAGAATGGAATCCACTTCGTTAAGAACGATAGTGTCTTCTGGTGTAAACCGCTCTCTGCAAAGACAAACATTATAACCGAGGCTTTTCATCCTGTTGGCTGATGCCACGCTGAAACAAAGCTTCGCACTTACCGCTGTCCTTGGCAAGACATTTACTCCATTACAGAAGAATTTAAGATTCGAGAACGACTCTTTGTCAATGGTATCGGAAAAGATCTGACGAAGATGATATGGGCGGACAAGGTCGATGATGATCTCTTTGTCGATGAAACCTCTTTCGTATAAATCAATGGCTGACAACATAGCAGCTCTTCCTGTCAGTTCCGACTTGTTGAGCTGCAGTACGGCAAACAGACTGGCTTTGCGAGATACGGTCTCTACCGCAAATTCTATTGTCACAGGCGACTTGAATCTCTTTTCCAGATTGACAAGAAGAGGGTCGAAGTGATAGACGGCAGGGAACAATTCCTTGATTTCAGCTCTGTCAAAATATTCAAAGTCTTCTGACGATATATGACCTGTCATGATTTCTTCACCGAAGATGTCAGGATAGCTCTCTATCTGACGGCCGACACCAGTGCGGCTATGACGGCTGTAAAGAACTCCTGGATAAGAGTTTTCATTGCCGATTGTCCATACCATCTTATGCAATATCATCGAAGGATAAGCCTTCTTTCCGCGCATGAAAGTCAGTACTAAATCCTGATTGTTGATATAGAAGTTTCTTACATAACTCATGAAACGAGAAGCCTGATAGAAACTGTCTTCAAGCAGTCTGTCGTCACCTTCTTCCTTTATGATGAGATCTTCCATCATCTTTATTTTCTTGATTTGTTCCTCGACGGACAAATTATTTTCATCGACATAATTATAGTCGATAGAAAGCATCTCGATAATATTGTTAAGCGTATTGAGATATATACGATTACCCATGCTTTCACTATATTTGTGAGAAAGTCCACGATAAGCATTTCTATTGATGCCGATGTTAAGCAAGGTAGGCATCAGACCTGGAATATATTGAGGCATGGCACTTCTGAGTGCGAATACCAGAGGCTCATCATATCCTCCGAACATGCTTTTTGTCATCACTTCAAGATTATAGATGGCTTTTCTCAACAGTTCATCCTGATTGTCGTTAAGAAAAGCGTTTGAGCTTATTATGCAGAAATCAGGAACGGCATAACATTGTTTTGTGAGCTCCATCAGCATCTTGCCTTTGTTGCTTATGACCACTTCTGAGAAATCGTTGGGAGTTACTGTGGTGACGATGTTGTCATCTTCAAAAAGAGGATTGTCGTTGACATATCTAACACATTCTTCATACAGTTTATTCCTTAAAATTTCCAGTTCTTCAAGATGAGAGCTGTCGCCATCACGTTCTTCGATAAGAAGAGCGAGGAAGTCCTTTATGTCTTCATCGTTATCGCGTGTCAGCAGATAATAAATATCGTACCATTTAGGAGCAATTTCATACAAGGAGTCATCACCTTGAATCTGGTAAATCACAGTTCCAGGCTTGTTGCCTTCGTATTCGTTTTCCTTTTCAAAAATATAACGATTCTGTTCAGTGTAAAGTTTGAGCATAAAGAAGTTGGGATAACTCGCTCTGATCTTGAAATTGCTGATGTTTACCATAATGACATTTTTTGCAAATATAACTTTTTTTTAATTCAGATTTCACATAAAAACACTTTCATTACAAAGGAAAACGGAGTGATATTCCGGTGTGTGATATGTGATGTGTAATGATGTTTCGGAATGAAAAGACAATGCTAAAATTGCATGACACATCGGCATGTCTCAAGATGATGTTCGATATGAAAACATATAAAAAATAAAATTAAAAACTCTTTTATTTCTCAATAAAGTTTCGTAATTTTGCAAGCCGTAGAGACGTTTTCGTACGTCTCTGAATACGTTGTTTTTATAAAATCCTTTTTTCAATGAAAAAAACAAAATACATTTTCGTGACAGGAGGCGTTACGTCATCCTTAGGCAAGGGAATTATTTCATCATCCTTGGCTAAATTGTTACAAGGAAGAGGTTTCTCAGTGACAATACAAAAATTGGATCCATATATCAACATAGATCCAGGAACATTAAATCCATACGAACATGGCGAATGCTTTGTCACAGAAGATGGTGCGGAAACAGACCTCGACTTAGGTCACTATGAACGCTTTTCAAATACACCTACGTCACAAGCTAACAACGTGACAACAGGCCGCATCTATCAAAGTGTTATCAACAAGGAAAGAAAAGGGGAGTACCTTGGCTCTACAGTACAGGTAGTACCTCATATCACAGATGAAATAAAAAGATGCGTCCAGCTTCTCGGCCATACAGGAAAGTATGATTTCGTCATCACAGAAATAGGCGGAACAGTAGGCGACATAGAATCTCTTCCTTTCGTAGAAGCTATCCGTCAGATGAGATGGGAAATGGGTCAGGATTCTGTAGTGATCCACCTCACACTCGTGCCTTATCTCTCAGCTGCACAAGAACTGAAGACCAAGCCTACACAACATTCAGTAAAGTCATTACAAGAACAAGGTGTTCAGCCAGACATCATCGTATGCCGCTGCGAGAAACATCTTACACAATCTATTAAATCAAAGATTGCGTTGTTCTGTAATGTTGAAAAGACGTCTGTAATAGAATGCATCGATGCCGACTCGATATATGATGTCCCTGTCTTGATGATGGAAGAAGGCCTCGACAAGGAAGTGTTGAGAAAGACAAATACACAATACGAAGGTGAAGTTGACATTGAAAACTGGAAGAAATTCCTGGAACGTCTCCATAATCCAAAACATGAGATTACAGTCGCTTTGGTCGGTAAATATGTAGAGTTGAAAGACGCATATAAATCAATCCGTGAGGCTTTGATCCACGGCGGTGTCGCTAACGAGACAAAAGTCCATATCAAGAGTATCCACAGCGAAGAGATAACCAGAGAAAACGCAAAAGACATACTTGCAGGAGTCGATGGCATATTGGTAGCCCCAGGCTTCGGAAGCAGAGGCGTAGAAGGCAAAATCAACGCTGTCGAATATGCTCGTGTCAATAATATTCCTTTCATGGGTATATGTCTCGGTATGCAATGTGCTGTCATAGAATTTGCAAGAAACGTCCTCGGATATACTGATGCTCACTCACGCGAAATGGACATCAACACAAAGCACCCAGTTATCGACATCATGGCTGAACAGAAGAATATCGTCAACATGGGTGGAACAATGCGTCTCGGTGCTTATCCATGTAAGGTGGAAGAAGGTTCAAATCTTCATAAAGCCTACGGTGACACCCTCATTTCAGAACGTCACCGCCATCGTTATGAATTCAATAATGCTTATATCGATGAGTTCAAGAAACATGGCATGAAGATAACAGGTGTCAATCCCGATACAAATCTTGTTGAAGTAGTAGAGGTTGAAGGTCATCCATGGTATGTGGCATCACAATATCATCCAGAATATAAGAGCACAGTAGCTAAACCACATCCAATGTTCGTAGGATTTGTAAAGGCGATGCTCGAATTTCACGGCACAGACGTAAAGTAATAAATTCAATAAAACACTAAATTTTATCATTATAAAAGTAGGTGTGAAAATAGTATAAGTCGTATATTTATATTATTTTCGCACCTTTAAAAATTAAAAAGAAACAGCATGGATAAAAATTCTCTTATTGGTATCGTCCTGTTATTAGGTGTATTAATAGGCTGGTCAGTATGGATGACACCATCTAAAGAAGAGTTGGCTCAGCAACGCCACATTCAAGATTCAATCAACAGAGCTAACAGAGAACGTTATGTGAGAGACTCTATCAGCATGGCAGAAGCAAATGCTATGATGGATGAGCAAAAGGAATCAAAAGCACAAGATGAAACATTTGCTGGCCGATACAGCCAGTTCGGTTCTTTTGCAGAAGCTTCAATGGGTGAGGACAAGACATGGATTCTCGAAAATGATGTCCTTAAGATGAACCTCTCATCAAGAGGAGCATACGTTGAGACAATAGAACTTAAAGATTACAAGACGTACGACTCGCTTCCATTGATCGGATTCGATGCTGAAACTTCAAGATTCAATCTCGAATTTATCGCTGATGGCAAAGGTATCAATTCATACGACCTTTATTTTGAACCTTATATCAATGGCTATCCTTACGAAGGAAATGGAAATATCAGTCTTGATGGAAGAGACTCATTGGTGATGTCCTTACGCGCTTATGTCGCTGATGCTGAAGGTAACAGAAGCATGGATAAATATCTTGAATTCCGTTACACAATGTATAAGGACCAATATATGGTAGGCTTCGACATCATAACCAATAACCTTAAAGGTATCATCCCTGCAAACACTCGCTTCATGACAATGGATTGGGCTGTCGATGTTCTTAAACAAGAAAAAGCAAGCGACCGCTTGAATTTCGAGACCATATATTATATGTATGCCAATAATGACGTAGAAGCTTTGTCAAAAACTGAAGTCACTGATGAAGAAAAAGAATTACGTTCTGCTGTGAAATGGATCTCATTCAAACAGAAATTCTTCAGCTACGCACTTATCTCTAAAGATAATTTCAATGATGCTTTCGTTGAATTACATACTAAAGCTAGACCATCTAACTCACGTTATCAAAAATCCATGAGTTCTATCATTGACGTTCCTTTCGACGGCTTGAACGAGGACAATAAAATAGAAATGTCTTATTACTTCGGACCTAACAACTTTAAAATCTTGAAACAATATGGCTTAGGTCTTGAAGAACAAATCCCATTGGGCGGCAAGTTGATTTCTTGGATCAACAAATATATCGTTATCAACGTATTCAACTGGTTAGGCCATTATGGTTGGAGCTACGGTATCGTTATCTTGGTCTTGACTCTTATCATCAAGATCTGCTTGATGCCTATAGCCTTCAAATCATATATGTCAACAGCAAAGATGCGCGTCCTGAAACCTGAGATTGACGCTATCAACGAGAAATATCCAAAACAAGAGGATGCCATGAAGAAACAACAAGCTGTCATGGATCTATACAAGAAAGCAGATGCAAGTCCGATGTCGGGCTGTCTTCCAATGCTTCTCCAATTCCCAATATTGATTGCGATATTCCGTTTCTTCCCATCAAGTATCGAGTTGCGTCAACAGTCATTCTTATGGGCAGACGACTTGTCAACATACGACAGCATCTTGGATCTTCCTTTCAATATCCCATTCTATGGTGACCACGTCAGTTTGTTCACATTATTGATGACAGCATCAACATTGCTTTATACCTATATTAATAATAAGCAAATGCAACAGACACAAGGTAACCAAGCAATGCCAGGTATGAAATTGATGTTATACCTCATGCCAATCATGTTCCTTGGAATCTTCAACAGCTACTCGGCAGGTTTGAGTTACTATTATCTGTTAGTCAACTTGTTTACATTCTTGCAAATGTATATCTTCAAAATCTGTATCAATGAAGATAAATTACGTAAGAAAATAGAAATGGCAAAGAAGAAACCTGTTAAGAAATCTAATTTCCAAAAGAGATTGGAAGAGATGCAAAAACAACAGCAACAACAAATGAGAAGATAAGAAATATTTTCTGAAACAAAGACTTAGTGATTAAAGATAAAGAGGATACTCGTCAGTGTCCTCTTTGTTTTTTATAATAACAACGAAATAAAATCAATTCTTATATCATTAAAAAATATCAAAACAATAAAATTAGTAAAAAATATTACTATATTTGTAACCTTAAAAACGGGTATTATGAAAATTTTAATGACATTATGCAATGCGGCGAACGCTAATGTGATGACATCATTCGCCACACCTGAAACCTGGGGTTGGTTACTTCAGTTTTGTATCATAGCAATCGGTTTATTGGCAGGTAACATATTAAGAAGAAAAGTTCCTTTCTTAAGAAAAAGTCTCATACCATCGGCTTTGTTGGGCGGTGCGCTGTTACTAGTGCTCAAAGCCATTCCAGGAATGGAAAATATCGTCAATAAACAATCTATGGAAATAATAACATATCATGCATTGGGTCTCGGCTTCGTTGCCCTCGCATTGAAAAATAACAAGATAGAATCAAAATCATCAACGATGACCGTCATCGAAACCGGAACACTCACAGCAAGTACATACCTTATTCAAGCTATTGTAGGTCTGGGAGCAACGATACTCCTGTTCCACTTCGGAAAGGTTATCTTCTATGCCAGCGGTCTTCTTTTGCCAATGGGCTACGGACAAGGTCCTGGTCAGGCACTCAACTTCGGAACCATTTATCACGGACAAGCATATCTTCAAGGAATAGACTTTGCAGGAGCTGACTTCGGTCTCTCTATAGCAGCTATAGGATTTATTGTCGGCAGTGTCATCGGAGTTATATATCTCAACGTATTAAGAAGAAAAGGCGTCATTTCTGTACAAGATATGGAAGAACGTCAAATAAATACTTTGGACGACTACCAAAGCGATGACGAGATTCCAGACAGCGAATCAATCGACAAATTCTCAATCCAAATATGTTTGGTATTATTCGTTTACTTTCTGGTATATCTTTTCGTTAACTCAATACAGAAAATGGATCTCGGTGACTTCGGAACAAACACATTAAAACCGATGTTATGGGGTTTCAACTTCTTGTTCGGTACATTGTTCGGTGTAATAGCTAAATGGTTAATCAACAAATTCAAGAAGGTTAAATTGATGAGCCGCGAATATACAAACAACTATCTTCTCAACCGTATAAGCGGATTCTGTTTTGACATTATGATCGTTGCAGGAACAGCAGCTATCAGCTTCAACGACTTAAGAGAATTTATCTTCCCATTGATATTGGTATGTGTCTTAGGTGCTATAGCTACATTCATCTATTTGAAGGCAGCAGCCAAACATCTCTATCCGACATACGTCAACGAAGGTTTTTTGAGTATGTTTGGAATGTTGACAGGAACAGCAAGTAACGGCATGATTCTCCTCCGTGAAATTGACCCTAAATTTGAGACACCTGCAGCAAACAACTTGGTTTTACAAACCTTCCCTGCAATTGTTTTAGGATTCCCAATCATGCTTATCTTAGGATATGCACCTCAATCATTCAAAGCAAGCGTGATAACATTGATTATACTAACAGTATTATTCATCATCATGGCAGGATTCATTTTCAGAAAGAAGATTTTCAAGAAAAAGAAATGAAAAATTGGGTATAAAGAAACAGAGACATCATTTTGAATGGTGTCTCTGTTTTTTTTATGATTTAAAATAAGGAAAACATTTATTATATAATAAGTATCAACTTATTTATGATTATGCTATTCCGAACAATTCAATCTCGAATATAAGTGTTGAGCCTCCAGGGATTCCTGGTTGCGAATAATTGCCATAAGCCATTTCTGAAGGAAGGTATATCTCCCATTTGTCGCCGATGCACATCTGCTGCATAGCGATGATCCAACCTTCGATTAAGTCGCAAAGGCGGAATGCGATTGGCACGCCTTCGTTGCGGCTGCTGTCGAATACCTTGCCGTCGATGGTCCATCCGGTGTAATGAGCTGTGACGACATTGCGAGGAGTAGGGTGGATGCCGTCGTTCTTACCTTCGCTTATCACTTTATAATAAATTCCGTTAGGAAGCGCCTTGACGCCTTCTTCCTGAGATTTTGCCTTCAACCAATCAATGTTAGCTTGTCTGTATTCTTGTTTGTTCATATGTTTTTAATTAAAAAAGTTGAGATTTCAAAGTTAAGAAAAATAATGGAATTGAGATATGGAAAAGGGATATTTATATAAATGCAACATATTTACACTTTTGAAATTCCATATATATGTGATTTTAGGTTAAAAAAATACTTATAATTAGCCAAATCTTGAAAAAATTATGTGATTTGGCTGATTATGTTGATAATTTGTGTTATATTTGTGGAGACAAAATTTTATAGTTATGATAATCGGAAGAAAAGAAGAGCAGAAAATATTGCTTTCGGCAGCACAGTCTGAGTATTCAGAGTTGATAGCAGTCTATGGTCGTAGACGTGTTGGTAAAACTTATCTCATACGTGAGACTTTTGGTTATAAGTTTACATTTCAACATACAGGTTTGGCAAAAGGTAAGACAAAAGACCAGTTGTTCAGTTTTGCCATTTCACTTCGTGATGCTGGTTACGATGATTGCCCAATACCACAGTCGTGGTTGGAGGCATTCAGTCTGTTATCTCATTTCTTGAAAAATTCGACAGATGAGAAAAAGATAATCTTCCTTGACGAACTTCCATGGATGGATACACCTCGCTCAAATTTCATTTCAGCTTTTGAACATTTCTGGAATGGTTGGGCTTCGGCTAGAAAGGATATCGTTCTGATTATCTGTGGTTCTGCTACATCATGGATTATCAACAAAGTGATTAACGATCATGGCGGACTTCATAACCGTGTTACGCAACGCATAGCACTTCAGCCGTTTACTTTGCGTGAGTGTGAAATGTTCGTTCAAAATAGAGGTCTTGAAATGAGCCGGTATCAAATTGCCGAATGTTATATGGTGTTGGGAGGCATACCTTTCTATTGGAGTATGCTTGAAAATGGGCTTAGCCTTGCTCAAAACATAGATAAGATTTTCTTTTCCAAGAATGGCAAGTTGACCAATGAGTTCAATCAGCTTTATGCATCGTTGTTTAAGTCGCCAGAACAATATATAGATGTCGTAACTGCACTTGGCCGTAAAAAGGTTGGTATGACTCGTGAGGAAATTATGACTGCAATTGACAAACCGAGCAATGGTGCATTGAGCAAAGTGCTTGATGAATTGGAATGCTGCGGATTTATACGGAAATATAATGGCTATGGCAAGAAGACGAAGCATGCGATCTATCAATTAGTCGATAACTATACGCTCTTTTATTTCAAGTTTATCCAGCAAAACAAAAACAATGACGAGCATTTCTGGTCTGTGTCAGTAGATTCTGCAACGCATCGGGTGTGGAGCGGTTTGGCGTTTGAGCGCCTATGTCTGGCTCATACACAGCAAATCAAGGCTGGATTGGGTATTTCAGGCGTATTGAGTAACATCTACTCATGGCGAAAAGAAGCAGATGAAAATAGCGATGGTGCACAAATTGATTTGTTGATAGATCGCAATGACCAGGTGGTAAATATCTGCGAAATGAAATACTCTTTGTCTGAATTTTCCATTGATGCGGAATATGAACGTAATCTACGCAACAAGAAATCTGTCTTCATTGATTCAACGAATACACGTAAGGCTGTTCATCTTACTATGGTGACTACTTACGGCCTTCGTCAGAACTCTCATTCAGGAATTATACAAAACGAAGTTACTTTAGAAGATTTGTTTGCATAGATTGAGCGTATGCAAGGAGTTATGCCTTGCAAGGAGGAGGAAGACGAAGTCACATGTTTGTCAAGGCTGAAGGAATGATAAGATTGATGATATAAAAAGAATAAAATTTATGAAGAATAAATACGGAGAAGAATATAAAGGCGATTCTAAATTTGTTGCAGATTGTAGAAAATTGCAGTCAATCTATCGTGTCGAGATTGGAGAAGAAATTCGTCCATATACAGATAGATATGGTAATGTGCATTATTATGGTAATTACATCAGCAATGGGGAGAATCCCAAAGAAGGTTGCTGGAAAAATTTCTTAACGAAATGTGCATACGAATATGCGGTGAAAAGGGTTAACAATAGAGAGAAATACGAAACTATCGAATCGGACCGGCTCTTCAATAATCTACTATCCAGCCAGCCTATGGCATTCAACCTGTTTTGTCCGTTGAGAAATATGTCTTCTGAAATTGCAACTAAAGTAATAAAGGCTGCACTTCCTGACTATCCTATTTATAAAGTTACCGAAATTGAATTGGAATTCATTCCTGAAAAACATATGGAACTGACAGGTGACAAGAGTGCGATGGACGCAATAATTGAATTTGAAGACGAAGATGGTAAGGAAGGATTCATAGCAGTTGAAACCAAATATTCCGAGAATCTTGGTACTAATGCGGCTTATGTTAAAGATGAAAATGGCAAGAAGATGCCTCGTTTACAAAGCATAAATGCGATAAGAGAACTTCAATGTTTTAACCCTATTACGGAGAAAGGAATAATGGAAGGCAAAATTCCACTCACTCAGATTTATCGTAATTTTCTTTTGAGCGAAATGTATGGACTTCGTGGACGTGATGAAAAATTAAAATCATATTCAATAATTCTCGCTCCTAAGAGGCTTCATTCGACAAAAAAAGAGTTAGAGTCTTTAACCAATGGATTGCGTGATGAATACAAAGAGAAGATAAAGAACATTCATTTAGAGGATTTTGTAAATGCAATAATCGCCAATTGTCCAGATGAGTATCGAGGTGACTTTGAACGATTTTATGACAGATATTTGAATTTTGATAAACTGAAAAATATAGAATAAAATCATGCTAGCATACACATATATTGAAAAAGGGAAGTTTGCTTTGGATTGGCAGCTTGTGGCGTGATTTATGAGGAGTTGTTTGGATAGGTCGTATGACGAAACATACGACACCTTACTGATTATTAGAATACGAGGATGATTTTTGATGTATCCATCATGTTACTTCTCGTTTATAATAAACCTTAGAAATGAAATAATTCATAATTTTGTATAATCAAAGCATAGTGGTATGGAACAAAAAATAGATATAATCAATAATTGGAATCTAAGTAAATTGTTTAGTAATCTAGAAAATGGCAATTTTAAGATACCAAAGTTTCAACGCGAATATGTGTGGGAAAAATCAAAGATTGTCAAGTTGTTGAATAGTATATATAAGCAATATCCAATTGGCTCGTTTTTTATTTGGGAAGCAGGTAAAGAATATGCGGATTTTTGTCGTCACATTGAAGAATTAGGATTGCCAGAAATTCCGGAATCTAATATGTTTTCCTTCATATTAGACGGACAACAGCGTATTACATCGTTATATGTGGCACTTAAGAAGAAAACCACAACCAAGGCAGATTACACTAATATATGTTTTAATTTGCGAGAATGTGAATTTCACATTCCCAAACTCAGGGTAGATGAATTTGATATTCCAGCTTGGAAATTATTGGATTCCAAGGAGAATAGCAATATCGTAAGAGAGCTAGTGGTAAATGGGCATTTGGATTTGTGCGATAATTGGCAAAACTGTTCTGAAGTCTTCAACCAGTATCCTATTAGTATTATTAAAACATCTAACATGGATTTGGAAGAGGTTGTAGAGATATTCGAGCGAATCAATCAAGGAGGCAAAAGATTGTCTCTATTTGATTTAGTCGCAGCGTCTGTTTGGGCAAGTGATTTTGATTTGCGAGATAATATCAAGGTCTTTAACAAAGAGGATAAAGTCAAGATATTCGGCGAAATAGATAATGAGGTGTTCACTCAATCTTTGTCGTTAAATGCTTTTGGAGATTGTACGAATAAAGTACAATTGCGATTGAGGTCAAACGATTGCAAGCAGATATGGATTAAGACATTGAATTCTATTCGACTAGCTATTGACTATGTTAAAAAATCTTATGGTGTATTAAGATGGGATTTCATACCATATAGCGCTTTTATTCCTATCATCCAGTACTACATGTACAAAAATAATGGCAAGAAAATAAGCGCAGAACACAAACCATACATAGATAATTGGTTTTGGACATCAACATTTAGTCAGCATTATTCGAGTTCTACACTGACAAAGATGAAGGAGGATGCGGTATGGGTAGATAAATTGTTGAATGGAACATACGAGGAGAATACACATAACATATCTCTTACAGTCAAGGACCTTGCTAAAATTAAGATGAATAATGCGTCTGTGATCAAGAATGGTGTTTTGTGTATAATGGCATTGAATAGCCCGGTAGATTTCAGCAATGGAGAATCTGTATCATTGGACAATACAAACATATCTCGTTCCAATGCCAAAGAGAATCATCATTTCTTCCCATTCTCTTTACAACGTGAATTTGGAACAAATAACGATGGTATTAACTTATTGTTAAACTTTGCGTTTATCTCAAAGTCCTTGAACGGTGAAATTCTCAATAAAAAACCTTCGATATATTTGAAAGATTACGCTGGCAAAAATAAAAATATCATAGAAAATCTTCAAACACATTTTATAAATGAGAAGGCATA
>JAZLAI010000017.1:0-112895 GCA_045613105.1 Bacteroidales bacterium | reverse complement strand
CTCTTAATCCAGGTAATTCTTTGCGTAGTTGCTCGCTAACTGCTTCAATGAAACCTTTGCCCCAATTCTTATTTCGTGTATTCATTGAAACAAAGCGTCCAATTCCATAATAAAGCGCCAACTGCTCTTGGTTTATTGCAGCTAACGCATGCTGTTGACTTTGCAGAATAGCACCCTTAATCGCCTGAACAGCATTGGTCAGTTCGGCATTCTCCGTAGTGTTAACTATATCACTCATGTTAATATTCAATTATTTGATTTATCTTGAATAGTCAATATTTGACAACAAATTTAATGAAAAGATTTAATATGCGATCTTAATTGCCCATATATTTTTCTCCTAACTGGGTAATGACTTGGCAACCGTTCTATTTCATTACCTTGCGTTTCTTTGCTAAATTGCCATCGTTACTATTTCTGAGGTTTTCTGTTTAATGCGTTATGGCTCAGTTTAAAACGCAGAAATTCACCTTTTTTGCTCCGAGAACCGTAATTTTTTATGAAAATTCCGTTTCAAATTACTTTTTTGTCGTTTCATTTAAAACATCAAACAATCTTGTTTTTTTAACATTATATTTGTAACATGAATTTTACAATTATGAAAAAGATATTTTTGTTTGTATTTATTGTCTCGTCTTTTGTGCTGAGAGCGCAGGACGGTACTCGGACGTTGAGGTTTACTCTTGAAGAATGTCTCGACTATGCTTTTTCTAACAGCTATGAACGTCAGTCGATGGAGCTTTCCAACAAGTCGCAGCAGCTTTCTTACGAACAATCTAAGGAGCAGCGTCTTCCATCGGTGAGTGCTTCCTTAAGCGAAAGCTTTTCCAACAATACATCAGGCTCTGGCCTGTCTGGTAATGTAGGTGTCAATGCAGGGATGCCAATCTATCAGGGCGGACAGATTGATGCCAACATACAGAAGGAGCAGCTCTCATGCGAACAGTCGGAACTGGAAATAGAACGTTACGACGATAATCTCTCTGTACAGATAATGCAGTCGTTTCTTACCATACTTGGAAATCAGGAGCTGCTTAACTATCAGAAATCGGTCTTGAACAGCAGCCGTGAGGCCATGAAACAAGGCAGACGTAAATATGAAGTGGGCTCTATCTTGGAGAGCGACTATCTCTTGCTCGAAGCTCAATATGCATCTGACACCAATAATATTGTCGATACTCAGATGGAGATAGATAACAATATGATAAATCTTAAGGTGCTGCTTTCGATGGATCCTATGATGGAGCTGGAGATAGTAGGCCCTGACACCTCAGCCTTCAATTCACTTTCTTCTTTCCCTACCCTCGATGAGGCTGTGACAAAGGCTCTTGCCTATTCTCCTGATCTGAAAATAAGCGACTATGACATTGAGATTGCAAAACAATCGCTACGTATCGCCAGGTCGAGTTATTACCCAACGGTGAATCTCAGCGCAGGCATCAATACCGGACATTATAATTATACCAATATAGGCAGACAGTTGTCGAATCAGTTTTCAGAACAGATCGGTGTGTCTGTTAGCGTACCTATATATAACAGGGGTGCTACCAAGTTGAGAGTGAAACAAAGTGAGATAGCACTTGAACAGACACAGCTTTCATACGAACAGAATGTCTTGGCAGAACGTCAGACAATAGTTCAGGAATATAAAAATATGATTTCTTCATATAATAAATATAATGTGTCGAAACAGACAAAAGACGCATATCTTAAATCTTTCGAGGCTTATAACATACAGTTCCAATACGGATCTATCACGGCGGTGGAGTTGCTCCAGCAACAAAACAGCTATCTCAATGCCTTGAACAATTTCATACAAAATAAATATACTTTCATATTGCAAAGAAAGATTCTGGATATTTATATGGGACTTTAGTCAATTAAAAATATGTAGAGACGTTCGATGATTATAGAAAAATAAATAAGCATTGATGAATCAGATGAATTAAAATCGAAAATTAAATTTTAAATAATATGAAAAAAGGTAAAATAATAATCATTTCTGTTATTTTGGTAGCAGTTGTGGGTTTTGTCGTGTCAAAAGTTTTTAAGAAATCCGACAAGGAGTTGGTGATTCGTACATACGTGGTTGATGAATATACGGTGGAAAATACTGTCACTGCTACGGGTACGATACAGCCGTTGGAACAGGTAGAGGTCGGTACTCAGGTCTCTGGCGAGATCGACAAGATTTTCGTTGATTACAACTCTGTGGTGAAGAAGGGACAGCTTCTTGCCGAGCTGGATAAATCCAATCTGCTGGAGAACCTTCGTCAGGCTGAGGCTAGCGTACGCAGTGCTGAGAGCGAGTTGGAATATTCAAAGACAAGCTTTGAGAGAACAAAGCAGCTGTATGAAGCCAATGCTGCTACTCAGATAGCTTACGATGAATCGCGTAACTCTCTTGTCAAGGCGGAGACATCATTGCAGAATGCTCAGTCAAACCTCGACAAGGCTAAGGTTAATCTTGGATATGCAGAGATTTATTCTCCTATCGACGGTGTCGTGCTTTCACGTGAGGTGGAGGTAGGACAGACTGTCGCTGCGTCATATAGCACACCTACCTTGTTCACTATCGCTAACGACCTCACACAGATGAAAGTGGAAGCCGATGTCGATGAAGCGGATATAGGTCAAGTTCAGGTAGGACAGAAAGTGACATTCTCTGTCGATGCATATATCGATGATATTTTTTATGGAGAGGTTCAACAGATACGTCTTCAGCCGACAACGACTAACAATGTCGTGACATATACCGTTATCATCACAGCACATAACCCCGACTTGAAGCTTCTGCCAGGTATGACAGCCAGCGTTACTATCGTCACTGAAGAAGAGACAGGTCTTGCCGTGCCGACAGAAGCCATTACGTTCAAGCCTTCAGAAGAGCTTATGGCAACGATGCGTAAGGATATGAAGGGTGAGCCAATGCCAGATTTCGCACAAGGCAAAGCTCCAAAGGGTAAGGGTCCTAAAGGGATGCCTCCGTTCCCTGGCGGCATGCCACCTCAGGGGATGCCTCAAGGTGCTAGACCTGATTTCAACGGTCAGCCTCCATTCTCATCACCTTCTTCAGATTTCGTCCCTACAATGGTATGGGTTAAGGTTGATGGTAATATGATGCCGCGTCCTATCAAGACCGGTATGAGTGATGGTGTCTATCGTATTGTGGAACATGGTCTTATGCAAGGCGATTCGGTAGTGCTTTCAGCAAATTATGTCGATAAGAAGGCTAACATGAACATGCAGAAAATGGGAAACAACCCATTCATGCCAGGCCCTCCTCCAGGAGCAGGTAGGGGAACAAACCCTAACAACAACGGACGTACCACTCCTAAAAGATAATATGTCATGAATCAGGCGATATTACAGATAAATGAATTGAAGCGCGTCTTTCAGGTGGGCGTCGAGCAGGTCCATGCCCTGAAAGGCGTAAGCTTCTCTGTCAATAAAGGTGAGTTCGTGAGTATCATGGGCTCTAGCGGTAGCGGCAAATCGACATTGCTCAACATACTTGGCTGCCTCGACACTCCTACATCGGGTGAATATCTCATCGATGGGGTGTCGGTGAGAGAACGTAGCAAGAACGACTTGGCAGACATAAGAAACCGTAAGATAGGTTTTGTTTTCCAGTCTTATAATCTCTTGGCGAGGACGACAGCCCTTGAGAACGTAGAGCTGCCTCTGATATATAATAACAGCATATCTTCTCGCGAGCGTCGCGAACGTGCACAACATGCACTCGAGATGGTAGGTCTCTCCGACAGAATGTCGCATATGCCTAACCAGCTCTCCGGCGGTCAGCAGCAGCGTGTGGCGATAGCACGCGCCATCGTCAACGACCCTGTCATAATACTTGCTGACGAAGCGACGGGTAACCTCGACACTAGAACGTCATACGAGATAATGAGCCTGTTTCAAGAACTCAATGAGAAAGGAAAGACGATAGCCTTCGTGACACACGAACCTGACATATCAGCCTTCACCTCTCGTATCATCATGCTCCGCGACGGCCATATCATAAGCGATAATGTAAATAAGCCTCGCTCAGCATTGTTGGAAATTCAGAAATTAAAAGAATCAGATGATGATTAAAACTCTAACTACTAAACTATCAACTCACAACCCTAAACTTTAAAACAATGAATATATTTAACTTAATAAAAATTGCCTATAAATCGCTGATGCGAAATAAGACACGTGCATTCCTTACCATGCTCGGTATTGTGATAGGAATATCTTCTGTCATCACTATGGTCGGGGTGGGAGAGAGCTCGCAGGCAAGTATCAACAATCAGGTCTCTCAGATGGGAACAAACCTCATTATGATACAGAGAGCTAGGATGCGTGAGCGTGGTGTATCTACGGGCCGTGATAATGTACAGTCGCTCAAAGTCAAGGATGTCGAGCTTCTTGCTGACAATTGCCAGTATCTCTCAGCGGTGAGCCCTGTCTTCAATGCCAATTCACAGATCATAAATGGTAATTATAACTGGTCGGGTAGTGTGATGGGTGGCAACACCGACTTGATGGAGATACGTAAGTTCGAACTCGCCACGGGTTCTAATTTCACCGATGACGATATCAGAAAATATGCTAAGGTGGCATTGATAGGTCATACCATAGTGGAAGAGCTTTTTGATGAGAATGTAGATCCTATAGGCAAGACGATACGTGTAGGTAATATGCCTGTCAAAGTCATTGGAACCTTGAAGCCTAAAGGCGAGAACCAGATGGGTGATGACCAGGATGATATTCTAATAATGCCATATACAACGGTGCAGAAACGTATCCTTGGAATAGATTTCGTTCACATGATCATGGGTTCTGCTGTCTCTGAAGAAGTAGCCGACAAGGCTGTCGAAGAGATTGAAGTCTTGCTTCGTGGAGCTCATAAGATAAAGGACGGCGCTGCCGACGACTTTGAAGTCAGGACACAGGCTGAGATGCTTGAGATGATGTCGTCGATAAGCGGTATGATGACTACGCTGCTTACAGCCATAGCCGCTATTTCATTGATAGTAGGTGGTATCGGTATCATGAATATCATGTATGTAACAGTGACGGAACGTACCAAAGAAATAGGATTAAGAATGTCAATAGGAGCTCACAATAGCAGCATCTTGCTTCAGTTTCTATGCGAAAGTGTGATATTGAGCTTAATAGGAGGTCTTATAGGAATAGTGCTGGGACTGCTATTGTCGTATGCATTGTCGGTGATACAAGGGATGCCATACATCGTAAGCACCTCTGCTGTAATACTGTCGTTTGTGGTATGTGCCGCTACCGGAATATTCTTCGGCTGGTATCCTGCCAAGAAAGCAGCTTCATTGGATCCTATTAATGCTTTAAGATACGAATGATGAGAAAGAAAAATATAAAAGATTACCCGGATATAAAATTCCTTATATATCTGTCTATAGCCATTAGTGTGTTGATGCACCTAGTGATGTTCCTCTCGTTCCGGTTCGGCGAAGGAATAATATTCCAGCAGATGGGTGAGAAGAGGCCTCCTTTTCATATTGATGGTTTTCTGCTTAATGTTCTGTCAACGTTCCTGCTCGCTTTAGTGCTTTTCATGTACAATATGTACATACAAAAAAACGTGAAGAATAACAGGAAAAGTATCCTGATGATTATAGTAGGCTCTTTGGCTATTACAGTGGTGTTGAGTTTTATCTTCACGGCATTGCATCCTTATGTTTTAGGTCATGCAGACCATCAGATTCCAATCAACAGAAAAGTCCATATCTACAGAAATGGTTTGATGAATGATTTCTTTGTCACAATGGTTGTGATTTTTACATGGCAGCTTTTGGTGTCTAACTATAAAAGCCGCAGGATGGCTGTCGAGAATGAGACACTTATAACTGAAAATCTGGTGACACGTTATGAGATTTTGAAGAATCAGATGAATCCTCATTTTCTTTTCAATTCGCTAAATACACTACAGTCGTTGATAGAGATTGACAAGGAAAAGGCTAAGGACTATGTGCAGGAGCTCTCCAAAGTACTCAGATATTCTCTTCAAAATCAGGAAGACGTTACTTTGGAAGAAGAGATACGTCTTGCCAATTCCTATTGCAAACTTATGGAGATACGTTACGGAGATAATCTTAAAATAAATTTTGATATAGATGAGAGAATGTTGCGTGATAAGATTATTCCGTTGAGTCTGCAAGTACTAATAGAAAACGCGATAAAACATAATGTCATCAGTGACAAGATGCCGCTTGCTATCAATGTCAGTTCCGACTATGAGAATCGTAAGATCATCGTCCGTAATAAGATACAGCCAAAGATAGATGCAAGCAAAGGCAATGGAATTGGTCTTGCCAATCTTTCTGAACGCTATAGGTTAAAATGGAATACGGATATTGAAATTCTCAATAATAATGTCGAATTTTGCGTTGTGATAAAATTAAATTTTTGTTAAGAGATGAAAGCCGTTATTATAGAAGATGAGAAGATAGCTGCCGATTTGTTAAAAAATCTTATCAGCCAGTTGGATGAAGATATAGAAGTGTTGGCAGTGTTGCAGACCGTGGAAGACAGTGTGGAATGGCTCGAAGATAACCAGCATCCCGATTTGTTGTTCGTTGACATTCATCTTGCAGATGGCTCGTCATTTTCCATCTTTGAGAAGACAGATGTCAGATGTCCGATAATCTTCACAACGGCATACGACGAATATGCGCTTAAGGCTTTTGAAGTCAACAGCATCGATTATCTTTTGAAGCCTATTGACAAAGACGACTTGCAGAGAGCCTTGAATAAATACAGAAATCTCAAAGGTGAAAATAGCAGCTCGGATTATAAGAAACTTGTCAGTCATTTCTTTACAGATACAGAGAAATTTAATAATTATAAAGAATATTTTCTGATACCGGAGCGAGATAAGTTGCTTCCGCTAGCCTCAAAAGACATCGCCTATATCTATATAGATCTGAAGCTCATCAAGGCTGTTACATATTCCGGCAAGGTCTATTATATGAATCAGAATCTGGATGAGATGATGAATCAGTTGAATCCTAGGAAATTCTTCAGGGCCAATCGTCAATATATAGTGGCTCATGAAGCCATCAAAGATGTATCGATATGGTTCGGTAACAAAATATCCCTTAATCTGACGATTCCTACAGAAGAGAAAATCATAGTAAGCAAAGCAAAAGTGTCGGAGTTCAAGGCTTGGTATTCGTTTTAATTTGTACTTTTTTTACGTTATAAATTTTATAAAAATCAACACAGATTGATTTTTATTTTGTATTTTTGTAACATGTACGAAAAAGAAAATTATCATCATCGCGAAATCATAGATCGTCTTGCTTCGGGAGATAAACTTAGCCGCGAAGAGTGGATGGTTTTACTTTCTTCGTTAGATGCGGAAGAGCGAGAATATCTTCGCTCTAAAGCTCAAGAAGTAGCTGTGACACATTATGGTAAAGGTGTCTTTGTGAGAGCTCTTCTCGAAATAAGTTCCTATTGTCGTAACAACTGTTATTATTGTGGCATCCGTGCTTCCAATACCAACGCGCAGCGTTATCGTCTCACCAAAGAAGAGATCATGACCTGTTGTAAGGAAGCAGATGCTCTAGGCTTCAACACTTTCGTCATGCAGGGTGGGGAAGACCCGCGTCAGACCGATGAGTGGATCGTTGATGTGGTGAAGTCGATACGTGCCGCTTATCCCGACAAGGCTATCACCTTATCAGTGGGCGAGCGTAGCGCAGAGGCATATGCCGCTTTCAAAGATGCCGGTGCCGACAGATTTCTGCTGCGTCATGAGACTCGCAACGATGAGCATTATTCGATGCTGCATCCTTCTATGATGAGCTCTGAGAACCGTCGTGAGTGTCTCTTTACCTTGAAACGCCTCGGCTTTCAGACCGGCAGCGGAATGATGATAGGAAGCCCAGGCCAGACCGATGAACATTTATATGAAGACATACGTTTTCTGGAAGAGCTGCAGCCTCAGATGATAGGCATAGGTCCTTTTATACCTGCCACCGATACTCCTTTCGAGAAACAGAATCCAGGCAGCGCTGACAAGACTATTCTGATGCTCTCTCTACTTAGGCTGCGTTTCCCTACAGTGCTGCTCCCTGCTACTACAGCGTTGGCTTCTTTGTGCAGCAACGGAATGGAACGTGCTGTGTTGGCCGGAGCTAACGTGGTGATGCCTAACGTGTCGCCTCTCGAACAACGCAAGAAATATTCTATATACGATAACAAGAAAAGCACTGGCGCCGAATCGGCACAACAGATGCAACAATTGGAAGACAGACTTAATGCCATAGGCTATCATATCGACTATGCCCGTGGCGATTTTAAAAAAGAATAACAAAAATAACAACATAAAATGTATAATATAAAATCTCAGATAGCAGAGGAATTTATCAATGATTCCGAGATTCGCGAAACAATGGCATATGCCCGCGAAAACAGCGATAACATAGATCTTATTAAATCTATCCTTCAGAAAGCCCGCGAATGTAAGGGCATCACCCATAGAGAAGCAGCTCTTCTCTTGGAATGCAACGACCAAGATATCATCAACGAGATATATGACATAGCCCGCGAGATAAAACATCGTTTCTATGGAAACAGAATAGTGATGTTCGCTCCGCTTTATCTATCCAACTATTGCGTGAACGGATGCGTGTATTGTCCTTATCATCTTAAAAATAAAAACATACGTCGTAAGAAACTGACTCAGGAAGAGATTCGCCAGGAAGTCATCGCCTTGCAAGATATGGGTCATAAACGTCTTGCCCTCGAAGCTGGCGAACATCCTGTCGAGAATCCTATCGAATATATCCTGGAAAGCATCAAGACAATATACAGCATCAAACATAAGAACGGAGCTATACGCCGTGTTAACGTGAATATTGCAGCTACAACAGTAGAGAATTACCAGAAGCTTCGCGATGCTGGCATCGGTACTTATATCCTTTTCCAAGAGACATATAACAAAGAAAACTATGAGGCTCTTCATCCTACAGGACCAAAGAGCAACTACGCATATCATACAGAGGCTATGGATCGCGCTATGCAAGGCGGCATCGATGATGTGGGTATCGGTGTCTTGTTCGGATTGGAGACTTACCGTTACGACTTCGTCGGATTGCTCATGCATGCAGAACACCTTGAAGCTACCTACGGCGTAGGTCCTCATACTATCAGCGTGCCTCGTCTCTGCATGGCAGACGACATCGACACTGCTGACTTTAAGAATGCAGTTCCTGACGACATCTTCTACAGAATAGTCGCTATCATAAGAATAGCAGTTCCATATACTGGCATGATCATCTCGACACGCGAGAGCGAGAAGAGCCGCGCTCGCCTCTTGGAACTCGGTATCTCGCAGATCAGCGGAGGCTCGCGCACAAGCGTCGGCGGATATGTGGTCCCAGAGACTGAAAGCGAGAACTCTGCTCAGTTTGACGTCGCCGACCATCGTACACTCGATGAGGTGGTGGGATGGCTCCTCGACCTTGACCATATACCAAGCTTCTGCACGGCATGTTACCGCGAAGGAAGGACAGGCGACCGTTTCATGTCGCTGCTCAAGAGCGGACAGATAGCCAACTGCTGTCTGCCTAATGCCTTGATAACATTGAAAGAATACACTAACGACTATGCCTCACCGGAAGTCAAGGAGAAGGCTAAGGCAATGATACAACGTCTGCTCGAGACAGTGCCTAACGAGAAAGCTCGTGCTACAGCAGCGAAATATCTTGAGGCTATCGACAGAGGTGAGAGAGATTTCAGATTTTAATTGGTTACGAACTATGAGTTTTAGGTTTAAAGCTCAATGGTTCATTGGTTGAAAGTTTAATGGTTCAAGGTTATGAAAGAAACAACAGCTCGTTCAAACCGTTATCATATAGGAATATTCGGCAAGCGTAATGTAGGTAAATCCACTTTGCTTAATGCTCTTGCACGACAAGATGTCTCTATCGTCTCTGATGTCGCTGGTACTACTACCGATACCGTATGGAAAAACATAGAACTGCCAGGCATCGGCGCCGCTGTCATTGGCGACACTGCCGGTTTCGACGATGTTGGCGAACTGGGTATCATGCGTAACGAACGTACACGCCGTGCTTCACAGCAGGTAGATATGGCGCTGATACTGGTGACAGGCAAACCTGACGATGTTTCTTATGAGACGGAATGGCGCGACTTCTTCAAAAAAGCAGAGATACCTACAATATTTGTCATGACGAAATGTGATATTGACTCAGACATTGATTCATGGACTGAGATGATGGGGCAGGAGATCCTGCCTGTCTCAGCATTGAATGAAACAGGTATAGATGCTTTGCTGGCTAAGATGGCATCGCTATATAGTAACGATGACAACCTCGACGACATAACGTATTCTCTGGTAAAGGCCGGCGATGTCGTAGTACTGGTGATGCCGCAAGACGCATCGGCTCCAAAAGGAAGACTTATACAGCCTCAGGTTGTAACATTGCGTAACCTCCTCGACAAGCACGCATTGGCATTGTGCTGCGCTCCTGAAGAACTGCCTCAGATGCTGGAGAATCTCAAGACTCCTCCTTCCTTGATAATAACAGACTCTCAGGTGTTTGCACAAGTACAGCCGCTTACACCGAAAGAGACAAGACTGACATCCTTCTCCGTATTGATGGCTCGTCATAAAGGCGACATCGACACGTTCCGCCAAGGAGCCGAGGCTTTGATGGCACTGCCAGAGAACGGGAAAGTGCTGATAGCCGAGGCTTGCTCCCATATCCCTCAGAATGAAGATATAGGCAGGGTGAAACTGCCGCGTATGTTGCGTAAGAAATTCGGTGAAAATCTGCAGATAGATATAGTGTCGGGCAACGACTTTCCTGAAGATCTGAGCCAGTACGACATCATAATACATTGTGGCGCATGTATGTTTACTCGCCGTCATGTCTTGTCGAGAGTGAGAAAGGCAAAGGCTCAGGATATACCGATAACGAATTACGGCATAGCGATAGCTGCCTTGACGGATATATTAAACAAGGTGACAATTTGATGATTAAAACCTTGATTATTTTGTTTTTTTTATATATATTTGTAAAAAAATAAATCCTATGAAAAAGTTATATCTACTTGTGTTGTCATCATTGATGGCTTTGTCTTTATTTGCTCAGGATGATGAATATAAGAAGTACTTGGAATCTATGAAGCAGGCCCAGTCGGAGTTTATGCAGGATTATAATGACAGGGCTCAAAAAATCAATGAGGAATATGTCGATTTTAAGGCAAAGGCAAATGCAGAATTTGCTGACTTTGTGGCTAAAGAATGGGCTTTGTTTGAAGAGTTTAAAGTCCAGGAACTTTCAATGACATTGCCTAAGTTGAAGGAAGCTCCTGAAACTTCAGCGTCAGGATTGACAGAAATAGAATCCGATGATGTCAAATATAAAGAAATGGAAGAGCTGCCTTCAGTGATGAAAATAGAGAGCGTTAATTCTGTTAGCGGCTATGTACCTCGTAACAATAATTATGTGTTGAAGAAAACCGTGACAAGCTCTGGTGTCAAAGAAGTTGCCACCGTCGCTGATACGGAGTCTTTTGTCAGACACGACATAAATGAGGGTCGGAATGTGTCTGTTAATTTCTATGGAAAGAAATTGTTTTTTGATGTTGATGATGCGTTGCGTGTAAAACACAACGGAAACAAGGAGTCGGACGTGGCTGATTATTTCAAGAAAATGGCCAAGCTTTCTGAGGAGACTGCAAATTTGTGGAGACAAATTGATGAATATGTTAATCAGATGGGCCTTAATGAATGGGGCTATTTTTGTATCTTGCGTACCCTTTCGGAAGAGATATTGGCAGATGTCGATAACAGAGTCTTGTTTAACTTCTACATGCTCAGAAATGAGGGCGGATTCAAGGTCAAGACGGCAAGAGGCAAAGATTCAAATAAATTGACGTTGTTGGCTGCCATCGACAATAGCAAAGAAGTATATTCGTATTCATTCTTCCGTTTTAAAGAGTCTGATGGAAAAAATCTGAAATATTATACCATCTATGGCGGTGGCAGAGCAAAAGAAAGTATCTATACATATGACTACTGTGAACAGGAAAAAGACATGAAACAGATTGGATTGGATTTCAACAATACTCTTAATATGGGCAGCTGTGATATGGTAAGAGAACTGAGTTTTAACAAGATAAATTCATCAATAGAACTTCCATACAATAGTGCTCATGTAGCTTATATGGATGACATACCAATGACTATCTTCCCTATTTATTTCGCATCGCCTATAGCTATCGAGGCTCAGCAGATATTTAACGCTAAACTTAATGAGCTGAAACAACAATATACCCCTGTACAGTTTATCGACATCATCCTGAACTTCGTTCAAACTGCCTTCGACTATAAAACAGATGATCAGCAGTTCGGTTACGAAAAATATTTCTATCCTGAAGAAGTTATTGCATATCCTTATAGCGACTGTGAAGACCGTTCGGCTTTGTTCGCTTGGCTTGTCACGACATATACTGATGCTAAAGTCGTTGGATTGCAATATGAAGGTCATCTCGCAACAGCAGTGTGTTTCGGTGACGATACCAATGTCTTCGGCGATATGTTCTCTTACGGAGGAAAGAAATATTATGTATGCGACCCTACCTATATCAATGCTTCTATAGGTATGACAATGCCGCAGTTTAAAGATATGATGCCTAAAATTATAAAGATGTAACCTATTCTATCTTGGTGAAAGAATTGATATTGTTATAATCATCTTTATATTCCAGATTCATAAGGTCTAAATTAGTGATGTTGTAAGTCTTTGGAATTATGGCATCACTAATTTCCATTCTGTGGTAATGGATGAATCTTTTCTTCTTGACTTCCCATGTGAATTTGCTTCCTTCATGTTCTGTCACGTCATCGGCAGTATCCCATGTCACACCGCTTCCGTCAGCATTGTATCTGTAAAATACAGATCCTGACTGCCATAATCCGACAAACATATCGATGTCATAGACTTCGTCTTCAAATATTTCAGGTTCCAATATTTCTGGGGTGTATTCTTTTGGCTGGCTCTTCTTCCATATTATGAAAGCTACTATACACACAGCGATTACAATTAATACAATGATCAATAACTTCTTTTTTCTCATGATGTTTGTTCTTTTGAATTGTGTCGTAAAGATAAATAAAAATAATAATAGATAAATCAATTATTGATGAATCTTTTCATGACAGCATAAGCTTCCTTTACACCAAGCTCGCCTGCTTTGCTCAAATCGCTTACTGCTAGCTCTTTCTCGCCAAGAAATAATAAGGTGAGCCCTCTGTTATAATAGGCTTCCGCCAGATTGGCTTCATATCTTATCGCTTCGCTATAGTCGTCGATGGCTTTATGGAACTCTTGCATCTGCAGGTGTACGTTGCCTAGATTATACCATATAAATGCATTGCTGCTGTTGCGTTCCGACAAGTCTGTCAATGTGTTTGCCGCATGAGTGTAATCGGGTTTCTCTTCTTGTCGTATGCTTTTCTTCTCCGTTGTCTTCTTCTGGACAATGTTTATAGGGTCGCTATAGTTGTGGTTTGCCAATATAAGCTCGGCTTTGTCTTTTTGTATAGCTGCTATGTTGATTCCGGAATATATCTCATATACATTGTCGTTTGCCAATGAACGGAACTTGTCTTCCGCATGTTGATAATTGTGTATCTCATAATCAGCTAGAGCATACAGGAAAGTCTTCAGATTTTCATCATTGATGTTTTGAATCACAGAGTCGTTGATCAACGATTGGTGGTTTTCGTCGAAGAAGTCTTGTAGTATGTATGCCAGATTCAATCCTTTGAGATCTTTGTTTTCGTTTACATGACTTAATGTTGCATCAATGAAATATCGTTGGTCTTGTTTCTTCTTGTTTTTGGCATCAAACTCTGTCAGGCTTATGATGTAATTGCCGAAAGGTTTGATGTTGACAGCGGAGAACTGTGCCAGCTTTCCGCCTTTGTCGCCGTTGGTGAAATCGGAATCAAAGGCTATGATTTTATCGTAGTCAATCGCGCTGGAATATACATTATATAGAGAATCGATGTTTTTGTCGTTGTTGCTTATGAAGTCAATGATTTCTTTGGATTTATATCTGTCGGCTTCAGCTCCTTCTATATCACCTTTTTCATGTCGTATCACCGATCTGTTTACCCATGCGTCGATGAAATCAGGGAAGAGTTCTATCACCTTGGTGAAGTCGTTTTCCGCGTTATCGAGTTCATGGATCTTATAATAAAGTATGCCTCTGTTGAAATATCCGTATATATTATTTGGATTTATCTCTATCACTTTGTCAAAGAGTGCCAATGCTATATCGTTTTCTTTCATTTGTCCGTATATCAGAGCTCTGTTGAAATAAGTCAAGGCGTTACGTTCATCCAGATTGTTGACGCGTTCATAGTCTTTCAGTGCTGCTATGGTGTCGCCGACATTGAGATGCACGGTTCCTCTATGGAAGTAGATTATAGGGTTGTCGCTGTCCATTTTCAAGGCATTATTGAAGTCGAGCAATGCATCATTGTATTGCTCTCTCTCCATCTGTATGATACCTCTTCTTACCAGAGCTTCGATGTTGAAGAAATCGTAATAGACGGCTTTGTTAAGATCTTCTACGGCATCATCGAGTCTGTTGAGGAATCTTTTGGCTACGCCTCTGTTGATGTAGGCATCGGCATTACTGGGTTTTATTATGATAGCGGTATCGAAACTGGCTATCGCGTCTTCAAATTCGTTGAGATGTAGTTTGGTGGAGCCCAATGCAATATGTAGTTCTGGATCGTAAGGGTCGAGTTTTATTGCTCTGTTATAATCTTTTTTCGCATCTGCGTAATTGCCTAGATGGTCGTTGGATATGCCTCTGTAATGGTAGGCCCTTACATATAAAGGATGTATTTCCAGTGTCTTGGTGAAATCTTTGACGGCACCTGTGAAGTCGTTGAGGCTATATTTGGCAATGCCTCTCAGGAAGTATCCCTCAAAGTCGTTTGGCTTGGCGATGATTGCCATGTTGAAGTTGTGTATGGCTTCAGTGTAGTTTTCTTCCGACAGGTCGATGCGTCCCATCAGGATGAAATGTTTGTGATTGAGTTGAGGAAATGCGTTATATCCGCATAATAATAAAAATAATATGATTATATAACGACTTGCTTTCATGATATGGAGTTATTTCTGTTTCGAGAACTTAACAAACAATTCCATTATTTTCTCGTTGTATGATTTTGAAACGGGTATTTCTTTTATTCCTTTGATGTCTAGTTCAAGTGTTATCTCGCTATTGTCTTTCCTCAGTGATGCGACGTGTTCAAAATTTATCATATATGAACGGTGGCAGCGTTGGATAGGAGTGTCTTTCAGCTCTTCCGACAATTTCTTCAAGGAGTTTCTCAATAGGAAATCTGAGAGTTCTCCGTTGTTGAAATATTTTATCATGCAGTAGTTGTCAGAGGATTCGATATATATTATCTTTTCCGATAATAATGTGAAACGCAATTCGTTTTTTTCGTCTTTGAATTGTATTGCAGATGTCTTGTTGTCGTTAATGAGATTAGTGTTATTTTCAAGTTTGTTAATCTTTTCGAGAAGTGTGTCGATTTCTTTATCTTTTTCTTTGATGACGATTCTTACTAGATGTTCGTTAAAGAGATAAAGAAAAGATATGATATAAGGTATGAGAAGCATCCAAGTGGTGTTGGCGATGGCTTTTCTCAAGATGTCAAAGATAGCTTCCCAGTATGAAAGTGTTGGATTTTCATTTATGAAATTGGAAATGAATCCTACCTTATGAGCGATGAAGACATAGAATCCTGCCAATATTGTAATTTCAGCGAATATCCATATAAGGTATTCAAAATAACCGATTGAGATTTTCTTTACGAAGAAATACATTATGACGCGGCTTATGGAGATAAGAGTCAGTCCGATGAGCACCATCAGTGATGAGTAGAGGAAGTAGTTGAAGTCGTTGATTCCAGGAATCCACGATTCAGAGTTGAAAGGACGAAATATATTGATAAATATCAAGGAATATGTTGTGGTGAAGAAAATAAGTTTTCTGATATTTTCTTTGGTGACAAGGAAAGACGGCAGGTCTCTGTTGCCAAAACGTAATGAATATTTCTTTTTATTTATCTGCTCGCTCATGTCTGCAAAGTTACTATTTTTTTCTACAAATAGAGAGAAATTAAAAACCTAATATTTAAAAAAAAGCTGCCTTTTGAGAGGCAGCTTTTAATCAATGATTTATATTTGATTAAACTATTGCAATTTGAAGATGATAGGTATAGTATAGTTTACTCTAACTGCGCTACCACGTTGTTTACCAGGTTTCCATTTAGGCATGTTTTGAACAACTCTTACAGCCTCTTCGTCGCAACCGCCGCCGATACCACGCATTACTGTTACGTTAGTGATTGAACCGTCTGGTTCAACGACGAAGTTGACGAATACTCTACCTTGGATGTCTGATTCACGAGCCATCATTGGGTATTTAATATTTTTTTGGACATATTCCATCATCTTTGCAGCACCACCTGGGAACTCAGGCATTTCTTCTACGATTTTGAAGATTTCTGCTTCTACGATTTCTTCTTCTTCAATCTCTGGTGGGGTGAAGTCGTATTCTTCGAGTACTTCATCTTGGTCAACTTCAGCATTGATGTCGATGTCGTCTTCTACTTCGACGTCGTCTTCAACGACTTGGATTTGTGTTACTTGTGGTTTTGGTTGTGGAGGTTGAACTTTTGGTTGCTCTTGTTTTGTGATTTCAACCATTTCTTCTTCCATAACTTCTACTGTTCTTTGCAAATCATCAAAAGTTTGTTTATCATAACTTTTGTATTCAAATACGCGCCAGATGACGAATAATGACACAACCAGACCTATCAAAATGAAAGTCGATTTCTTGCTTTCAAGATCTGCTTTGGGTGATTTTTTAATTTCCATTTTTTATTTCTTTTTCTAGTTAAAACTCGAGAATTTTATTTCGCCACAAAGTTAATAAATTTCCTTAGATATTGTTCTCTGATTTTTTTATTTTTTTAAAAAAAATTTAAGATAAAAATTAAATGCGAGAACTCCTATGACACAACCTATTGCGTCGGCTATGAAGTCGTATAAGCTGCCGTATCTATTGATGAAGACGTGTTTTTGGAGTATTTCTGTAAGACCTCCGTAGGCTATTGAAATAATAAGTGTCAGGATAAATCTTTTCTTTAGGCATAAAGTGTTTTCCGAAACTGTTTTTTTTCTGTAACCCCATAATAATAGGAATGCCAGCAGTCCGAACAGTATGAAATGAACGATTTTGTCAGGACCCAGCCAGTCCCAAAAGCAAACGACTGTTGGAAAGCATTTCCCTGGTATGCCCATCAGCACCATTATTATAATGGAAAAGATGAGACCTGGATATAATCCTTCCGACAGTCGTTTCACAGCTTTCGTTTGCTTGCTGTCAGTTGTCAGCGTTCAGCATGTTGTCGATCTGATAGCTGGCAGCTGAAGACTGATAGCTATTGTTATTAGCCGATTAATTCTTTGTATGCTTCAGCATCTAATAAACCATCAAGTTCTGCTGGGTTAGCAACTTGAACCTTGATGATCCAGCCTTCGCCATAAGGGTCGTTGTTTACTGTTTCAGGAGCGTCAGCGAGAGCTTCGTTGAACTCAATAACTGTACCTGCTACTGGCATTAACAATTCTGAAGATGTTTTTACAGCTTCAATTGTACCGAATGTTTCGTCTGCTTCAAGTGTTTCATCAACTGTGTCGATGTCAACGAATACGATGTCACCTAATTCGTGTTGTGCGAAGTCTGTGATACCTACGTAAGCTGTTTCACCTTCTAAGCGGATCCATTCGTGATCCTTTGAATACTTTAATTCTGCTGGGATGTTCATTTTGTTTATTTTTTAAATTTAATAAATACTTTTTTTAATGTGTCAAAAATACAATTTTTATCTATATAATTCTCACTTATGAGAAAAAAATTTATTGTGTCAGACTAAATCTCAATGTCACGCCAGCAAAGGTGTTGCTAGTCTTGAACGAATTGGCGATAAATGGATCTGTCATGTCATGTCTGAAGAATGCCTGCATGCCTAATCTGTTGCTGAAATCATAGTCGGCTGTCAGATAAATGTTGACTTTATTTTGACCGGCAGAAATCTGGCTGTAGTTTTCGTCGATACTTCTCAAGATGGTCTTGTCTCTTCTGAAGCCGATGTCGAGCTTCATGGTGAGGTCGTTCGATGTACGGCTGCTGCCTCCTGCTGACGATAGAACTATTCCTAAGTCTTTGAATGTATATCCACAACCGATGATGATTTCCTGACCTTCGGCTTCTGTCAACTGATTGTTGATGAAACTGATGGTGACTGTTCTGCTCTTCTTGAAGTCTAACGATGGCGAGAGACTGTTGTTGAAAGTGAGTTTGAGACCGATCAAAGGTGCGTATTGTTCTGAGACGACGACCTGTGCCATGTCGTATTGTGGCACTCTGAGGTTTGTGCCATCATATAAGAGCATCTGGTTGTTTTCGTCATAGTTGAGGTTTGTTGCCCATGATGATATAGAATAGTTAGATCTATATGAGTGTGTGATGTTGATAGTCTTGAAGATCTTTTTCAAGGCTGCAATCTTTGTCAGTCCTGTGAAATTGACAGACCAGTTAGGCAGTGCTATTTTTCTGAACAGACTCAACTCTACTTCATCGGCACCATATCCTGAATATGCTGCGAGGAATGAATATGTCAGAACGTCTTGTGAGTTAGCTCCATAGCCTAAAGGATACATTCCATTGCCTATAGAGTCGTAAACCATAGGTGAGCCTAAGTCAAGCCATGCTTGGTTTTCATTTGCGAGACGCATCGCAATATCTTGACGGTATGATAATAAGTTGTCAAACAAGACATCGCCATCTTTGAATGATGTGGATAGCATCATGTGTGAGATGTTGTAATTGCCACCGTTGCTAGGAGTATAGAATCCAAAGACACCTTCAGCGTCAGCTCTGAAATATTGAGAGAAGTTCTCTACATAGCTTCTTGTTCCGGAGACATCTATTTTAAGGTCTTGGAACGGTTCGAGTACAACCTTATAGTTATAACTTTCGTTGAATCTTTCAGAATAGGCTTGGTTGAATGTGGTGTCTGTCGTCAGCCAGTTGTTGTTTATGGCATTATTGAGGACATCTTTACCGTTGCCGATGACGAATCCGAAACCAGGAGCTCCTGTCATGGAGTTGATTCCAAAGTAATCTGGTTCATACATATAGCCTGGCAATGAGACACCGCTAGACTGAGAGAATGAGAACGATGCCTTCTTGACACTTAACAGCACTCTTACGGCATTGTCACCTATCAGTTTTGCATAGTTTTTCTTAGGTGCGCTGCCTGTAGTATCGACAGTGTTTTTGGTATCTTCCATTCTAGCTTGTCTGCTGTTGTTGCTGCCTTTTCCACTTTGACGTTTAGGTGTTGTTATCTTTTTGAAATAAGGCACCTTATTATATAACTTGGTGAAGTCGGCATTGCCGTTGATTTGCAGTGATGACTCGTTTTCATTTACGTTACCCATGATATCTTGAGTTGAACGTGATGATGCAGTCCAGCGATAGGTGCCAGTATAACTTGCGCTAGATGTTACCCAGTCGAGTAGAGGTAGTTTATTAATAGGTATAGTATAGTTGAGTTTCGATGTCTGGTTGAATCTTGACATAGATCCTAAGCCGAATATCTCATCTTTGATGGTATCTCTGTTTGCTCCCCATTCAGCTGTCTCTCTCTCAGGATTGCCTGCAGGTTCATAGATGTAGGCATTGGCACTTGCGTTATATGTGAAGTTCAATCCTTTTGTGATGTCGTAGCGGAAGTCGTAATTACGGTTCCAATCCCAGCTCTTGGCATAGGTTGGTCTGATGATGATGTCGCCTGTACTCTTGTTTCTCAGCTTTTGTTCCTGATATTGTCTGAACATTTCTGTTGAGAAGGAGAAGCTCTTAGGCATATAGTAGAAGTTGATATCTTTTATAATCTGCATATACTTAGGTGCGGCCCATTTAGCTTTTGCGAAAGGCTGTACAGGTTTTGCGTTTGTTGAATATGAATATCCGAGACCGCCTCTATAGCTCTTGTCGATGGCATATTCTATGTCGCTGCTCTTTTGTTCTTGTTTTGTATATGCGTATGTGGCATTGAAGTTCTCAATATCCCAGAAACGTGGTTTCTTGGTTCCGACACGGTTCTTTCTGAGGTTGGTGATGTTGAAGTTGGTTTGTTTCACAACATCTCTTGCTGCGTCACTGAGAGAGTCTTTTCCTGCCTGATCTTCGATAATCTCAAGCGCACTCTTGAATTTAACATCCGGGTCGAAAGGATTATATTCAGGTGTCACTGTTGTCTGGTTGACATCGTAGTGGATAGGTACGGTGATACCTGTCTTTTCAGGAGCCATGAACTTGCCGAGGTCGATGTCGGTAGATACGCTGTAGAAGCTGTTGGCTTCCATGTTAGACTCGGTAGGCTTGGTCTCTAATGCTCCGTAGCCGGCAGAGTTGTATGAACCTGCTGCTGTCACACGGCCTAAGTCTGCCAATGTAGCTTCAACACGTCCTGTGGCTGCCCAGCCTCCGTCGTTCTTCAAATCGGTGAGACGTAACTCGTTGATCCATATAATGGCACTCTTGTCATGTCCGACATCTCCATGTTTCTTAGGATTTCTGATACCTATCATCATGCTTCTGACTTCACTGATGGTAGGATTACCCATGACTTTGACCTTGTTCTTGCCGTCGAGTTCTGAATATACTCTGTTGGTTTGAACATTGCCGTTTCCTAATGACTTGTTACGATTATTCTTTACTTCAACGAGTTTGTCGAAGTTTATTTCTATATTGTTTTCTTCTGGCCATATCTCTTTGTCTCTGTTTGAGGATGTGTACCAGTCTGTAAATTTGAGTGGCACCTCATATTCATAGTAGTTGTCGGTCAAGTCGGAGCCGAAGCGTAAGAATACGGTGAGGTCTCCATATTCCATGTCGTCATATTCATACATCTTCTCGGCATGGATATACATCTGTAGCTTTTCGTAATATCTGAAGTCAAAGCTTGTTGATTTATATACAGCTCTGGCATCGCCATCGACGAGGTTCTCTACAGAGAGTTGTAATGCCTGTTCGTTTTGAAGTACTGTGGATAATGTTCCTGTATATACTTCCTGATATATTCCTGGAGGCAGTACGTATGGTATAGGTTGGCGGCTGCTGTTTTCTTCCAAGTTGACGGCAGACTGTTCAAAGAGTGTGTGGTTAGTCTGGTCGCCTGGCATGTATTCGCCTGGAGCCTGTATAGCTTGTGTGTATGTTCTCCACTCGCCTCTGACAAGGTCTAAAGTGGCGAAACGGATGACGATGTCGCTCTTGAAGCCTTTAAGGAACATTCTCATGAAACGTATTGATGAGAATCCTTCTATGTTACCGACGATCTTGTCAGGCTCTCTGATAGGGATACGGAACTGATACCATTTGATGGTTTTATTCTCGCCGTTGATTGTAGTGACTGTGGTTTCTCTGATGTCGGAGATTCTGTTCTGACCTGCTTTGTCCATCTTTCTAGGATCAAGGTCGATGACATATTGGTAATAGTTCTCGGATTCACTCAGAGTGTTGTCGTTGTTGATGTCTTCTACGTTAGGGAGTGAAGTGTAGCTTGTAGAATAGCTTTCAGGATATTGTGTCTCTGATGGTGAGTTGCCTTCACTGCCATTGTATTTCTTGTAACGTTCCAAGATGCTTTCATATAATGGATCGTCGTCGTAGTCGCTTCCTCTGAAATGGTGGTAGTCGTCTGATGAAGGGTCGTTAGCTAATTGTTTGTATGCGTCTGAATCTTCTCCTAATTTAGCTTTCATTATGTTCATGAAAGTATCAAAGAATGAGGCTTCGTCAGCATTGGAAAGACCATCGTAACCGACGTCTTGATATTGTCTAGAATTAGGGTCTGAGTCGAAGGCGTTCACCAAGGCTTGTAATGATGGCACACGTCCCCATGGTGTCTCGTCAACGTTGACGATTTCTTCTGTTGTAGGAAGACCGTTTTCGTATGACTTTCTTCCGTCACGCAAGATGTCTTCCGAGATGTCGCCTAAGTTGAAATATAACTTACCGATGTTGGTCTTGTCCTGACTGTTTTCACCGTCTTCGAAATATGGGTCCATCATCCAGAACTCGATGTATTCTACGTTGGTGGCGTTGAAGTCTGACGACTCTATAGCTCTCATGATACCACCCCATCTGTCTTCCGGATTGTCGAAAGTACCGTCGCTGTTGATATGTTCGGTGTCGTAGTTGTAAGGTCCTCTGAGGTTAGGATAATAAGCCAAGTTCAATACAGATACGTTGGTCATTGTTCCTGCCTGGATGTCTCTGTTAGGGAATATTTCGGTCTCAAGCACCTGTCTTACTCTATGGTCAGACAATTCATCGTTGTTGATGTTTGGAGGTAAGTTGGTGGAGCTACGATAATAGAATACTGAGTGGTCTATGGTGTACCATGCCAGCTTTGAACGATTCTTTCCGTAGTCCAGTCCCATTGTAGAATAGGCTTCAGGGAACAGCTCGTGTTGATATTGAGGCGTACTTGCCAGATGCCATGAGCTATATTGTCGGAGGTCTATCGTCGATTTGGCACCTTCAAAGTCGTCTATATATGAAATGCCTCTCTGTCCGTTTTCCTTGTTGATGCTTTGTATGAAATGGGCGAACTCACCATAGACTGTTATTCTCGACTTTTGTTTTGTTTCTATGAATGGCAGCTTGTCGATGAGGTCGGTCAGAAGTTGTGAATCGGTCTGATAGTTGAAGTCAAATCCGTATATGGTGTTTGACAAAGGCTCGTCATTATAGTTGACTTTTGTGGTATATGCTCTCTCGCTGAGATGTAAGATCGTTCCTCCGATGAGGAAGTCTGGATTTATCTCATGTTCCACTCTTGCTCCCATGAATGATTTCTTCATGGTTGACATAGCTGTGTTGTTTTCGAGTGATATGTTGATGTTAGCTCCTGAGTTGAGTAATGCTTCATTTAGGATGGTGACACGTCCTAAAGTATAATCGACGGTATAATCGACGTTTTCTGTCAGCGGTGTTCCTCCTGCTGTCACAGTGACAGATCCTGGAGATACGTTCAGGGCGTTAAGGTTGATTTCGCTACCTGATGATGAGGTGTAGTGACCTTCCAGTCTGAATTTGTTTTTATCTGTGTATTGTTCTGCTGATGTCTTGGTGAGTGTATATAACGAGTCGAATGCGTATTTGTCGGCGAGCACCGGATTGTCGGCGAATATCTTTCTGATATGGCTGCCGAATGGTTCAAGGACAGGGAAATAGATTCTACCTGTAGAAGAGTTGATGGTACCTCCAGTTGTGGTTGCTCCGTTGATGAAGTCGAACATACCGTCGCCTCCGTCAATAGGATTTTGTTGTGAGTTGAGGTTATCGACGTTCATCAGATGTAATAACGACTTTCCTTTGAGGTCGCCTTCTGCATCGGCGAAATATCCTGTAGCAACACCGTTTTCATTACCTAAATATAAAATGTTCATGACGAAATCGTTCGGGCTTACCTGATAAGCTCTCATGTTATAGACGTTTTTCATCATAAGATCCCACATAGGCATCTTGGTGTTGATGGTCGTGCTCTTCAATAATTTTGTCACCAATAGGTTAGGGTCGGAGATGCTTTGGTCTGAAAATTCACCGACTTGATAAACCTTGTCCTGACCGATGACTGTATATTGATATGCTACGGCAAGTGTCTGGTTGGCATTAAGGCTTATGTTCAAAGTGATGAAACCTAACTTGCTGTTGAGCACGTATTCCGAAGATGTAAGCTTTCTTGCTTTCTGTAGTTTCTCGAAGTCTTTTCCTGATGTGTATCCTTGTCCTGTAAGATATGAAGTCACTGAGTTTAGAGATCTCAATGAGTTATAGTCCATATTGTAGAGCAAGCTGTTGACGGTATCGTCTGGATATTGTGCACCGATGATGCCGGCAGGATGCACTTTGCTGTCGTTGTAGATCCATTGTTCTTTACCTTCGCCCAAGTCGGTGAAGGCAACGATGTTACGACAGTTCTCGTAATTGGATGTGGTGTTGGTGACCCATACTTCAATCTTGTTGATGTTGATGTCGGAAGTCACTAAAGGCAAGTCTGCCAAGGCTCTTTCGTAGTTCTCCCTGAAATATTGGCTGAGGAAGAAGTGTCGGTTCTCTTCGTAGTCGAGACATTCTATCTCATATTCGTTCGACAGGGAGCCACCGCTGACGGTGATGTTCTGAGTTTCACTTTCTTGGTATGATATGACGGAAGTCACTGTTGTCTTTCCGAACTGTAATTTTGTCTTGATACCGAACAGCGACTGGGTGCCAGTAATCAGGGAGCTTTTGAGAGGCATGCTGACGTTACCGGCTTCTATGAGTTGGATGATGTCGTCTTCATCGCCTTCATATTTCAAGCTGAATTTGTTGTCGAAGGTGAATTGGCTTTTGGTGTTATAGTTAAGTTTGAATTCGATTTTCTCGCCTATCTTGGCTGATGCGCTGAGCTGCATGGTAGGGTCGAAGTCGAAGTTGGTGTTCCTTTGTTGGCTTACAGGTTTTGAAGGGTCGTTACGGCGTTGGTTCTTGATACCGAAAGTGACATCAGCAGAACCTTGTAACTTGATGTCGATGGTATTGCTGCCGAAGATCTTGTCGAAAGCCTTTCCTCCGACATATATTGTTGGGATGAGCTGGTTGCCTTTATCGCCTCCAGTGCTTGCGCTTTCACGGCGTTCTTTCCAATATTCGTTGATAGACTTGTCATTCTGGTATTTGATATACATCTCTTGGCTCATCGATTGAGGGTCGCGATACATGAAGTCACCGATTTTGCTGAAGAAAGTGTATTGTCCTGTGACAGGGTCATATACGATTTCGCGTGTTATGTTGTCAGGGTCTTTAAGATAAAATCCCGACTGGTTCTTGTCGCGGTTGGTAGGGTCACCGTCGTCTTGAGGTATAGGATATATGAGCTGTAACGTATCGGAACTTTGAGCCTGTGTTTTATATGATGGCAATATTATGCTCAATAATAATAAGAGCGTGAAGATGTGTTTGATATTTTTAAGTGATGATTTTCTCATAATGAATAACAATGACTTATAATAATCTGAGAGCTTCTTTTATCAGTTGTTCGACATTAGGGTTTTCCATCTGCGACATGAGTCTGTCCAAGATTTTCTCAATGCTTGTTCTGCTGAAGCCCAAGACCATCAGAGCAGATAACGCTTCTTCTTTCAATGTATTGTATCCTAATGGAGTTTTTTCTCCATCGGAAATGTTAAGTTTTGTCACCTTGTCGTGGAGATCGACGATTATTCTCTGTGCGGTTTTGGCACCTATGCCTTTCACGCTTTGTATGGCTTTGGTATTGTTACATGAAATGGCTTCTATCGTCTCTCTTACCGTAAGCGATGACAGTATGAGACGGGCTGTGTTGCAGCCTACTCCCGACACTGTTATGAGCTGTAGGAACAGAGAACGCTCTTCTTCGGTGTAAAAACCGTACAAGACATGAGCGTCTTCACGGATGGCGAGATGCACATACAACTTTACTTCCGACTGTTCTCCAATGGCGGTAAATGTATTTAATGTTATATTAATTAAATATCCAATACCTTGATTGTCAATAATTATATATGCAGGATTTTTTTCTGCTACCTTGCCGGAAATGAAACTGTACATACTTAATTCAACGTCAATTTTTCTTAAAAATGAATTGATGATAATCAAACGACAAAGTTACAATTTTTTGCTCTAAAATCAATATTTTTTTTAATGTTTTTTATGTTCTGTATTTGTGATATTAATTTATCTTTGCACAACAAGACAATAGATTAAAATTTAAAAATATTTGTTATGAATCCTTCAATAGTTATTCTTGCCGGTGGCGGTCCTGCTCCTGGTATCAATACTGTAATCAGCACTGTTGCTAAAACTTTCTTGAAAGACGGCTATCGCGTTATCGGTCTTCACGAAGGTTATAAAAATCTCTTCAAAGAAAATCCTAAGTTCGTCGATATGGATTTCGTTTATGCCGACCTTATCCAGAGAATGGGTGGCTCAGCCTTGCAGATGAGTCGTTATAAACCTAAAGACGAAGAATTTAACGTGGATTTCTTTGTTAAAAACAATGTGAAACTTCTTGTTACTATCGGTGGCGACGATACTGCTTCAACAGCTAATCGTATATCTAAATTCTTGGCTGCTAATAATGTAAAGATTCAGAACATTCACGTTCCTAAGACTATCGACAACGACCTTCCTCTTCCAGAAGGCACACCTACATTCGGATATTATTCTGCTAAAGAAGCTGGCGTGAGAATCTCTCAGACAGTTTATGAAGATGCACGTACTAGCGGTAACTGGTTCCTCGTTTCTGCAATGGGACGCGAAGCTGGTCACCTCGCTTTCGGTATGGGTGCCGCTTGTCACTATCCTATGATCATCATACCAGAGATGTTCTATAACACAGAAGTGACTTTCGACAATATCCTTAAACTCGTCATCAGCGCGATGATAAAACGTAAGATATTGGGCATAGGTTACGGCGTGGCTATCATCAGCGAAGGCGTGTTCCATTTCATGACAGATGAAGAGATAAACAACTCTGGCGTCAACTTCACTTACGACGATCATGGTCATCCTGAACTTGGTAACGTAAGTAAGGCTCATATCTTCAATACATTATTACAACAACGTATCAAAGATCTGGGACTCGGCATCAAGAGCCGTCCTGTGGAAATAGGCTATGAAGTGCGCTGCGTCGATCCAGGTGCATTCGACTTGTTCTACTGCAGTATTTTGGGATATGGTGTCAAACAATTGTTCGATGAAGGCGTTTCAGGTGCTATGGTAACAGCCGATAACAAAGGTGAAGTTAAACCTTTATACCTTAAAGATGTTGAAGATGAAAACGGTAAGGTTAAACCTCGTCTCGTCAACATGAACGGTGAGAAGGCAAAACTCGTCTTCCGCGACTGCTTGCAATATATCACTCCTGCCGACTATGAAGCTGCTAAAAAATATGTGGCAAACCCAGAAGATTACGACTTCAAGAAAATCCTTAAATGGTAATATGGTGACGACATCTAATGTCGCGACAATAAAGACTCAGAATCTCTGTTTGGAGGTTCTGAGTTTTTTTATGTTATGCCTTTGATGTTTTAAAAAAATCCGTATTTTTGTAACCTTATCTAAACAATATAGTTATGGATTACAATTTTAATGAAGTAGAAAAGAAATGGCAAGAATATTGGCGCGACAATAATATCTACAAAGTTGATATTGACAAGAATAAGCCAAAGTTTTATATTCTGGATATGTTCCCATATCCATCAGGAGCAGGTCTTCACGTAGGTCACCCTCTCGGTTATATAGCATCAGACATCTATGCTCGTTACAAACGCCTGAAAGGTTTTAACGTCCTTCACCCTATGGGTTATGACGCATACGGACTCCCAGCAGAACAATATGCTATCCAGACAGGTACTCATCCTGCAATAACAACAGAGAAAAACATCAATCGTTATCGCGAACAGATGGATAAAATTGGTTTCTGTTATGACTGGGATCGCGAAGTGCGTACCAGCGACCCTAATTATTACAAATGGACTCAGTGGACCTTCATCCAGCTTTTCAATTCATATTATTGTAACCAGTCGAAAAAGGCTCAGCCTATAGCTGATTTGGTTAAAAGATTCGAGACACAGGGCTCTCAAGGATTGGACGCTGCATGCAGCAAGCCGCTTTCTTTCACAGCAGAACAGTGGAATGCCATGAGCGAGAAAGAGCAACAAGAGACTTTGATGAATTATCGTCTCGCTTATCTCGCCGACACTATGGTCAACTGGTGTCCTGAACTCGGCACAGTACTTGCTAATGACGAAGTAGCCGACGGACTCTCTGTACGTGGCGGTCATCCTGTGGTACGTAAGACCATGAAACAATGGCTTCTCCGTATCACAGCCTATGCTGAACGTCTCCTCGAAGGTCTTGAGACAATAGAATGGAGCGAGTCTATCAAGGAAGTGCAACGCAACTGGATAGGCAAGTCGATGGGCGCATCGCTTTTCTTCGACATAGCTGATAAAGATATTAATATAGAAGTCTTCACTACACGTGCCGACACACTCTTCGGCGCAAGTTTCATGGTGCTGGCTCCAGAACATGAAATGATAAACAGCCTCGTCACCGACGAACAGCGTGACGCTGTAGAGGAATATGTAACATGGGCTAAGAACCGCTCGGAACGTGAGCGTATGGCTGAAGTAAAGAAAGTGTCTGGCGTATTCACCGGAGCATACGGCATCAACCCATTCACCGGAGCAAGAATACCTATCTGGGTGGCTGACTATGTACTCATGGGCTACGGAACTGGAGCTATCATGGCTGTGCCTGCTCACGACAGCCGCGACTTTGCATTCGCACGTCATTTCAACCTTCCTATCACTCAGGTGGTCGCTAAAGCTGGCGAAGAACCAACAGATGCTTCTCTGTGGGAAGAGTCGTTCGACGCTAAAGAAGGCGTGATGGTGAACTCCGACTTCCTTAACGGCCTTACAGTGAAAGAAGCTATAGCTACAATGATTAATAAGGTGGAAGAAATGGGTATCGGTAAAGGCAAAACCAACTATCGTCTCCGCGACGCTATCTTCAGCCGTCAACGTTATTGGGGCGAACCATTCCCTATCTATTACAAAGACGGAATGCCATACGCATTGGATGAAAGCAAACTGCCTCTCGAACTTCCTCCTATCGACGCATACAAACCGACAGAAAACGGCGAACCTCCATTGGCACGCGCCAAGAACTGGACAACAGAAGAAGGGTATCCTCTTGAGACTAATACCATGCCTGGTTTCGCTGGCTCAAGCGGCTATTACCTGCGTTATATGGATCCTCAAAATAATGACGAGTTCATCAGCAAAGAAGCTAACGAATACTGGCAACAGGTCGATTTATATATCGGAGGTGCTGAACACGGAACAGGTCACCTTATCTACAGCCGTTTCTGGAATAAGTTCTTGTTCGATATAGGTGCGACATGTAAGGACGAGCCGTTCCAAAAGATGATCAACCAAGGTATGATTCAAGGTAGAACAAACTTCGTCTATCGTGTCAACTTTGAAAAGATGGCTGAGTACAAGACATGGCAGGTTATCAAAGACGGACAGCTCGGAGTAAAATTCGTTAGAGACTATAAGATGGGACGTCGTAAATTCGACTTCTACTGCCAAGAAAAGAATATAATAATTGAAATAAAGAAAGTGTCATCACTTGAAAAAGTGGCTGATGCCTACGAACATATCGCTGACGTTCTGGGTTGTAAGTTGTTACTCATCCCTATCCGTCAGGTGCTTATCGACGAAGACTTTTCTGAAGTAATACAAAAAATTAAAGACCTTATCAATGGTAAGGACGTTCCTGCTTTCGAAGATATTGAACAACTGGAAGCTCCTCGTTTGTTCGTGTCGAAGAACGTTGAAGGCAGAGAAGAATATAGCGATCCTATACGTGTCGATATCAATATGGTTCATAATGATATCCTCGATACAGAAGAGTTCAAGAAATGGCGTGATGACCTCAGCAACGCTATGTTTATCTTTGAAAAAGACAAGGATGGTAATCCAATCTATGTATGTGGATGGGAAGTCGAGAAAATGTCTAAATCTAAATATAACGTTCAAAATCCTGACGACTTGGTCGATAAATATGGCGCTGATACATTACGACTTTATGAAATGTTCCTCGGACCTCTTGAACAGTCCAAGCCATGGGATACTCAAGGTATAGAAGGTGTCTATCGTTTCATCCGTAAGTTCTGGAGATTATATACTGATGAGAATAATGAGTTCAGCTTCAGCGATGAGCCTGCAACAAAAGAAGAGTTGAAATCATTGCATAAGCTTATCAAGAAAGAAGAAGATGATATTGAACGTATCTCTTTCAATACTGTCGTTTCAGCTTTCATGATTTGTGTCAACGAGTTGACAGACCTTAAGTGTAACAAACGTGAGATACTCGAACCTCTTGCAGTCATGATTTCTCCTTATGCACCTCACCTCGCAGAAGAACTGTGGCACCAGATGGGTCACGACGACAGCGTGGTGATACAGAAGTTCCCTGAGTTCAACGAGAGCTATGTGGTGGAAAACAGCTTCACATATCCTGTCTCTATCAACGGTAAAAAACGTTTCGATCTCGAATTGCCTGTTACTTTAAGCCCTGCTGAAATAGAGAAGATAGTCGTTGAAACACCAGAGGCTATAAAATGGGTGGCAGACAAGAGCATCAAGAAAATCATCGTTGTTCCTAAGAAGATTATCAATATCGTAGTAGGATAAACATAAAGTTTGAAACAAGACTTATTATAAAAAGAGCCCCCAAGTTTGGAAAAACTTGGGGGCTCTCATTTCTTATGTTATCTGTTTTCTTATAATGACTTTACGATTCTCTTTGTGATTTCGCCTTTTTCTGTTTTTATCTTGACGAAATAAACACCATCATTAAAGTCTCTGATATCTATATTGTTGTCGAGAATACCGTTCTTATGATAAACTGTGATACCTATTATATTATATATGGTTATTTCATTTATCGTTTCATCTGTGTCGATTATCAACTCGTCTCTTACAGGGTTTGGATATATCTCGAATTGTTTTTCATATTCTTTGATGTCTGTATATTTTATCTCGACAGATATATGTTCAGACATTTCTGATTCATTTGACTCACATTTTGTCATGACAGCAAACTCTACGGTTTTCTCTTCGTCACATCCGTATATGTATGAAGGTGTTGTCACTTCGTCAATCTCGATGTCGTTTTCATATATGATATAAGACTCTGCGTTTTCAACCTCGTTCCATGTCAAGCTTACTTTGAAATGATAGTCGAAGTCGGCGATGGCTTCTTCAACGACAGCATTAAGGTTTGTTGGTGCGTCGCATGGAAGTATCAGCTCGTTTGTTGTAGCACAAGCCTGCTCAGAATGATCAGAGCTGCTGTTTTCACAAACACTGACGACGGTATAGCAATAATCTGTGGCTGGATTCAGTTCGGTGTCGTTATACGATGTCATTGTCACGTTTTGGACAAGTTCGTCGTTACGATAGATGTCGTAGCTCTTTGCTGTTGCTACGGTGTTCCATGACAATGCGATGGAATATTCATCTATTGTGGTGGCTGTGAGCTCTGATGTTGGTTCGCATGTCTCTTCCTCTTCGTTGTTGCCTTCAATGTTTTCTATAGCTGCCAAAGCATTGACGAGTCCAGATCCTCTTTCATTGTTTTTGTTGTCGTCTAATTTTGTCGCTGTTGTTTCCAAGACGCGGCATATCTCTTCTGGAAGTAGGTCTGGGTTTTTATCTAACATAAGACAAATTACACCTGTCACGCAAGGTGTTGCCTGTGATGTTCCATCCATGGTGACATGGTAGGTGTTGTTGTAAGGGTCACAAGATAATATTCCTACGCCAGGGGCGCATATGTCAGGGCGGATTAGTCCTATTTCAGGTTGGTATGGGTAGTCTCCATAAAAAGTGTTTTGCCATGTGACGGGTCCGCGTGATGAGAAAGGAGCTGTCAAGTTATTGAAATCGACGGCACCGACAGCGATGCAGCATGACAAGTCACCTGCATTTATTTCCTGGTCTGGATGAATCCATGGAGGAGGACAGCCTCCAGGTACTCTCACGTTGTTAGGTGCTGGGAATGATATTTGAAGTTGGCCTTCATTGCCAACAGCTACTGCTGCAGCCACACCAATCTGCAAGGTGTTGACACATGCTGTACGTAACATCTCTTTTGCTGATACCGATGCGTTAGGTATTCCCAACGACATGCTGAGCACGTCAGCTCCGTGTTCTAATGCGAACTCCATTCCTGCACAGATGCTGCTGGCGTTGCCATAGCCTGCGTTGTCCATAACTTTGACACATATTATAGTGGCGTCAGGTGCTAGGCCTGTCTGTGTGCCTGAGGTTCCATCACCGCAGATGGTGCCGGCGCAGTGTGTGCCGTGACCGAAGCCGTCTTCAACGTCATGGTTGTTTTCGTATGTGTTGTATCCGTGGTTCGGATATTCCTCGCCGCCGTCCCATAGGTTATTGATAAGGTCGATGTGGTGTATGTTGACACCAGTGTCGATGACACCGACAAGGACGTCTTTGCCTGTGTAGCCTAACTCCCATACGTCATCAGCGTTGACATGTGTGATGTTTTGTGTCATACCTCTTGTGTCGGTATCTTGTGGCTTTGACATTCTGATGTCGCGTGCTTCTTGATTCCATAGGAGGAACTCGTCTTTGTTGTATGCAATGGCTGCGATGTCAGGATGTGTTGACAGTCTGTAAATAAGGTCGCGGCTGATGTTGCAGTTGACGACATTGATGAGCCAGTGTTCTCTTATCTTTGTGACGCTGCCGCTTTTTTCTTCCGCACGTATGATCGACATCACGTCAGATTGGCTGTTTTTAGCGAAAGTCATTAACGCTTCGACGACATATTCTCTTTGTTCGGTCTTGGTAAAAGTGGATTTCATGTTTCTCTTGATGTCTTTTACGTCAGGCTGGGCCTTGAAAAAAATGTTGACATCTATCAGTTCGTGAGATTTCTGGTTTATGATTTCCTGTAATTCTGTTTCTATCACGTCGAGGTTTTGCGCGTGTGTGAACATGGAAAACAATAATGTTAGTAGTAAAGTGATGTGTTTTTTCATAGTTTGTGATTTATAATAATTGCGCAAATTTAATAAAAAAACAGATATAAAAAATCTGTCCGGCAATGATAGCCGGACAGATTGAAATATAAAACAAGCACATTGTTACAATTATATAACTGTGACTTTTCTTACAATGATAATATTGTCTTGTTGAATCATGAAGAAGTATAATCCTTGTTGTAAGTCTTCTATATTTATTGAAGCGTTTTGCATATCGCTGATGTTGACTCGTTTTACGAGTCGGCCTGTCATATCCATGATTGTTGCTGATGCTTCGCCTGTCATCTCTGATTCGATGTGAATTACAGATGATGCAGGGTTAGGATATAATTTGATGTTTGAAGATGTTATTTCAGTTACGTTGATGTTTCCGACATGGAATGTTAATGTCTCTGAAGGGTCTGATACATGTCCGTAGTTATCTACTGTTGTTACGAACACAGAGTAGTCGGTATTGCTTTCAACGTCTATTATTACTTCAGGGCCATATACTGTATAAGCTACATCAGGAGAGTTGACATGAACGAGGAAGTATTTGAAGTCGTTCATTTCAGGCATATCCCATCTTACGGGAACATAGTTACGCCATCCTAAGATGTCCTCATCGACGCGGAGGTTTTTAGCTGCTTCTGGTGCCTCATCATTTGTGAAGAACTTGAATGTGTCGTAAGCGATAGGATTGAATGTGTCAATATTGTTGTATGGCCAATATGCGTGATATTCAGATCCGCTTGATCTGTAGAACAAATAAACGCTACTAGCATCTTCGTTACCTAATTTGATCTGATGGTCTTCATTGCCGAATTCTAGAACAAACTCACCGGTGACGTGACCTGCTGCATCTGAGAATGCAACTTCTGCGTCGTTGATTTGTATCACATCGCCGACGCTGCCGCTTGCATAGATAGGACGATATTGCATGATGCCTGTTCCGCCAGAATATTTGAACCAGTAGTTGCCTTCTGAGTTGTCACCATCTTGTGGATAAACGTGGTCGTTGTTATCGTCGAAGTATAATGCCAGACAGTCATTTTCTGTGAGTTCTGTATCGGCATAGTCCACTATTGCCATGTATAATTTGTTGCCGTCTGTCTTTAAATAGAGGTAAACTGTTCCGATTGGGTCGATACCTTCGCTGATTCCTGAGAAGTCGGAGATGTCGGCTTTGAAAGCGTCTGCCCATTCGTCAGCAGATAATATACCATCAATGGTAGGAGCTGTGCCGTTATAAACTTCTATAACTTCTGTGATGTATGCTGTTGAAGCATAGCCATAAGCGTTGTTTGACAATGGAGTTTCGAGGTTGCCTGCCAATAAAGCTGTTACTGCATAGTAATATGTCTTTGTAGGGATTGCTGTTTCGTCAACGTATGTTGAAGCATCTGTTCCTATTGTTGCCAATGGTTCAGCATAAGGGGCATTGATGTCATCTTTACGATAGATGTTATATCCTTCGAATGAGTCTTCGAATGCATCCCAGCGGAGGTTTACAGCCGCTTCAGAACCTTGTGTTGCATAGAGATTTTTGATAGGAGCGCCAACAGGTTCCAATGTTGCTTCGAGATTTGTAGCTTGACCTGCTGCAATTTGTACGTTGCTGATTGTTTGAGGATTGAAACCAATCTTAGAAACTGTTACATTGTATGTTCCTTCTGGGATATATTTAACGTCGGCAAGACCTTCGCCATTAGTATAAGCATAATAATCATCGATGCCTTCAACAGTAACGACAGCATCGCTGAAGTCTGTTACGCCGTTCAATGTGATTGATGCAGCGATAGAGCCTACGTATGAAGGAGTAGATTTGATCATATAAGCATTACCTCCCCAACCCATTTCGTATGAGTGAACGCCTTTACCAGCGCCAACGCAGTATGCTCCATCATCGGTGATGTCGATGTAACACATTGAACCTGGGCTATTGACTGACAAGAAAGGTTCAACGCTTTGACGACGGAAGATCAAGATGTCGCCTGTTGAGTGGTTCATTGGACCGTCGGTTGCTACAGCAATGAGAGAACCATCGGCAGTGATGTCGATATTATTGACAGGACCGCCTGTTGTTGCAACCCATACAGGAGTGTTTGAATAGTTGTTGAACAAGAAGACACATCCGTCGTAGCCGTTGCTTACGAATCCTAATGTGCCGAACAATACTAATGAACCGTCAGGAGTGATGGCGTTTGAGTAGCCCCAGCAGCTGCTTTGGCCGTCCATCTTAAGATTTGCGTTCCATTGTTCAACATATTTTTCGCCGTCCCATTTGCAGAGGTGGCCTTTGCCATCCATGTCGCACCATGCGAGATAAGTGGCGTCAGCATTTACGACAGGAGGTTGTTTAGCACTATTATTATAATAGTATATGCCATCTTGGAGGATGTCGCCGCTTTCTGGGTCTAAGACATAGATTTCACTGTTGCCTCTGTCAGCAGCGATCAATCTTGAGTTGTCGTCAGCGATGCTGAGGTCAGCAATATCGCTACCAACCTTTGCTTCTGTTGCCCATTCCATTACGCCATCGCTAGTGTAACGTGCTATGATAGCAACCATATTATTATTTTCATAAGAACCAGTGCCGTAAGAAAGATAAATAGCTGTACCTTCTTTATTAATAGCAACTGCGCCTACAGGGCCGCCTGCGTTAATAGTTGCTACTGTTGAACCAGTGTTATCTAACAATGTCACAGCACCGTCATTGACAACGGCATATAGATTACCAGCTTTGTTTGCTGCCAAGAAAGGCCATTCTGCAGTTGTTGCCACTGTCCATTCTGCAATGCCATTTTCACTATATGACTCTACTCTGGCATCATTGGTTTCCCAATTAATGACAGCATTCAAATCTTGTTCTGAGATAAAAACATTACCACCGATACCATATTCTTCGTTGTGATGCCATACTACTTCAGCATCGGAAATAATTGAACGAGTATTCTGTTGTTGAACAACTTCGCTAGAAGCTTTTGTGGTTGTACCATTAGCTGTGGTAACAGTCTTGACGCCGACTTGAGCGTTTACGCCTAATGCCATTGCAACAAGCGCAAATGAGAGTAAAATTCGTCTCATAGTGCAAAAAATTTAGTTAATAATATATTTAGAAAATCTAAAATTCTAAAAAAATGTGGATGGGATTAAGAGAGCCCATTTTGTTTCATGATTCACATCAATAAGTGTCAACAAATATATGGACTTTTTTTAAGAAATCAAAGTTTTTTTAAAAATAATAATTGCCAAAAATAATGGCCCCGTCCTGTATTTTGTCTATTATACCTTGTAATATTGCAAAAAAAAATACGTCAACGACACTTAAAAAATAACAAGTTGTCGTTGACGTATTTATGACTCTTAACTTATGACTGTTGACCGTTGAGCCTTAGTTTAAAATTCTTACAGATTAGCTTTGAAATATTCGGTTATTTTTGTTACCAAATGAGCTCTGTCTGGTCCGTAAACGTTATGGTCGTGACCTGGATATACGAAGTAATCCAATTGTTTTCCGTTATGGATACAGTTTTCAACGAATACCAATGAGTGTTGCCAGAGAACGACAGGGTCTGTTGTGCAGTGGATAATCATCAGTTTGCCTTCGAGTTTGTCTGTCTTGTTTTCGAGGCTTGTTAGTTCGTAGCCTTCTGGATTTTCTTCTGGAGTATCCATGTAACGTTCTCCGTACATTATTTCATAATATTTCCAATCCATGACAGGTCCTCCTGCTGTAGAAACCTTTACGTCTTCTGGATAGTTGATCTTCATGTTGGTGCTCATGAATCCGCCGTAGCTCCATCCGTCAGTTCCGATACGGTCAGCATCGACGTATGGAAGAGACTTAAGATAGTCGATACCTACTTTCTGGTCACGCATTTCTGCTTGTCCGCATTGGCGGTGTATTACTTGTTCAAAAGCTTCGCCTCTGTCGGCAGAACCTCTGTTGTCCAAGGTGAATACGATAAAACCTTCTTGTGAGAGATAATGTAAATATAAGCCAGCTCCTGCTGTCCATTCGTCGGTGATCAATTGAGCATGGGGACCGCCATAAACGTAGATGATGACAGGATATTTCTTGCTTTCATCGAAGTTGTAAGGCTTGATCATACGTGTGTACAATGTCTGACCGTCTTCTGCTTCCAATGTGCCGAGTTCTATTGTTCCGATATTGTAATCTTGCAATGGATCTACTGCTTCATGTAAACGTTTGATGTATTTGCCGTTTGCATCCATGATGTCAATGTTTCTTGCGACATCGGTGCTTGAGTATGAATCGATGAAATATTTTCCAGAAGCACTTGGCATAACACCGTGAGTTCCGTGTTCTTTAGTGATCTTCACTTTCTTGCCGCTCTTGATGTTGTGTTTGTAGTAATGACGTTCCAAAGGACTTACTTCTGTTGAAGTGTAATATATGTTGTTTCCGTTTTTGTCGAAGCCTTCAAAAGCAGTGATGACGAAGTCGCCTTTTGTGATTTGTTTTGCTTCTTTTGTTGTTGTGTTGTGTTTCCAGATATGATAGAATCCGTCGCGTTGGGCGAGCCATAAGAACTCTGTATTGCTGTTAGGCATGAAATGAGCTGGACCTACAGGTTCAACATATTGTTCGTCTTTGTCTTCAAAGATAGTCTGTAGATATTCACCATCCAATGCGCTGTATTCATTAAATTGAAGATGATTTTGACCGCGGTTTAACACACCGATATAGATCTTCTCATTGTCTGGATTCCATGTTATCGCAGTAAGATATTGTTCTGCAGGTTCACCTGTCTTGACGACCAAGTCGTTGCCAGAGGCTATGTCATAGACATGTAATTTCACTTCGTGGCTTTTCATTCCTGCCATAGGATATTTTATAGGTTTAGCAGTGGCTACACGTTCTGTGATGTCAACTAATGGATAATCGGTCACCATGCTTTCATCCATGTTGTAATAAGCGAGTTTGTTGCCGTCATTTGACCAGAAGATACCGCCATCGATGGCAAACTCATTGCGGTGAACAGATTGTCCTGCAACGACGTTTTCAGGGTTGTCGGTGACTTGAACCTGTTTGTCGCCGTCAGCGAAATATAAATTGTTGTCGATGGTGTAAGCGACTTTTAAAGAAGGTGTCGTGACAGTTTGGTTTTCTGCATTTGATGGGACAGAAGTTATTTTTTTGATGTTCTTAGCTTTGATGTCGAGGAGGTTGAGGTCTATACAGTTGTTCTCTTTGTTGAAGCTGTAGTAATATGCTTGTTGGTTGTCGATCCATGTGAGATTAGGAAGACGTTTTACGCTATCCATTTCAGCTTGATTCAAATAGAAGTTGACTTGGTCGAGTGTTAGGAATACACTGGCTTCTTTGGCATTGACATCTTGAATCATAAGATTGTTGCCTTCGGTGAAGATGTATTTGTCGATGTTAGGCAACCATTTTACGTTCTTTCCTGTTGGATAGATGCTGCGGTTCATGTAAGCTGCATCGTTAGGGGTGAGCATTTTCTTTTCTTGAGCGAAAATGGAGTTTGCTGTTAAGCAAAACAATGCGATTAATAAAAAAGTCTTTCTCATGGTATTATTATTTAATTGTGATTTGTTCATTATGAATTGTGTATTGCGTCGGAGAATTTCTGCAGTTTCTCTATTCCTTTTTCCAAGGCGTTGCCCACGACGATGATGTCGGCTCCTGCCTTTGCCATCTCTGCTGCTTTCTCTGGAGTTTTGATGCCGCCGCCAACGATAAGAGGGATGCTGATAGTTCTTTTCACTTTGTCGATCATCTCGTTAGATATTGGCATTGTGGCACCTGATCCTGCATCCATATAGATGACTTTAAGTCCTAGCATCTCGCCTGCCAATGCTGTGCACATCGCGATGTCGGCCTTGTCGTGCGGTATAGGAGTGGTGTTGCTCATATATGAGACCGATGTAGGGCAGCCGCCGTCTATGAGCATATAACCTGTCGGGATGATTTCATTGCCGTAGAGCTTGAGATATGGAGCTGCGATGACGTGGCGGCCGATAAGCATCTCGGAATTACGTCCGGATATGAGTGATAATAACAAGAATCCGTCGCACCATTTGCTGATCTGCAATGAGTTGCCAGGGAATATTAGAACAGGGATGTCGCAGTGTTTCTTGATAAGCTTTATGCAATGGTCAAGACTGTCGGTAGTTAAAAGACTGCCTCCGACAAAGAAAAAGTCCACATCTGCTTCCATCGATTGCTCGACTATCTTGATGATTTGTTCGTCAGTAGGTTTGTCAGGGTCTATCAGAACTGCAAATTTCTTTTTTGAAGTGTCTGATAATCTATTGTATATACTCATGTTTTTATCTTTATAAATAGTTTACGAAAATAAGATTTTTTTCTTTATTAAAAGCATCAAGAATTATTTTAATTTTGCATTTCAGAAATCACTTTCAACAAACTCAGACTTCAACGTCTGTTGTCTGTTGCCCGTTGACAGTTTCATTAACTATGGCAGGAATATATATTCACACTCCTTTTTGCAAAAGCAAATGCGCATATTGTAATTTCTTTTCCTTGGCTTCGGAAAGTAAAATCTCACATTATGTTGAAGCTTTGAAGAAGGAAATCGTCGCCCGCAAGTCATATCTCGGAAACGAGACGGTGAGGACAATATATTTCGGAGGCGGGACACCATCACTGCTTTCCGTCAAGAATATTGAAGAGATAATAAATATTCTTAATAAAAATTATGACATCGTTTCCAATCCTGAAATAACTCTTGAAGTGAATCCAGATACTATCGACAAAGAAAAGATGCTGGGTCTTAAGTCGTTGGGTATAAATAGAATCAGTGTTGGTATCCAAAGCTTTCATGATGATGACTTGAAATATCTGGACAGACGGCACGATTCAAGACATGCGCTGAAGGTTTTGGAGGAATTACATGAAGTAGGTTTTGAAAAACTGACACTTGACCTTATCTATGGTGTCCCGACATTGACAGAAAAGAAATGGAATGAAAATCTCGACATTTTCTTTTCTACAGGAATATCGCATCTCTCAGCATATGCCTTGACGGTAGAGCCTAAAACTATCCTAGGTCAGCGTATTGAAAAAGGAGATTTGCAATCTGTTAGTGAGGAAGAAACAATACGTCATTATGAAATTCTAGTTGAGAGAACAAAAGAAAACGGCTTCGAACATTACGAGATTTCCAACTTCGCCAAAGAAGGATCCCGCTCACAGCATAACAGTATTTATTGGATGGATGAGAAGTATCTAGGATTAGGGCCTTCCGCTCATTCTTACGACGGAAATTCGCGTCAGTGGAATATCTCTAATCTCACGAAATACATTCAACTAGCAGGAAATGCTGATGATTATTTCGAGAAGGAAATGCTTACGACAGACGATAAATTTAATGAATATGTCATGACGAGTCTGCGAACTTCGTGGGGATGCAATGTCGGGAAAATGGAGGCGGATTATGGAGACAGATATGCTGTTCATTTCTTAAAAAACGTTAAGAAACACCTTGATTCGGGAATAATGTTAATAAAAAATAATAATTACATCCTCACTGATGAAGGCATGCTTTTCGCCGACGGAATAGCTGCTGATTTATTTTTATAAAGATGTAATACCTTGTATATTTTTTCTTAACTTTACAGCCGAGAAAAAGTTTTTTAACCTTAAACTTTAAACTATTAGTTATGAGTAAATTCCGTAAGTTTATAACCATTTTTCTTTTGGTTATCAGCATTGTTATAGCCGCTTTTGAATTCTATCGGACAATAGTTTATGCAGTGAATGCAACGATGAATGATCTTTATTCGGGTTATTTATGGGTTGGAGTCGGTTTTGTTGTATATCTTGTCATGCATAGGTTTGTGTTCAGAAAGAATATAGATATTATGCAGACAATGTCGCATGAAGGCGCACACATGCTGGTAGGTGCTCTTTTCTTGAGAAGAAAGATTTATCAGTTCAATGCAAAATCGTCTGACTCTCTTACATACGGCGACAACACTCTCGGATTCGTCAGCAGCTCAAGGAAAAATGGTTATATAAGCATCATGTCAACATTGGCTCCTTATATGCTGCCTTATCTTACATTCCTCCTCCTCCTGTTTCGTCTCATGATAAAGAATGAATGTCTCCCTATCGTAGATGTCATTATAGGATTCTCCTTGATGTTTTATATCTTATGCTGGAAAAAAGATACTCGTCGCGACCAAAGCGACATCCAGTTGTGCGGAGTGTTTCTTTCATATCTTTACATAATAACATTCCTGCTTTTCAATATATCTTTGATAATATATTCTGTAAGTGGCGGAATGTCTGATCCTATGAATATCTTTGAAGCTGTCAGACAATATTTTGTCCAGACATGGAACGATATCATTATGGTCGTTGATCTAATCAAGAATTAATCAAAGTTCAACAGCCTTAGTTTAAAAAAATATTAACACAAAATAAATAACAAAAATGAAAATTAAAAACTTAGTAATGATTTTGACATTAGGAGCAGCTACAATCAGCTGCGCTAATCCTGAAAAACAAGAAGCCAAGACTAACTATGCTGACCTTACAAAGCAATATGCTAAGGTTCAATTAACATCCGACATCACTCATTTGTCAGACAATGAGAAACAAATGTTGGGCTATCTCTATGAAATCGGTAATATCATGGATGATATTTTCTGGACACAGAACTTCGGTGGCGACAAAGAAGCTTTCTTGAACTCAATCCAAGATCCTGACGCTCGTCTCTTCGCAGAAATTAACTATGGTCCTTGGAACCACTTCGATAACCTCGCTTCTTTCCTTCCTGAATACGGCGCAATGCCAGCAGGTGCAGGTTTCTATCCGGCTGACATGACAAAAGAAGAATTTGAAGCATGGGACAACCCTGACAAGACAAGTCTCTACACTTTGATCAAACGCGACGAAAACGGTCAGTTACAATCTGTATGGTTCCATGATGCTTACGCTGAACAAATCAATAAGGTTGCTGAATTGTTAAACAAAGCTGCCGACCTCGCAGGTGACAAAGAATTTGCTGACTACTTGCGTCTCAGAGCTAAAGCTGTTTTAACAGACGATTATTTTGAAAGCGACATGGCTTGGATGGATGTACGTAACAACAACGTCGATTTCGTTGTCGGTCCAATCGAAAATTATGTTGACGCTCTCTATGGCTACAAGGCAGCTCACGAGGCTTTCATCTTGATTAAAGATCACGCATGGAGCAGCCAACTTGCTCGTTACGCAGAACTTCTCCCATTATTACAAACACAACTCCCAGTAGCTGAAGAATATAAGCAAGAAAAGCCAGGCGCTGACGCTGACCTTGCAGTCTATGATGCTGTATTCTACGGCGGCGACTGTAACATGGCTGGCAAGACAATAGCTATCAACTTGCCTAACGATGAACAAGTTCAGCTTCAAAAAGGAACTCGTAAATTACAACTCAAGAACGCTATGAAAGCTAAGTTCGACAACATCCTCGTTCCTATTTCAGACGTACTCATGACACCAGAATCACGCGAGAATATAAAATTCGAAGCTTTCTTCGCTAACGTTATGTTCCACGAAGTAGCTCACGGTATGGGTATAAAAAACACACTCGATGGTAAAGGCACTGTACGTCACGCTCTTAAAGAACAATATTCTGGTATTGAAGAAGCTAAAGCTGATATCCTCGGACTTTATTTGGTTACAAAACTTGCTGAAATGGGTGAATATACTAACTCAACATTGGAAGAAAACTACACTACTTTCATGGCAGGTATCTTCCGTTCAGTACGTTTCGGTGCTTCAAGCGCACACGGTAAAGCTAATATGTTAACCTTCAACTTCTTGGAAAAAGAAGGAGCATTCACTCGTAACGAAGAAGGTTTATATGCAATCAATTTCGACAACATGAAGGTAGCTGTTGCTAAACTCGGCGGTGAAATCCTCAAAGCTCAAGGCGACGGCAACTACGAATTTGTAAAAGAATGGATCGCTACTGACGGTGTCATCAAACCAACATTACAAGCTGACCTCGACAAAGTCAACGGAATGGGAATACCTACAGACATCTATTATGAAATGTCACCAGAACTTTTGATCGACAACAGCAGAAAATAAATAACATTGTAGAGACGTATCAATTACACCATAAAAATAAACAATATGTAATTGCTGCGTCTCTCAATAATAATGAACAATTAACGTATCAATTACACCATAAAAATAAACAATATGTAATTGCTGCGTCTCTCAACAATAATGAACAATTAACAATTTAAATTAATATCAAAAAAATGAAAAAAACTTTCTTATTAGTAGCCCTCGCTATTTTCTCATTAGTGGGCAAAGTGCATGCTGACGAAGGAATGTGGCTTCCTATGTTCGTCGAGCGTTTGAATTATGTTGACATGGAAAAAATGGGTCTTCAACTTACTCCTGAAGAACTCTACAGCATCAACAACAGCAGCTTAAAAGACGCTATCGTTGGTTTGTCAGAAGGCGCAACACCACGCGGTTTCTTCTGCACAGGTGAAATCGTTTCAGGCAAAGGCCTTATGTTCACCAACCATCACTGCGGTTATAACTCAATCCAAAAACTCAGTACTGTTGAACACGATTATTTAACAGACGGTTTCTGGGCGAAAGACTTCAGCGAAGAACTTCCAGCAGAAGGTATCTCTGCTTCTTTCTTGGTACGCATGGAAGACGTTACAGAACAAATTTTCGCTGTCTTGAACGATACAATGAATTGGGATGAACGTAATGCCGCTATCGCTGCTAAAGCTAAAGAACTTGAAACAGCAGCTTCAGAAGGAGGCAAATATAACCCAATCATCAAAGGTTTCTTTGAAGGCAACGAATATTATATGTTCGTTTATAAAGTATATACAGACGTTCGTCTCGTAGGTACTCCTCCTTCTTCAATCGGTAAGTTCGGCGGCGACACCGACAACTGGATGTGGCCACGTCACACCGGCGACTTCTCAATCTTCCGCGTTTATGCCGGCGCTGATGGCGAACCAGCAGCTTATTCTGCAGAAAACCAACCATTAAATCCTAAACATCATCTTCCTGTCAGCTTAGACGGAATCGAAAAAGATGACTTCACAATGATTTGGGGTTTCCCTGGAACAACAGAACGTTACATGACATCTTTCGGTATCGACTATAACGTTGAATCATTCTACCCAACAATCCACGACATCTTCAAACTCCAAACAGATGTTATGGACGAATTTATGCAAAAAGACGCTTCTGTCAATATCATGTACGCTGACGATAAAGCTGGTCTCGCTAACACATGGAAAAACTTTGAAGGCCAAATGTTGATGCTCCGCAAAAACAAAGTAGCTGAAAGAAAAGCTGAACTCGAAGCTCAATTCACAGAATGGGTTAACGCTAACCCAGCACGCGTTGAAGAATATGGCAACGTATTGAACACATTAGAAGAAAACTATGCATTGGCAGCTGAATTTACACCATCTATCTATTATCCTAACTTTGTTACACAAACAGGCGCAATCGCTATCGCAGCAGAATTCGCTCAATATGTAGCAGCAGCTCAAGGTAAAGATAAAGAAGCTATCGCAGCAGCTGAAGAAGCTCTCAAAGCTATCGACGCTGACGCTTATTTCGCAGAAACATACAAAGCATTAGAAGATAAGACTTTGGTTGAAATGTTGAAATTATATTACAACACTTTCGATGCTGAAGCAAATCCTGACTTCTACAACTTAGTTGATAAGAAATATAAAGGTGATGTAGTCGCTTTAGCTAACGATATCTTGGAAAACTCAATCTTCGCAACAGCTGAATCAATCAAGGCTTTCATCGAAAAACCTAACGCAAAGAAAGTTGAAAAAGACTTGGCTTACGTAGTTTTGAACACAATGTACACCCACATGATGGGCAGCCTCGCTCCTTACCGCTCAGCAATGAAAGTCATCGACGAAAACAACCACTTGTTCGTTAAAGGCTTACGCGAATTCTACGCAGAGGCACAACCAGAAAAGAGCCTCTATCCAGATGCTAACTCATCATTACGCATGAGCTACGGTTCAGTTCAAGATTACCAACCAGCTGACGCTGTTCATTATGACTATGTATGTACAGCTAACGGTATCCTCGAAAAATATGTTCCAGGCGACTATGAATTCGATGTTCCACAAAGACTCCTCGACCTCATCGCTGCTAAAGACTTCGGTCAATATGCTGACGAAAACGGTGAGTTAATCGTTTGCTTCCTTTCAACAAACGACATCACTGGCGGTAACTCAGGTAGCCCAATCATGAACGCTAAAGGCGAACTCATCGGCCTCGCATTCGACGGCAACTGGGAAGCTATGAGCGGCGACATCAACTTCGAACCAACATTACAACGTACAATCAATGTTGACGCACGTTACGTATTGTTCGTAATCGACAAATTTGCCGGCGCAACAAACCTCATCGACGAATTAACAATCGTCAAGAGCGAACCTCAAACAGAAGTAGTTGAAGAAGTTGTTGCTGAATAATTGAAATAAATTGCCAAATGTAGAGATGTCACTCGTGACGTCTTGAATAATGGAAAATTGAAAATATGAAAGAGACGTATCAAAATGATGCGTCTCTTTTTTATCATACAATAATTAATTGGTCTCATTTTTGATATTTTTTAACAATAAAATCCTATCAGATATGAAGACCAATTTTTTATTGATAATATTGTCGTTATCTCTCTTCAGCAATCTCAACGCTCAGTCCTATATCGATTTATGGAAAGATGTTAATAAAAATTTAGAAGACCGACTTCCTGAAACGGCGGAAATGTTTCTTGATAAAATTGAACAAAAAGCCCTTGACGAAAACAATCAGAAAGAACTTCTGAAATCTTATCTGTATAGATTTAAAATAATAAATCTGAAAGATGAAAATCCGATAGAGACCTCAATACAATTCGCTGAGGAAAATATCGGAAAACTCCTAGAACCTGAAAAGTCGATTTTTAATGTAGCAATAGCTTCTCTTTACGAGAGTTATTACAACAGTAATTTCTATAAAATCAACAATCAACAGATTACGATCAATGGTGATGAGTTGGACATGGAATTCTGGGACAAAAAAACTTTTGAAAGAGTTATCGACAAATATTATGAAAACGCTCTTTCCGATATCGCAAGCCTTCAAAACACCGCATCAAAATCATATCAAGATATTTTGGCGATTGACGATACCAAAACCAAATTCGATTACACCATAGAACCTACTCTTTATGATTATGTAGTGCATAAAATCATAAACCACCAAATCCGCAAGTCATTAAATTGCATAGATTTATACCAAGATATTATCGATTTTGACAAAAAGAACAATTATAATGACGCTGCGATATATAATGAGATTCATAAATTGAAATATGAATATGAAACCAATGACGATTATGAATCTTATATAAATTCCTTAATAAAAATTAAGAACGAAAACCTCGACAATCCTCTCGTCACATCCGTGATGGCGTTACAAGCTGAAGCGATTTTTGATAGACAAGAGTCAATAGTCAACAGTCAACAGAATGTCGAAAGCAAAAACCTGGATGTTGTACTTGAGATTTGCGATGAAGCAATAAAATTATTTCCTAATAGTGTCGGTGCATTACAATGTGAAACAATACGTTCCAATATTTTAAGAAAAAATCTGCAATTAAAGATGTCGAGCGTGCATCTTCCAAATCATGACATCATAGCTAACATTTCTTACAGTAATTTAACAAATCCTCATTATAGAATTTATAGACTAAGTCAAAATGAGTTGGATAAATTAGATGATAAATCAGAGATGGATGTTGTAAAGACAATATTAAAGAAAAAACATATAGTTGAAAACGAAATCGACATCCCAGAAAAGAATGATTATCAATCGCATTCCATAAATATCACTCTGCCAAAGTTGGAATGCGGGATTTATTACATACTAGTTTCCAACGATGATAAATTCTCAAATAAAATAGATAATCTGCCAGCTTTTCATTCTTTCCAAGTCAGCAGACTTAGTTTTGTCACCACAAAAGAAAACAACGATTTCGTAGTCTATGTACTTGACAGAGAAAGCGGTCTTCCTGTAAAAGACGTAAATGTCAATATTTTTAAACGTTCTTACAATTATAACAAGAACAAATATGTCAATACAACTATCAAAGATTTGACGACAGACGAAAACGGAATCGTTAAAGTTCCTAATACAAGTCAGAACGCATTTCATATCAACTTATTCAAAGACAACGACATGCTTCTCTCCGATTCTCATTTCTATAATTATAAGAATGAAAATTCAGGAAGATTAATACAAGAAACGATATTCTTTACAGACAGAGCAATTTATCGTCCGGGACAGACTGTCTATTATAAAGGTGTGATTGTTAATAAAAATTCTGAGATAAATGAATTAGTCGTTAATGCAGAAACTGTAATTCACATTAAAGATTCAAACGGCGAAGATATTAGTACACATACATTTACAACAAACGAATTCGGTTCTTTCGATGGAAGTTTCGTCATCCCTGATAATTTATCTAACGGATTTTTCAAGATAAGCAATGTCACTGGAAGCATCTACGTAAAAGTTGAAGAATATAAACGTCCTACTTTTGAAATAACATTCAACGCTCCTGACAAATCATACAAACTCAATGAAGAAGTAGAACTTAACGGTTCAGTGAAAGCATACGCCGGATTCGGTCTCGATAATGTTAATTATAATTATACAATCGCAAGACGTGCTTATTTCCCATATCGTTTATGGTGGTTCGCCAATTATGGCAACAACCAAAAACAGATTGCTTTCGGAGATGGAACAACCGATGCGAATGGCAACTTCAATATCAATTTCGAATTGCTTCCTGATAAGAATTTTAAAGACAGACTCCCTGTTTATGAATATCTTATAACAGTAAACGCTACCAACGCACAAGGCGAAAGCCAGACTAAAACCTACACTATAAAAGCATCAGACATTGATTTGATTATTGATGTTAATAAAGAATATAAAAACGTCAGCATAGATAGTTTGAAACATATCAGTTTCAATGTTAAAAATCTTAAAGAAAATCCTGTCGAAGCAAAAATCATCAGAAAGATTTATGAAGTTAAAGACGACAGTCAACAGACAACGGACAACAGACATTTGATATATGAAGATACCGTCAATGTCAAAGGAGAGTCTAAATTATTCCCAAATGTTAAAAAACTTATAGATAAAGGAAGATATGTCGTTGAATTGATTTCTGCCGACAATGAAAAGGCGATGACATCTATCGAACTGACTGTCATAGATTTTAAGAGCAACAAAATGCCTTATAATACAATGTGTATTTCTTACTATGACAAAGCGTCAGCACAACCTAATGACAATGTTAATTTTTATTTAGGAAGTTCTGCCAAAGATGTCAATGTTTATGTCATGATAAAACATGGTGATGAGGTCAGATATTACGAACGTAAGACAATAAGTGATAAAGTCATAAAAATCAATTACAAAGTCAAAGAAGAAGACAGAGGAAATATTTCGTTCCAAGCATTCTTTGTTAAAGACAACACTATAAATATTGTAGAACATTATATCGCAGTGCCTTACGACAACCTCGATTTAGACATAAAATTGGATGTTGTAAGAGACGACTTGCTTCCTAGCAGTGAAGAAACATGGAATCTCACCATCAAGGATTATAAGGACAAAGGCGTTGTCGCCAATCTTCTAGCAGGAATGTACGACGCTTCTTTGGATGTATTCGCCGAAAATCATTGGTATTTCAACACAAAACCTAGCATCAAGACATCGACATCACCGCGAAGCGACGGAGGTTTCGACGATTTCTATTGCTTTACATTTAATCAATATCCTAAGACTTACGAATTGTTTGTTTACTATTTATTGTCGGACATTGATTTGATACCTATCGCGAGATATACTTTTTCAGCACGAGATGTGATGCTGATGCCTTCTCGCGTAAGAAATGCAATAGCTGTAAAAGTAGGCGGTGTTAATACAAATGAAGACGAAGAGGCAGTTGAGTTATTTAGAGTAGCTGATGAAGATGTAATAGATAATTCTCAGCAAGAAGAAATGCAAAGTACAGAAAATCAAGAAATGAGTATAAGAGAAAACTTCAACGAGACGGCGTTCTTCTATCCTAACTTAATTACAAACGATGATGGAAGTCTGAGGTTCTCTTTCACCATGCCAGACGCCTTGACTCGCTGGAACCTTATGATGCTCGCTTATACCAAAGACTTGAAAGTCGGCACTTTGAACAAGACTTTCACAACATCAAAACCTCTTATGATCATGAGTGATATGCCACGCTTCGTTTATGAAAACGATACTCTTTGGGTAGTAGCGAATGTGATTAGGAATTCAGGGGAAGATATGGTTACTAAGTCTGCAAATGCTAAATTGGAGATTTTTGACGCTTTGACGATGAAACCTTTGGATTTGATTCTCTCTGAACAGGAAATTGCCATCGATGAGATTGCTGCTGGAAATAGTAAATCTGTGAGATGGAAGGTAGCAGTTAATAACAATACCAATATGTTAGCGATGCGTTTCAGCGTTTCGTCAGAGGAATTCTCTGATGCAGAGCAACACATTCTTCCTGTTTTAAGCAATGAGGTCTTCATGACAGAGACTTATCCTTTGATAGTAAGAGAAAATTCTGAAAAGACATTCGACTTCGATTTCCAAAATGAGAACGAAAGAAACTATGGATTGACATTGAATATCTGCGCAAATCCTGTTTGGTACGCGATACAGTCGTTGCCTTATCTTGCACAAGAAACAGGACAATATGCCGATGCTGCATTCAACATTTTCTATGCTAACAGTCTCGCCTCATATATCGCGAATAACATTCCTAACTTATTGGATTATATCATGAAATGGGAATTAGAGACACCTGATGCATTGATATCGGCACTTCAGAAAGACGAGAATCTGAAAGCCATCATGTTACAAGAGACACCTTGGGTGATGGAAGCAAAATCTGAAGCAGAACAAAAAGCGATGATTGCCAACTTATTCGACCTTAACACATTACGCAATAAAACCGATGAGACTTTAAAACTCATCAAAGAGAAACAAAGCGTCAATGGCGGATGGTCGTGGTTCCCTAATATGCCTGAAAGCACGTTTATAACTCAATATATATTAGGCGGTTTCGGTCGTCTTTATAAGATGGATGTAATAAATTCCTTGACACCAAGTCAGCAGGAATATTCCGACATCATCACCAAAAACGCCATCGACTATTTATGCAAAGGCATAATAAAAGATTATGACTTATACAAAGATTATAAGAACATCTCTTATTTAAACATCAATGAATTATATGCATTGAGTTTCTTCAACTTCAATGAAGATTTAAAATACAAGAACGCCAAAGACTTCTTTATCAAACAATTGAAAGAAAACTGGCAGGGCTTCAATTTCGGCACGCAAGCAAAAATAGCCTTGATATTATATCGCAATGGTGATAAAAACATCGCTCAGCTGATAATGAAATCACTGAAAGAAAGAGCTAAAAAGAACGAGACTCTTGGTATGTATTGGAGTTCTAAAGTCAGCGAACATGTTGTTATTATGGAAGCATTCAAGGAAATAAATCCTGATGAGGAACTTCTCAACGACATGAAGGTATGGTTATTAAATAACAAACGTACCAATATGTGGGAAAATGCTCAATCGACGGTTGACGCTGTTTATGCTTTGGTTTTTGATAAGACTACAAGTAGAGACGCATCAATGTCTCCTATAAAAGCCAACACACATTGCTGCGTCTCCGAAATACAAATTCACAATGATGAATTAGTTATTGATATTAAAAACGATAATAATTCTTCTGATTATATGAATCAATATTTCTGGAATTCTGAAGAGATGAAGGATTTTAAAGATTTCAAAGTCAATAACGAGACCGACAATCTCATTTGGGGAGGATTATTCCGCCAGTATTTCGTCTCTCTTGATGAAGTGAGAAAGCACGAATCGCCGTTGAATGTAGAGAGAAATATATATGTCGAGCGAATCAATGAAGAAGGCACTTATCTTGTTCCTATTGAAAAAGAAGACATTAAAGTCGGGGACAAGATTGTCGTAAATCTGAATATCGAAAGTTCCCAAGATATGGAGTTCGTCTTTTTGAAAGACATGAGAGCTGCTTGCCTCGAGCCAGTCGAACAAATGTCAAGATACAGATACCAAGACGGAATGTTATATTATCAAAGCAACAGCGACACCTTCATGGGATTCTATTTCGACAGACTACCGAAAGGCAAACATCAGGTAAGTTATTCGATGTTCGTGACAAAAGAAGGTGACTTCAGCAATGGTTACGCTTTGATACAATGTATGTATTCTCCAGAGTTTTCGGCTTATTCGGAAGGCTTGAGAGTGAGAGTGTCTGAGTGATATGATGGTGTTTTTACGGCTTTATAAACATTGAGTAATTTTTGTTATCTTTGTAAAGATTTTTTTAAACAAAGATAGATTAATGCATTTGTATTATTAAATTATATGAGAAAAAATATTTTTATCCTTTTATTATGTTTGATGGCATCATGTTGGGGATTTTCCCAAAATAATATTATTGAACCGGAACTTCAAACACTTTTAAATCATAGAAGCGACGATTACATCGACGTCAACATCATGTTTAAGTCACAGATGACGAGCGATGATTTCGCAGTCTTGAATTGCAAAAGCGACGGCAAGGAAGTACGTCGTGAAATCGTCATCAACGAATTGAAGAAATTCGCTGAGAAATCACAAAGAGACGTCATGTCTGTCATCAATGCTGAAGAAAGAAGCAATAGTGTCATCGACATTAAATCATACTGGATTGCCAACTTCATCAACTGTAAGGCAAAAGCCGATGTAATTTACAAGTTAGCATCACATCCAGATGTAGCTTTGATAACATACAATTCAGACATGGATATTGTCAGCAATACGGTTTCTGAAACCGACTCTCGCGCTGTAGCAGCAACATCAGACATCTATCCTCATTTAACACAGATTAAAGCTGACAAAGTATGGGAATTAGGTTATACAGGTAAAGACGTCGTAGTTGCAGTTCTCGACTCTGGTACCAATCTCAACCATGACGACATCAAAGACCATTTATGGAACGAAAACGGAAAATACGGATATAACGTACACTCACCAAATTCATTACCTTCAGATGAAGGCAGCAATGGTCACGGTTCACACTGTGCTGGCATTGTTTGCGGCGACGGTACTTCTGGCAAAAAGACTGGTGTTGCTCCTGATGCAAAACTCATGACCATCAAAATAGTCGGTGGCGGCAGATGTACAGCAGCCAACTTGGTAGAAGGTGTTCAAATAGCAGCAGATTTAGGTGCAGACGTCATAAGTCTTTCTATAGGTAGAGAAAACCCAGATGAAAACAGAGCATTGTTCCGTCAGACTTTCACAAGCTTATTACAAACTGGTATCGCTGCAGCAGTAGCAGCTGGTAATGACGGTAACAGTAGCACCAACCCTGCACCTGACAACGTACGTACTCCAGGCGACTGTCCTCCACCATGGATTCACCCTGACCAACAAGGTAATGCAGGCGGTTTGACAAGCGTTATCAGCGTTGGCGCTGTAAATGAATATAACGTAGTTTCACCAAGTTCATCAAAAGGTCCTGTAACATGGCAAAGCATATCAGGATATAACGACTATCCATACAATCCCGGCATCGGTCTTATCCGCCCTGACATCGCAGCACCAGGTGAAAACGTATATTCAATCAGACATGATGCTACCAATACTTATTGGGGCAAGTCTGGTACTTCACAAGCCGCTCCTTGCGTTGCTGGTGTTATGGCTCTTATGCTCGAGAAAAACCCTGAACTCACCCCAGCTGACTTATGTAGAATCATTGAGACCACAGCAGTAGAACTCACAGCTACAAAAAGCAATAGCACAGGTGCAGGTCTCATCGACGCTCTCGCAGCTGTTCAAGCAGTTAACTTCAACGACCCAGTTGTCATCAACCCTTACGCTTTCACAAGCACTTTAAACGCTGGTTCAAACATTAATCTTGAACTCACATTGATTAACAACGGTAGTTCTTCAACTTCTGGAACAACAAGCGTAACAATCTCAGAAAACGACAATTATACAACTATCGTTCAAGGCAGCAAGACATATAGCGCAATGGCAGCTGGCGCAACAGCATCAGCTACTTTCGTAGTAAACATCGACCCATTAGTAGAAGATAACCATGTTGTCACTTTCACTGTTACAGCAACAAACGGAGGCTACAGCCGTACTTTTAATATTGATGTAAATGTTTCTAACGAATTCGTAGCTCCTGTAGTTAATGCAACAGCAAACGGAACTAATGTCAACTTGACTTGGGACGCTACAAACAATGCAACAAGCTACAATGTTTATCGCGATGGAGCATACCTCGATAATACAACATCAACTTCATATACAGATGCAGGTTTAGAATACGGTACAGTATATGCTTATACCATAACATCAAAACGCGGTGATTTAGAATCTGAACAATCTTTGGTTACACGCGTACAAACAGGTGACAATCCAGAAGCTCCATCACCAACAGATGTTATAGCAAATAACGGAAACATCACTTGGACTAATGCAACAGATAGCAAAGGCTCTAACATTTATAGAAAAGATTATTTGGCTGGTACAGAAACAAGTGTTGCTACAAACGTAAGTGGAACTTCATACACCGACAACTGGAATTCTTTAGAAGACGGTATTTATCAATATGGCGTTTCTAATTTGCATGTACAAAATGAAATAATTTACACACAAGACTTCACAAATCTTGAGGTGACAAGTTATACAAGTGATTATCAAACAAATAATAATTATTGGTACATTTATAGAGAAGGTAGTAATAATAAATATAGTTGGAAAATAGATTCTCGTATAACCACTGATTATAAGACATACGGAGCATTTTCAGGAAAAGCAGCTTTTATTGCATCTGTCTATGAGAATTCATCTTATTTATCATATTTGGTAACACGTCCAATGGACTACACCCAATATAATGGCAAGGATGTGAAGTTGTCATTTAGATACATCACTCCAGCTTGGGAAAACGATATCAACACTCTGAAAGTTATGATAAGTACAACTTCTTACAATAGCGGTTGGACTGAATTATGGTCAAGCGAAAAAACTGATGTTCAAGAATGGAGAGAGCAAGAAGTAGATTTGAGCGATTATGTTGGACAACAATTCTATATCGCATTTGTAAATGTTGCAGGATATGGTTATTGTACAGGCGTTGACGAAGTAAGCATCGCTATAGAAAATAGCATGGAATCAAGAATTGAATGGTCTGAAAACATTTACAAAAATTACAATGTCTTCATCCAAGACGGTCTTTGGTCAGATACTGATAACTGGGCCACAAAACAACTTCCTACAGGAAACGACAATCTTGTAATCATCAATGCTAATGCTACAATAGCAAGCGATGATATTGAAGTGAATTCATTGACTATCAATGAAGGAAAATCATTGACACTTAACAGCGGTACAAAACTCACAGTTATTGGTGATTTTACAAATACAGATGCTGACGCTTTTATCATCAACGATGGCGCACAAGTATTTCTGAATAATGATAATGTTGCGGCGACATTCAATATGAATATTATTGCTCCCGACGAGTGGAGCTATGAGAATATAAATGGCTGGCAGTTTATATCGTCTCCTATGAAAAACGCTAAAATTGAAAGCTATGTCCCTACATCTTTCAATTATGACTTGTATAGGTATGTGGGAAATAATGATTTGGAGTGGCTGAATCATAAAGATGGTGCTGATGTGAATGGTGAATTTGAGACGGAGTTTCTGCAAGGCATAGGTTATCTTGCATCTTTCGAAAGTGAAGATGTGGCAGCGTTCAAGGGAATTGTCAGACATGAGAAGTCTTGCGAATTTGATATTGTATATGATGATTATAAAGATCTGGCTAACTTCCATCTTCTCGGTAATCCATTCACATTCGATATGGATTGGAGTAAGGTCAGCGCGAGCGGATTGGCAGGCGGTTATGCTGTTGTAAATGAAAATGGCGGTTATGATTATTTGTCAACAGGAACAATCAAGGTTGGTGATGGTTTCTTTGTGAAAGCGCTCTCTGAAGACGCGAGTTTGTCGTATAATGGAAATCTGACAAAAAGAGGTGAAACTGTAAATGAGGAAGTTAAGTTTATCAATGTCATTGTCTCTGATGATAACGGCAAAGATAATGTGGTGATAAATTTATCAGGTGATGATTGTAATGACTTCCCTAAAATCACTAATATCAATAAAAACATTGCAAACGTTTATGTTCCTTGTGATGGAAAACGTTACGGTGTTTATTATTGCAATAAGGATACTGAAGAGGTGTCGGTCAACTTTGAGTCAAAGAAAATGGGCCGCTATACAATCAGTGCTGAATTTGAAGGTGATTTCGATTGTGTTGTCTTGTTCGATCGTTTTACAGGAATAGAGACGAATCTGCTTCTTGACGATTATAAATTTGCAGCGACAAATAATGGTGACCACAGTCGTTTCGTATTAATATTAACCAACAGCCAACAGCCAACAGCTGACAGCCAATTTGTATATCAATCTGGTGAAGAGCTTGTAGTGACAGCAGAAGGCTCTTTACAGATCATCGATGTCATGGGTCGTGTGGTTTATAAAAAAGACATGGTAAATATCAATGACAGAATTGATTTAAGCAAATTCAACAAGACCGCCTATATAGTACGTTTGATAAATGAAGACGGAGTAAATACACAGAAAGTGGTTATTTATTAAGGTAACAAGATCCTTAGATAAAACAAAAGGTAATGTCCATTTGAGAGACATTGCCTTTTTTATTTATCCTCAAAAGCCTCTGCGTATCAGCGATTGAAGAATTTTCTAATCGGTTCATCGTAAAGTTTAAGGCAGGCGTATGCCAAAGCGATGTTTGTCGCCATGACGAGCACCACAATTTGCCACGTCTCGCCGAGTGTGTATAACTTATTATCGATGAGCCATGAATAGAAAAGATACATCACTGGATAATGTACAATATATAAAGGATAAGAGATGTCTCCGAGGAACTTGCATATCTTCGTCGAGAGTTTGTTTGTGATATTTCCCGATGCTCCAAACCAAACGATGAAAGGAAAAACAAATATAATACAAGCCAGCTCATATATTCCGTTGATGCTGATGTCTCCTGTCTTTGAAATATAAGGCATAGAGAAAAGAACAAACATCACGACTATCGCAATCCAGAAAATATTTTTCGTTATGAACGATTTAAAACAAAAACCTTCGACTTTTGACTTTTGACTTTTGACATTAAAATTACGAGCCATAAGCATTCCGAGAGTGAAAGGGAACATCATTCTCAGCAGACCACCGAAGAAATTGACGGAGTCTAAGGTCCAACCAATGCCAATCATATCGTATCCGGAGATGTCGAATACTACGAAAGCAATCCATAATAATCCTGTTGCAACGACCAAAGCTGCGAGTTTCTTATTAGATAATTTTCTGATAAAGAGAGCGTATAAGATATTACCTATATATTCAAAGAAGAGTGACCAGCTAGGACCGTTGAGAGGATACATCTCTCCATTGCCGCGTACGTCGTATGCAGCTCCAGGATAGGCTGGTATGAGGAATATGGCGAGTAAAAACGCTATCATTATCCAGTGGAAAGACATCTGAGTGCCGTCCCATCTCACACCTCCTTGGATGAGATACGTAATCAAACCGATGAGAGCACCCATCACCACCATAGGCTGCAACCTTATCAGACGACGCTTGAAGAAAGCGCCTATGCTAAGGCAGTTTGCTTTGTGACTTTGTGACTTCCATCTATCATCATAAGCATAGCTTATCACGAAGCCTGAGAGCATGAAGAAGAAATCGACTCCGAGATGGCCGTGGTTGAAGGTTTCAATAGCTGTTCCGCTAGCAAAAGCGAAACCTTCAAAAACGTGATACCATAGAACCATAAGTGCTGCGGCTCCGCGCAGTCCGTCAAGTATAAGGTAATGTGGCTTGATATTGATGAGATATGCCATGTCGTTAAGTTGTATTGTGCTTGAAGTAATTCTTGTTAAACAAAAAAAGCCTGTCTGACTAGACAAGCTTTTCATTTGAGCCGGCGGAGGGATTTGGACCCCCGACCCCGAGATTACAAATCACGTGCTCTACCGCTGAGCTACGCCGGCGTGCAATACCTTTTGTTTTGCGAGTGCAAAGGTACAACTTTTTTTTAAACTGACAAATATTTTTTTAATTTTTTTTAATTTTTTTGATAATGATTTTTCAAGATCTGATTCAGCTTCCTTGCAGTGTCTTTTAAAAGTGTGTTATCTGATGGAAAATCAATGGTTTGTGATTTTAATAGTTGTAGTGTCTGTTCTGAACATGCTTCCTTGTCGCCACTCATTTCTGCATAATGATATACGAATGTTGAACCGATATCAAAAGGAGTATTGATCAAAATGACTTCTTTTTTGACGTCAATAAATGCTATTGTGCCACTTATATTGGCACTTTTGCTCATGGTTTTGTCTGTTATCTTTGCGACCTTGCCATTATTCCTTTCTTCAAAAGTGACGGCATCAATACGTTCTGGTGATATGCTTTTCTTGTCTATATTGACTAAAATAAAAAGGTCGTAATCGGTGTCATTGTCATGAGATGTGTCGAACGGTATTCCGTAAATGTTCTTGTTGTCGAAGTTTAATGCTGTTTGTTTGAAGTCATTTGGAAAGTCGGAATCTTGTTGCGGCAATATCAATCCGAGGTATATATGTTTAGAAGGTAGGACAGCGAGTTTTATCATTAGTTCCTCAATGTTGTTGCTTTGAGGATTTATTTTACGTAGCTGATCGACAAGCCATTGGGCTTCTTTTAGGTTTTCCTCGTTAATGTCTTTTAGCAGATGAATGGTTTTGGCATATATGTATAGCTCGGCTTTTTCCCTTGAATTGGTGATTTCGGAGTCTAGGTTTAAGGCCTTGAAATTCATTGACGTTTTGATGTTGTCAGGTAAAGTCGTTATTTTATTTTGTCGGCTGTTGATATTGTTGGCCTTATAATATATTTCAATCCAGATGTCTGGCTGTCCAGATTTCTTCAGTTCCATGATCCTTTGATGGTCGTTCTGGTTGGCTTGATGATATGAATTGGTCAGAGTAAGAAGTTGCTTTTCGCTTAACTTGTTTTTCTTGGCTTTTGGTATTAATTTATCTATTGTCTGATCATACTCGGAAACTGCTGTTTCTTGAGCTTCTACATTGTAACATAATAAGATGGATAGGCAGATGATAATTGATTTCAGGGCTTTCATTATTGATGAATTTTTTGTAAAAATATTACAAATTTCGCACCATTTTTTTTATGAATTGTTATGTTAAAAATCGTATTTTTGAATCCTAAAAAATATCTTTGTCAAGTTAATGAAATTAAAATAATATCTTATGTTAAAAGTTGAAAAAATACAGGAGTTAATAAATAACTATATTGACAATCAGAATTTCGATGGTAATCCACATGAGCTTTATGCGCCTATCGAATATATAATGCGTCAGGGTGGAAAGAGGATGCGTCCTACATTGTGTCTTCTTTCTTGCGATATGTTTGGCGGTGATATAGACGATTGTATGGTTCCAGCGGTGGCTGCCGAGATTTTCCATAACTTCACCTTGGTTCATGACGATATTATGGATCAGGCTCCTTTGCGCAGAGGTATGGAGACTGTTTATCATAAATGGAGTTCCGACATTGCACTTCTCTCTGGCGACACAATGTTGATCAAGGCATTCCAATATGTGTTGGCAACAAAGAAAGATTATTCTTATGATGTCTTCGCTGAATTGTGTAAAGTGGCTTTGGAGGTGTGCGAAGGTCAACAGTTTGACCTGAATTTTGAAACGCAGGATGACGTTACCTTGGATGCTTATCTTGAGATGATTCGCTTGAAGACAGCAGTCCTTCTAGCTTCAGTTTTGAAAATCGGTGCTATAGTGGCAAAGGCCGATGCAGAAAGCCAAAAGGCAGTCTATGATTTCGGTATTAATATAGGTATGGCATTTCAACTCCAAGACGATATCTTCGATTGCTATGGCGATGTCAGTGTTTTTGGTAAGATGATTGGCGGCGATATCGCTGATAATAAAAAGACATATCTCTATCTCAAGGCTTTGGAACTTGCATCAGAAGAAGATAGAAATACCTTGAATCAACTTTTCAAGATGCCTAAAGGACGCGACGAACGAAAGATGCAGACTGTTCTTGATATTTACGAAAAATATAACGTCAAAGGTGTGGTTGCTGACCTTATGACAAAATATTATGAGGCTTCTTTGAAGAATCTTGAAGAAATAGACTTGCCAGAAGATAGAAAGAGAACGCTGAGAGATTACGCGGATTATTTATATACAAGAAATAAATAACAAAAACTAAAGGATGCGTTAAACAATTTTAACTTTTGTTAGTTTATACCAACAAAACAACAAATTATGAAAACTCTTAATAAGACTTCAATTTTGCTCGTCGAAGACGATGTTGACTTGCGAAATAATATAAGTGAGAATCTTAAAGCTGTTGATTATAAGGTATATGCTACTCGTAAAAGTGTTGAAGGTCTTGATCTTTTCAAGAAGTTTGACGTTGATGTATGTATCCTTGATGTCGAAATGAGCGGTATGGACGGATTTGCTCTTGCTGCTCAGATAAGGATGCTTAATCCTGACATGCCGATAATTTTTCTGGTGTCAAAAGGATTGTTCCTTAACATGTTGAATGATTTTGAATATGGTGTCGATGATTATCTGACAAAACCGTTTAGCAATGAGGAACTTCTGTTGAGAATAAAAGCAGTGTTGAGAAGGGTGGAGAAGAACTCACCTTTCTCATATACCTTGGGTGAGTCCAAGATCAATATAGGTCGTTTTATCTTTGATGCTAAAAACATGCTTCTTGTCTTGGATGGACATGAACAGCCATTGACAAGGAAAGAGGCTGCTTTGCTTAAGGTGCTATACGATAATAAAAACGACCTCGTGACTCGTAAGAAGGTCTTGAAGATGATATGGGGTAACAACGACTATTTCATCGGAAGGTCTATGGATGTGTTCATAGCCCGCCTTCGTAAATATCTTAAAGCTGACCCTAATGTTAAAATCTTAACAGTGCATGGCGTTGGCTTTAGATTGGTGGTGACGGAACCGGAAGTGGTTACGATTGTCAATTGATAAAAAGACAGCTGTCACCGTAACTTAGAAATCTGAAATCGTTGTCAAGTGCGTGTTGATATACCTCTTTCCATTTTTCTCCTATCAGCGCTGACACCAATAACAGCAAGGTGCTTTTAGGCTGGTGGAAATTGGTGATGAGTGCTTTTGCAATGTTGATCTTACAAGAAGGCGCAATCATCAAGGCAGTGCTGGCATGAAGCTCGTTCATGCCGTGTGTCTCCATATATCTTAAAATGGCCGACAACGATTCTTCTGCAGTAGGCAGGCTTTCCCTTTCCTTATATGGAAACCATTGGTTAAGATGAAGCTGGCGTTCTTCCATGCCTTCTTCTATTAACATGAGTCCAATCCAATAGATAGACTCCAATGTTCTCATGCTTGTCGTTCCGACAGGTATTATGGTCTTGTTGCAATTTTCTCTCAGGTTTTCTATGCATGATTTTTTCACTGCTATTGTCTCAGAATGCATTTCGTGCTCGCCTATTTTTTCTGAAGAGACAGGGCGGAAGGTGCCTGCGCCTACATGTAATGTCACTTCGTCGAAGGATATACCATTGGCTTTTAGTTCGCTGATGAGTTCTGTGGTAAAATGCAGCCCTGCTGTAGGGGCAGCTACGGAGCCTTCGTATTTTGCAAAGACGGTCTGATAACGTTCTCTGTCGGATGCCTCTGCTTCACGATGCAGATATGGAGGCAGCGGTATCTCGCCTGCGGCTTCCAGTATCTCGGCAAAGCTTAGATGTGATGGCTCCCATGAAAACTGTACGACGGAATAATTGTCGTTTTTCTCTACGCGCTCGGCATATAATGTGATGTCCTGATGCTTCGATGATTCTTTTACTTTAAGGCTCAAGACTGAGCCGTTTTTCCAGCGTCGTGAATTTCCGACCAGACATTTCCATCTTGAAGGAGACTGACTGCTGAAGGCGAGCTGATAGTCGCCGTTGCCAGTGATTGGTTCCAGGCAGAATATCTCTATGGCAGCTCCGCTGTCTTTCGTGAATTGCAATCTGGCTCTGACGACTTTTGTCTCATTGAAAATAAGTAATGAGTCCTTTGGGAGAAAGTCGCCGATGTTTTTAAAATGCGAATCTGTTATTTCATTATGATTTAATACCAGAAGCTTTGAAGCGTCGCGTTCGCTCAAAGGATATTTTGCAATACGTTCGTCAGGAAGAGGGTAGTTGTATTCCTCGATGGAGATATTTTGGACTTGTTTGATCATTCTTTAATGTTTCTGTTTAATATAACCAAAGCAGCAATCACGCCAGGAATCCATCCGCAGCATGTTAATAAAAAAACGATTAGTATTGAACCGCAACCATAGTCTAACACAGCTAATGGTGGGAATATTATTGATAAAATGACTCTAAATAATGACATAATTGTTTTTTTATTTTGCAAATATAATAAAAGACATAAGGCGAATGCCTAAAATGGAAAAGATTTTTTTATTGTTTTTGCTTGTGAATATTGATGTTTTCTAGCTGCATTATTTTTATCGTTTTGAAATATGAAAAATATTGGTGTAAACTAAAACTTATGGTTGTTTAATTGAATTTTTTTTAGTATTTTTGTGACAATTTTTACAGAAATAATGTTTAATTAATATTTAAAAAAGATGAAAAAATTATTTACATTAGCACTTTTGTGCATGTTCGCTATTTGCGGTTACTCTCAAGATCCAGGTACTTTAGATGAATCATTTGGTACCAATGGTATTGCTACTTTCAATCCTTCTCAAAGATTCGACTTCATCAAGGCTGTTCTTGTACAAGATGACGGCAAAATCATCACTGTAGGTGAAGGCCAAACAGAAGGAACTAACTACGCTGTATTCGTATCACGTCAAAATCCTGACGGTACTCTCGACCCAACATGGGGAGCTAACGGCGGTATCTCTTATTACAAAGCAGATCCTATGGTTTACAAAAATGAAGCATACGACGCTAAATTTGGTCCTGACGGAATGTTGTATGTCGCAGGTCACATCTATGACTCAAGCAATGGCGACAGCAAAGGTTTCGTTCTTTGTTTAGATGAAAACGGTTTCGAAAATGTTAACTATGGAACAAACGGCTATGCTATCAGTGAAGGCGGCAATGGTATCAACTACACAGGTATTGCAATTGACGAACACGGCAGATGCATTGTTTCAGGTTATACTCAAAATCAAACAGATACATTGTTCGTTAGACGTTATAACACTGCTGGTTTAACAGACCCTTCATTCGGTGCAAACGGTACTCTTAAAATAGCTCCTCACCAATCTTTCAGTTCATATGCTTACACAGTTGAATGTGTAGAAAACAACAAAATCGTTGTTGGTGGTACAAGACTCGACAGTATCTGGGGCTGCACACGCGCTACTTTATACAAAGTTAAAAACAATGGTTCATTAGACACAAACTTCGGTACAAACGGTTATGTTGAACTCAACGTTGGTGAAGGTGCTGAACAACTTTTAGATATCCAAGTTGACAACGAAGGTAACTACCTCTGCGCTGGTCACTCATGGTTGGATAACGAACCTTATTTAAGATATGAAACTTACGTAACTCGTATTACAAAAGATGGCGACATCGACACTTCATTCGGTGAAGATGGTTACGCAAGACTCGAACCACTCGAAAATGGTGCTAATGACTGTTATAGTATTACAATTGCTCCAGACGGACAAATCTTTGGTGCTATCACATCTGAATTATGGTATGACCAAACTCTCACAGCAATGCGTATTTATGCTTTCAACTTGACAGCAGACGGTCAACTTAATGAAGACTTCGCAGGAACAGGTTATCTCCCATATAGCCTCGATTATCCAGAAGTTTATTTGCGTGAAGTAGCTTTGCAAAGAAATGGTCAACTCGTCGCTGGCGGTTACATTTACGATGGTAACGTTGATACACAAATGATAATTTCTCGTATCAACACAAGCGTTGAAGGTGAAGATATAGTTGAACCAGCAGGCGTTGAAATAGTTGCAGAAGCTGTTGATGCTAACAATGTAACAGCAACTTTCACACCTAATGAATATACAGTAGAATATCACGTAGGCATCATCTCAAAAGAGATGTTTGACCAAGTAGGTGAAGAAACATTGGCAGAAGCAATGCAAGCTGATAACGTACCTTACACAGAAGCTGAAGAAATATTATTCGACGGTCTTACACCTAAAACAGAATATGTCGTTATAGCAACAGCTAAAAATGAAGCTGGTGAATGGACAAATACATTAGATTATGTCACAACACCTGAATCAATCGGTTACGCTGAAATTGAAAACGCTAACTTCAATATCTATCCTAACCCAGCAACATCAGCAGTATATGTTGAAACAACAATGAGCAACGCTCAAGTAAATATCATCGACATGACAGGCCGTTGCGTCAAATCAGTTGAAATGTCTGACAATGTAGCAACAATCAATGTTGAAGATATTAATAAGGGTGTTTATTTCATCATGATTCAAAATGATAACAATAAAGTTATTGAAAAATTGATCGTGAAATAAAAACAATAAAGAATATATGTAGAAGCCGTCACATTGAAGTGGCGGCTTTTTTTATTGCATGATAGAAACATTTTATAATCTTCGTTGTTAATATCACACTAATAAAAACAATATAAAGATTATGAAAAAGCTATTCATCATTGCATGTCTGTTCTTCGCCTGGCAGTTTAAGGCGGAGGCATGTACCGGAATCTCCATGTTTGCCGCTGACGGATCTTATATCCAAGCACGAACAATAGAGTGGGCAGGTACTAATCTTAATAGTATGTATGTCGTTGTTCCTAGAAATTTCAGTCAGACGTCATTCACGCCAAAAGGAAATAATGGAATGACATTTAAAGCAAAGTATGGTTATGTGGGACTTGCAGTCCATGAAAAGGAATTCATCGCTGAAGGTGTCAATGAAGCAGGCTTGTCGGCAGGACTTTTCTATTTCCCTAATTATGGAAGCTATCAGCTGTATGATGAGAAGTATAACTCTACAACAATTGCTGACCTTCAGTTGGTGTCGTGGTTGTTGTCGCAATTCGCATCTGTGGCTGAAGTAGAAGCTAATATTAATAAGGTGCGTGTAGTCTCACTCATGGGAGGCGATGGCTCTGAAGAGGCTATACACTGGAGAGTGGGTGACAGCTCTGGTAAGCAAATCGTCATCGAGATCGAAAAAGGTATCGTTCATATCTATGACAACCCTATAGGTGTCATTACAAATGCTCCTGGATTTCAGTGGCATCTTAACAACTTGAGCAATTACATTAACCTTACTCCTGTAAATCCTGCAGCTCATAAAATGAGTGACTTTATGGTTAACCCAATAGGTCATGGCAACGGATTTCTTGGACTCCCTGGCGACTTCACTCCTCCTTCACGTTTCGTGAGAGTGGCTTTCTTCAAAAGTACAGCTCCAATGTTGGCAACAGCTCGTGAGACAATGCTCCAATGCTTTCATATATTGAACAACTTCGACATTCCGATAGGAATGAACTTCCCTAAAAACGAGATACCTAACTTGCCAAGCGCAACGCAATGGATTTCGGTGATCGACCTTACAAACAAGGTGGTTTATTATAAGACTTTCGATAATAACAATATCAGAATGATAGACCTTAAGGAAATCGATTTCGCTAAAGTTAAATATCAATATCAAAGATTGGATGAGCCTAACTCACAGCCTATAGAAGTGGTGACTGTTAGTTGACAAAAGACAAAAGACTAAGGACTAAAGTTTTTTAGTAGTGGTTTTTAGGAAATAAAAAAGAGCTCCTAGATTATAGGAGCTCTTGTGGACTTTAGACTTTTGTCTTTAGTCTTTATCAAAGACTTTTTACGATGTCGTATGTATCTTTTGCAATCATGTATTCTTCATCTGTTGGGAATACTACGACTGTTACCTTTGAGTCAGGTGTTGAGATGATGCGTGCTTCGCCCATTGTTGCGTTGTTGGCTTCCATGTCGATCTTGACACCGAGATATTCCATATTTTCCAATATAGGACCTCTCATGAACCAAGCGTTTTCTCCGATACCGCCAGTCATGACTATGATGTCAACGCCGTTCATAACAGCTGCGTAAGCACCGATATATTTCTTGACGCGATGTTTGAACATGTCGAAAGCGTATGTAGCACGTTCGTCGCCTGCTTCTTTGCCAGCTCTAACGTCACGCATGTCTTGTTTGTCGCCAGTGATACCGATGAGACCAGATTTCTTGTTGACGAGAGTGTTCATTTGTTTGAGGTCGTAGCCTTCTTTTTCAGCTATATACATGAAAACACCGAGGTCGAGGTCGCCAGTGCGGCTGCCCATCATAAGACCTTCAACAGGAGTGAAGCCCATTGATGTGTCAACTGATTTGCCGTTTTCTACTGCTGCTATAGAAGCGCCGCTGCCTAAGTGGCATGTGATGATCTTCTGGTCGTTCCAGTCTTTGCCGACGAATTTAGCTGCGTTTTCTGCAACGAATTTGTGGCTTGTTCCGTGGAAACCGTAACGACGTACACGGTATTTGTCGTAATATTCGTAAGGGATAGGGTAGAGGTAAGCCTCTGGTTTCATTGTTGAATGGAATGCTGTGTCGAAGCAGCCGCCTTGTTTTACGTTAGGAAGCAATTCTGTAACAGCTTTCACACCTGCCATACATGCTGGGTTGTGGAGAGGAGCGAGGTCGATGAGTTCTTCCATGAGTTCCATGACGCTGTCGTCGATGAGGACGCTCTTGGTGAATTTTTCACCGCCGTGAACCAAACGATGACCGACAGCACCGATTTCGTCTAATGATTTGATGACGCCGTGGTTTTCGTCGAGCAATGCGTTAAGAACGATGCTGATACCTACAGTGTGGTTTGGAATAGGAAGTTGTTCGTAATGTTTTTCGCCATTCCATTTATGAGTGAATTCTCCCATTTCGAGGCCGATACGCTCGAGGAGACCTTTTGCCAAAACGTTGTGGCCATTATCATCGATATCGAAAAGTTGATATTTGATAGATGAGCTGCCACAGTTTAAAACTAAAATTTTCATTTTTTTATAATTGCTTAAAATTTGATTAGTAATGTTGCTGTGAGCTATGGGCAATGAATCGTTTTTGTTTCTCATTGCCCATAACTCATAGCTCAAGTATTATTGTTTTTGTGCGATTGCCTGGTTACATGTGATGGCGACGAGTTTATAGATGTCGTCTATTGAACAACCGCGGCTTAAGTCGTTGCAAGGTTTTGCGAATCCTTGGAGTACAGGACCTACTGCTTCTGCGCCAGCGAGACGTTGAACGAGTTTGTAGGCGATGTTACCGACTTCCAATCTTGGGAATACCAATGTGTTTGCTTTGCCAGCCACTTCGCTGTTAGGGGCTTTACTTGCGCCAACAGAAGGAACGATGGCTGCGTCAGCTTGTAATTCACCGTCGATGCATAAGTCAGGACGCATTTCTTTAGCCAATCTTGTTGCTTCGATAACTTTATCGACGTCTTCGTGTTTTGCAGAGCCTTTTGTTGAGAAGCTTAACATAGCCACTTTAGGGTCTATCTTGGCGATGTTCTTTGCAGTGTCGGCAGTACATACTGCTATTTCTGCTAACTGTTCTGCTGTTGGGACAGGTGTCACTGCACAGTCGGCACAAACGATCTTGCCGTCTGTTCCGTATTTGTCGTTAGGCAAGAACATGATGAATGCGCCAGATACGCATGAAACGCCAGGAGCTGTCTTGATGATCTGCAATGCAGGACGGAGCATGTCGCCTGTAGTGCTGCGAGCACCACTGACCAGACCGTCAGCGTCGCCGGCTTTGAGCATAAGAACGCCAAGATACATGAAGTTTTCTGCCAATTCTTGTGCTTGTTCTATAGTCATGCCTTTGCTCTTGCGGATTTCAAAGAGTAAGTTCGCATATTTATCTCTGTCAGGATTGTTCTTTGGATCAACGATGGTGGCTTTGTCGATGTTCTTTAATTCAAACTCAGCAGCCATGTCTTTGATTGTCTGTGCAGGTCCGATGAGAATGACATCAGCGATGCCGTCAGCGATGAGTTGGTCGGCAGCTTTTAATGTTCTTGCTTCATCACCTTCAGGAAGCACGATGCGTTGTTTGTTTTCGCGTGCGTTTTGTTTAATTTGTTCTATGAGATCCATGATATTATGATTTGTTGTTAAACTTTACTTCTAGCGTACAAAGGTAAGAATCTATTTCTAAATTATCAAAAAAAAATCTAAATATTTGTTAAGAAAAAAACAAAACCGTAAATTTGCAGCGAATAATATTTTATGAACGACACTATAGGATTTTATAACGTATCTGATTCGATAAGTGATGCTATCTCTCACGATAGCATTGGGCATGGATTATATGAAAATTTCAGCTTCGTGACCGAGAAACACAGTCCGTATGCAGGCCCGATAGACAGGGAGGTCGCTTTCGTGAGTGCAGGATGGAATTTCATGGTGTTGTTTATGGTGATGATATTGCTTGTGATGAACAAGTTCTTCGCGCCTCAACGTTTCTCGTCGATCATGATGATGTCATTTCAAGGCGGAGGTGAGAAAATGATAAGGGAAAACAATACGTTTCTTAACATCGTTTCCATCTCAATAATAATTTCTTTTGCCTTGCTTCTTTCCATGCTGATACAAAAGATATATCTTTTCTTAGGCGGAAATGACATCTTGCACGATAACTTTAATTTCTTCGTCAATGTCGTGACGGCTGTGGCAGCGGTGTTCGTCTTGAATTATCTGTTCACTTTGTTCTATTCATGGCTTTTTAAGACAGAAAGCCTGCTCGTGTTTCATGTCAGCCTGCATGTCTCTACGATGGCAATGGCAAACCTTATGCTCATACCTTTGATGATGGTGCTGCTTTTCTATCCATACAGGTTTTTATTCGTTGTGATTTTGATTGTATTGACGATATTATTCTTCATTAGATTTATTAAATTATTAATTGAGGTGCGAATGTTCTCAAAGTTAAATTTTGTAAATATTTTTTTGTATCTTTGCACCGTCGAAATTTTACCGGTTTTAGTGATAGCGAAAATGATTTTTATGATTGTGTAAAATATTGAAAATCAATTTACTGTTGGTGAAATTTAGTAAAATTTGTGTGATTAATAAAAAGATAAAAAAGTTTATAGATGAAGATTAAATCAATCCTTTTGTCGCAGCCTAAACCTGCTGATGTGGCCAAAACACCTTACGAAACTATCATTAAAAAGCACAACGTTACTATAGATTTTGAAAAATTCATCAAGTTAGAAGATGTTTCAGCAAGCGAATTGAGACAAGAGAAAGTAAAACTTAACGATTTTACTGCAATAATTCTGACAAGTCGCAACACTATAGACCATTTTTTCCGCATTGCTAAAGAAATGCGTTACACCATCCCTGAAGATATGAAGTATTTCTGTGTGTCAGAATCAACAGCATTGTATCTTCAACGTTATATCCAATACAGAAAAAGAAAGATATTCTACGGAAAGCAGACTTTCGCTGATCTCGTGGATGTCATGAAAAAACATAAAGAAGAGAAGTTCTTCTTGCCAAGTTCAAATTTGGTGACAGAAGATCATGACGGTATGTTGAAAGAGGCTAAGCTCGAATACACAAAGGCTGTTATTTTCCGTACAGTATCAGCCGATTTGTCACATGTTGACATCAGCAAATATGATATGTTGGTGTTCTTCAGCCCTGCCGGTATCGACTCTCTTAAGGAAAACTTCCCTGATTTCGTACAGAACGAAAATATCGCGATAGGTGGCTTCGGACAGTCAACATGCAAGGCTATCACCGATGCTGGATTCACATTGAATTTCAGCGCTCCTACTCCAACATGTCCATCAATGAACATGGCGATAGAAGAGTTTATCAATAACGAAGTGAAAAAAGCTAAGAAAAAATAATTCTGATGAACGAAGGACTTCCGAAAGAACAGCGTTTATATAAGAATAAGGCTATCAATCAATTATTCGGGAAGGGTAAAGGATTTAACTTTTATCCTTTCCGAGTTGTTGTTTATGCGCATCCTTCGGAAGAAGATGAGCCTTCTATTCCTCGTTTCCTCGTCTCTGTCTCTAAAAAGAGATTTCATCACGCCGTCAAACGTAACAAGGTGAAACGTCTCGTCCGCGAAGCATGGCGTAAAAACAAATCACAAATAATCGTTAAATGCGAAGAAAATAAAATCACTTTCGACTTCGCTCTTGTTTATACCGCTACAATAATTTTATCGTACGAAGAGATAGAAAAGAAAATAAAACAGCTATCTTTGCGTTTGAAAAAAGATTATTTCCATGATGAAGAAAATAGCACAACTGCCAGCTAAATTAATGATACTGCTGATTCGTGTTTATCAGCTTACATTGTCACCGTTTATAGGCAGAAACTGCAGATACACACCCACATGTTCTAATTATGGAATAGAAGCAATAAAAAAATACGGCGCCATAAAAGGCGGCTGGCTTACTTTGAAAAGAATATTATCGTGTAATCCTTGGGGCGGTAGCGGTTATGACCCCGTTCCTTAAAACATTATGACTATGAAGAAATTTAGCCTCTTCTTATTAGTGTTGATGGTTTTTCCTTTCGTCTTGTGCGCTCAAGAAAAACAAAATAACTTCGAGATATCAAAAAGCCTTGACATATATAATAACGTGTTGAGATACCTTAACATGAATTATGTTGATGAGATAAATCCGGCAGAACTTAATGAAACCGCCATAAATGCTATGCTCAAGGAGTTGGATCCTTATACTGTCTTTATCCCTGAGTCGGAGATAGAGGATGTGCGCCTGCTGACGATGGGCGAATACGGCGGAATAGGTTCTGTGATACAATATTATGACGATAACGTGCATATTTCAGAACCATACGAAAACTTCCCTGCTCATAAGGCTGGTCTTCTTCCTGGTGATGCTATCTTGGAGATAAATGGAGTGAACACTGAGAAGAAGTCTGTCAGCGAAGTCAGTGAGCTTCTCAAAGGTCAGCCTGGCTCTAAACTTAGCCTGAAAATAAGACGCGATGGCGAAAAAGATGTCATCACCAAAACACTCACACGCGAGAAAATAAAGATAGATAATATCCCATATTATACAGTGCTTGATGGTGGTGTGGCCTATATCATTCTTAATCAATTTACAAAAGATGCCGCTAAAGAACTGAAAGAGGCGTTCCTTGAAATGAAATCTGAAAACGAACTTAAAGGTCTCGTTATCGACCTTAGAGGTAATGGCGGCGGTCTGCTAAATGAAGCTGTTGACATAGTCAACCTTTTTGTACCAAAAAATAAACTCGTCGTCTATACCAAAGGAAAGACACCGGAACAAAATAGAAACTATTATACTAAACATGATGCTGAAGATACTGAGATCCCATTGGCAATTCTGGTTAATGAAGCAAGTGCTTCCGCAAGTGAAATCGTTTCCGGATCTATACAGGATTTCGACAGAGGTATTATCGTAGGTCAAAGGACTTTCGGCAAAGGTCTGGTGCAGAATATCTTGCCTATGACTTATAACACTCAGATGAAAGTTACAGTGTCTAAATATTATATCCCTAGTAAACGTTGTATTCAAGAAATAGATTATTCCAAAAAATCTGTGAACGATACTCTTGCAAAAAACGACACTCTCGGCCCTGAATTCAAGACTGCAAATGGAAGAATAGTGTATGAAGGTCATGGCATTCAGCCTGATGTGAAGATTGAGCCAGAAATGCTTTCTACTATAACAGCGCATCTGTATGCACAGAATATGATTTTTAAGTTCGCTAATAAGTTCTATAAAGAACATAAATCAATAGCAGCTCCGGAAGAGTTTGAAATAACAGATGAGATTTATAATGATTTTGTGAACTTTGTCGAAAGTAAAGACTTTAAATATACAACTGAAAGTGAAAAGGATTTTGATATTCTGGTAAAGACTGCCAAGACTGAAGGCTATTACGATAATATCAAGGAACAACTGGATGTTTTAGAAAAGGAATTAAAGAGCCATAAGGATAACGATTTGATTAATAACAGAAAAGAAATATCGGAAATCCTTAAATTAGAGATAGTGGGTCGTTATTATTTCCAAAAAGGAAAAATCATTTCCACCTTGAAAGATGACGTGGAACTGAACCGCGCTGTGGAAATACTTCTCAATACAAATGGTAAAAATGAATATGAATCACTGCTCAAAGGTGTGTGATTTGAGAATATAAAGATTATGAATGCTGGCTGTTGACAGCAAAAAAGCTATATTATGAAAGTCGAATACGGTAAGACAGGATCTTATTTCTATTTGGTGGGACTGATTCTGATAGGTGTCTTTCTGCCGACATCGAAATTTGGATTGAGCGTGTCGCAATTCTATCTTCTGACCTTGTGGCTCTTGCTTGGTCTTGATATGCGTTCTATAAATGGAATGTTCTCTGAGAAACCTTTTCTAAATAGAATCTCGTCTCGTATTGTTATATCGTTCAAAGGTATATGGTATAATATAAAGAATCGTTTCCTTGATTTCATTCATAACAAAGTCGCTGTTGTGATGGTGTCGATGTATATTATGCATTTTATAGCTTTAATATATACTTCCGATTTTCAATATGCTTTCAAGGATCTTAGGATAAAGTTGCCGCTCCTGGTATTCCCTTTGATTTTATCGTCGATGAAGCCGCTGAACCGGAAACAGTTCGATACAGTGCTATGGTTTTTTATAAGTTCGGTCTTTTTCGTTACCATTCTTGCTGCTGTCAAATATTTTCGCCGCGATTTCTTTGATGTTAGGGAATTGTCTGTTTTCGTCAGTCACATAAGAGTGTCTCTCTGTATAGTATTTTCAATATTTATATTGGGATATTATTTCGTTAAGCGAAATTATAGTCTGATAGTAAAAACCTTAATAGTGTTTTTGATATTATGGTTTTTGTGGCAGATATTGATTCTGGAGTCTTTTATCGGTGTTGTTATTATCGCAGCTTTGTGTGTTGTTTTGGCATTATACTTTGTTTTCAAAAGCAAGAATGCAATTGTTAAAATTTCTGCGGTAGTAGCGATTGTAGTGGTGACATTGATGTTTTTATACATTCCGTATAATATTATACGTGATTATAGAAATCCTGAGAAAGTGGTTGTAGAACAGTTAGATACATATACAGAGTTGGGAAATTTGTATGTCTTTGACACGGTGCGTTATGGTATTGAAGATGGACGTTATGTAGGGTTATATCTGTCAAAAAAAGAGATGCTTGATGCATGGAACGAGCGAAGTGTTAAAAAAATTAAGAGTGAATATGATGATGGATACTATTCATTGGTACGTTATCTGACATCAAAAGATTTGAGAAAAGATGCTCGTGGTGTCTCGCAGCTCACTGATGCAGATGTCAATAATATTGAAAATGGTATCGCTAATTATAATTATATCGAAAATCCAGGTTTGAAGACTCGTATTATGAGAATCATGGTCGCTTATGATAATTATGCAGCTCGTCAGGATGCCAATGGAAGTTCTGTATTTCAACGTGTTGAATATATCAAGGCATCGTTAGGCATAATAAAGGATCATCCTGTTTTTGGTGTTGGTACGGGCGATATAGTAACGGCTTTCGCTGATTATTATGAAGAGACAAATTCAAAATTGAGACCGGAATTTAGATTCAGAAGTCATAACCAGTACCTTGCAATAACGGTGGCTTTTGGTGTTATCGGTTTGATATGGTATCTGTTCTCGATGCTTTACCCGGTTTTTGCTGATAAGAGAAATCGTAATTATTTATATCTGGTCTTCTTGTTTATCATGATGCTTTCAATGTTGACGGAAGATACGCTTGAGACACAGATCGGGGTTACACTCTTCGCTTACTTTAATTCGTTCTTGGTATTTGCTGTCAGCAAAGATGAAGAAGATGTCAGGATGGGTTGAAGAAAAGTCTTTTTTATTTGAATGTAAATAAAAGATTTGCAAAGAAATTCCAGATTGTCGTTATGCCGATGGCGATTAATTTACTGAAATAAAAATTCCATTTGAGTTTTTCATTAAGCAGATATAAGACCAATGAGTTGATGCCTAATCCTATGGCAGATACAATCATGAATTGTACGTATTGTGTTCCTATATCTTCACTTTGGCTTTCAAAAGTCCATGTTCTATTCAGGAAATAGTTAGATGTTGCAGCAAGTATAAATCCTATTCCGTTGCTGATGAACTTGTTTATTTTAAGCAGTTCTTTGCATAAATAAGTCGTTCCAAAATCGATTATCATTCCGGAACATCCGACGACGCCGAATTTCAAGAATTTAAATATCAAGGCTTTGTCTATGATGAAAATACATTTCATTGTTCAATGTTCTTGAATTCTTTTTTGCTACAACGTATAGTGTACCAGAATAAGCCTGCCATTGCAATAATGCTTAATATTAAAGGAAATGTTCCCATTTGTCCGAAAGTCTCAACATCGATATTTGTGATACCTTTGTTGTTAAGGAAGTATAAAATCACAACGGTGGCATTATTTGCGAAATGCATTAATATAGGGATCCAAATTGTTCTGGAATAATAGAACATATATCCCAATAACATTCCCATGACAAATCGTGGTAGGAAACCATAAATTTCAAAATGTATGAAAGAGAATATAGCCGATGTTACAAAGATGCCGATATGTATGTTTTTGAATATTTTTGCCATGAATGGCTGGAGTAAGGAACGGAACAGAAGCTCTTCTCCTAATGCCGCTAATCCTGCTATCATAATCAGATTTATGATGAGTCCGCTAAAATCACTTACATTAAGCATTTGTTCGGATACAATGGTAGCTTGTTCCTGAAGTGTTTTGAAAAGTTCTTCAAGATTTCTCATCGATTCAGGGAATGTTATTTTTGAATTTAACTCTCCTAAGATGTTGTTGACTGGCAAGATGACGTACATCATTAGTATTCCGAGCAAAGACCATGATGGGATTCTGTCAAATCCCAATGATTTTATAGGTTTTTCTTTTACCAATATGGCATATAATAAAGGAGGAAATACGAATACGAACAATTGGCTGCTAATCTGAGAGATTCTCAATAAGTTTAGTTTTGACAAATCGTTAAATAGCATTGTGACAGCCAAGCCTATTATTGCAGAAGCGATAAATCCTATGACAACTAAAGCGGTGATGATAAATAACCTTTCAAAGTTGCTTGTTTTTTTGAATATTGGAAATGTCATACTGATTATTTTTTGCAAATTTAATATTTTTTGATGAAATGAAATCACTATTTTTGCAGAATAATCCTAGATGTTATGATGAAGATTGCGAATATAGAATTTGACCATGTTCCTTTATTGTTGGCTCCAATGGAAGGTGTTACAGATCCTCCGTTCCGTCGTGCTTGTAAGGAGCAAGGTGCTGATATTGTTTATTCTGAATTTATCTCTTCTGATGGTTTGATTCGTGATGCCGTTAAGAGTGTTCGCAAGTTGGGTTTTGATGAAGGAGAACGACCTTTTGGAGTTCAGATTTTTGGCAACAGTATAGATCCTATGGTGGAAGCTGCCCGTTATGCAGAACGATACGATCCTGATATTATTGACATTAATTTCGGCTGTCCTGTCAAGAAAGTGGCATCGAAAGGAGCAGGCTCAGGTATCCTTAATGATATTCCTAAGATGGTTGCGATAACGGAAGCTGTTGTTAAGGCTGTCAAGAAGCCTGTTACGGTAAAGACGCGTCTTGGTTATGATAGCGATCATAAGGAAATTGTCGATATTGCTGAACGTCTGCAAGATGTTGGAATACAAGCACTGACTATTCATGGACGTCTGAGAACGACTAAATGGGGTGAGCCTGCCGACTGGACCTTGATAGGTGAGGTGAAAAATAACCCACGCATGACAATTCCTATTATAGGTAACGGTGATGTTGTGGATGGACCTTCTGCTAAATATTTCCTCGATAATTATGGCGTGGATGGACTTATGATAGGACGGGCTACTTATGGCAATCCATGGGTTTTCAAAGAGATAAAACATTACTTGAATACTGGAGAAATTCTCCAAACTCCAGATGTGGCAGAGAGAGTGAGAGTGGCAAAAGCACATCTTGTGGATTCATTGGAATATAAGAAAGATGAGTTTTATGCAGTGATGGAAATGCGTAAGCATTGGGGACTTTACTTTAAAGGCTTTGTCAATTTCAAACAATTCAAAATGAGATTGATGGAAGTGAAGATAATAGAAGAGGTCTTCGCTATTTTAGATGAGGTGGCTGCTTATTATGCTTGAAAGATTAGAGTTTAGAGATGAACTTAAAACAACTCTAGACTCTAATCCTTAAATTCTAGATTATTGATGAATCACATCAAAGTCTAAATATTCTTTTAATTTTCCGTTTTCAAATAGATTTACGACACGAGCTCCTGTCAGGTTGTGGTATGTTATGATGCCTAGTTCCTGTGCGGTAAGGATATTTTGTGGAGTGTCGTCTATGAATAAGGTTTCTTCAGGCTTCATTCTATAACGGTCAAGGATGAGTGTGAAGAAGTCAGGATCGGGTTTGCTGAGGTGAGTGTCGAATGAGAAGAATGATTTGTCGAAGAGACTGTCAAACTCGCGATATCCGAAACGCAGCTGGAGGTCGCGGATGAAGAGATCATAATGTATCTCGTTGGTGTTGCTCATGAGATATACGTGGTAGTGGCTTTTTAGTTTTTTTACCAGATCTATACGTCTTTGTGGTATATCTAGTATCATGGAATTCCAAATTTCATCGAATTTTTGAGTCGAAATTTTGAGATTTAATTGAGAACATAAGGTTTTTCTGAAAGAATCAGCCGATAAAATGCCACGTTCAAACTGGCTTAAAGTACGTTTTACTTCAGGAGATTCGAGTAGTTCTAAATCTGTAAATCCATTCTTTTTCAAATGGTTAACTATCTGGTTTTGGTCTATATCGATGATGACTCCACCTAGGTCAAAGATGATGTTTTTTATTGTTGGAAAATTTTTTTTCATTTTTTTAATTTTTTTGTTTTGTAATTCGCTGCAAATTTGTAAATTTGCACTCGAAAAAACAAGGGAAAGAACATAAAGTTATAAACAATGTTTTAACAAGTTCTCCTGCTCCTATAGCTCAGTCGGTTAGAGTAGCTGACTCATAATCAGTTGGTCCCTGGTTCAAGTCCAGGTGGGAGCACAAAAATAAACGCTAACTTATTGATTTTCAATAGTTGGCGTTTTTCTTTTATGTGTTTTTGTCCACTTTTTGTCCACCGCAGCTTTTCTGATATCATAAATGTGATTTTTCCCCTGAAATCTTTTCTTTACATAAATAAGAATTAGTGGAAAAAACGACTTTAACAATCAAAAATTTAATTATCTTTGTATGTCTCAGTAATAATTAAAACTATGCAGAACGTATTTGATACAAAAGTTTTTAAAATTTTGTCGGACGACAGAGAAAATCACAAGGAAGGTTGGAAAGGTGCAGGCGTGGCAGTGCCGGTGTTTTCCCTAAAAAGCAAATATGGTTTTGGCATAGGCGAGTTCCTCGATCTTAAATTGTTGGCGGACTGGTGTCATAAAGTTGGACTGAAGATGATACAGATTCTTCCTATCAACGACACTCGCACCGATGATTCTTGGGATAATTCTTATCCTTATAAGGCAATATCTACAAAAGCACTTCATCCGATATATCTTGATCTATATGAAATGGGTTCGCTTAATGATGCGGATGATATGGAATATTTCGAGCAGCAAAGAGATATTCTCAATGGGAAAGATTTCGTCGATTATCCTGAAGTGATGAAAATTAAAGATGCTTACTTCAAGAAGATATTTGTACAGACATGGGACGATGTGAAGAACAGCGAGGAATATCATGTTTTTTTTGAGGAAAACAAAGAGTGGCTTGTGCCATACGCAGCATTCTGTTATCTTCGTTCAAAATACAATACAGCAGACTTTTCTCAATGGGAAGAATATGCTTGCTATAATGAATCTTTTCTCCATGATCAGTTGACATCATTTGAGAAAGAGATGCAAATTTATTATTTCCTGCAGTTTCATCTCGACAGGCAGCTTCAGGAAACTGTCTCATATCTTCACGACAGAGGTGTGGCATTGAAAGGTGACATCCCTATTGGAATAGGACGACATAGCGTTGAGGCTTGGACTAATCCTGAACTTTTCAACATGGACTCACAGGCAGGTGCTCCACCTGATGCTTTCGCTACGGAAGGACAAAACTGGGGATTCCCTACATATAACTGGGAAGTGATGGCAAAGGACGACTATAAATGGTGGCGCGAACGTCTTACACAAATGAGCCGTTATTTCGACGCATATCGTATCGACCATATCCTTGGCTTCTTCCGTATATGGGAGATACCGATGGAATTTTCCCAAGGTCTGATGGGACATTTCAGTCCTGCTTTGCCATTGAAAATGGAAATGTTGTCTGACATGTCGTTGAACGAAGAGCAGATTGAGTCTTTGTTCTTAAAAGACAAAAACGGCAGCGACAGCTTACATCCAAGAATAGCCTTGCAGTTTACAGAAGCCTATAATACACTGACTGAACTTCAGAAAGACAAGATCAATAAGCTGTATGATGATTATTTCTATCATAGAAATGAGAATCTATGGAAAGAAGAAGCCCTGAAGAAATTGCCTAAGATAATAGAGTCTAGTGATATGTTGGTATGTGGTGAAGACTTGGGAATGGTTCCAGCATGTGTGCCTGAAGTGATGCAGCAACTTAATATACTGAGCCTTGAAGTACAAAGGATGCCGAAAAGATTTGGCGAAACTTTTGTGAATCCTGCACATAATCCTTATCTCAGTGTCGATACTACTTCAACGCACGACACCTCTACCATAAGAGGATGGTGGGAAGAAGATGGCGAGCTGACTAACCGTTTCTTTAGAGAGAGCCTTGGTCATAATGAGGGAGCACCTTATTTTGCAGAGCCTTGGGTGTGCAGAGAAATAATAGAGCAGCATCTCGGCTCGTCTTCGATGTGGACCATTATGCCAATACAAGATTATATCGCTATGGATGGTGACTTCAGATGGAATGCTACTCAGAGGGAACAGATTAACGTGCCGGCAAATCCGCATCATCACTGGTGCTATAAAATGCATCAAAGCCTCGAATCTCTTGACGAGAGACAAGGCTTTAACGATATGCTTGCTATGATGATTGAAAAATCGGGAAGAAACTGATATTACTTCATGATTTGAATCAGACCATCATATCTTCCAAAGATGTCATTACCGTTGATGTCTTTACAATCTATATTGATTTTATATACATCGTTTGTCTTTGTGACTTGTACTTTACCTGAAAGGAAGACACCTCCTTCTTCGTCGCCAATCATCCATGCACCGCGTTTGAATTTGTTTTTGAAATTGTTATCGTATAGATAAGGGGTGTAAATGCCGTTTGGAAGATAATAGTTGACTTCAGAATAGAATAAGATGTTGATTGAGTGGAAATCGTTATGCGATGTGTTATCCATTGTAAGACGCAACTGATATAACTCGCTTTCTGAGTCATATCCTAAGTCATAGAGCCTAGCTTCATTGATATTATATGCAATATCACCTACTTTAAAATAACCTTCACTAGGATATTCATCACCGCATGAAACAAATGCTAACATTAAGGAAATGATAACCAAGAAATTTAATTTTGACAAAAACTTTTTCATATAACAATAATTACATTCTTAAATAATTTTCGTCAAAGATAAAGAAAACTTTCTTATTCATTGTGTTTTTTCTATGTAATTTGATTTTTTTTGAAAAACATGATTTTTTTTGTGTCATGTAAAATAATTTGCACAATATTTGTTGTTATGAAAGTACAATATATAAAACTATTATTAACTTAAAAAACACTAAAAACTATGGCAACAATTTCAGGAAAATACTTAGGAAATTTATGTAGTGAATTTACGCACAATCCTTCAGGAGTTAAAATAAATGTAGATGGTACAGGCAAGGGTTTCTCGCCTGTTGATTTGACAGTCACCTCTTTAGGTGCGTGTATGATGGCGATGATGGGATATACTGCCGAAAGCAAAGGCATCAATCTGGAAGGCATGAGCATCGAAGTCGATAAAGTCATGGCTGACGGACCACGCAGAATCGGAGAAATAAATATCATTGTCAGCTTCACTCAGAAATATACAGATAAGGAAAAGACATTGTTACAAAGAGCTGCTGAGACATGTCCTGTCAAAAAGACTTTAAGCAGTGAATGTGCAATCAATGTCATAATGAAATTCGTCGATTAAGACATAATGTCAATAATGAAAAAAATCGTGAGGTTTTTACTTCACGATTTTTTTTATTTGAGAGTGTCTTGAATATGTTTGAAATACATGTTGACAGAATCCATTATGGCTTTCATCTTCTCCGGATGACTATTGTAATAATCAAGATTTTGCATAAAAATGGAATCTGTTATACCATGATGCTCGAATACTGCATCGAAGCCTTTGGTCTTAAGGTTTATCACCTTTATGTTTTTGCCTCTTCTATAGTTGATGGCATTTTCGATGATCTGGACATCGGTCATCACTTCCGTCATCTTTTGTTCTGACAACAATACGGAAGGTGATGCCACTCCTTTTGTCTTGTTGTCGCACGACATCAAGAGTGACATCATCATAATAAATGTTAATATCTTTAATTTTTTAATTGCCAACTTCCGAGAAAAATTTAATTCGCATCAAACGTACCTCTTCTTCTTCATAGTCGTTTACACCGAGAGCATCCAAAGCGTCTTCTACAGTGTCGGAATCGGCTTCGCGGAAATATTCCAGAATGTCTTCCTGATGATATTCATCGATATTGTCTTCTATATAATAGTTGATGTCGAGGCGCGTTCCGCTTGCCACGATGCTTTCTATTTCTGTCAGAAGCTCGTCGAAGCCCATATTCTTTGAGTGTGCGATGTCTTCCAATGGAATCTTTCTGTCTATATTTTGGATGATGCTTATCTTCAGCGCAGATCTGTTGACAGATGATTTTATCACCATATCGTTAGGACGGGTGATTTCATTTTCTTCAACGTATTCCTTGATAAGATCCAAGAAAGGCTGTCCGAATTTCTGGGCTTTACCTTGTCCTACGCCGACAATCTGAGTCATTTCATCCATTGTGATAGGATATTGGATTGTCATATCCTCTAGAGATGGGTCTTGGAAGATGACGAAAGGAGGGAGGTTCATCTTCTTGGCCATGGTCTTGCGGAGGTCTTTCAACATTGCGAACAATGTCTTGTCGGTTCCGCTGTCCTTGCCGAAGGCTATTCTTTCTTCATCAAATTCGTCTTCGTTGTCTGGATGGTCGTAGTCATGGTCTTTAGCCACCATTATTGAATAAGGTTTCTTGACAAAGTCCTTACCTTCTTTGGTGACTTTAAGTACACCATATTCTTCAATATCTTTTGTCAGCAAGCCGTTTACTATGGTCTGACGGATGATGGAAATCCAATATTTCTCGTCATTGTCATCACCAGCTCCGAAGAACTCGTTGGTGTCGTGTTTGGCAGTGATGATGTCACCTGTGGCCTTGCCTGCGAGCAACTCGGCGATATGTTTTGTCTTGAATAATTGTTTTGTATCCAAGATAGCTTCTAAAACGAGTTTTATGTCTTCCTTGCCGTCGAATTTTACTTTAGGAGTGAGACAGTTGTCGCATGCGCCGCAGTTGTCTTTTTCGTAAGCCTCACCGAAATAATGCAGCAAGAGTTTATGGCGGCACACTGCCGATTCGGCATATGTCACTGTTTCGTTGAGAAGTTCTCTTGCAATCTCTTGTTCAGCGACATCTTTGCCTTTATTGAATTTTTCAAGTTTATGAATGTCTTCGTAGTCATAGAATGCGATACATCTTCCTTCGCCACCGTCACGGCCTGCTCTTCCTGTCTCTTGATAGTAACCTTCTAGGCTCTTAGGAATGTCGTGGTGTATGACGAAACGGATGTCCGGTTTATCGATGCCCATGCCGAATGCTATTGTAGCAACGATAATATCGACTTCCTCCATGAGAAATTTGTCTTGATTGTCGCGGCGTGTCTGGCTGTCGAGACCTGCGTGATAAGGCAATGCGCGTATTCCGTTTGCCAGCAATACTTCTGCGAGTTCCTCCACCTTTTTACGGCTGAGGCAATAAACGATACCAGATTTGCCAGGGTTGCTCTTAATATATTTAATAATGTCTTTTACGACATCTTTGGTTTTAGGTCTCACTTCATAATAAAGGTTAGACCTGTCAAATGAAGATTTGAATACCTTGGCATCAGTTATCTCAAGGTTTTTCATTATATCTTTTTGAACCTTCACCGTTGCTGTTGCTGTGAGGGCTATCACTGGCAGTTTAGGATTTATAGCGTTGATGATAGGTCTGAGCCTTCTGTATTCAGGGCGGAAGTCATGACCCCATTCGGAGATACAGTGAGCCTCGTCGATGGCTACGAAAGATATCTTCAAGCCGCGGAGAAACTCTAAAGTCTCGTCTTTGGTGAGAGATTCTGGAGCTACGTAAAGCAGCTTTGTCTTGCCGCTGGAGAGATCCTGTCTTACCTGTTGCAGTTCTGCCTTCGATAATGACGAGTTCATGACATGAGCTATGCCAGAGTCGGCACCGAAGTTACGGATCATATCGACCTGATTCTTCATTAAGGCGATGAGTGGTGATACGACGATAGTCGTTCCCGGACACATCAATGCCGGCAGCTGATAACATAAAGATTTGCCTCCGCCGGTAGGCATTAAAACGAAAGTATTTTGTCCTGACAAGATACTTTTTATGATAGCTTCTTGGTTTCCTTTGAATGATTCGAAACCAAAAACGTCTTTCAATAATTTGTGCAAATTCTTTTCATCAATTTTTGCCATAACTTCTTCAATGAAATTTTATTTATATTTGCAAAGTTTTATTCAAAGTTAAAAATATTCAACTGTCACTTTGACAAAGTTATGATTTTTAATTTGAAAGAAGCAAGAAAAAAAATAATTTTTTTTGAACCATGGAGAATATTAAGGATATTGCAATTCAAGTTATTGATACAGAAGCTGATTCTATATTAGGTCTGAAGGATCTTCTGACGGATAATTTTACTGATGTGGTGGAATTAATCTTAAATTCTAAGGGTAATGTTATAGTTTCTGGTATTGGCAAGAGTGCAAATATCGCACAAAAAATCGTTGCAACCTTAAATTCCACAGGTACTACGGCTGTTTTCATGCACGCTGCCGATGCCATCCACGGTGACCTCGGCATCATCAGAGACGAGGATGTGGTGATAATTATTTCCAAAAGCGGAGAGACTCCGGAAATAAAGGTGCTTACTCCATTAATAAAGATAAGGAAAAACAAACTCGTAGCTATTGTCGGTAACACCAAGTCGTATCTTGCAGCTGAAGCCGACTATGTCCTCGATACCACAGTTCCTCATGAGGCTTGTCCTAACAACCTTGCTCCTACAGCCAGCACCACGGCACAGCTCGTCATGGGCGATGCTCTCGCCATTGCTCTTCTGAAATGCAGAGGATTCAGCTCTGAAGATTTCGCCAAGTTCCATCCTGGCGGTGCATTGGGTAAACGCCTTTACCTTAGAGTCGGTGATGTGTGCGTGAAGAACGCAATACCGATGGTCGAAGAAAATGATGTCATGACAAAGGTGATATTGGAGATATCAGAGAAACTGCTAGGCGCGACGGCAGTGATGAGAGATGGCAAACTGGCAGGTATCATCACCGACGGTGACCTCAGAAGGATGCTCATGAAACATCCTAATATAGAGGAGGTGAAAGCAGCAGATATTATGACCAAGAGCCCTAAGACGATAGACATAAACGATCTGGTAGTGAATGCTCTCGAACTCATGCAGAATAAATCCATAACACAACTGCCTGTGATGAAGGACGGCGATTATGTTGGAATGATTCACATTCATGACATTATCAAGGAAGGAATCATTTGAAAAATAACTGTTAGATTCAGAACTTTGAACATTGAACTTTGAAACTACTATAAACTTTAAAATATGATATTAAGAACCGACAATTTAATCAAGAAATATAACAACCGCACTGTTGTTAAAGGTGTCAGCGTTGAAGTAAAACAAGGTGAGATAGTAGGCTTGCTTGGACCTAATGGTGCTGGAAAGACAACTACTTTTTATATGACTGTCGGTCTTATCAAACCAAATTCTGGTCATGTGTATCTTGACGATGCCGACATCACACAGTTTCCGATGTATAAGAGAGCGCAGCTGGGAATAGGCTACCTCGCTCAAGAGGCGTCGGTGTTTCGCCAGCTCAGCGTAGAAGACAATATATCTTCGGTGATGCAGTTCAAGAAAGACATGAGCAAGGAAGAACAAAAGGCCAAACTGGAATCACTTCTGGATGAGTTCGGCTTGCAGCATATCAGAAAAAGCAAGGGCATACAGCTCTCTGGCGGCGAACGACGTAGGACTGAGATAGCTAGAGCCTTGGCTGTGAACCCTAAATTCATTCTCCTCGATGAGCCTTTCGCCGGCGTTGACCCTATAGCCGTCGAAGATATTCAACGTATCGTGGCTAAACTGAAAAACAAAAACATAGGCGTGCTCATCACTGACCATAACGCTAATGAGACATTGTCAATTACCGACAGAGCTTATCTCGTTTTTGAAGGACAAGTGCTTAAATCAGGAACACCAGAAGAACTCGCTAGCGACGAAGTGGTGAGAAGCCATTATCTGGGAAGTAACTTTGAGTTGAGAAAGAAAGAGTTCTGAAATTAGGCTTTTGAACTTTGAGCTATTGTGAGCCCTGAAAGGGCGAAACATATATAACATAAGGCATCGCCTTATGGACTGATGATGATTCGACACATAAAAAATCGCTGCTTCCATCGCCAGAGCGTTAGGGATTGAAGCGGCATCCTTTGCGAGCGGAGGCGGATGTTGGAGGCGGATGTTGGAGACGGAGGCGGATGTTGGAGGCGGATGTTGGAAGCGAGCAAAGATATAGCGGAAAGCCCGACGGCTTCGCCGGAACGCCCCAATAATCAACTCTCAATCTTCTTTGTGTCTCTGTGACTTTATATCTTTAAAAAACGATAGCAAAATATAAAACAACATCACAAATGGAATGGCGGCGAATCCTAAGAATACGACTGTTGCAATAGCGAATAATGCCAATATATAAATGTGTATGTTTTCCTTGAATTTCAGATTCTTTATCTTCAATGAGAAGAATGGAATCTCGCTAACCATCAGGTAGCTGAATATCATGACTATCGCTATAAGAAAATAAGGATTCGACATATTGTTTGCCATGAAGTCGAGCTTGTCGTTTTGCAAGGTGAAAGGCAAAGATGCCACGAAAAGTCCCATCGCAGGTGTTGGCAATCCGATGAATGATGAGGTCTGTCTGTCGTCGATGTTGAACTTGGCGAGACGCAGTTCAGCGAATACCGCAAGGAAGAAAGCTATGAATGGCAAGATGTTGAAGCCTGCGATTTCAAGATCAAGGCTGTGGGCTATTGGCTGTTGGTTCAAATAATGATACATGATAAACGAAGGGGCGACACCGAAAGAGACGACGTCGGAAAGCGAGTCTAGCTGAGCTCCCAATGGAGAATATGCTTTCAGGAGACGAGCTGCGAAGCCGTCAAAGAAATCGAAGACGGCTGCCAAAAATATCATCGCGCCTGCTGCCACAGCATAGCCGTTACACATCAAGACTATAGAGATGCAACCCGACAAGAGATTGCAGCATGTTATTGCATTAGGAATATGTTTTATCATCTTAAAATCTAAATTTTCAGTTTTCAGCTTTCAGTTTTCATCTTACATAATGAGGCATGTTGTCAGGTAGGATGATGGAATACTCTATGAGACCCTTGATCTCGCCATCAACATACCAAGGAGTCTGATAAATCATTTTCTTCACATCGCCTTTCTGAATGGTATAGACATTGGTGTCTTTCTCGTCAATCAAACGCTTTATAGTATCTTGCGATGACTGTTTATGGCACGACATCATATTCTTTCCAACCATATCGGTAAAGACCGACTTGGCCTTGTCATTCATATATACAACATTGCCTTCTGTGTCAGAGATAGTTATGCTGACATTTATTTCCTTGAAAAAGTCAAAAATATTATTTTCCATGATTGCGAAATTTTATGCAAAAAAAAGAAATATTTTTCAAAAAAAGCACGTTATAATAAAAAAAATAAAAACATAGTGATAACGAAGCAAAGAGGTAAAGTGTTATATTTGCAAAGAAATTTCATAAAATCTTGAAAAAACTGTATAAATACATATTGCGCTCATTTGTCGGCACATTTGTCTTCACATTTTTTGTTGCCGTATTCATATTGTTGATGCAATTTCTATGGTGTTATCTTGACGACCTTGTCGGTAAAGGGCTGGGCTTTGATGTGTTGGGAAAACTGATGTTTTACACAGCCATCACTTTCGTCCCTATGGCATTGCCGCTCGCCATATTATTGTCATCATTGATGTGTTTCGGTAACTTAGGCGAGTTCTATGAGCTTGTCGCGATGAAGGCATCAGGCGTATCGGTGTGGAAAGTGATGCGTCCTTTGCTCATATTCTCTGTTATCATGAGTCTGGTGGCATTCGTTTTTTCTAACAATGTGCTGCCGGTGGCTACCTTGAAGTCTAAGTCGCTGCTTCGTGATGTGAGAAAACAGAAGATGTCGTTCGATATTCCGGAAGGCATGTTCTATAAGGGCATCGACGGCTATACCATACGTGCCGGTAAGAAAGGCGCTGACGGCAATACCTTATATGAGGTGATGATATATGATCATACTGAATATAAAGGTAACAAGAAAGTCACAACCGCCGACTCTGCAACGATGGCTCTTTCTCCAAGTCAAAAAGAGATAGTGTTCACTTTATATGATGGCTTTAACTATAACGAAGACACCGACGACAAAGAATATAAAAACAAGCGTCCTTTTGAGAAGATGTCGTTCCATAAGCAATATATCAGCTTCGACATCTCTGATTTCAATATGACACAGAGTGACGAGAACTCGTTGAAAGGCCATCAGTCGATGCTTAATATCAGTCAACTTCACACCGCCATAGATTCTCTGAAAGTCAGTTCCGATGAGAGAGTGGATTCGTATAAGAAATCATTCAAGAACAGACTGCAGCATCTTACGTCAAAAGACAAGGTGAAAGACGATAAAGGCAAAAATCATAAACTGGATACCATCACGGTATTTCAATGGCCGCTTCTGAATAACTTTGGCATAAAAGAACAGCAGTCGATTGTCAATATGGCTATCACCGCCACCAAGAACCAGATCGATAACATAGAGCTAAACATCAAAGACTTTGAACGTCAAGAGACGAACATAAGGAAACACCAGCAGGTCCTGCATGAGAAGTTCTCGCTCAGTATAGCTTGTCTGTTGTTCTTCTTCATAGGAGCTCCGTTAGGTGCCATCATACGAAAAGGCGGGCTCGGTCTTCCAATAGTCGTAAGCGTGATATTCTTCGTGATATATTACATCATAACAATCACAAGTCAACGTATAGCGGTAGCCGGTGATATTCCTGTGTTTCTTGGAGTATGGCTGTCGTCTATAATAATATTGCCGATAGGAATCTTGCTTACCGTGAAAGCTACCACCGACTCAGGTCTGCTCGACGGTGATAGCTGGAAGAAGACATTCGGTAAGATATTCAGAAAAAGAAATTAATAATTAAAAACAGAAGTCATGAATATTTTAATGCTTTGCAACAAGTCGCCATATCCGCCAAGTGAAGGAGGTCCGATGGCAATGAACAGCATCGTCAATGGTTTGATCGATGCAGGTCATCAAGTGAAGATACTTGCTGTCAATAGCGAGAAATATCATATCAAGGAAAAAGACATTCCTAAATCATATAAAGAAAAGACCAAGATTGAACTTGTCAATGTCGATCTTAGGATAAAGCCATTTGAGGCTTTCAAGAATCTTTTCTCCGACAAATCGTATCATGTAGAACGTTTCATATCTGAGGAGTTCAAGAACAGACTCATCGAGATTCTGAAGAAAGGCAGATACGACATCGTACAGCTTGAGATGATATATATGGCTCCATATATCGAGACAATCAGAGAATATTCTGATGCTAAGATAATCTTGAGGGCGCATAATGTAGAGCATCTTATATGGGACAGAATAGCTAAGAAGACAAGATTCCTGCCAAAGAGATGGTATATCAATCATCTGGTACGTACATTGAGAAAATACGAGCTTGGTGTGCTTAACAAGGTCGATGGCATCGCTGCCATAACATACCGTGACGCCGCCTACTTCAGAGGCGAGACGGCAGTGCCTGTGATAGACATACCTTATGGTGTCAACCCTGACGACTTCACTCCGCATTATGATGTGAGTGACAATCCTACCTTGTATCATATTGGTTCTATGAACTGGATGCCTAACGAAGAGGGAATAAAATGGTTCCTGAACCGTATCTGGGATAAGGTTGCTAAGAGAAACCCGGATCTCGTGCTTAACCTGGCAGGACGACACACACCTAAGTGGCTGTTGAAACTTAAGAAAAAAAATGTCAATGTCTTGGGCGAGGTGCCTGACGCGAAAGAATTTATCAAAGACAACGACATCGCTATAGTGCCGCTTCTCTCTGGCAGCGGAATAAGAATCAAGATTATAGAGTCGATGGCTATGGGCAAGACCGTCATCACTACTATGGTGGGTGCCGAAGGAATACAGTATTCGGAATACGAGAATATTATCATCGCTGACTCGCCAGCCAAGATGGTAGAGGTGATATGCAAGATCCTGAAGGAACCAGAGGATGCGCAGAGGATAGGCCGTAACGCACGCCGTCTTGTGGAAAACATATACAACAACAGGAAAATCATCGAAAGACTGCTGATATTCTACGATGAGATAAGCATGACGAAAAAAGACGTGACACATATAAACTAAAGCATGACAATATGAAGATTTTTGTACTCTTGCCGAGAATACCGTGGCCTCTCGAGAAAGGCGACAAGCTTAGAGCATACAACCAGATCAAGCAGCTCGCCTTGAACAACGAAGTGATATTGTGTGCTTTGAATACCGACAACAATGCCGATGAAGAGGCAGCACGCAAAGCATTGCAGCCTTACTGCTCGTCGGTGACTTTTATCAATATCGGCAAGATGTCAATACTGACGAATCTAGCCAGAGCATTCTTTAAAGGCATACCTATACAATGCGGATATTTCTATAACAAGAAAGCTCATAAGGAAATACACAGACTAATAGCACAACATAAGCCGGATATGCTGTTCGGACAGCTTCTCAGAGTGGCTGAATATATCCGTCATGAGAAGACTCCTAAGACAATAGATTATCAGGATGTCTTTTCTATGGGTATGAAAAGAAGATATGATATTGCTCCTTTTTATACCAGACCACTATTCGGTATGGAATACAGACGTCTAAGACGTTACGAACGTGACATCTTCAATGACTTCGATGTGAAGACGATAATAAGCGTGCCAGACCGCGAACTTATTGACCATCCTGAAAAAGACGAGATACTTATTGTGCCTAATGGTGTTGATCATGAATATTACACACCGCAACAGCAAGAGAAGAAATACGATATAGTGTTTACAGGTAACATGGCATACGCTCCTAATGTCAATGCCGTCGAATATCTCGCTACAGATATCTTGCCGCTTGTGTGGAAGAAACTTCCTGATGTCAAGATGTATATTGCAGGAGCTACTCCAGATCCTCGCGTCAAGAAAGTGGCATCAGACAAAATAATCATCAGCGGATGGCTCGATGATATGAGAGACGCTTATGCTCAAAGCAGGATATTCATAGCTCCTATGAGAATAGGAACAGGGCTTCAGAACAAACTGCTTGAAGCGATGTCGATGCGACTGCCATGTATCACTACATCTCTAGCGAACGGTTCGTTACATGCTGAGGAAGGTAAAGAGATACTGGTAGGTAACAGCGAACAGGAACTGGCTGACCACATAATAACATTGATCACTGATAAAGAAAGAGCAGAGTCATTGGCTCAGAACGGTTACGATTTCGTACATCGCGTCTATGACTGGGGAATGGCAACCAGAATTATGGAAGATGAGATGAGGATGAAAATTGAAAATTAAAAATTAAAAATGAATAGATTGGTTTAAGATGTGAGGATTAAGGTTTAAGGAATAGTATCCGACAAACTTAAAAACTATTAACTTGAAACTTAAGAACTGCTCCAAACTCTAAACCATAAACTTTAAACTAATATAATTATGGCTGACGATAAAAAGATTATTTTCTCGATGGTTGGTGTAAGTAAGATAATTCCACCTACGAGACAGATTTTAAAAGATATTTATTTATCATTTTATTATGGTGCCAAGATTGGTATCATCGGTTTGAACGGTTCTGGTAAATCAACATTATTAAAGATTATTGCTGGTAAAGACAAATCGTATAATGGCGAAGTCGTTTTTTCTCCAGGATATTCCGTCGGTATGTTGGATCAAGAACCAGAATTGGACAACAACAAGACCGTCAAGGAAGTTGTTCAAGAAGGTATCCAGGAAGTCGTTGACATCTTGAAGAGATATGAAGAAGTCAACGCTCGTTTCATGGAAGAACTCACCGACGACGAGATGAACGCCCTCGTTGAAGAACAAGGACAGCTTACCGACCTCATCGAACAACACGACGCTTGGGATTTGGACAGCAAACTGGAAAGAGCTATGGACGCTCTCAACTGTCCTGACGGCGACACTCCTGTCAAGAACCTCTCCGGTGGTGAACGCCGCCGCGTGGCATTGGTAAGATTATTACTCCAAGAACCAGACATCTTGTTGTTGGACGAGCCTACCAACCACCTCGACGCAGAAGCTATCAACTGGTTAGAACAACACTTGCAACAATATAAAGGTACTGTCATCGCTGTCACCCACGACCGTTACTTCTTAGACCACGTAGCTGGCTGGATTCTCGAACTCGACCGTGGCGAGGGTATCCCTTGGAAAGGCAACTATTCTTCTTGGCTCGACCAGAAGACAGCTCGTATGGCGATGGAAGAAAAGACAGAAAGCAAACGTCGTAAGACCTTGGAACGCGAGCTCGAATGGGTCAGAATGGCTCCTAAAGCACGTCATGCCAAAGGAAAAGCTCGTCTCGCTTCTTACGAGAAACTCCTTAACGAAGACGTAAAAGAAAAAGAAGAAAAACTCGAAATATACATCCCTAACGGTGACCGTCTCGGCAATAAGGTCATCGAGGCGAAGAATATCACCAAAGCTTACGGTGACAAATTGTTATTTGAAAACCTCAGTTTCTCACTTCCACCTGCAGGTATAGTAGGTGTCATCGGACCTAACGGCGCTGGTAAGACAACATTGTTCCGTCTCATCATGGGATTGGAAAAACCAGACTCTGGCGAATTTGAAGTAGGTGAAACAGTGAAGACAGGTTATGTCGATCAGCAACATGCCGACATCGACCCAGAACAGACAGTGTGGGAAGTCATCTCCGGCGGCAATGAGTTGATTCAACTTGGCAAACGCACCATGAACTCAAGAGCTTACGTCTCAAGATTCAACTTCGGCGGTAACGACCAACAGAAGAAAGCAGGCGTCTTGTCAGGCGGTGAACGTAACAGAATGCACTTGGCTCTCACTTTGAAACAAGAAGCCAACGTACTTCTCCTCGACGAACCTACCAACGACATCGACGTTAATACATTACGTGCTTTGGAAGAAGGTCTCGAAAACTTCGCAGGATGCGCCGTCGTCATCTCTCACGACAGATGGTTCTTGGATAGAATCGCTACTCACATCCTCGCTTTCGAAGGCGACTCACAGGTCTATTTCTTCGAAGGAAGCTATTCAGAATATGAAGAAAACAAAATCAAACGTCTTGGCAACGCAGCACCTAAGAAATTTAAATATAAGAAATTGATGTAATTTTAAAAAAATAAACAAATGAAAAAGTTTTTATTACCATTATTGCTAATCTTAGCATTGCCAGTATTGGCTCAGAGAAACGAAACGGAATACCGCGTTAACAGAATCTATTCTACAAGTGGTGAAGAGATTTTGTACACATACGAAAGTGAAAACAGTACAAAACCGATATGTCAGAAAATAACTTATGAATCTCCGTATGACACTTACGTTTCTATAGATTCATTGTTTTATGATAATTTAGGACAACTTGTAAAAGTAGTGTATTATAGCCTTTACGATAATGAAATTGAATATTCAAATCATGAAGAATATACATATAACGACAATGGACAAATAATCCAAGGCGACTCTTATTTTTATGACGAGCTTGAATATATAGTCACTTACACATACGATGATAACAATCTCATGACAAGCGTTGAGGCTACAAGTGCTTATTATGGTGATGTGTATTCCGAGAAAATGGAATTCTCTTATAACGATGAAGGTTTGAGAATTAAAGATGTTTACTTATACAATGAAGGCTTTGGATATATGGTTGAAGACATCGTCAGATATGATTATGAAAACGGGCTTATGGTTAGAGAAGAATGGTATTTTTATGAAGATGGTGAAGAATATTTGTATGATGTGTATATTTATGAATATGATGAACATGGTAATTGTATCATGGAAAAGGAATGCGACGAAGACGGCACGGTCGAATGGAGAAAAGAATATCATCACGACATTAACATCAGCAACGACATCGTTCATTATTACAATGACTTCGAAGAATACATTTATATTTATCCAACTCACAACAATATGATTACAGGATATACAGAATATAACTTGGGAGATAATGGCGAGTTCTATGTTGCAAATGAATGTGAATATAGTTATGATGAAGTTATTGTAACTTCAATTGCGGAAAACAACATCTCTTACAATATTTATCCGAATCCTGTCAAAGACATCGTCAACATAGAAGCGGAAAATATTGAATTGGTTGAGATATATGATGTTTTCGGAAGAAAATTATATTCGGAAAAAGAGTCAGGAGACATCAGAATTGACATGAGCGATTTTGCAGATGGAATATATTTGGTAAAGATTTTCTCAGAAGGAAACTCATCTGTTACGAAGATTGTTAAGAACATTCATTAAGATTATCTGCCATGAAAAAATCACTTAAAAAATCATCAGTAATCGCAATCTTATTTTTAATAGTATTATTGACATCGTGCGACCCTGGTTTTCATGATGTTTATATTATGAAAAATGAATTACTTAAGGAAGTTAAAGTCGTTTTTTCACTAAATGGCATGACAGACACTACATATATCGGTCCAGATGTAAATCGTATAGTGATGGTTAAAGATGGGATGGGACATTCAGAGTTTTCTTACAGTGATGAGTATATTTATGATGCACCTGTTGTTATCTTTGATGAAAATGTGATATATAAAGTCGATTCAATAACAGACTGGGATTTAATCAGGACTTTTGAAAAAACAATGTTCAAAAAATCTTGTTGGGAGATTCTATCAACTATTGATAAAAAAGGATATGAAGAGTATGAGGTTCTATACAGAATCACAGAAGAAGATTATCATAACGCTCTTATCCTAAACGGAAATAAATAATTAAAAACAGGACAAAGTCCGTTGGCTGTTAATACAAAAGAATTATCTTTGCAAGCAAAATCTGTGTATATACACAAATAATATCTTTGGCATGATATTTAAAAGAGAACGATATATTGACAAATTAATCAGTTCAAAGCACAATCATCTTATTAAGATTGTTACTGGATTAAGAAGAGTAGGCAAATCATTCTTGCTTTTTAATCTTTACAAACAACATATTATAAACGAAGGTGTTTCTGAAGATCATATCATAGAGATCCATCTTGACTCTTTTAACCACAAAAAATATCGCAAAGCTGAAAATTTATTTGAGTATGTAGAAAATCTATCTAAACAAGATTCACAAATGTTTTATGTGATGATTGACGAAATTCAGATGCTAGAAGATTTTGTTGATGTCTTAAACGGTTTTCTTCACATAAATAATCTTGACGTATATGTGACAGGCAGTAATGCTAAATTTTTATCTTCCGATATTGTTACTGAATTCAGAGGACGTGGCGTGCAGATTTATCTTCAGCCATTGTCATTTAAAGAGATAACAGAAAAATCAACGGAAGATATTTTTTCTCTTTGGAAAGATTATATTTATTATGGAGGATTGCCTATGGTTGTCTTGGAGAAAAACAAGACTCGCAAAGCAGAAATTCTTCAAGAACTACTCAAAGAAACATATCTCAGCGATATCATCAACAGAAACAACATAAAGAATGATGCAGAGATTGAAGAATTATTTTGCCTTTTAGCATCCAATATAGGAACTTTAACCAATCCTAATAAACTTGCAAATACATTCGTAAGTGAAAAGAAAGTAAAGATAAATCACAGCACAATAAAATCTTACATAGATTATTTTATAGATTCATTTCTAATCAACAAGGCTATCAGATTCGATATCAAAGGAAAAAAATATATCAATTCCCCATATAAATATTACTTTTCCGATATCGGTTTACGTAATGCACTACTTAACTTTAGACAAGTAGAACCTACACATATTATGGAAAATTTAATATACAATTATGCGATAGGTGAAGGTTTTAAAGTGGATGTAGGTTGTATTACTCGCTATCAAAAAAATCAAGAAGGCAAAACAATAAGAAGCATATTAGAAATTGATTTTGTCTGTAATAAAGGCAGTAATAGAATATACATTCAATCTGCATATTCAATGCCTGATGAAGAAAAGCTAAAACAAGAACAACGCTCACTTTCATTAACCGATGATTCATTTACTAAAATCATACTTACTGCGGATAACATACCAACTCATACATTAGAAAATGGTATCATCGTGATGAATATTTATGATTATCTTCTTAAATAAATAATTAAAAACAGGACAAAGTCTGTTGTCCGTTGACTTAAAATAATATGGAAAACGAAAAAATCGAATTAACAGAATTGTCAGAACTCGGTGAATTCGGTCTAATCGACAGGTTGACCAAGGACGTGAAGACATATAACAAATCTACTGTAAAAGGCATCGGCGACGACGCTGCTGTCATCGACCATAAGAGCGAGCAGACATTGGTTTCTACCGACGTCTTGATTGAAGGCGTTCACTTCGACATGACATATATGCCTTTGAAACATTTAGGTTACAAAGCAGCCGTCGTGAACTTCTCCGACATCTATGCCATGAACGGCACTCCTACTCAGATAGTGGTGGGAATGGGAATATCAAGCAAGTTCTCAGTAGAAGCCGTCGAAGAGATATTCGCCGGTATCCGCCTTGCTTGTGATAACTATAAAGTCGATCTGGTAGGTGGCGACACTACGGCAAGCAGATCTGGACTTTTCATCTCTATAACAGTAATAGGCAAAGCTAAGAAAGACAGCATCGTCTATCGTGACGGAGCTAAAGCCAACGACTTGTTATGCGTAAGCGGAACACTCGGCGCTGCATACACAGGATTGTTGATATTGGAAAGAGAGAAAGCTGCTTTCATGGCTGACCCTAACGTACAACCTGAACTTTACGGCTACGACTACATTCTCGAACGTCAGCTTAAACCAGAAGCCCGTCAAGATATAGTGGCACGACTCAAGGAACTGGAGATAAAACCTACAGCTATGATTGACATCTCCGACGGACTGGCATCTGAAATATTGCATCTCTGCAAAGATTCTAAAGTAGGATGCCGCGTGTTTGAAGACCGCATCCCAATGCATCAGAAAGCTATTGACGTCGCTAAAGAATTTGATATTGTTCCTTGCGTGGCAGCTCTCAACGGAGGCGAAGACTACGAACTTCTCTTCACTGTAAAACAAGAAGACTATGACAAGGTAAAAGATATGGAAGACGTGAGAATCATAGGATTCATGACTAATGATGTCAACGTTGCAGAACTCATCACTACCGATGAGCACGTCATTCCTATCGAAGCACAAGGATTCAAACATTTTTAATAATAAATCTCATTTAGAGATTCATACATGTGCGTCTCTAAATGAGTCCTTCAATAATACATGAACGTTTCCGATAAAATAAAGTCAATCCTGAAAACCATCCCCAACGACCCTGGAGTGTATCAATATTTTGATGAAAAGGGTGATATTATTTATGTCGGAAAAGCCAAAAACCTGAAACGAAGAGTATCGAGTTATTTCAACAAACAACAGCAGAGCGGCAAGGTCAAGGTACTCGTAAGCCGCATCGCCGACATCAGATTTATCGTCGTCGCCAACGAGATGGAAGCACTTCTTCTCGAGAATAATATGATTAAGCAATATAAGCCTCGCTATAACATAATGCTTAAGGACGACAAGACGTATCCTTGGATATGCGTCAAAAACGAAAGGTTTCCAAGAGTGTTCCTTACAAGAAAAAAAGTCGGTGACGGCTCGATATATTTCGGACCTTATCCTTCGGTGATGACTGCAAAGACTTTGCTGGAGATGTTGCGACGACTCTATCCAATACGTAACTGCAAGCTTATCTTAAAAGAGGAGAATATCATTAACGGACATTATCGTCCTTGTCTTGAATATCATATAGGCAACTGCAAGGCTCCCTGCGACGGAAGCATCAGTGAAGATGATTACCGTCAGATGATCCTTAATGTGAAGAAAGTCATCAAAGGCAATATCAAGGAGGTCTTGATAGACATGAAAGAGCAGATGATGGATCATGCTTCAAGATTAGAATTTGAGCAGGCACAGGTCATCAAGGACAAATATGACTTACTGGAAAAATACCATGCTAAGTCTGTCGTTTGCAGCAATGCCATTTTCGATATAGAGGTGTTTTCTTACGAAGACGCAGGCGGTTCTTTTTATGTCAATTACATGAAAATCGTGGAAGGTGCCATTGTCCAATCGCATTCTTTTGAGATAAGGAGAAAGTTAGACGAAAGTGCAGAAGAGCTGCTGTCGATGGCTGTAGTCGAGATACGTCAGATGATGGAGAGTAATAACATCAAAGAGATTATCGTTCCGATGGAATTAGACATAAAACTTGAAGGCGTGCGTTTCGTCATTCCGCAGCGAGGGGAGAAGTTGGATATTCTGGAACTGTCGCAGCGTAATGCAAAACAATATCGTATTGAAGCAGAGAAGTTGCGTACTCTCGTCGATCCGGAACGTCATACGAAGAGGATACTTAATCAGATGAAAGACGATCTGAAACTTCCGGTATTACCTGAGGTTATAGAATGTTTTGACAACTCCAACTTTCAAGGCGATTATGCCGTTGCAGCGATGGTTCAGTTCGTCAATGCTAAACCTAACAAGAGCGGATATCGTCATTTCAATATAAAGACTGTGGAAGGTCCCAACGACTTCGCATCGATGGAAGAGATAATCACCAGAAGATACAAACGTCTTTTGGAAGAGAAGCAGCGGCTTCCTGATATGATCGTCGTCGATGGCGGCAAAGGACAATTATCGTCAGCGGTGAAGATTTTGCAGCAGTTGGATCTTTACGGAAAAATAAGCATCATCGGCATTGCTGAGAAATTGGAGGAGATATATTTCCCTGGTGACAGCATACCTTTATATATAGACAAACGTTCTGAGACTTTGAAGGTGATACAGCATATCCGTGATGAGGCTCACAGATTCGGCATCACGCATCATAGAAAGAAATTTGAAAAAGGCTTCATTCATTCAGAACTGAATGATATCAAAGGCATAGGAAAGCTGACGGCTGAGAAACTGATGCTGGAGTTGAAGTCTGTCAAGAATATCAAGGAAGCTGATCTTGAGACTTTGGAGAAAGTCGTTGGCAAGGCAAAGGCGAAAATCGTCTGGGAATATTTTAGATATAATAAATAAAAATAGTTGGTAAAATCATTATGTTACCAACTATTTTTGTCTAATAAACTTAATTATTAAAGCTTATCTATTTCGTTGCAGATATTTGCAAAGATATTTTCTATTGTTCCTACACCATTGATAGGGTGGAGGCAGTTCTTGTGTTGATAGAAGTCGAGGACAGGTTTTGTCTTGTTATCATATTCCACGAATCTGTAGTGGATAGATTCGATATTGTCGTCGGCTCTACCGCTTGTCTTGCCTCGTTCGAGCATACGTTCTATGAGGAGTTCTTCCGGCACTTCAAGGCTCAGCACCGCGTCAAGTTTGAGGTTGTATTTCTTGAACAGGTCTTCAAGAATCTCAGCTTGTTTCACTGTACGTGGGAATCCGTCGAAGAGGAAACCGTTGGAGTCGGAGTGGTTGACGATGAATTTCTCTATTATCTCAGTGACTATCTCGTCGGAGGCGAGGCCACCGTGTTCGATGATGTCTTTAACCTTTAAACCTATTTCGGTACCAGCTGCCATTTCTGCACGTAGTACTTGTCCTGTAGAGATATATGTCATGTTATATTTCTCTTTGATGAAGTCTGACTGAGTGCCTTTTCCTGCGCCTGGAGGTCCGAATATTATTATATTTAGCATGATGAATTTATTTTAGCATTGTTGATATAATTATTCCACGACTTTATATATGGAGCCGTAGTTTCTTCCATGTTGGTTATAGTCGAGACCGTATCCGACTATAAATTCATTACCGATGTTCAATCCTATATAATCTATCGTGTAGTCGAATTTGAAAGCGTCAGGCTTGAAGAGCATGGTCGCGACCTTTACGCTCGACACCTTCATGTCATGAAGTTTCTGAAGCAGACATTTCATCGTGAAACCAGTGTCGATGATATCTTCTATGATGACTATATCTCGACCTTCAATAGATGAGTCTAATCCTATGAGTTCTTTCACTTCATAAGTGCTTTGAGTTCCGTCGTAAGAAGAATATTTCACGAAAGAAGTCTCGCAGTCGATAGTGAGTTCCTTAAATAATTGAGATGCAAACATAAAAGCACCGTTAAGCATAACGAGAAACAAAGGGTTCTTGTCTTTATATTCTTCATTGATTCGACAGGCTATGCCTTTGATGACATCTTCTATCTCTTCTTGTTTTATGTAAAGCTCAAACTCTTTGTCAAGCACCTTTATTGTATTCATATTCAATTTCGTCGGTAATGTGGTGAAAATTCACGTTTGCAAATATACGAAATTACCCATTACTTTCATATATTAAAAAATATTATTTAAGATAATGTCTCCTGTGGTAGTCATCTTATGATAATCTTTAAACATAGGTGAAGATACTTTTTTGTTTTTTTACCAAACATTTCTCTGTCTTTGTTGTTTTTGATGAAAAATTTAACGCTTATGGATTCAAATAAAACAAAGAATGTTGCTAAGTTGAGTGTCTTTACTATAGCAATCATGAATGTTACGGCGGTTGTTTCATTGCGTGGACTTCCTGCCGAAGCCGAATATGGTTTGAGTTCGGCATTTTATTATCTTTTTGCAGCACTTGTCTTTCTTATCCCGACTTCTCTCGTTGCGGCTGAGCTGGCTTCCATGTTCTCCAACAAGGAGGGTGGTGTGTTCCGTTGGGTCGGTGAGGCTTTTGGCAAGCGTCTCGGTTTCTTAGCCATCTGGCTTCAATGGTTCCAGAATACCATCTGGTATCCTACAGTGCTTACCTTTGGTGCAGTGTCGCTTGCCTTCATTGGCATGAACCCTTCGCACGACATGACATTGGCCGATAATAAGATTTACACTCTCATCGTAGTTCTCGTCATCTATTGGCTTGCAACCTTCATCTCTTTGAAAGGTCTCGGCTGGGTTGGTAAGGTGTCAAAGTTCGGTGGTCTCATCGGTACCATTATCCCTGCTGCATTGCTCATTATCTTTGGTATCTATTATTGGGTGTCGGGTGGTCAAATACAGATGGACTTGAGCGGCAGTTTCTGGCCTGACCTCGCCAAACTGGACAACCTCGTACTCGCTTCCAGCATCTTCCTTTTCTATGCCGGTATGGAGATGACCGGTGTTCACGTCAAGGAGATGGATAACCCTGCCAAGAGCTATCCTAAAGCCGTGTTCATCGGAGCTTTCATCACTGTGATAATATTCGTGCTTGGCACCTATTCACTTGGCTTCATCATCCCTCAGGACAATATCAACCTGACACAAAGTCTTTTGATAGGTTTCGACAATTATCTCAAATATCTCCATCTCTCATGGCTGTCACCTGTCTTTGCTATAGCACTTGCTTTCGGTGTTCTCGCCGGTGTATTGACATGGGTGTCTGGTCCTTCAAAAGGTCTGCTCGTAGTGGGTAAGGCAGGATATCTTCCTCCTTTCTTCCAGAAGACTAACAAACTCGGTGTGCAAAGCAATATCTTGATAATACAAGGATGTATTGTGACAATCTTGAGCCTTCTCTTCGTTGTCATGCCATCAGTGCAAAGTTTCTATCAGATCTTATCGCAGATGACAGTGTTGTTATATCTGATAATGTATCTCTTGATGTTTGCAGCTGCCATCTATCTGCGTTATATCATGAAAGACGCTCCTCGTGATTTCCGTATCGGCAAGAAAGGCAACTTCCTGATGTGGGTCATAGCTGGTGTCGGCTTCTTGGGTTCTTTGTTAGCTTTTGTCTTAAGCTTCATACCTCCAGGACAGATTTCTACAGGTAGCAATGCGGTGTGGTACGGTGTTATGTTCGGAGGATGTATAATATTTGTGGCGGTTCCTTTCATCATATATGCCTTAAGAAAACCTTCATGGCAAGATGCTGACTCTCAGATCCAGCCTTTCCATTGGGAGAAGTGATTGAGTTAAGGCTGTTGAACCATGACTGTTATATCTTGGCCAATAGACTTATAGATACATAGATTTGTTATCTGAAAAAGGCTAAAGCTGAAGTGAAAACTTCTGTCTTTGGCCTTTGCGTTTATTAAAAAATACTGCTTCATTTTTCTGAAAAATACTTTATGTTATAATAAATAAAATCATATCTTTGGCAGAAATAATTTTGTCTTATAAATTTATTATAATATGAAAAAAATCAGTATTTTACTATTCTTATCGATGATATGTTTGTTTGTAACGGCACAAACTATCGAACAGACTTACCACTTTGAAAATCCAGTGGTTAACGAGATTCAAGCTTATAGCCAAATTCAGTTTAAAGGTTGTATGCAGACAGCCGTTGAGGGAAATCCTTCATTGCCATACAAGGCTGTGAGTCTCTTGCTTCCATACGGTGCAGAAGCTGAGTCAGTTGAAGTAATTCTTTCAGATTTCGAAGAGATAACATTAGACAAAGAGATTTTCCCTTATCAGGCAGCTCGACCATATTCAAAACCAGAACGTAAAGCTTTTGCTAAAAATGAAGAGCTTTATTCATCAAAGGGCATATATCCTACAGAAAATCATGGCGTATTGACAACTCATTATCTTAATGGTCATGCTTTTGCATTCACATCTTTCACTCCTGTACAATATGAACCATCTTCAGGAAAGGTGATGTATGCCAAGACTGCTACCGTCAAGGTTAATATCGCTTCAGCAAAGAACGACAATTCTGCGATGTTATGGAACACACCTTATATTAATAGCAAGATTCAGACTTTGGCAGATAACCCAGAAATGCTCAGTACATATAAGACAAGAGGCAGAGACATAAGCGCTTACGATATGCTTATAATCACTGGCGAGAATTATGTTGAAGGCTTCAATGAATATATGGAATATTACGAGAGCATAGGTGTACGTAACAGAATCGTGACAGTAGATCAGATTTACTCTTCATCTCAAGGTGTCGATAACCAGGAAAAAATTCGTAATTATATCATTCAGGAATATAGCAATAATGGTATCATTATGGTATTGATGGGCGGTGATGTCAACATCGTTCCTTATCGCGGATTGTATGCAACAGTTCAGAGCAGCAGTGTCTATACTGACAACAACATTCCTGCTGACTTATATTTCAGCGCACTTGATGGAACATGGAACGATAACGGCAATAACAAATGGGGTGAAATAGGTGAAGATGACCTTCTCCCGGAAATAGGCATCGCTCGTATGTCGTTCGACAATGCTTCCAAACAAGCTAATATAATCAACAAGACATTGAAATATCAACGCGAACCTGTCTTGGGCGAGTTCAGAAAAGTTGCAATGGGTGGAGAATGGTTGTACGACAATCCTCAAACTTACGGCAGCGACTATCTCGAACTTCTTATCGGTGAACGTGATGACAACGGTTACACAACAATCGGCATCCCTGAAGATTACAACTTCATCCGTCATTATGCTGAAGACGGCAATTGGGGACCAACAAAATTAAGAAATACTATCAATGAGGGTGTTCAATATGTTCAGCATGTCGGTCATGCTAATACAAATACTGTTGCTGAATGGTATAATAGCGATATCACTGATTCTAAATTTAGCGGCGCTAATGGCGTTGATCATAACTATACGTTTTTCCATTCACATGGTTGCGTTTGCGGTTCTTTCGAAGATGATTGTATCATGGAAAGAATGGTGACAATACAAAACTTTGCAGTTGCCGCTATCGGTAATTCTCGTTACGGATGGTTCAACGAAGGTCAGACAGAAGGTCCTGCAGCTCACCTTCATAGAGAAATGGTTGACGCTCAATACAACGACCGTATTCCTTTCCTTGGAATGCAATTCTCTGATGCAAAATGTCAGACAGCACCTTTCGTAAATGCTCCTGGTCAATGGGAAGAGGGTGCTCTTAGATGGAACTTCTACGACTTGAACGTTTTGGGCGACGTCGCAATAAGACCTTGGCTCGATGAACCATACGAAGCTAATATTCAATATCAAGAAGAGATTATGCTTGGCGAATCTTCAATGGAAGTCGTTGTTAAAGATAATGACGGCAAAACTCAAAAAGGCTTCCGTTGTAGTTTGGTATTCGATAACGAAGTGATCGGTTTTGCTGTGACAGACGAAAATGGCATCGCAAATATTACTTTAGAAGGTGGACTTAATGTTGTTGGTGATATGAAACTTTACGTCACTGGTCTCAACGCTTACCCTGTTGCATTGGATGTAGTGGCTCTTCCTAATGATGCAGCTTATGTTGTTTATGATGGATGTGCATTCAACGACGACAACAATCAGATAGATTACAATGAATCGGTAACAATGGATATGACATTCGTTAACGTTGGTACCGTTGACGCAGAAAACGTAACAGCTACATTGTCAACCAATAAACCAGAATATGTTGAAATAACAAATGCAACAGCAAGTGTCGGAAATGTCAATGCTAATTCTGATATCACTATTGAGGACGCATTTTCATTTAAAGTCAGCGACAATGTTCCTAACAATACCGATATTAGATTTGTAATAACATGTAGCGACGGCAATGAAACATGGACAAGTAAATTCAATACAAAGATTTATGCACCAGAATTAGAGATTGTAAATCCAGTGTCAGCTGAAGTAAATCCAGGAGAGACAGCATCGGTTAAATTCAATGTGGTCAATAAAGGTAATAGCGCAGCTGCTAATACTGTGTTTAGAGTGTTCTGTACATTCCCTGAGACAATAGTGGAAGAAGATGTGTTCTATATCAATACATTGGAGGCTGGCGCAAATACTGATGTTGATTTCACTTTTACCATAAAGGAAAATGCTGAAATAGGCACAGCATACGAAATGATAATAGCAGCTTATTCCGGTAATTATATGACAACAGGTTCATATACATTCACTGTCGGCAGCATGACTGAAGGTTTTGAAACAGGCGATTTCTCTGCATATAACTGGGAATTTGAAGGTGATGCAGACTGGACTATCGCAACTGACCAAGTTTATGAAGGACAATATTCTGTCAAGTCAGGAACCATCGGTGGCAGCAGTACTACAAGATTGAAGATAGTTGTTGATGTAAAACAGGATTCAGAGATAAGTTTCTACAAAAAAGTATCATCGGAGTTGAGTTATGACATGCTTAACTTCTATGTCAACAACAATAAGAAAGGTGAATGGTCAGGCGAACTCGACTGGTCAAAAGAAACATTCACATTGTCGGCTGGTACACATACTTTAAGATGGGAATATGATAAAGACTATGGTTATGATGAAGGCGAAGACTGCGTTTGGATTGACAATATCAAATTCCCTCCAACAGCAGTAGTAGTGGATGTTGAGACTGTAGTGGAACAAAATGTTGAAATATATCCTAATCCTAATAAAGGCGTATTTAGCATTGAACTTGGCAATATCGAAAGTGCCGTGACAATATATAACACTATGGGACAGATGATCTATCAAAATGATGGCTTAAGCAATAAGGTAGAGATAAGACTTGGCAACATCAATTCAGGATTATACTTCGTCAAGATAAAGAATTCCGAAATGAATGTCACAGAAAAAATCGTCATCGAATAAGATAACGATAATCAATAAAAAAACGGCGGTGTCTCATAATGAAACAACCGCCGTTTTTGTTTTTGGTAAATGTTGTTTTATCTTACCACAATCTTTTCAGTATAATCAATCTCAGAGTTTTTGATATTGATAAAATATAATGAAGGCTTGACATCGCCAAGGTCTATCTCGACATCGTTTGTCAGATCGGATCTGTGATAAATTATTTGTCCTATGGTGTTATAGACAGTTACTGTACTATTCAAATCGCTAAGTTTGACATTGAAGATACCTTTGTTAGGATTAGGATAGATCTCTATGTTCTTTTCCTCAACAGTTTCTACATCCACAATTACAGATACAGGTGGCAGTTTAATGTTATCAATCCAAGCACAATCCTGTCCGCCGTTATAAGACACATCTTTTGTATAAGCCCATTTCAAAGTATGTAAGCCTTTTTCTAAAACATATTCCTCTAACGACCAGTCTATCTCTCCTGACCATACACCTATTTTTTTATCGTCGATATAGAATTCAAGGAAGTCGTAATTTGTTTCAGAAGACACTTTCTTGTAAAAACTAATATCAGAATCAACTTTTACGTCAATGGTGATTTTGAGAGTTGAAGAAGACAGGTCAGTGATTTCTACTGATTTGGCGCAATATTGACCTTCGTAAGCTTCGTTTGCTGTTATGGACCATGATGTTAGGCTGTTAGTCTTCCAGTCGAATCTAGAGAAATCTCCGGTTTCAAAGTCTTCTGTTACCGATCCGATGGCGATGGCATAACTGTCTCTTGTGATATATCTTCCAGAATAAACTGCCGTCAGCATTTCGTAAGCATAGCCAAGTAAAGCATCTTCAGAAACTGTTAAGTTTAACTCTATAGCAGTTTCTTCGCCTGCAGCCAGACTTGGAATATAGAATATATATTGGTCGCTTTCTATTTCATCAGGTGGGAATATTGAGAAGACAATATTATTGGCATCGCTGTCGCCTTTGTTGACGATAGTAAATTCCACAGTTGCGACATCACCTGGATTAAGTTCCAATCCAGCGGGATTGACAATCTCAAATTCAGGAGCGCTGATGTTAACATCGAACTTGCTTTCCCATTCTTCTGTGCCATCATTGCAAGTGACAAAGAATCTTACCTTTGTGTTGTTAGGAACGCTATCGCATATTGTGAAAGCAAAAGCATTTTCTAAATTGACAACATTATCAGTAGTAACATCACCTACATTGACAGTCGAATTAGTGATATTGACATATTCCGGTTTGTCGCAAGTCAAGGCCGCTTCAACATAACTGGCATTATTGTCACCAACATTTTTAAACGACATATTCATAATGTGACTCTCAGAATAATCCAGTTGTCCGTCGTTGTCGTTGAAAGAATAATTATCCATTATCACGAAAGGAGTATCGGTCTTATATATAATCACTTCTTTTCTATTTGGGAAAGCATTTGGACCTGTGACTATAATATTTGCGTAACCGTCTTCAGACAATGCCGATTCGAAGATTATCTCAGCATTTCCGTTATCGTCGGTCAAGGCAAAGCCCATAAGTTTATTGTCATCAGAAAGATAGCTACATTTGAATTCGCTCATTGGTTTTCCATCATTGTCGGTCACTGTCAGTTTGATACTTTCAGTTCCTACCATAAGGTAAGTCTCACAATCGATGTTTGTCTCGAAAGGCTCGTCAAGCCATATAGGAGCTGCACCGTCGCCGAGTACGTTGAGGTCGTAATAGTTCCATCGTGTGGCGTCGAAGTTTCCGACCAAAGGTGCAGTCTGTATCTTTGATTCTCTTAGCGACATTGCGAGATTGTTCAACTTATCGTTATACTGAGCGTCAACGAGTTCTCTATGCAGATGTATTGAAGGACCGTCCCAACCGCCAGGACAATACCATCCATATCGTGAGTTGCCCGACACAGCAACGCAGAAGTTTTCAATCTTAATCATTCTCTCCATGATGCAGTCTTCATCAAAGGCGCCACATATACATCCATGAGAATGGAAGAAGGTATAGTTGTGGTCTGTGCCATTAACATCATGGAAGTTATCATCAGTGATATCGCTTAGATACCATCCAGCCACGAAGTCGGAGTTGGCATGACCTGCATGATGAACATATTGTGTACCTTTATTGATAGCTTTTGCTAGATTCTCTCCACTCCAGTTGTCATGTTCTTCGTATATGCGTGTAAAGTTATAATCTTCTGGTATGCCAATGGTTCCGTATCCATGTTCGTCGCATTTGCCAATGATAAGTTCGAGGAAGTCGCCTCCGTATGTAGGAGTGTCGTCCATAATTTCGCTGCCTAAAGTGATGTCACGGAATTCTCCCATAATAGGATTTCTCTGATATGACAATGTCTTATGAATCATATTATGCTGTTCTTCTTCGTTAGCAAAAGACAGACGTGCGATACCGATTTCAGGCAGCAAATCGGACTCGAACCACTCGCCCCAGAAACTATTTTCATTATCATTCCAAGTGCCGTCAAGAGCGGCATAATATAAGTCGGCAGGTATGCCTTCATCAACATATTCCTCACTTACCATGCAATACAAACCTCTATATGGGATAATGTTTACGTCACCGCCCAACATCACCATCATAATCCCATTATCCTGATATTCTTTAATGATGTAATTTCTTATCTGCTCTTGCTCGTCAATGCCTGTGGTCTGAGAATAAATATACTCAACAGTGACGAGTCTGGTACGATATCCCATACTGTTATAATGTTCTATGTATTCATCGAACCCTGCTACATAATTTTCTGCAGTGATGACGAGGATTTCATAATTAGGCAAAGATGCACCTCTATGTTTATATGAAGAAACCATCTCTGGATTTTGTGCAAGATTTGTAACGCTCTGTGTTAAAGAAGGTGTGTTCCATAACATTGCAGAATGATCTTCTCTTTCAGTAGAAGTCTTTATGCTTACTCTGACTTTCTGTGCGTATCTGATTTTACCTTCTGAAGGAATATATTGAACAGGAGTGAAGTTAAGGAAAGCGAATGAATGTCCGTTAAGATAATGTGTCGAGACATCGTTATGACTTTTTGAAGGATAGTCGCCTTTGTAAGAATATATCTGCTCGTTTTTCTCGAACTTGAACTTGTCAGCTTTGGAATAAGGCACAGCTTGTTGGTAAGGATAAAGCATATAACTGCCTTCAATCTCTTTGAAGTCGAGGAACTGTACTTCAACCGACTCTGCATCGTATCCCATTGGTAGGAGAAGACTTACTGGCTGATACGGAAGACTTGGACTTCCCACCTCAGCATATTGTTGGCTTCCAGGAAACTTAATCAAAGAATAATTATCGATACTGACGATTTCAGGTTCGTCGAATTTGTAAATCTTTTCAACAACTTGAGCATTGATAGTTGCGCATAGCAATGATAAAAATAAGATAAAGACATTTCTTTTCATAAGGCGATGAGTATAAAATAATGACGGCAAATATATGTTTTTTAAAAAATATATCCAAATGAAAAAAGGCTGAATCTCATATTGATATCAGCCTAATTTTAAATTACAAACTTCTAGTTTTCAATTTTCAATTATATTATGTATTGATTTTAGTCTGAATGCAGATACTATCTCCGAGAGTCCGTAGATGATGAACGAAAGCGCGATATAGATTGCTGCTGTCATCATGCCGACGGTGACAGGGCGGATGAGGATGAGTATCGCCAGAATTAAAAGCACGATGCCGCAGAACATGGTGAGACCGTAACCTTTCACCTTGAAACCTTTGAGGTCGCCGGCATAACTGATCATCATGAAACTTTGGTAAAGCATCCACATGCCGAGGATAAGCGGTAGCGTCAGTGCAGCGATGCCTGGGTTGGCGGCGAGAAGTATGCCTAACACTATGTTAAGCACGGCTCCTATTATCACTGCGGCTCGTGTGACGAAAATGTTCCTGCTGAAGATGCCGACAATCATCTCGATGACACCGAAGACAACAAGGGCAAGACCTAGAAGCAATGTCATCATCTCGTAGGTGATCGCAGGGTTGGTCAGCATGAAGATTCCTAAAGCAAAAGCCAGAATGCCTATAATCAGATACATCCACCAATGTCTTACAGGCTCCATGGCACGTTCGTATAAATCGTATGTTTTCATAAGTGTTGTTTTTTATCCGTAAACAGAACGCGAACGACAATGTTCATGGCAGTTGTATTTTTAACAATTTTTAACTTTTCTATAAGAGATTTATGTCTTAACTTTGCAGGATGTAAAAAGGTCTTGAGGTCGCGTGGCCAAGGACATTTTATTTCATTAATTATAAAAAAGAGTTTATGGAATTGCTGATATTAGTGCCTAAGATAACCAATAGATTATATTATATTTTTGAGCTGTTGTTCAAAGATGAGCTTGGCATCGCCTTTAAGTTCTCCACCGAAAAGGAGTATTATCTTTCATACGAAGGTCCTAAGATGCATTATGGCAAACATCCTATGGAAGATGAACCTGCATTATATCAGCAAGCCGCAAACCTCCTCTTTGAACGCGATATCGCTGACCAAGACCTTAAGATATGTAACTACAAAGAAGATAAGGCTATATATCCTGTCTTCAACGACAAATCGTTGTTTCCTTTCGACATCTTCTCGGCTTCTTTCTATATCATAAGCCGTTACGAGGAATATCTTCCTCATGTCACAGACCAATACAGCCGCTTCCAGCCACAGGATTCTATCTTGTATAAAATGGAGATGATGGAACGTCCTGTCATCAATTTGTGGGCGAAGGATCTCGGCGAGCGTATGCAGTCGCGTTATCCTGAGATGAAACTGAAGAAGAAGACTTTCAGATTTGTGCCTACATACGACATCGACGCTGCATGGGCATATAAGAACAAAGGCCTTTTCAGAACGGCATCGGCTTTCTTCAGAGATATTCTTCGCCTTGATAAAAAAGAAATAAAGGAAAGATGGGAGGTGCTGCAAAATAAAAGAATGGATCCTTTCGATACCTTCGAGTATCAGATCGAGCTGCAAAAGGAACTTAAGATAAAACCTCTCTATTTCATATTATGCGGCGACTATAACACTAATGACAAAAACATTTCGATAAGAAACAAGGAGTTTCAGGAACTCATCAAACATCTTGGTGATTATGCCTATGTCGGGATACATCCTTCCTTTTCTTCATATCTGAAAAAGAAAGTCATCAAGGAAGAGATAAGCCGTTTGTCGGAAGTGCTTAACAGGGAGGTGACGATGAGCCGCCAGCATTTTCTGAGACTGTCTCTGCCTTCAAGTTACCAGATACTCATAGAGCTGGATATCACCGATGACTATACTATGGGTTATGCCTCACAGGCAGGATTTAGGGCAGGCTATGCCGATACTTTCCTGTTCTTTGACTTGGAAAACGATATGAAGACAAAACTCAATATCCATCCTTTTGCTTTGATGGACGGAACGATGCGCGACTACCTCGACCTCGACGTTCATGAGTCTTACGAGAAAGCCAAGAAACTTATCGACGAGGTGAAAAATGTCAACGGAACGTTTATTCTTTTATGGCATAATGAAACATTATCGGGTGAAAAACGTTGGGAAGGATGGATAACATTATACAGAAAGATTCTCGATTATATTCTTAAATGATTATGATAAAACATCTGACTCATGATATGATAGACAAAAGACGCTGGGACGAATGTATTGCCGCTTCGTTCAACGGCAGCGTCTATGCATGGTCGTGGTATCTCGATATAGTACATCCTAAATGGGAAGCTTTGGTAGAGAACGACTACGAACGTGTGATGCCCTTGACGGGAAAAAGGAAATTCGGAATATCATATATGTTTCAGCCTTTTTTCGTCCAGCAGTTGGGCGTTTATTCTCAGTCGGTGTTGTCGGAAGATGTGGTAGTTGCTTTTATCAATGCCATACCTGATAAATATAAGATTATAGCTTATCGTCTCAACGAATATAATAAGGTCGATTATAGTAACGACAATATCCTGAGCCATCGTAATGTGCTACTCGACCTCATTCACGATTATCAGTATCATTATAACAATTATAACAAAAACACTAAAAGAAATATCGCTAAGGCAGAGTCGGCTGGTCTCTCTCTCGATGTTGATGTCAAGGCATATGACGTGATTCGGCTTTTCAGAAACAACAGAGGCAGAGAGGTAAGACATTGGAATGACAGAGAATACGCCAGACTTCTCGACCTTATCGACACTGCAGTGTCGCGCGAGTGTTGTTTTCTGGCAGGAGTTAAAGACATTGACGGCATGCTGATAGCAGGTGCGGTGTTTATGTATAGTCACGGCAGAATCATATTCTTGTTCTCAGGTAGCGACGAGAGATATAAAGACAAGCACGGACTTGCTTTCCTGCTTGATAATGTGGTGAGAGAATATAGCGAGATGCCTTATATCCTCGACTTTGAAGGCTCCGACAGCGATGGCCTCGCACGCTTCTACAGAGGCTTTGGTGGCAAGGAGGTTTTTTATCCTGAGATAAAATGTGACAGGTTCAAAGGAATATTTAAATTTGCATATAAAATAATGAGTGGCCGTTAGGGCTTCAATATCTTTCGTATGACAATGTAGTACGATGTTTTTAATGAGTGTAATTAATATAATGTATAGCTATGAATGAAAAAAGAGATGGTTTTGGCTCAAAGATAGGAGCCATAGCAGCAGCTGCAGGTTCAGCAATCGGATTGGGTAATATCTACCGTTTTCCATGTCTCGCAGGTGAGAATGGCGGTGGTGCTTTCCTGTTGATTTACGTATTGATAGTGTTATGCCTAGGTATCCCTATTATGATGGCTGAATTTTATATCGGCCGTCGAGGCGGCAAGAACCCTGTCGGTTCCATTAAGGAATTGTCGCCTAAGACACATTGGAATCTGATAGGTTATTTCGGAATATTGGCAGCCTTCGTGGTGCTTGCCTTCTACAGCACCGTATCGGGATGGACATTGGAGTATATCTATAAGGCTGCTACAAACTTTTTCGCAGATAAAGACATAACGACGATAGAACAAGGTTTCGTCGATTTTAACAACAATCCTTTCCGTCCTTTCTTATGGCAGTTTATCTTTATGGGACTGACGGCCTTCATCATCTTTAAAGGTATCAAAGATGGTGTCGAGAAATATACAAAGATAATGATGCCAGCCTTGTTCGTGATACTCATCATTCTATGTGTCAAGTCATTGACATTGGACGGAGCAGGCGAAGGTCTGAAGTTCTTGTTCAAGCCTGACTTCTCTAAAGTTAATGCTAACATGCTTCTCGCAGCATTAGGTCAAGCGTTCTTCTCACTCAGTGTTGGTATGGGTGCTTTGATAACATACGGATCTTATATCAGCAAGAAAGACAATCTCGCAACGACATCATTGTCGGTCGTAGTAGCAGATACTTTGGTGGCTGTCTTGGCTGGTATCATCATATTTCCGGCAGCATTCACTTTCGGAATTCAGCCTGAAGCTGGTGCAGGACTGGCGTTCAATACACTTCCAATGATATTCGATAAGATGGCAGGCGGATATTTCTTCTGTATAATTTTCTTCGTGCTTCTGGCGATAGCAGCATTGACTTCAACGATATCATTGCTTGAAGTAGTTGTGGCATTCCTCTCTGAAGAACATGGAATAAAACGTAACACTGCAACATGGATAGGAACATTGGTAGCATTGTTCTTTGGCGTGATTTGTACATTGAGCTTGCGCCAAGATTCTATATTTGTCTTTGGCGACATGACATTCTTCGATTTCATGGATAGGTTCTCCGCAAATATACTGTTGCCGATAGGAGCTTTGTTCATTGTGATATTCGTGGCTTGGAAGATGGGAAAAGAAAGCTTCTACAACGAAATTACAAATCAGAATACATTGAAAATGGGTGTGAAGAATTTTATATTCTTTATTATAAAATTCGTTGCACCAATAGTGATTTTAGCGATATTTATTAATCAGTTGTTCTTTTAGGGACCTAAGGGACTTATGTACCTTATGCAACTCAAGTCCCTCAAAATACAAAACGGTATGAATAATTTTCTGACGTTCACTAAGGGTGAACGAAGAGCGATAATAGTTTTAGCAGCGGTGATGTTCTTCATCATCGCTGCTAATTTTTTTGTGGCGAATCGACCTTCAAATGTTAATTTCTATTTACATAATCTTGATTCCATAATGGCATTGCAAGAGGAGGCGATAGAAGAAATGAATGCTGTAAAGGCTGTCGGGCAGCTTGAGAGTGAGAATAGTATCCAAAAGGAGAAGACAGAGAATAAAAGGATAAATGCCGATGCGTCGAGAAATACGGATTTTAAGAAAAAAGATAACTTTGCAAATAAAACGGTGGAGAAAAAAGATGTTAAGATCATAGATGTCAATACTGCAGATACTACAGATCTTATAAATCTTCCAGGAATAGGGCCTTATTTTGCTAGAAATATTGTCGAATATAGAGAAAAATTAGGAGGATTTATTGATAGTAAGCAACTGCTTGAAGTTTATGGACTCGACTCATCCAGATTTGAAATAATCTCGCCTTATATTAATATCGACAGCGTTTCTATTAGAAAAATACGGATCAACCATGATGATTTTAAAACAATCTTACGTCATCCATATATAGAATATGAAGATGTCAAGAAAATTGTTAACTATCGGGAAACCAAAGGTATGATAACAAATTGGGAACAGTATAAAAAGGTGGTGACAAGAGATGATATTGAAGAAAGATTAAGGCTGTATCTGGAGTTTTGAATAATAGGACTTGTGAAAAATATGAAACTTAAACGTAATGAACCAAAAACAAAATAACATAATAAAACGCAAGACAAATGAATTTTGTGAAGAAGTTAAATGTTTTAATTTAACAGAAGAAAATAAAAGAGTATATAATGCATTTGTTTACAGAAGAGCTAAACCATATAAATTTGAGATAGTTGATAAATATAATAATACTATAAGATTTGTTTTATGTACAAATAAACTTGACGATGGTGTACTCCATATTTTATTGAAACATTATCAAGGAAATGTAGGTAAAGTGAGTGCTTATGAGATTTTGAATTTTTGTGATGTTATCAGAAAAGGAGAAGTAAATGTCAATGATAACAATATGATTTATACTTACAAACAAAATGGACATATCTTCAAATTGATAGTTGCTTTGAAAAGAAGTACTACAGGGACTAATATTTTGAAGAGTTTTTATTCGGACAGGAAATGAAAAAACTCAGAGAACAGCCGGTAGCAGGAAGATGTATAAATCCCTGTGGTGCCAATTCTATGAGTTTTTTTATTGCTGCAAAGATACAATAATTATTATATGTTTTTTAGCAGTTGGGAAAAATTATGATGTCATCCATAATTTTTAAAATATTCTATATCCGAAACTTATCAAAAGCGAGAAAGTTGTAGTTGAATTTTTGGGTAAATAATAATCC